>JBMOEW010000023.1:0-42443 GCA_049314555.1 Caulobacterales bacterium
CCAGAAGGCCGACTTTCAAGCAAGTTTTGGTCCGAAATTCCGGGGGCAGGTCAGTAAGGTCACTGCGGGTTGATCAAACTGAATTTCCTCAACGGAAAAGAATTCGCGGGTCCCATCTCGGTCAATCACGAGTATGTATGGTCGGTCTTCATGCGGCTTAGAAATGTGAGGCGGCCATCGACGACGCCGTAGCGGGTGAAGGGAAACGCTTCCAATTTGACCCGCACGCTTTGGCCTTCCCGCACAAAGCCGTTCGTCGGGAAATCGATCCCCCAGATCGACTTCTCGCCCTCCTCACCACGGTTCAAGACCATCGCATCCACCACCAGTGTCGAGCCATCGGGCACGATCACCAAGAGATTGTCCGCAGCCCGCAGAACCGCCCCCACGATGTGCACCTGGAGCTGTTGCACCAGGCCAGAGACCGGGGCTGTCAACACCGCGCGGGAATTGCGGTCCTCAGCGATCGTTAGCTCTTCTCGGCGCAGACGTGCCGCCGCATCGGCCTCATTGAAGGCGTCAAGCGCTTCCCTTCGAAACTGCGCGTCAATGGAGGCAAGGCTCTGCGCGGAGGCTCCGCTCCACCCAGGAAAACTGTTCGGCCACCATCGCTTTGTCGGCCGGCGTTTTCGCGTCTGAAGCGCTCGCAGAAACGCAGCCCCCCTAAATACTGTACGGACCAGTTTGCCGCCCCGGTCATGGCTGGAGACTTGCGGGGCCATTTCGGCCCCTCGATGGGTGGTGCGGACGGCGGGACTCGAACCCGCACTCCGTTGCCAGAAGCGGATTTTAAGTCCGCTGCGTCTACCGGTTTCGCCACGTCCGCGTTGTTCGAATGCCTTATGCTGCCGGACTCGGTTGCCGTGCAAGACAAGTGCGCTGTGAACCCCTATGTAACGGGGATGAACAGCTCTCCCCCTTCGTCGCCCTCATCTGAGGTCAACCTTCGACTTTCCCCAGAAGATGTCGAGGCCCTTACCCCGTTTGGTGAGATCCGCCAACACGGCGAGGGCGATGTCTTGTTCAAGGAGGGCGATACGCGGGTTGACTGCTGTGTCGTTTTGTCAGGGCAGCTTGATGTTTATCTTTACGAAAAGGGCAAGGAGAGCCGCATCGCTTGGCTAGAGCCTGGCCAGTTTCCTGGCGATGTTGCGATCCTCACCGGGCAGGCAGTTTGGGCCAACGCGCGCATGGCAATTGCGGGCGAAGTCCTGCATATCAAGCAGGAGCGGTTCCAGCGCTTGTTGGTGGAGAACTCGCGCCTTTCGGATCTGTTCATCAACACCATGATTGCTCGACGGACGAGGGCACGGGAGTTGGGCCGTTCGTCGATCACCGTTGTTGGCCTCGCCTACGATCGCGATACCTTCGCGCTGCGCAACTTGCTCTCCAAGCATGGTATGCCGTTTGCGTTTATGGACGCAGATTCAGACCCTACCCTGCTTGAAATCCTCGGCAAAAAAGGGATCACGCGGGACGACTTGCCGGTTGTGTTTCGCGGCCGCGGCGAGAGATGGGTCCGGCCAAGCATCGTTCAGTTATCTGAGATTTTGGGCCTCGACCTTTTGCCCAACGGCGCGTGCGCGGATGTTATTGTTGTAGGCGCGGGGCCTGCTGGCCTGGCCGCGTCTGTATATGCGGCAAGCGAAGGGTTAAGCGTCCTTACGCTCGACGCTGAGGCACCAGGCGGACAAGCAGGCTCAAGTTCCAAAATCGAAAACTATCTTGGCTTCCCAACCGGCATTTCCGGGCGAGAATTGGCCGAACGCGCGGCCGTTCAAGCGCAGAAATTTGGAGCGCGGCTTGCTGGTCCTGCTCGTGTTTCGCAGATTGAAAAGATCGACAAAGGGTACTGCCTGCGCCTGGAAGACGGGCGCAGCGTGATGGGAAAAGCGGTGGTTTTGGCCACCGGTGTCGAATACCGCCGTTTGCCTCTGGAAAATCTGGAACACTTCGAAGGGCGCGGTGTTTTCTACGGCGCTACGCCAATGGAAGCCCAGCTCTGTTCAGGCGCAGAAGTTGCCGTGGTCGGTGCTGGGAATTCAGCAGGCCAAGGGGCGATGTATCTTGCCCGCACGGCAAAGACTGTTCATCTGCTTTACCGCCGCCCTGACATCCGAGACACGATGAGCGAGTATCTCGTGCGCAGGCTGGAAGAAACACAAAACGTCGTTTTGCATGCGGCCTGTGATATCCAGAGGCTCGATGGTTGTGACCTGCGGCTGCGGAGGATCAAGACGCAGACACCAGCAGGGACAAATGTCTTGGAAACTCCGTTCGTGTTCCTGTTTATTGGAGCCGCTCCGAATACGGACTGGTTGCCGGAAACTCTGTGTAAAGACAAAAGCGGATTTATACACACAGGACCAGAGATTGCCCCTGCGCAGCTGGTTCGTGCAGGCTGGACGCTGGAGCGGATGCCGAGTGCCTATGAAACAAGTTGGCCACGAATCTATAGCGTGGGTGACGTGCGGGCGAGTTCGGTGAAGCGGGTGGCGTCAGCAGTCGGCGAAGGCAGTGTGGTTGTTCAAGCCATTCACGCGGCCCTTGCCGAAGTTGGGTAGGCCAACAGCTCGCACTAGTCGCTCTGGGGCTCTGGGACCGCACCAAGGCTGATCGCAAGCGCGGTGATTTCTTCGCGCGCGCGCTCCAGGGCCTCAGGATCTTGGCTTCGGGCCACAAGATGCACGCCATAGTCACCGCCAGGAATGAACCACGGATATGAGCCAAGACTGACATTCTTCAGTCGCTGCTCGATTTCGGCGAAGCCAGCAGCCAGGTCTCCTTCTCGCAAGCCTTTGCAACGTATTGAGACGTTTTGCATCACCGATCCGCCAACCAATCTGGGAGCAACGTCTTCCAGCATGCCGCGCATAATAGAAGGGACGCCGGCCATGACAAAGACGTTGTCAATCTGGAAGCCGGGTGCCTTAGAAACGGGATTTGCAATCAGCGTGGAACCCTGTGGGATCCGCGCCATCCGCAGCCGCGCCTCGTTCAATTTGTCTTCGCCGCCGTAATGAGCCACCAGGATAGATTTGGCGTCGTCTCGGACATCAATCGGCACGCCAAACGCTTCCGCGACAGCATCGGCGGTTTTGTCGTCATGGGTCGGACCAATTCCGCCAGTCGTCAGCACATAGTCGTACGCAACACGCAACGCATTGAGCGCCTCGACGATGCGGCCCGGTTCATCGGGCACAACGCGGACCTCTTTTACCTGGACGCCCAAGGGGGCGATAAAGGTCGAGATTGTCTTTAGGTTTGTGTCCTGTGTGCGCCCGGACAAAATCTCGTCGCCAATGAGAAGCACGGCGGCGGTGACAGTAATGATATCGCTCATGGCGTCTCTATGGACCTGCGGGCTTTTGATGAAAAGCTACGCTGTGTGGTTGGACTCGAAAGGTTGTACGCGGAAGGTGGTTTGATGGACCTTTAGGTATTGCATCGACGCATAGCGCCTCTCGGTCAGCCCCCGCATGGCTCGGTGGCGTCTCTGCTTCTTGCTTGCATAAATGTGGTCTGCCAGCTCGTTGCCGGATCTCGGTTTCCTTGACGTTGGCATGCTGTTTCGGCAGTCCGGATGAGGTAAACTTCCAATTCGTGCGGGATCAAAAAGCACATGAAACCATGGGACTTAGAGTTTCAGCCACCCCTGACGCCGGCTGTCCTGATTCGCAGATACAAGCGCTTCTTGGCGGACGTGATCCTCCCTGATGGGCAGGTGGTGACTGTGCATGTCCCGAACTCCGGGGCTATGTTGGGGGTGAGCGAGCCGGGCTCTCGGGTCTGGCTTTCTGTTGCCAAGCCTGGTCGGAAGTTGGGGCATACGCTGCACTTTGTGGAAACGCAGAGCTCCTGGGCTGGCGTTGACACCATGATCCCCAATCGCCTGGTCAAAGCAGCCCTAGCCAAAGGTGCGCTGCCGGGATTTGAAGGCTTTGCGCGATTTCGACCGGAGGTGGCCTATGGCGAGGCCAGCCGTGTTGACTTCCTCTTGGAGGCCGACGAGGGGCCCCCGCTTTATCTGGAGGTGAAGAACTGCCATCTTTCCCGTGTGGCAGGCCTTGCGGAGTTTCCAGATTGCGTTGCCGCGCGCAGCTCCAAGCACATGGACGCGCTTGCAACGATGGTCGACGGTGGGGCCAGGGCAGCTGTGGTCTTTATCGTGCAAAGAACTGATTGCAAACGATTTTCGCTTGCCCGCGAGCTAGACCCTACCTTCGCCGCGGCGGCTTTGCGGGCCGCGGCTGCCGGTGTCTCGTTCCACGCCCTACAGTGCGAAATGTCGCCTGCTGGCATGCGCCTCGATGGTTCACTGGCGGTTGAGCTGTGAGTGGATGAGGACAAATGAACCCCGTCTACGCCGTTAATGCCGCAGTTTACTCGCGGCAAATTGAGGCCGGATGGGCTTCGCGCCTGCCTGAGGTGTGTTACAGTGGGGTCGCTTTGGCTTTACCGGGGCCGCGTGCCCTTCAGGACAGACGACACCCATGAACTTTGTGACTGCCGCACAGGTGCCTGCCCGGCGCACTGGTCAAATCAAGATTTACGACGGCGAAGCGTTTGCCGGTATGCGCAAAGCAGGGCAGGTCGCGGCGGCGTGTTTGGACATGATTGGGGCGCACGTCAAAGACGGCATGAGCACGCTTGAGCTGGACACGCTGGCCCGCGAATTCGTGCTCGACCACGGTGCCCTGCCCGCTTGCCTGTTCTACCGCGGCTACGAACACACTATCTGCACGTCTGTTAATCATGTCGTTTGCCACGGCATTCCTGGCACCCGCGTGCTGCGCAATGGCGATATCATCAATATCGATGTGACCGTGATCATTGACGGGTGGCACGGCGACACCAGCCGCATGTACGGCGTGGGGCCACAGAAGCGAAAGTCGATGCGCCTCATGGATGTTACCTTTGAGGCGCTAAATCGTGGGATAGCGGCGGTCCAGCCTGGCGCTACTCTTGGCGATATTGGTCATGCCATTCAAAGTTATGTCGAAAACGAGCGATGCAGTGTCGTGCGGGATTTCTGCGGGCATGGCTTGGGGCGGGTCTTCCACGATGCCCCGAACATTCTGCACTTCGGCAAAGCCGGCAAAGGCGAAGAGCTACGCGAAGGCATGATGTTTACGATCGAACCCATGGTGAATTTGGGCTCTCCATCGGTGAAGATCCTGGGTGACGGCTGGACCGCGGTGACCAAGGATAAGGCGTTAACGGCTCAATATGAGCACTCTGTGGGCGTGACGAGCGATGGGTGCGAGGTCTTTACCTTGTCACCGGCGGGCCTGCACGCCCCGCACGCCTCTTCGGCCGTGGAGTAGTTATGGCCGGTTCAGGCGCGAAGCGCCCTTCGCGACGGACCAAAGATCAAGAAATCCTGCGGCTTGCCGTTGAAGATGCGTCGCGTTTTTTGTTCGAGGCAAACGGGGCTCCGGCGACCGTGCCGCTTGCAGGTGCCCGTGCGCAAACCACCGCCCCAGAGGCTATGCCAGCCGCCAAGGTCTCGGTGGAGAAGCCACATTATCTTGGGCACCGCACGCGCCTGCGGGAGCGATTTACGCAGGCGGGCTCTCAGGCGCTTGAAGATTATGAACTGCTGGAATTGGCGTTGTTTCGCATTGCCCCACGCCAGGACACAAAACCGCTGGCAAAGGCCCTTCTGACCCGCTTTGGAGACCTTGCCGGTGTGCTGGGCGCCGACGAAGACGCGCTGAAGTCCGTGCCCGGTGCGGGCCCGTCGGTTGCTCTTGAGATCAAGATAACACACGCGTTGTTGGCACGGGCGCAGCGCAGCGAAGTTAAACGAAGAGCTGTACTGAGTTCATGGAGCGCGCTGATCAGTTATTGCCGGCTCACGATGGCGCAAGCGTCGCGGGAGAGTTTTCGCGTGTTGTTCTTGGACGTGAAAAACAATCTCATTGCAGACGAGGTGCTTGGCGAGGGCACGATTGACCACGCCCCTTTGTATCCCCGCGAAGTGGCCAGGCGCGCGTTGCAGCTTGGGGCGGCGGCGGCCATTCTTGTTCACAACCATCCCAGCGGCGACCCAAGACCCTCAGCAGCCGACATTGCAATAACGCGGGATGTCATGGCGGCGGCGAAGGCTGTCGGGGTTTTGATTCACGACTACGTGATCGTTGGTCGCGATGGGGTGTCGAGCCTCAAAAACATGCAGCTGATGTAAGCATCAACGCTAGACACCCCGGCGTGTGTTGCCTCAACATCCGCCGAAATAGCGCGATTGCACTTTTACATGTCGCGCACAGGTGAGGACCGATCCAATGAGCGCGACCGACCAGGCTGCAAAAGCAGAGGCGCAGCCGTTGAGCGCCAGTTACGTGAACGGTGCCCTTTGGCTGTTGCTTGTTATCTACACCCTGAACTTTCTTGACCGCCAAATTGTGAATATTCTGGCTGAGCCGATCAAGAAAGACCTCGCCCTTTCGGACACGCAACTTGGCCTGCTTACCGGTCTCGCGTTTGCTGTGGTTTATACAGTCCTGGGCATCCCGATTGCGCGCTATGCTGATCGCTTCAGCGCAAATCGTGTTCAGGTGATTTCGGTGGCCTTGGCGGTGTGGAGCGGTTTCACGGCGCTTTGCGGTCTTGCATCGAACTTTACACAACTCCTGTTGGCGCGGATCGGGGTCGGGATTGGCGAGGCAGGTTGCACGCCAGCCGCCCATTCGCTGATCGTTGACTATGTGGACCCAGCGCGGCGCGCTCGCGCCCTCGCCTTTTATTCGCTGGGCGTCCCCATTGGAACACTTTTGGGCTACTCATTTGGGGGCGTGGTTGCCGAGCACTTGGGTTGGAAGTCTGCCTTTTTGCTGGTCGGTGCCCCGGGGCTTCTGCTGGCAGTAGTTACCTGGTTTGTGATGAAGGAACCACGCCGGCTTGGTTTGGTGTCGCCGCCGGCGGTCGATCATAAACCATTGGGCTTTTCGGAAGCGCTCAAGATTTTGGCTGGGCGAAAGTCCTACTGGTACGCGTGCCTCGGCGCTTCTGTGATTTCCTTTCTTGGGTATGGTCACGCCGCGTTTTTGGGCGGCTTTTATGCTCGCGTTCACGAAATGCCGATCGGTCAGATTGGGATTGCGCTTGGGATGGTGTTGGGCCTGTCTGGTATCGTTGGCACGTTTATCGGCGGCCAGATTGCGGACCGAGCGGCGCGGAAAGATACGCGCGCTTATTTTACGGTTCCCGCAATTGCCATGCTCTGCTCGGTGCCGTTCTTTGTTGCTGGGATGCTGGCAGATACGGCTTTGCATTCCCTGCTTTTGCTCTCCATTCCCACGGCTCTGAATTCGCTTTGGTACGGGCCGATCTATGCGGTGGTTCAAGGGGTGGCCGGGCCACAATTGCGGGCCACAGCCGTTGCTATCATGCTCTTCATTGTGAACATGATTGGGCTTGGTCTTGGCCCGTTGGCGCTTGGTGTGTTGAGCGACCATCTTGCGACCACGCAAGGCTTGGGTGCCGCTGAGGGCCTTCGCTGGGCGCTGCTCTTGAGCGCCTCGATCGGGTTGGTCACCGTCCTTTTGTTCCTGCTCGGCCGGCAGACCATCCGCGCCGACATTGCTGCGGCAAACAGTTGAGCGCGATCTGCCCGGTCTAAGGCGTGGCTGCCAACCCTTCGGGTCTAAGCCACAGCCTTAGACAGGGCGGCTCAAGTCTAGGCGCGCATCGCTTTTAGGCGCTGATCCAAAATCGCATCGGCGTCGGCGATGATGCGGTCGATCAGCTCTTTTACGGTGGGGATGTCGTGGATCAGGCCTTGGACCATAGACGCCCAAAACACGCCCCTTGAAAGATCTCCTGTTTCTAGGAGTTCTTTGCCCGCGACGCCGCTAACGAGTTCTGCCACGTCCGTGAACTTGGCGTCCGGCTGAGCGAGACGGCGGACAACTTCTTCAGCGACCGCGCTCTTTCCAACGCGTGCGGTATTCTTCAGGCTACGGAAAATCAGGAACGTGCCGCGCTCGTCATTGTCGACATAGGCTTGTTTCACATTGGGGTGAATTTTGGCCTCGACGGTTGCGCAAAAACGCGTGCCCATGTTGATGCCTTCCGCGCCCAGGCCCAGGGCTGCAACAAGACCCCGACCGTCACCAAAGCCACCGGAGGCCAGCATCGGAATCTTGACCCGATCTGCCGCGCACGGAATAAGGATCAGACCGGGGATGTCATCTTCCCCAGGGTGGCCTGCGCATTCGAAGCCGTCGATCGAGATGGCGTGCACCCCTTTCTTCTCGGCGGATACGGCATGGCGAACGGCTGTACACTTGTGGACGATGCAGACATCTTCTTTGCGCACTTCATCCCATACTTCGGCTACGGCTTGGGTGCCTGCAGTTTCAAAAATGCGGACACCGCCTTCAATTGCGGCACGCGCATAGGCGCGGTAGTCCGGGCTGTTCATGGTTGGGAAGACGGTGATGTTCACCCCGAACGGCTTTTTCGTCATGCCTTTGCAGCGCTCAATTTCGTCGCGCAGGGCATCGGGACTAGGCTGGGTCAACGCTGTGAGAATGCCCAGGCCCCCTGCCTCTGACACCGCGGCAGCCAGCTCGGCTACCCCAACGCTTTGCATGCCGCCTTGGACAATGGGGTGCTCGATGCCAAGAAGTTCGGTAATGCGTGTCTTGAACGGCATGGCTGCTTTCTCCCATTGATTGGTTTGGTATAGAGCTAGGCGGAAATTCTGCCAAAGAAAAGCAGGTGCATGGCGTCTGTGGCTTGGCTCGCTTGGTGAGACGACAATATAGACTGTAACTTGCGGTCACTGGAGAACGAACATGGCAGACGCATTTATCATTGACGCGGTGCGGACGCCGCGGGGCGTAGGCAAGGTTGGCAAGGGCGCCCTTGCGCATCTACATCCACAGCATCTTGGTGCCACCGTATTGAAGGCGCTGGCCGCGCGAAATGACCTCAAGACGGGCGATGTGGACGATATCATCTGGGGCACTTCGAGCCAGCGGGGCAAGCAAGCGGGCGACCTTGGGCGGATGTCTGCGCTTTTGGCAGGGTATGACCTTAAGGCGTCTGGGGTGACGTTGGATCGGTTCTGCGGCTCTGGGATCACGACAGTGAACTTGGCAGCGGCTTCGGTCATGTCTGGCATGGAAGACGTGGTGATCGCTGGTGGGACGGAAATGATGTCTTTCACCTCATCCAGTGCAGATCCTACGCGGCTGCCATTGATGGATTCTGACAATCCAGCTCTGCGTGCGTTGCACCCACAATCCCACCAAGGCGTGTGCGCGGACGCGATCGCCACTATCGAAGGCATTTCCCGTCAGGCTACGGAGGAGTTGGCCGTTGAGAGCCAACGACGGGCCGCGCGCGCGCTTGCGGAGGGTCGATTTAAGCGCTCTCTCGCGACTGTCCATAACGAAGACGGATCAATTGCTCTGAATAACGAAGAATTCCCGCGTCCCAACACGACGCTGGAAGGGTTGGCCGGGTTGAAAGCTTCCTTCGGAGCCGTGGCTGATATTCCGGTGGATGAGCAAGGTCGCACGTATCGTGGGCTGATTAATGCGCGGTACCCGGACGTAGACATTCAACACATCCATCATGCTGGAAACTCTTCCGGCGTGGTCGATGGTTCGGCTGCTCTCCTGATTGCTTCTGCGAGGTATGCCGAGCGACAAGGATGGAAGCCGCGCGCGCGCATTGTGGCTATGGCCAATATGGGGGACTGCCCCACTTTGATGTTGAATGCTCCGGTTCCGGCGGCCCGAAAAGTTTTGGACAAGGCTGGACTGAGCATTGCCGATATTGATGTTTGGGAGATCAATGAAGCGTTTGCGGTGGTTGCTGAGAAGTTCATCCGCGACCTGCGCCTTGATCGCGACAAGGTGAACATCAATGGCGGTGCCATGGCCCTTGGCCACCCCATTGGAGCGACTGGGTCCATGCTGATTGGCACGGCTCTCGACGAGCTCGAGCGAAGCGGTGGTCGCTATGGATTGGTGACGATGTGCGCCGCCGGCGGGATGGCGCCGGCGGTGATCATCGAACGACTCTAACCCTCCCCAATTGGTCTGCTTCCGGATCAACCCGGAAGCGGACCATGATTGAGATGCGGCAGAACATAGCGGCCAAAGAGATCGGCTTCAGCGGCATGCGGATATCCAGACAAGATGAACGCTTCGATGCCAAGGGCTTTGTAGGCCATCAACTTCGCCAAAACTTGATCCGGATCGCCGACAATTGCAGCGCCT
This sequence comes from Caulobacterales bacterium, assembly GCA_049314555.1. Taxonomy (GTDB): domain Bacteria; phylum Pseudomonadota; class Alphaproteobacteria; order Caulobacterales; family Aquidulcibacteraceae; genus REEB509. The sequence continues at coordinate 10,239 of JBMOEW010000023.1, forward strand.
GCCCCCGAGCGGGCGCGTCCAATCCCCGTCCAGAGGTTTTCTTCTGCGTAGCCGTCGTTGGCCGCGCTTTCGCGCAACTCTGCCTGCCTGCGGACGCCGGCAGACTGGGAATCGAGGGACTTTGCGCGGATCGCTGCGCCAGCTTGATCATCCAGCTTTGAAAGAAGGCGGTCTGCTGCGGCGCGCGCCTCGTCTTCTGTTTCTCGGACAATGACATGCGCGCGGTAGCCGAACTTCAACGTGCGGCCCTTCTTGGATGCGCGGTCTTTCATATCCGCCATCACTGATATGACTTCACTCATCACGTCAGGCCACATCAAGTAGACATCGGCTCCGTGGGCGGCGGCGTCGCGAGCGTCGTCTGACAGGCCGCCGAAGTAGAGTTGCGGGCAGCGGCCGGAAACCGTCTTGATCCGCGGCGGGTCCACTTCAAGCTGATAGAACTCACCTTTGTGAGACAAGCGCTCGCCGTTCATCAGGGTGCGCAAAATGTCCATGAACTCTTTTGTTCGATTGTAGCGCGCGGCCGACCCCAGCACCTCTCCGGGCATTTCGGACGAAATGATGTTGATCGTGAGCCTGCCGCCAAGCATTCGGTCCAGAGTTGCGAACTGACGCGCAGCTTGCGGGGGCCACATTTCACCAACGCGCACAGCAAGCAGCAAGCGCATACGGTTCAGCAGCGGGGCCAAGCCCGCCGCAAACGCTGTGCTGTCGATGCCCAAAGCGTATCCGGAGGGCAGCAGAATATTGTCAAAGCCATACTTTTCCGCCGTCAGCGCGATGTTGCGGCAGTGTTCCCAGCTTGAGGCCAAGCGCGCATCCGGCCGTCCGAGGAACTCATAATCATCATCGCAAAGCGCGGAAAACCAGCTCACTTCAACTGTGTCGCCCATAGCAACTGTCCTTCTTTTTGATCGCCTTCAAGGCATTGGTTGACCGCGAGACGCAACGAGAACCGCGTACCACTCCGCTCGGGTCAGGTTGATCTGCTGGCTCTTGGCGATGTCTGGCAACCGCTGCGAAGACTGCGTGCCGATCAACGCTATGGGGCGGCTGGGGTGCGCCAAAACCCAGGCGATCGCTGCCGCCGCGCGCGAAACGCCGGCTCGTTCTGCCACGGTGTCTAGGGCCGATCCAACAGCAATGGTGCGTGCGTCGCTGCTGGTTTGTGCGAGGCGTCCTTGGGCCAGCGGAGACCACGCCATAACGGCAAGTCCCTGCTCCATGGCCAAATCCAACGTGCCGTCCGATAGCGGTTCGATCGCAAGCGCGGAAAACTCGGGCTGTGTGCTTACCAGGGGGACTGCCATCAATGCGGAAAGTGCGCGGGTTTGGGCCGGCGTGTAATTCGATACGCCAGCGGCACGAATCTTACCCGCTTGGTGCAACCGCACCATAGCTTCCGCGACTTCGGCGGGGTGTGCCAGCAAATCTGGCCGGTGAACCTGATAGAGGTCTATGACGTCTGTTTGCAGGCGCTTAAGGGAGGCCTCGCATGCGGCTATCAGGTAGCTGGTGCTGGAGTCGTATGGGACGGGCGGCGTGATGCCGCCTTTGGTGGCTAGGGTGATTTTGGCGCGCAGGCCCTTATCCAAAGCAAATGCTTTTCCAAGAAGCTCCTCCGCTGATCCAAAGCCATCGCCATCCAAGCCGTAGATATCGGCCGTGTCAAAAAGGGTCATGCCAACGTCTAACGCGGCATGCGATAGATTGAGCGCCTCGGTGGCAGATCCCCGCAAGCGCCACATGCCCCAACCGAGCCGCGAGGCATGGAGGCCACTTGTGCCTAAGGCGACCGGGGTTGCGTTGTCTTGGTTCAGCATGGCTTTGCTCTTGTAGATACGGGGTTCATGTTGGTCGACGACACTGCTAACGTGTTGGCGGTTCGAAGGTAGTCTGGCATTCCAGAGGGGAAAGCATGACGCAACGCGTTAGAGTTGGTCTTATTGGCACCGGTTTGATGGGTCTTGAGCATATTCGCAACCTCAAGCTCTTTGGCGAAGTGGAAATCGTCGCGATCGCGGACCCCACGCCAACCTCCCTTGCTGTTGCGCAGGCGTTGATTGACGCTGCGGTGCCGGTCGAAACCTATGCCACGGCAGACGAGCTGGTGCGCCGCGCCAAGGTCGATGCCGTGATTATCGCGTCGCCGAACCATTTGCATGCCCACTCTTTGAAGCCCCTTATGCAAACGGACATCCACGTCCTGTGTGAAAAGCCGCTTTGCTCCGACCTGGACGACGCCAAACGCGTGGCAGAATTGGCAGCGCAACGGGATGCGGTGTTCTGGGTCGGGATGGAATATCGCTTTATGCCTCCCGCCGCGCGGTTCATTTCCGACGTTCATGGCGGGCGTGTGGGGCGCTTGCAAATGCTGGCCATGCGCGAACATCGGTTCCCTTTCCTGCCCAAAGTTGGCGACTGGAACCGGTTTTCGTCGAACACCGGCGGCACGATGGTGGAAAAGTGCTGCCACTTTTTCGACCTGATGCGTCACATTGTGCAGAGCGACGCTGTGCGCGTGTATTGCTCGGGTGCGATGGACGTGAACCACTTGGACGAACGTTATGATGGGCGACGTCCTGACATCATCGACAACTCCTACACGGTTGTGGATTTCGCCAATGGTGTTCGAGCCGCCCTGGACTTGTGCATGTTCGCTGAGGGAAGCGAGCATCAAGAAGAGATCGCTGCTGTAGGCGACGCCGCAAAGCTTGAAGTGTTTATTCCGCCAGGTGAGATCGTGTTCAGTCCGCGCGTGCCCTTGGGCATGCCCAAAAAAGTCGTGCGTGAGATGATCCCAGTGCCACAGGATGCTTTGGAGGCGGGTGCCCATTTCGGGGCCACCTTCTACCAGCAGCGTGCGTTCCTTGACGCCATTTTGCATGGCGCTCCGGTCCAAGTTACCGCTGATGACGGGGTGAAGGCGGTCGCAATCGGCACGGCGGCGGAGATTAGTGCTCGGGAAGGGCGCGCTGTCGAATTGGCGGAACTGGAAGGCGCGTCCATGCGCAATCAGCGACTTTCGCCCTGAAACAGCTTTTCCAAGACCTGCGCTTCGATTTCGCCGAGCCTGTGGTCTCCCCTTTTGCGGGGGCGTTCTAAAGGGACGGCGACGTCTAGAGCGATCTTGCCTTCGTCAATCAGCACCACACGATCGCCAAGCAGAACTGCCTCGGCCACGTCATGGGTGACGAGGGCGGCGGTGAACCCCTGAGCGCGCCAGACCCTCTCCAGGAGCAACTGCATGTCAATCCTGGTGAGGGCATCGAGGGCACCAAAGGGCTCGTCCAGGGCCAGAAAGCCCGGTTGGCTGACCAAGGCGCGAGCCAACGCCACGCGTTGGCGCTGGCCGCCGGACAGGGTTGAGGGCCAAACGCCGCCGCGATCGCCCAAGCCGACCAGGGCCAGGACATCCTCCACAGCTTTATGGTCTGCTGGCGTCGGCGCACGACCGAGCCCGACCGCCACGTTGTCGGCGATTTTCGCCCAGGGCAGCAAACGCGGCTCTTGGAAAACGAGGCGTGCGGCCGCTCCGCCCACATCGATCGAGCCGGATGTCGGTTGATCCAGCCCCACCATCAGTCGCAGAAGCGTGCTCTTGCCACAGCCGCTTCGACCGACGATCGACACAAAGCCGCCGGCCGGAATCGTCAGGTCAATCCCGTGCAAAACGGTGCGCGCGCCAAATGCCTTCGAGGCGCTGGAAACAGTGACAGCAGCAGGGATCATTGCTTTAGCTCGTAGACGCGTAGGCGGCATTCCATGCCAGCCAGCGTCGCTCCAGGAAACGGGTTGCGCTATCGGCGAGTTTGCCCAGAAGCGCATAAATCAGAATGGACAGCATGATTACGTCGGTGCGCATGAACTCGCGGGCAGCCATCGCCATATGTCCGATCCCGGAAGATGCGGCGATCGTTTCGGCAACGATCAAAGTGAGCCACATGACACCCAAGGCAAAGCGCAGCCCGACCAAGATTGAAGGCAAAGCCCCCGGCAGGATTACGCGCGTGAAAAGACGCCATCCCTTCATGCCGTATATGCGGCCCATTTCGATCAATTGCGGATCAACCGTGCGAACGCCGTGGTGGGTATTGAGATAGATCGGGAAAAAGACGCCAAGCGCGACCAAAAAGATCCGCGCCTCTTCCTCCACACCAAACCAAATGATGACCAGCGGGATGAGCGCCAAATGTGGCACGTTGCGGATCATTTGTAGCGTGGGATCGAGCAAGCGTTCGCCAATTCGCGACAGGCCCGTGATCAACCCCAGCGCAAAGCCAATACCGCCGCCAATCAAAAGGCCGGTCAACGCGCGCAGCGCACTCACCCCGAGATTTTCCCAAAGTTCGCCCGAGGCGGACAGCTCAGCCCCGGCCGTGAAAACCGCCGTCGGTGCGGGCAGTATTCGGGCCGGCAGCACTCCTGTCATAGACGCGATTTGCCACGCAGCTAGAAGCGCCAAGGGCACGGACCACGTCAGCGCGGCGTTGGCTGCACGACTCATGCGGGGGTCCATCCAGTCCACGCCGCGGCGGCAACATCGACCGCTTGTGGAATGAGGCCAAGCCGCAAAAACCGATCGGCGATCGCTTGCTGGGCTGTCAAAACTTCAGGCGTTATCGGGCGCACATTGAAATCATCGCGTTCGACCGTTTGCAAGAGAAGCGCAAGGGGCAAGCCTGTCTCACGGGCTTGCAGAGCAGCCACGTCCGCGCGGTTTTCGCTTGCCCAACGCCCTTCCTCCGACAGCACGCTCAAAACGCGTTTCAAGAGGTCTGGCTGTTCTTCCACAAAGTCGCGGTGCGCCAAGATAAATGCCGAAGACGGGGGCAAACCGCCAGCGCCCAGAACGCGCGCGCCCTGATCCTTCAGAGCCGCGGTGAAGTAAGGATCCCAGATCAACCAAGCATCGATACCGCCTTGGGCAAAGGCAACGGCGGCATCTGCCGGAGACAGGTTTATATGTTCGATGTCGTCGAGGCTGAGGCCCGCCTGCTCCAGAATGACGGCTGCCGAATTATGGGCACTCGAAGCACGGGTGAAGCAAAAGCGCTTGCCGCGAAGGTCTGCAACGGTTTGCGCGGTCGAGCCGGCCGGCACCAAGATGCCACCAGCGGACCCCGAGAGCGGGACCGCTGCCACATACATGATGGGCGCACCGCTCGCTTGGGCGAATACAGGCGGTGCATCGCCAGTGGACCCGACATCCAAGCTGCCGACACTCATGGCTTCCAGGAGCGGCGGCCCGGCGGAGAATTCCAACCAGCTCACTTCGGCTGGTGGGGGCTCGGCCAATGCCCGTTCCAATCGCCCGCTTCGTCGCGCCAAGAGCAAGACGCCGTTCTTTTGGTGGCCGATCCGCACGCGCGGAGACTTTGCACCACCACCAACACACCCGGAAACGAGTGTGGTGGCGAGAGCGGCGGTCAAAAGGGCCCGTCTATCCGGGCGAAGCAGGTTGGTTTTCATCCTTAGAAGTTAGTCTGAAACGAGATGCCGAAATAGCGGTCAGCTTCACGCGGAATTTGGTACCGCAGCGTGCCGCCGGGGCCGCCTGGTGTGATTATGCTTGCGAAGCTTTCATCCGTCAGGTTGCGACCAATGAAGCTAACGCGCACTTGATCGTCCAGGTCCGCAAACGTCACTTGGGCGTCGAGGATGCCGAAGCTTTCAATGCGCAGCAGCGGATTGCGGCCAAGATCCGAGAACTGCTCGCTGGTGTAGGCGTATTGGCCATTTAGCCGCACCGTGAAGGGCAGATCTCCTGGCTGGAATTGATAGTCTGCGGCCAGCGTATACTTCAATTCCGGCGCAAGGGCGATTGGCTCGCCTTTTCTGGCGCTTGACAGCGTTCCATCGGCCGCCCGGAAGCGTTCGATCTGGGCGTCTGCGTAAGCGATACCACCGCTGATCGTGAGATCGTCCAGTGGCCGCGCGATCCAGTCCAGCTCAAAGCCGGTGGTGGAAACTTCACCGGCATTGGTCAAGCGTGTGATCACAACCCCGTTGAGGGTGTCGAACGCGTTGGCTTGGAAGTTTGTGTATTCTGCCCGGAAAGCCGCGGCGTTCAAAATCAACCGCCCATCAAACAGGTTCGACTTCAAGCCGGCTTCCACGGCGTCCACGTCTTCGCCTTCAATCACGTTCCGCTGGCTGGCGGTTTGGTTGAAGAAGACGTTGTAGGCGGGGCCCTTGTAGCCGCGGGAGTACGTGGCATAGCCGGTTACTTCGGGGATGAAGTCATATTGAACGCCCAATCGGCCGGTGAGCGCCGTTGCGTCCGTTGAGTCCCGGAAGCCCGTGGTGTCTGTGCGAATGCCAGGCAGGGCGACGAGCGACGGGATGCGGTCGTGGTAGACGCTCAATTCATCCTTTGAAGCGCGCAGTCCGCCCAAAATGGTAAGGCGGTCTGTGAGGTCATAAGACGCGTCGCCGAAGATGGCATAGTTGGTGAACTCTGAGCCAAACGTCGCTTGAGAAAAGCCCGAAACGAACGTCGACTGGCCTGGGCGGCAAGGCGCTAGGCCCGTTGAGTCCACGGCCAGCGTTGTGGCGGAGCAGACCGTGGTGTCGCGGCGGAACGTGCGCTCGGCGTCGGCTGAGTAGTAGTACAGCCCAACGACGTAACGCAGCGCGGATTCATCCGGGGACGTCAGTCTGAATTCCTGAGTGAAGGTTGAGCTGTCTTGTGGACCGTAATCATGAAGCTGGGCGAACGGGTTGCCCACGTATGCGGCGGTACGATCCAGCCAATCGCCTTCGCGAATGCCGTAGATCTCCCACTCGCGGTAGCTCGTGATGGAGGTCAGCAGGTGGCCGCTGCCGAGCGTGTAGTCGGCCTGTGCGGACAGCCCCCAGCCCTCTTCCTTGGATTGGCTGGTCAGGTTGTGGCGCACTTGGCGTGTTTCGTCGCCCCGAAGATTGACACCACCGAGAAGACTCAAAAATGCGTTCTGGGTGGCTCCGGCGGCTGGCTGTGAGCCGATAATCTCGCCGGTGCCGTTATCGGCGGTGTGGCGATAGTCGGCCGAGAATGTCCAAAGCAGGTCTGGCGTTGCTTCCCATTCCACCAGGCCGCGAACGCCCCAACGATTGTAGCCGTTGATCGGATCGCCGTTGAACAGGTTATCGATGTTGCCATCATACCGGCCACCAAAGCCGGAGACACGGGCACGCAGGGTTTCGGAGAACGGAAGGTCTACGCCAAAGCGCGCTTTGATCTCGCTCTCTTCAAAGGCAGAGACGGTCAGGCTGCCGCCGAACTCGCTGGCTGGGCGCTGCGTGACAATATTGACCACGCCCGCCGACGCGTTTTTGCCAAACAGTGTTCCCTGTGGGCCGCGCAGGACTTCGATGCGCTCGATATCGAAGAGGTCTGAGAAGGCTTCGCCGGCTCGCGCAAGCACAACGCCGTCCACGACGGTCGATACGCTCGGCTCGGCGGCGATCGAGAAGTTGATCGTGCCGACGCCGCGCAGGAACAAGGACGAGTCAAGAGGCGTGCCACCACGGCGGAAGTTTAGCGTGGGCACCGTCGTCAAGAGTTGATCGATCGAGGAAACGGCCGCGCTGATGTTTTCGCCCTGCACAACCGATACGGCGGCGGGCACATCTTGCAGGCGTTCTTCACGCTTTTGGGCTGTGACGACGATCTCGTCTAAATTGCGCGCAGCCTCTTGCGCCTCCGCGGCCCCCGCGGCCACCAGCAGCACCGACGCACTAAACAGCGTCGAGGACATCAACGACAATCGATTCATGGCATTACTTCCCCTACTTCGCGCCGCGCACTGCCCGCTTTTTGAGCAACTTGATCCCCGAACGACGCACGTTTCATCGATAATGACACATTCGCGAACAATGTGAGTGTTGTCTAGCTGCGGCCCCTAAGCTGAAGGTTAAGCGCAGCTGTTTCGCCAAAGGCACGAAAGCGGGATGATGGCTCCAGGCGCTTTAACCGCCGCGCCGTCCAGCTTTCCAGAATGAGTGCGCACCGCTATTGGAAGGCCATGTTGGTTACGATTGTCGGCACGGCCTTGCTTGCGGCGCTCCTTATTGGCGTTTGCATCGTTGATGTTCGCCACCAGCGCATTCCAGATGTTTTGAATCTCGCCATTGGTGCTGCGGGGCTTGGCACAGCGGTTTTGCTGGATGAGCAGATTTGGCTTCGAGGCCTTGCCATCGTTGGTGGGTATGGAGCCCTTTGGGGGGTGAATGCTGTCTACCGGGGTGCGCGCGGACTTGACGGCGTGGGGATGGGCGACGCGAAGCTTTTGGCGGCCGGCGGGGCCTGGGTTGGCGTGATGGGCCTGCCGTTTGTGCTGGTTCTAGCGGCCTCGCTTGCGCTTGTTGGGGTGGCGGGCGCGCGGATCGCTGGCCGATCCATCTCTCTAAAGGACCGCATTCCTTTTGGACCTTTTTTGGCGGCGGGCATCTTGGTTGTTTGGGCGATCCTGTCGTTTGGGCCGCGCTAGCTGGCGCTTTGAATCCCAAAGCTGCAGGTTCATCGGCCGAGTCTGGGCTGTTCTCTGCGACGTTCGCAAGCGATCATACCGCCCACCGGCGTCACGGTTTCCCACCCCCTGCGCGTGCGGGCCGTGATGGTTCCAGACTGCACGACAGCGCCATCTTGGATCGGCCGGCTTTCGTCAACCTTGATGTCCACGGTTAATGCAACACGACTGTCTTCAAAGACTTGTCGTTCGAAGTGCCCAAGCACGGACTCCCCTGAAAAGCGTTCCCGTTCGATGGCGCGTGACTGGCCGTCAATGCGGACTCTGGCAAGACTTGGCTCGTTGTACGAGACGAACACAAAAGTCGGATTGTCGCCGCGGGACCATAAAAAGAGGCCACACTGGCCTGGATCGAGCGACTGGCGGTTGATGCGTTCCAGGACGACTTCACCAGTCGGCTCTTGGGTCCAGGCTTCCGAGGCAAGGCCGGTAAAGAGCGCCGCAAGAAGTGCGGCCACGACGCGTTGCTTCAGGCGTAAGCTCGCCCTTGAAGCACCGCCACTGGGCTGGCTCTTGTTGGTTGGTTGCCGCTTGAAATCGCCTACCATGTTAGGTTCCTGCTGATCTCCCAGCCATCGCCGTCTTCGGCAGGGGTAAAGCCAAGGCTCATAAAGATCGCTTCAAGTTGAGGTATAGCCGATTGCGACCGCCCCCGCCATTGGGCAGTGCCATTCGCGCGAAGCGCCAGCTCTGTTTCAATCGACATTGACGCGTTCTGGCCATTGAGCGGAAGTTGAACCTCTGATCCGGCGCAACGCGCTTGCCCACTTAGGGAGGGGCCTTGAAGGCCGAGCCCTGCGGTCGCCTTCACCAAAAGATCGCTTTCCAGCGATCCTTGCGCCTGAACGCACTGACCGGCGACAAATCGAACGTCAAGGTTGCGCGCCATCGTCAATCCCGCGACCGCTTCCGCATTCTCTAAAGGCAAACCTTCAAGCCGCAGGACATTTGACCTTACCTGAAGCCTAGCCCCCAAGCTTCGCACGATCGTGACCTCCCCGCTCAGCTCCGGGCCCGCAAGGGTCACGTCGGCGGCGAGTTCACCCTGCAACACTCTGCTTGGCTTCAGATGCCAAACGACTTCGGTCATTCTCAGCCCAAACAGTGTCGCGCCTTCAAACCGGCCCTGCCAAACCGAACCTTCTGCCCGGCTATAGGTTAGTACGCCGGTGCGCTGCGGGAATAAGCTTGCCGGCGCATTGGCAACCGCAAAAGCCGCGAGGGCCAATGCAAAGAGCAGAATGTGCCAGATCCGGATCATCCGTTTGGCCCGAGGGTCACGTCGAACTGTCCCTCGACAAGTTCGGTATCGCCTTGGCGGGTCATGCTGCTTGCTGATATCGTCATGCCATTGCCGGTCATTTGCTCGATCCAACGCATCAACGCGAGCGGATTGGCGGGGGCAAACCGGATACGGATTTTGTTATCGTTGACGGGCTCAACGACGAGAATGGCCAGTCCAAGCGATTGCGCGCTGGTCTGCGCCACCTCTTGTGGTGTGCCTTGAATTGGCGAGGTCAGGTTGGTGACATCGACGGTTGCGGCAAGCGCTTCTACCTGGCGGACCAATTCTTGCGCGGCCACTCTGTCAGCTATCGCCCTCGCGCGATATGCGCTGGCCTGCTGGTTCGCAGCAAGCGGGAGCGCTACGGCAAAGAGCAGCGCCGCTGCCACTTGCAACAACACACGTTCGCGCGGCGTGCGAGCACGCCACCAGGTCATGATGGGCGCGATCATGGCGCAGGCTCCACGGTCAACGCTTGGGAGGTGCGGCTAAGCCCCCCCTGCTCTTGACCAATTTCCACGACCAGCCCTTGAGCGCGCAGGTGGTCTACAACAGCGGCAATGTCTTGCGGATTTGCGGAAGACAGGCGCACTTGAACGCTCGCTTCCGCGTTTTGATGGCTCATAAGATCCAAGCGCACACTGGGATGAGCGGCCAAGGAGCGGGTCAAGGGCGTATTGATCTGCAGTATTGGATGAGCGCCAACGCGCTTGGCGGCGTTGCTCAAGGCGGTCACTCTGGCGCGCAGATCTGCTCCTGGGGGAAGTCCGGGTTGAAGGGCAGAAAACTGTTGCACGGCTCGGGCCTCAATAAGCGACGCGGCCTGCGCTTCGCGCCATCCGCTCGCCGCTTGGGCTGCCGCATTGACCATCAGAGCGAGGGCAGCCAAAGCCACCACGACGCGCCAGCGCCCCGTTTGACCGGCCTTGCCCATGTTTGGTGCAAAGTCACCCTGGCGGAGGTTTGGGGCGATCTCTGTTGCTTCGACAACCGCTGCGGCCATCAAGGCCATTGGATCTGCGGTGGGCGCGGGGCGCACATCGATCGCTGGATCAAACCAAGCGCGTGCCCCCGCAATATCTGGCCCGCAATACTTGATTGCGAGCACTGGCTTTACCGCTGTCGCCAAAAAGCGCCCGATCAACGACCTTGCAAGACCTGGCTCCAATGACAGACCGCCAACGCGCCCGGCCGCAAGAATTGTGCGGTCCGGCGTGTCGATCAGGACGGCCTCGCCAACGCCCACTTCGAAGATTGTGCAATCGAGGGCGACCACCGATGGGTCGCAGCCGTGGATGCGACAGCGATCGAGCCATTCTTTGAGCCGTGCCGGCGAAATGGCTGCAACAAGGCGCGCGCCGGACTCATCTTGTGCGCTGCCGACGGCAAAGTGCATCGGGCCAGGCGCGGCAAAGCCCGCCTCAAATAAATACGCAGCGGCAGCGCGGGCCTGGGCTTCCGTCCGTGCCGGGAGTTCAACCCGTTTCAGTTGAGCCTCCGTGGCAGGGATCAACAGGATCGTGCGGGTGCGCGGGGCGGCAGCGATCCCTCCGCGGGTTTGCTCATCGACCATTCCTTGGCGCAGAACTTGGCCGGTCGCACCACGAACGAGGGCCCAGGCAAGCGGTGCATTTGGGTTGTCGGCGCCAACCAGCAGCAGGTAATCTCTCCGAACTCCGCGATGCCTACTCATACAGAACGCTCCGTCACCGTGGCTCCGAGCACGCGGCGCAGGACCCGTGTTGGTGGTCCTATTTCTATGAGCGTGGCGCTTTTCTCCACTGTATCGCGCAGCTGGATGTCAGCGCGGACGACCACAAACTGGGGGCGTGTCGAGAACCGGGTTCGGATTTCATCCAGATTTTCCAATCCTGCGAATGCTGGATGCGACAAGAAGGTTTCGACGTCTTGCCATCCTTGGGTTGGTCTTGAGGAAAGCACCGATCGCGCTTGGGATACCGTTAGTCCAGGGCCAAAGGCGATCGCAATCAGGACCGCTTGGTCTGGGCGCAACGTGTTGACGTTGATCACGTTTGGCAGCGCCGTTTCGCGCACACAAATCAACGGGGCGATCGCAGCTACTGTCTCCGGATCGAAGCCGCGCACCGACAGGACCTCGCTAACGTCGCCAAGCAAAGTGTTGGCTGTTCGATATGGAGCTTGCCCGGCACGGATTGCGGGGGCGTCTTCTGTGCCACCGGGGAGCGGGCTTTGATCGCTATCGATGTAATCGGTAACGTTGGCAACGAGTCCTGCGGCGTTGACGCCCTGCAAGGCCAAGGCGTCGATCAGTTGCGCAAACTGAATTTGGCCCCGAGCGCTTGGGCGAAGGGAACCGGACTCGTCCTGTTCAACCAAGCTGTTCAGATTAAAGCAGTTCGAGCCGTCATAGAGGCGTATCGTCATGACTCCATTGTCGAGTGGATAGGTCAATGGCTGGCCTTGTGTGGCGGCGAACTCGGTTGAAGCTCCAGATTGCAGCCTTGTCAGCGCACCCAACCGCTCACTGGCAAATCCTTCCGCGCCAAGAAGGTACCAGCGCGCCTGATCCATTTGCGTTTGGTTTGAGGTGCGTCGGATGGCGAATTGGGCTGCATCCACAACCAGGATCGCGATGGCACTCATGATGGCAACCATGACCAAAACTGTGATCAGGGCCGCGCCAGAGTCTGATGACTTGTTAGGGGGAACGCGGATCTTCACAGCTCGGTCCCCACCAGCGCATCAATCTCGATTGGCCCGTGGCGTTGAAGACTCGCCGTTAACCGGACCGCTCGCGGTGGGCGGGTGCCAGACCAGTTGTCAGTCCAACGCGCGCCGTCGAAGAACTGCAGGCGGAGCTCCTTGGCACCGTCGAGCAATACTCGATCCTCTGCCTCTGGACTATCAGCATCCGCTACGTTCCGTGTGCGCCGTAAAAGGCGTTCCCCGTCGATCAGGTATGTCACCTCCACCAACCGATTGGTAGGGCCAAAAGTTTCGTCGCGTGCGGACGCGGCGCGAACGAATGCCATGGCCGCTGTTGCATCGCCGCCCACGAACGGAGGGCGATGCCCCCCCGTAGAGAGCCGCACGGCGCGGCGCGTAAACTGCGAAAGGTCTGCACTCACAATAGCGCGGGTGGTTTGAAGGGCGCGTAAATCGGCTTGGGCGGCGTTGACGTCACGTTGTGTTGTCACCGTTTGGGTGAGCATGATCGTGGCGCCTGCGGCGATGATGCCAAACACAAAAAGCGAGACGAGGGCCTCGACAAGGGTGAAACCAGAGTCTGGTTTGGGGGAAAAGGACCGCTGCGTCATCTGCTATTGCCCCGGGATCGTTGCAAAGCCAGTCGACCGGGCCAAAGGAACATCGGATTCGCCTTCAAACACGAAGACATCGATGCGAAGTGTTTCAGCGACGGCGGTTGGTTCAGTCTGGGTACGGAGCGTCCAGTCTCGCTCAGCAAGGCGAACTTCTTCGCGGGTTGTTCCGATGGCCGGCGGGGATGGCGCCGCGAGCACTTGGACCATCTTGTTTTGCGCCACAAACCCAGCAAGGGCGCGGCTTTCAACGTCGGTCAACGTGCGCAATGACTGGGTTTGCAATTGGGCCAGCGCTAAGCCGGCAACGGCAAAGACGCTTAACGCCACTAGGGCTTCAATGAGCGAGAAACCCGCATCGTGGGGCTTGCGTTCACTGCTCTGGTGCGACACTGAGCGCCCCCTGACTGTCGAGGGCAACGATCCAGCTTGCGCCCTGACCAACAAAGGTTGCGACTATGGGCGTTGCGGACCCAATCGCGTCGAACTGGACTGGGTACGGGGCCTCCGCGACGCTCAGCGCTTGAGACTGTCGACTGGCTGAAAACCGCACCGCTACGTTTTCTGGCCATGGGCGAAAGGCAAGCGCGCGGGCATCAGAAATCGCGACCCAACCCGCCTGCTCTTGAACGGCAAAACCATAACCTTCTGGGGTAACCGCCAATGCCAAGGCACGATTTCGAAGGACGCTTTCGTCTCCGGCAAGCGCTAACCTTGCGGCAAAGGCGCGGGCTGCATCGCGGGTCGCCGATCCGGGCGTTGGTGCCAGCAAAACCACTGCACTTGCCGCCAAGCCAATAATCATCAGCACCAGGAGCGCCTCAATGAGACTGAAGCCTGCCTCGGGATCATGGCGAGCGCGCCTAGTTGCGGATATCGGCATCCATGCCCTCTCCGCCTTCGCGTCCGTCGGCCCCTAGGGTGTAGATGTCAAACGGTTTGCCTTGGCCGGGTGTCACATAAAGATAAGGACGCCCCCATGGATCGTCCGGAAGACGACGAATGTAGCCGTCCGTGCGGACAACGGTTTCGCCTAAGGCGGCCGCGGGTGGGGTGACGAGGGCGGGCAAACCTTCGTCCATCGAGGGGTAACGCGCGCGATCCAAGCGGAACATTTCCAGCGCCTGCTCCAGCGTGGCGATATCGGTTCGCGCCTTCTGCACCCGCGCCGTGCCTTGCGCAGGAAGCACGTTGATCGCCACGATCGCCGTCACCAAGCCAATGATGACGATCACAACGAGCATTTCAATCAAGGTAACGCCAGCCTCTGGATGAAGGCGCGATTTGGGAGCAGGATTCATCCGATAGCCATCCGATTGAGTTGAAGAATTGGAAGCATGATCGATAAGACTATACCAGCAACTATGCCCCCCATCAGCACGATAATTGCCGGCTCTAAAAGGCTGAGGGCCGAGTTTGTAAACGTTTCGACTTCCTGGTCCAAATAGTCTGCGGCCTTGTCGAGCATGCCGGGCAGTTCGCCGGCGTTTTCCCCACTTGCGGCCATATAGGTGACCATCGGCGGCACAAGCCCGCTCGCGCGCATGGCATGGGACAGCGGCTCACCCTGTTCGATGGCCTGGGCCATTTGTGAAATGGCTGACTGCACGGCGCGGTTATTCACTGCTCCTTGCCCACCGCGGACCCCGTCCAGGACGGTCAAACCGGCCGCGACCAACATGGACGTTGCGCGCACGAACCGGCTTGCGTTCACGGCCCGTGCTTGACGACCGATGATGGGCAGATCCAACACGAACCTGTCCCAGGCGGCGCGGGGCCCGCTGCGTTGCAGGAGTGCTCTTGCGGCGAAAAACAGCGCACCCAATAGGGCGAGGATCATGGGCCAGAAGGTCGCCAAAAAGCTCGACACCCCCATCAGGATCTGGGTGATCAAGGGCAACTGCTGATCAAACGCTCGAAACTGCTCGGTCAGGGTGGGGACCACAAAAATCATGAGGCAGGAGATCACTGTAAATGCCACCAGCGATAGGGCCGCTGGATATATCAAGGCCGTAGTGACCTTTGCGCGCAACGCTGCGGCCTTGTTCAGATACTCTGCCATGCGATGGAGAACCGCGCCCAGCTTACCGGAGCGTTCGCCGCCGCTCACCGCCGCGCGATAGAGTCCGGAAAAGCTTTTGGGGTGACGCGCCAAGGCTTCAGCCAAACGCTGCCCTTCTGTAATACCGGCGTGCACGTCTGCAAGGATGCGGCCCGACTGCTGATTTTCTTGCTGCGCGGCGATCATCTCCAGCGCCTCATCCACTGGGACGCCCGCGTCAATCAAGGTTGCCAGTTGGCGCGTGACCAGCAGCAATTGTTTCAAGGAGAGCCGTGCATTGGGACTAGAATCGGCTGGGGCCGCCTTGCTTTGCGCTTGGCTGCCTGCGGTTGTGAGCGACACCGGCAACAGTTTGCGCCGCTGCAGATCGATGCGGGCCTCGGCTTCAGACTTGGCCGTGAGCGCGCCGCGACGTTCGTGCCCGGCTGCGTCAATGGCAATGTAGGCGAAACGCGGCATGGTGATTTGCCTACATGCCTGCGCCAGCCGCGCGGAGCACATCGCTGAGAGAGGTGATGCCGGCTGCAGCCATGCGCAGTCCACTTACGGACAGTGGCTCCCCTTCGCGGAACGCGACGGCGGCCATCTCTTCTTCGGAGGCGTTGTCGTGGATCATGCGACGCAAATCATCGTCCAAGGCCACGAACTCGTAGAGACCAATTCGACCCACATACCCTGCCCCATTGCATTGTTGGCACCCTACAGCCTCGTAGGCGGTTGGGTTGTCGATGCCAATGGCGCTAAATGTGGCCCGTTCTTGGCCGCCCAGGACAGCCATTCTCTTGCAGGAGGGGCATAGCCGCCGGACCAGGCGCTGCGCTACAACCGCGCGCACTGTAGACGCGAGGAGGTACGGCTCTACGCCCATATCCTTCAGGCGCGTCATTGCCGCGACAGCGCTGTTGGTATGGACGGTCGAAAACACGAGATGGCCTGTTAGAGAGGCTTGGACGGCAATCTGGGCGGTTTCAGCGTCGCGAATTTCCCCGACCATCACGATATCGGGGTCTTGGCGGAGGATGGCGCGCAAGCCGGCGGCGAAGCTCATGCCGATCTTGGTGTTGACCTGCGTTTGTCCGACGCCGTCGATTGCATATTCGATCGGGTCTTCGACTGTGAGGATATTGCGGGTCTTGTCATTGAGCAGGTTCAGCGCTGCATACAAGGTTGTGGTCTTGCCGGAGCCGGTCGGACCCGTGACCAAAACAATTCCGTTGGGATGCTCCAATGCGGCTTTGAAGCGCGACAGGTTTGTTGGTCCGATGCCGAGCTGATCCAGGCTCCGGAGGCCTTGATCCTTGTCCAGCAAACGCATGACGACACGCTCGCCATAACGCGAGGGCAGCGTGGACACACGCACATCTACGTTTCGTCCGCCCAAGGATAACGAGACGCGGCCGTCCTGTGGCAAACGCTTCTCGGCAATATCGAGGCGCGCCATAACTTTGATCCGCGATGCCAAGCGCGCCTTGGCGCGGGCTGGTGCCTGCATCACTTCGCGCAAAACGCCGTCGATCCGAAATCGGACGACCAGGCTGGACTCATACGGTTCGATGTGGACATCCGAGGCCCCTTGCCCCACGGCTTCCGTAATAAGGCCGTTGATCAACCGAATGACCGGCGCATCATCGGCACTGTCCAACAAATCGGCTGTCGCGCCTGCACCGTCGGCAATCGCATCCAGGCTTTCGGCATCAAAGCCTTTCGCCAAAGTGCGGGCCGTTTCGCCCGTGACAGCGTATTGTTTGGAGAGGGCTTCGTCGAATTGGGCGGGGGTGAGGTCCACCATCGTGATCGCCCCGCCCAACACGCGGCGCACTTCCACAAGGGCCATTGGATCTGCGCCGGCGCGCAACCCCACTTGCCAGGGGGCGGCGTCGCTCAATTGAACCACCCCATAGGTGCGGGCAAAGGCGTAGTCCAGCCGCGGCACGGTGTTCATGGGACCGATCGCTTGATGCGTTGAAGCAGGCCCATTCGCCATTTGAATGCTCGTTGCGTTAAGCCCAGGTCAGTGTCGTGGTCATTGCGGCGATGTGGACGTGTTCGCGCTGCCAGCAGGCGCGGTTGAACCCACGGCAGCAGAACCTGACTGGTCTGCTCCGGCGGCGGGTAGCTGGGACGCGAGGGCTGGTTGGCGCACGCCGCCCATTTGCTGATCGAGTTGCTGACGGATGCCACCATCCAAGCCGCGATAAGCGCGCAAGGCTTCGTATTGGCGCATCGTTACGTCGCGGGCCTGCTCCGGGCTCGAGACAACGGTTGGACGCAGGAACACCATGAGGTTCGTGCGCCGACGGGACTCGTTGTCGTTGCGGAACAGGCGGCCAGCGACAGGCAGATTTCGCAAGCCGGGCACGCCGGACTGCGACCGTTGGACATCTTCTTGGATCAATCCCCCCAAGACGATGATCTGTCCCGGATCGACCTGCACGACCGTGTTGATGGCGCGGCGATTTGTGATGAGGTCTGTTGAGTCCTGAACAATCGGGCCGAAGATGCTTGAGACTTCTTGGCTGATCTCAAGTCGAATGGCCCCGTTCTCGCTGATCTGCGGGCGCACTTTGAGTTCAACACCAACATCTTCCCGCTGAATGGTGCGGAATGGATTGTCGTTGCCGCCCGAAAGGGCCTCGCCGGTGGTGATCGGAATTTGCTGCCCTACCAAAATCGACGCGGTTTCGTTGTTCAGCGTCATGACGGAAGGTGTTGAAAGAACGTTTGAGTCTTGATCTTCGGCCAAGGCATTCAAGATCAGGCCTAGAATAGAGCCGTCATTGGTTTGCTGGCCAACCCCGAGCAGCGCACCCGAACTTCCCAACAACGAGCGGACAGCTGCGCGGCGCAGTTCAGTTACGGTTTCACTTTCTTCGTCGCCATCGCCATCGCGGACCGTTAATGCACCGGTCACGGCGAGCAGGTTCGGGGCCGCGTTGGCGTAGCTTGTGGACAGGAAAGGCACTGCGTCATCACCGTTGCCTGAAAGCAGAAACTGCAGGCCGAGTTCTTGCGCGGCGCTGTCAGACACTTCCACAATGATCGCTTCCACCAGGATCTGTTCACGACGCACATCGAGTGAGCGCACCACACGGGCTAAAGCGTCTTGGACATCTGGACTGGCGTTGATGATCAAGGAATTGGTCGGTTGGTGACTGGCAATATTGGCCGAGCGGCCCGCGGCCGGCTGACCTTCGCCCGTTGGGGCGGTGAGCGAAGCGGAAATTTGTTGCAGGACGGGCACAAGTTCACTTGCGACGGCGTACTGCAAAGGAATGACTTGCACCGCCGCGTCGTTAATGGCGGCAGCGTCCAACTCCCCCAGCACCTGAGCCAGACGATCCAAAAGAGCTGGATCGCCGCGCAAAACGAGGGTGTTTGAAGACTGGACCGGCGTTGCTTGCAGGAGCGACCTCGTGCCCGTTTCTTCGCCCACGGCTGTTGCCATCGATAGCGCTAAGCGCGCCATATCGGAGGCCGCACTGTTACGCAGACGTATGGAGCGAAAGCTTGAAGTGTCGCGGTCTAATTGGCCGATCACATCGCGCAGGCGTGTGACCGTCGATCCATAATCTACCAACACCACGGAGTTTCCGCGGCGACTGGCAGAGACTTGTCCGCGTTCGGACAGCATCGGGCGGACCGTTGCGGCAACGCTTTCAGCGTCAGCGAACTGCAGTTGAAAGACCTGGGTCACGTATCTGTTTTCCGCACTTTGGCCTTGGCGGGCGCTGGCGTCGCGGGATGCCACTTCGTCAGGCACAATCCGGTAGGCACCGGTTGCGGTTGGGACGGCCACAAATCCATGCACGCGCAGGGTGGACAAGAACACATCGAACAGTTCGCGCTCTGGCAAGGAATGGGGCGCGAGCACCGTTACGTTGCCTTGGACGCGGGGGTCTATGATGAAGGTTCGCCCGGTGACGTTTGAAACGTCTGCAATGAAGGCGCGAATGTCCACTTCGCGCAGCGCGACTGCGCCGCTTTGCGTTGGCTGTTGGGCCACTGCCGCGCCCGACCATGGCAAAAATGCCGCAGCAATACCCGCGGCAAGGGCCGCGATTGACGTGCGTTTGCCCATCATATCGGGGCCCCTGTTCGAAGGGTCAGGACGCGCATGGCCCCATCGCTGCCTCGGACTGTGAGGGCCGCCACGCCGTCGCGGGCAGCTTCGATAAAGGCTTGCGCGCCTTGGCCCGGCGTGATGCCGTCAACCGCCACAATAACGTCTCCCGCTTGCAAACCTGCGGCTTGGGCAGAGGCCGGTAACGGCCCCGCTACGCGCCACACTTGGCCGCTTGCGGCGTCTTCTTGAACGTCCGAAAGCGTTTGGGACAGCCACTGCATTTCTGCCGCCGGCAGCTCTTGCTGGTCGACATTCACCGTAACGATTGGTGCCGCAAGGGCCACATTTTGCGCAACCGCCGCGGGCGCGACGTCAGGATTGGGGGCTGGATCCAGCCCGATTAGCGCGCGCGCATAGGAGAAGGACTCTGCCTGTGGCAAAGGCATGCGCATCGCACCGCCGGCATGGTCGAAGATTACATAATCAACGCCCACTTCGCCCAAGATGACGCCCGGGGCAATTTCTTGGCCGGTCACGAAGGCGTTCTGGCGACCGTTCGGGAGTGCCAGGATCGCCCCGCCTTCGACACCTTCAGCGCTTGTGCGAAGGCCCTTCAACTCGATGCCCGCGAGGAGCGTGGTGACGTACCCCGACGCGCCTGCATTGGTTGCGCCTGGCGCAAAGGCGGAGTCCGTGACGTTGGTTGATTGCGCTACAGGGCTATCGGGTTCGTCTGCGTCACTGGCGCGCGCGCCGGCATGGCTGGGCGACACCAATGCCCACGCCGCCTGCGCCACGCCGAACGCGGCGACCGTTAGCAGAATGGCTTCCATGCCTGCACGCACGGCATCGGCCGCGCGGGTGCGGAGGCTGGACCCGGACTGAACCAGGAGGAGTTTTCGCGCCTGTGCCATGTGCACCCCGTTCAATTCGCGCATGACCAAAACCATGCGCCACTTGCTTTCCAAAAGAAACACCTGTCAACGGTTGGCTTTGCCTTATCCGCTGTCGGTGTTGCCGTTTTGACCCTTTCGGGCGGCCGCGTGGCTAAGCCACTCAGCTTGCCTCAGGTCCGATTAACGCCCTTGCCCCTGCTTCGCAGCGACGCGAAACAGGGGCCCAGGTATCAAGAGACCGACATTGACCGGGTGAGCCGCACACGGCCAGTTCGGTCAATGCTGATCAAAACTCCCGCGACAAGCTGATCGACCAGCTTGATCCCCGGGCGTAGGTGTTGATGTCTTCGCCGGTTCCGGTCCGAGTTTCGACATGGTCTTCGTTGAGCAAATTGCGGCCGCTGACCCCAAGATTGATTTCGTGACCAAGCACGCTCAAGGTCCGACGGTATACCAGATCCAAGTTAATCGAGGCGTCTTCGACCACGCTTGTGTCGACATAGCGAAGCGTGCCCCCCGCGTTGGAGGTGAAGCCACTGCGCTCCAAGATCCGCTCGTCGACATACCCAACCAGCATGGTCAGCTGGTCCACATCTGTCTCCCAGCCGAACTGAAGATTGGCCAGATTTGGAGATTGGCCGACCATTTGCGAGCCGTCTTCCACAAGGTTGCCGGCGCGGGTTGTCGGATCGGAGAACAGAATCCGCCCCGGGTCTGCGACACGGGTCTCTGGGTTATCCACCACAATCTCGGCCTTGGTATAGGTGTAGTTGACCGAGAAAATCCAGTCACGTCCCTCGAAGAAACGCCCTTCGAAGGGCATCTCAAACCGGGTGCGGTATTCCAACTCGATGCCGTAGAGCTCTGCTTCCGGCGCGTTGTAGTACGAGGTGATGTCGCCGCCGCCGGTGGAGAACGAGAACTCTTCGATCGGGTTTTCGATGGTCTTATAAAAGACGCCGCCGGTCACGAACTGGTTGCGGCCAAAGTAGTATTCCAGGCGGGCGTCGTAGTTTTGCAGCTCGCTATCAACCAAAAGCGGGTTGCCGCGATAGGTCCGATCCGAATCTGGATCGTTGTAGAGCGAAGCGCCGAGCTCGCGGAATTGCGGGCGCGCGATGGTTTGCGAATATCCCAACCGGAGTTGGAGGTCTTCAGCGAAGTTCCAGGTCAACGTGGCAGCCGGCAACAGATAGGTGTTGTCGATATTTGTTGTTGGAGCCGCAGGTTGACCAAACCGCGAGCGCGACTGGACGGTCAAGGACCCGTCTTCGTACCGCGCACCAAGGGCCAAGCGCACCAAGGGAAGGATCTCTACGTCCGCGCGGGCATACGCCGCGTTGACCAAAAGATCGCCCTTATAGGCCACGTTGAGTGGGTTGTTGATGCGCAATTGAAACCGTTGCGCGTTGATGTTGTCCGGGCTGAACAGGAAGTCGACCCGGGCCGCGGACACGTCGGCTGGCAAGGGCGACTGGAGCTGCGTGAAGGCCAGATCCAGCGAGTTGAAGTTCCGGACGGTGTGGCTGTAGTCCACACCCGCCGACAGTTCCAAATCCCGGACATCTGACAGCGCGATCGTATAGGTGGCATCTGCGCCACCGCTGACGATCTCGTCGGTCAGATCAGAGAAGCTTGTGCGATTGTCGTTGCCGCGGTCACGGTAGAAGAATGCGCCCGTGGTGGGGTTCACTTGGTAGTTGATGAACCGATTGTAGGGCGTATCGCGGGTGGTTTGGGCAGCCGACAGGCGCCAATCCACTTCCAAGGCGTCACCAAAGCCGTGTTCGCCCGTCAGTTGGCCGAAAATCAGTTCCCGCTCGTACCAGCCGGTGGCTTCGCGAAGCGAGCGACCTTGGTTCACGTCGTCGGAGTTTGTGCGCTCGGTCTCTTTTGTGGTGTTGTGAACGTAAAAGAGCGTTGCCTTGATTTCGTGATCGTCCCACCCGAGGCTCGCGCCGCCGAGGGCGTTGGCTGTGATGTCCCACACGGTGCTTTCGCGGACGCCACGGGTCGTGCTGGCGGCACTGCCGAACATGCTTTCACGGAAACGCCACTCGTTTCCGTAGCTTGCGACGCCGATCAAGCCGAGGTTGTAGCGACCAATGTCAATGGAGGTGCCGCCATTAACTTCGACGTCGACGTCCAGCGGGATCTCTTGCTGTTGGAGAACCGTCAGCGGCGAGTTCGCGAGGCTTTCGCCCAGCGTTTCCAATTGGGCGTCGGTAAAGTTCAAATTATTGAACGGCCGATTGGTGGCCACCGCCCCTGCAATGGCGCTGGGTAGGTCCCGGGTGCCGTCGTCGTACCCGGTCCAGTCGTAGTCGCCGCCGTAGTACACTTGGCCTTCGCGAAGCGTCGCTTCAGTGTTGCCGCCGGTGCCAACCTTGATGCTGAAGAACGGCGAATTGGGCGCATTGATCGTGCGCAGATCGATTACGCCGCCGCCAAACTCGCCAGGGTAATTCGGCGAGAAGGTTTTCTGGACAACAGCACCGCCAAGAATATTCGACGGAAACAAGTCGAGCGGCACGGTGCGGCGCAGCGGCTCTGGGCTGGGCAGCGGAGACCCGTTCAGCTGGGCTGAGGAATAGCGATCGCCCAAGCCACGCACGAACACAAAGCGGCTGCCAACAACCGACAGGCCAGACAGTCGCGTAAGGGCTGAGGCTGCATCGCCGTCGCCTTGACGGGCAAGATCGTCAGCGGACAGGAAAGTCGCCACTTCGGACGTTTGGCGCATCGGCTCAGGAATAAAGCGCCCAAGAACGACGATTTCGTCAGAGCTTTCGCCGGTGGATTCTTCAGCAGGCGGGGTTGCTGGAGAGGGTTGGGCCTCTTGCGCAACTGCGAGGCCCGGGGCCATGGCGGCGCTGGCCAGCAGCAGCAAACGTTGCAGCGAAGTTTTAAAGGATTTCATAGGTCCGGTCCCCATCGCGGGAAAAGTGGAACCGGGCGCAGCATCCCCTGCTGCGCCCGGCCTGACACGTGTGGGTTAGCAGCTGGCACCTGACACCAGACCGCAGGTCCATGACTGCCACCAGGTGTCGGAGGCGTTCCGCACAGCGCCAACGTAAGGGGCTGGCGTGAAGAACGAACCGCTTGGGGTGGAAGACGTGGCCGCCGTCTCAAAGGTGCCGTTCACGAAGACGCTTTGGAGAGTCAAAGCGGCATTCGCAACGTTGTTTGTGCCCGCGTTGAAGACGGTCGCTTCATCATCGGCGTCGGTGTTGAAGGCCGTCGCGCAACCCAGGAGGATCGAACGGTAGGTCGGCAGGGCGGTTGTCAGCGACTGGTTGTCAATGTCCAAGCACTGACCAGAGCCGGTGACGACACCGTTCACGAACGTGCCCGCCATGCCTTCGCGTTGGTGAAGACCACCCACCGCCGCGCTCGCTCCGGAGCCGTTTGGATTGACGCCAACGAAGGTGAAGTTCGCGACAGTTGGATTTGAGCGCGGGGTTTTGTTGACGAGAACGCTGGTCAACGTTGTCAGGGTGCCTGAGTAGTTGTCGCTTTCAACCAGCTTGTCCCCGCCCCCGGCGCGTTGCACCGCCAGAAGGAACTGCAGGTTGCCGGTGTAGCCCATTTCGACGTCGAAGCTGTCGTCGTCCGCACCGGTCATGATCAGGTACCGGCCATTGATGGTGCCGCCGAAGAATTCGACCCCATCGTCCGAGCTGTTGTGGACCTGGACATACTCCAGGGTGG
Source organism: Caulobacterales bacterium (assembly GCA_049314555.1). Lineage (GTDB taxonomy): Bacteria > Pseudomonadota > Alphaproteobacteria > Caulobacterales > Aquidulcibacteraceae > REEB509. The sequence goes on from JBMOEW010000023.1 coordinate 34,074, forward strand.
TTCCGGAACCGACGCCACCGAAGGTGATGCCGTTCAGCTCGCGACCGGCCGTCAGCTCAAAGCCCGCATAGCGCACTTGGAGGTAGGTGAGGCTGCCGGAGTTATCGTTGGCCAGAGCGCCGCCGAAGAGGGCTGGCGTACCCGCCACGCCTTCGACTTCGCTTTCGCAATCGACGGTACCGCCCACCGCACCGGAGGCGCGGCACTCGTTGATCGGCGCGCGACCGAGCAGAACCAAACCGCCCCACTCGCCCTGAGCGGTCGCTTCATTGCGGCCGGCCGGGTTCGTCAAATCGGCAAAGGACGTCATGATCACGGGAGCTGTCGGCGAGCCGTTCGCGAAGATCCGCGACCCACGATTGATCACGAGGTAGTCCAGGCCGTTACGACCGAACAAGGTCACACCCGGGTCAATCGTCAGGTCAACGGACAGGCCATTTGTGTTGGTGGCTGCCGCGCCAATGTCACGACCCACGTCCACGCGGCCATTAACCTCGTAGATGTTGCCGAAAGAGAGGCGTGTGTTGGCGACGATGACGGATGGCAACACGCAGCGGCGTTGACCAGCCAAAGTACCGTCTTCGGTGGTGCCTGCAGGGCACCCGGCGATTGGGAAGACAGAGCCGGCAAACGTCCAACCTGTTGTCCAGTTGCTTGCAACCGTTTCGGTTGGCGAGAACGCGCCCAGGTAAGCCGCCGGTGTCAATCCGGATGGAGTTGGAGCCGGCGTGCGCGCCCGCTCGAAGGGACCTGGTAGCAGACCGGTCAAGGTCAGCTGGGATGGGGTGGCAACAACGTTGTTGGACCCGGCGTTGAAGGTCACTGCTTCATCGTCTGCGTCCGTGTTGAACGCGGTGGCGCAGCCAAGCAAGATCCCATTGTAGCTCGGCAGGGCTGTCGAGAGGCTTTGGTTGTCGATATCCAAGCACGCTCCGGAACCGGCGGCGATGCCGTTCACAAACGAGCCAGCCATGCCTTCACGCTGGTGAAGACCACCAATTGCAGCGCTTGCACCAGAGCCGTTCGGGTTCACGCCCACGGCGGTAAAGTTTGCGATGGTCGGATTGGAGCGCGGCGTCTTGTTGACAAGGTCAGCCGTCAGAGTGGTGAGGGTGCCGGAGTAGTTGTCGTTTTCAAACAACTTGTCGCCGCCGCCAGCGCGCTGACGGATCGCAAGGAACTGAATGCGCCCTTGGTAGCCCATTTCGACGTCGACGCTGTCGTCATCCGCGCCGGTGATGGCGAGGTAGCGCGCGTTTACGGTGCCGCCGAAGAACTCAACACCGTCGTCGGAGCTGTTGTGAACTTGAACATATTCAACGGTGGTTCCGGAGCCAACGCCGCCGAAAGTGATCCCGTTCAGCTCGCGGCCGGCGGACAGTTCAAAGCCTGGGTAGCGAACCTGGACATAGCGCAGGGTGCCGGAGCTGTCGGTGGGCGTGTTGCCGCCGAACAGGGCCGAGGCACCGGCCACACCTTCGATCTCGTTTTCGCAATCCACCGCACCGCCGGCGACGCCAGAGGCGCGGCACTCGTTGATCGGCGCACGACCCAAAAGCACCAAACCGCCCCACTCGGCTTGCGCGGTGTCGCGGTTGCCGGTTCCGGCAATGTCGTTGCGGCTGGTGAAGATGATCGGCTGAGAGACGGTGCCTTCCGCGAAAATGCGCGAGCCGCGGTTGATGACCAGGTAGTCCAGGCCCGACGCCCCAAATACCGTCACCCCTGGCTCTACCGTCAAAGTGACAGAACGACCGTTGGTGTTGTTGCCTGCGCCGCCCACGTCAGCGCCGACATCGACGCGGCCGGTGAGCTGATAGACCACGCCGGCGACGCGGCGCAGGGTGAGATCGCTCAAGATTTGGCCGGAGATGCCGCAAATCGTGCTGCCGGCCAGCGAACCGACGCTGGTCGTGCCGGTTGGGCAGGAAACCGTGGTCCCGCCACCGCCCGTGCCGCCGCCGCCAGTGCCGCCGCCAGAGCCAGTTCCGGCGCTGGTTGCGCCAGGCGAGGAAACGCTAGATCCGCTGCAGGCCGCCAGCCCAAGCGCCAGGGCTGCGACGATCGCGCGGGATTTTACTTTCAGATGCATTGTGACCCCCATCCATTCGGCGAAGTTACCCACGATGGCCACCTCACTCGTTAACGGATCGGTTTCCTTTAGGCGGGGATTGCAATACTGCGGTGACGCGTTGTTGAAGCTTCTGTTACAAATTTAGTTATTTTTTGTGACGGTCGCACCCTTGCCGGAACCAAGGCGAAGGCCGACGGCAGCACCCCGTCAGCTTGCGTTGTTAACTCTCTTTGCGTGAAGCGATTGCGCGTGGTGCCCCTGTGCGTCGCCCTACTTTAGGATGCCTAGTGGCGGAATTCTTCAAGATTGCCCTTCAACTGGGGGCGTTGCGAAACATCTATCCGAACATCCGAGAACGTGTTTTCCTTCTGGGCCTTAAGACATGGTTCGAAAATCAAAAAATGTGGGGAGAGTGACAGTGCAACTTAGTCGAGATCAGTTGCTGCGCGCCTATCGCCAGATGGCCGTGATCCGCGCCTTTGAGGAACGGCTGCACGACGAAATCAAAACCGGAGACATCGCAGGCTTTACCCATCTGTATTGCGGCCAAGAAGCCGCTGCCGTAGGGGTGTGTGAGCATCTGGCGCACGATGACTTCATCGTTTCCACTCATCGGGGCCATGGCCATTGCATCGCCAAGGGCTGCGATGTGAAGGGCATGATGAAGGAGATTTACGGCCGAGCGGACGGGCTTTGCAAAGGCAAGGCAGGGTCCATGCATATTGCGGATGTGTCTGTGGGCATGCTTGGCGCGAACGGGATTGTGGGGGCTGGAGCGCCGCAGGCCGTTGGGGCCGCGCTTTCAGCAAAGATTGACGGCAAGGGAAAAGTGGCAATCGCGTTTTCCGGCGATGGCGCTTGCAACCAAGGCACGACGTTTGAAGCCATGAACATGGCGGTCGTTACGAAAGCGCCGTGTGTTTTTGTGTTCGAGAACAACCACTATTCGGAGCATACCGGCTTTGAATATGCCGTCGGAACCAACAAAGACATTGCCAGTCGGGCTGAGGCCTTTGGCATGAAGGTTTGGCGCGCGAACGGCAGCGACTTTTTCGACACTTACGAGGCGATGCGCGAAGTGCTGGATTATGTGCGCGCTGGGAACGGGCCGGCGGCGATCGAGCTCGATACCGAGCGGTTCTATGGCCATTTCGAAGGCGATCCGCAGCGCTATCGGGGACCTGGAGAAATTGATCGGATTCGCGCTGAGCGGGACTGTTTGAAGGCGTTTCGCGAGAAGGTAACGACCGCGGGATTGCTTAGCCACAAAGACCTTGATGCCGTCGACGCGGAGGCCTTGGCCCTCATTGAAGCGGCGACGACGGAGGCTAGAGCTGCCGCTCCGCCTGATCCGTCAAGCGTCACCACCGACGTTTATGTTTCATATTGAGGGGAGCGGACACATGCAAAAGATGACGATCCGCGAAGCGATCAACCACACGATCCACGCTGAAATGGAACGCAACCCGGACGTTCTGGTGCTCGGGGAAGACATCGTCGGCGGGAACGGGACTGCTGGCGGCCCGGAAGCCATTGGTGGGATTTGGGGTGCCACAGGGGGCCTCTATGCCAAGTTCGGCGCGAACCGCGTGATTGACACCCCGATTTCCGAAAGCGCCATCGTTGGCGCGGCGGCTGGTCTTGCGTTGGCTGGCAAACGCCCGATTGCGGAACTCATGTTTGCTGACTTTGTGGGCGTTAGCTTGGACCAGCTGTGGAACCAGATGGCCAAGTTTCGCTATATGTTTGGCGGTAAGTCCACCTGCCCTGCTGTTGTGCGCATGATCTATGGTGCCGGCCTCAATGCCGCCGCCCAACACAGCCAGTCGGTCTATGCGATGATGACATCGATCCCGGGCTTGAAGGTTGTCTTGCCGACGACACCAGCGGACGCGAAGGGCCTGCTCACGGAGGCCTTGCGCGGGGATGACCCGGTGATGTTCTTTGAACACAAAGCCTTGTTTGGGGTGACCGGCGAAGTTCCTGACGGTGATTACCGCGTGCGATTTGGTCAAGCCCGGATGGTCCGCGAGGGGGGCGATGTTACGATCGTCACTTGCGGGTTGATGGTCAGCCTTTCAGAGATCGCGGCCGATCGGCTGGCCGCGCAGGGCGTTGGCTGTGATGTGATCGATCTGCGAACCACAAGCCCGCTCGATGAAGAGGCCATTCTTGATTCCGTTGAAGCGACGGGTCGGCTGGTGATCGTTGATGAGAGCACGCCGCGCTGCAGCCTAGCTTCGGATATCGCTGGGCTGGTGGCGTCGCGGGCGTTTTCATCCTTGAAAGCCCCTATCGAAATGGTCACGCCGCCACACACGCCTATCCCGTTTGCCCGCGAATTGGAAAAAGCGTGGCTGCCGGGACCTGGCAAAATCGAAGCCGCCGTGCGTCGCGCGCTCGCCTTTCGTTGAGGGCCGGAAACATGTCAAATCTCAAGGCTTTCACCATGCCCAAGTGGGGCATCGAAATGAGCGAAGGCACGGTTGCGGAGTGGATGGTAGCGGAGCGCGAGGTGTTTTCTCGCAATGCGATCCTCACCTTGATCGAGACCGACAAAATCACCAACGAAGTCGAAGCAGAAGCCGACGGATGCCTGGTCAGGCTTTTGGCAAAGCCGGGGGAAACGTATCCCGTTGGGGCGTTGCTGGCGGTTTATGGTGACCGTGACGCGCGGGCGGAAGACATTGATGCGTTTGTGGCCCAATTTGTGGGTCCGCGCAGCGACCCGGCGGCGACCGACACCCCTGCAATGCAGCCACGCTCGGTGACTGCCCCTGCCCGCGTCGCTGACAGCGCGGCCATAAGCCCGGCCGCGCATGCGCAGGCCCTAGCGCTGGCAATTGACCCTGCGACCGTCTCCGGTTCGGGGCGCGGTGGGCGCGTATCGCTGCAGGATGTGCATCAAGCGACCCGAGCGGAACGGCACGTCGCGCTCAAGGGCCCGTTTGCGTTGTCTCCCGAGACAGCCGCTTTTGCTTCGCCCATGGCGCGGCGGCTGGCTGCAATGCACGGCGTTGACCTTTCAGGCCTTGTGGGCACTGGTCCGCATGGGCGCATATCCCGAGGCGATGTTCTGACCGCGGCTGGTCTGCCTTTGACCACACCTTTGGGCGGCGGGCCCGAGATTTTGCCGATGTCCAAAATGCGCCAGACGATCGCGCGTCGTTTGGCGACATCGAAGTCGACAATCCCGCACATTTATTTCCGGCGACGGGTGCGGGCCGACAAGCTTATTGACCTGCGTACGGCAACTTCACCTAAGCCGAGCCTAAATGACTATCTCATTCGCGCTTGTGCGTTGGCGCTGAAGCAAGTGCCCGCGCTGAACATCCAGGTGCATGGCGATCAGATTCACAGGTTCAGCACTGCCGATATCGGGGTGGCTGTGGCCACCGAGGGCGGTTTGCTCACCCCGATCGTGACCCGCGCTGACTTACGTAGCGTTGCGGAAATCAGCGGCATGATGGCGGACTTTGCTGATCGGGCGCGCAACGGCAAACTGAAACAACACGAGTTTGAAGGCGGCAGCTTTGGCATTTCCAACCTGGGGATGTTTGGTGTCGAGCAGTTTGATGCGATCATCAACCCGCCGCAGGGGGCGATCTTGGCGATCGGCAGCGCGCAACCCGAACCCGTTGCCCAAAAGGGCAAAGTTGTTGTGTTGCCGATGCTGCATCTGTCTTTGAGTTGCGATCACCGGGCGATCGACGGGGCGGATGCTGGACGGTTTATGGCTGAGCTCGCTGAACTGATCGAGAACCCAGATCGGCTTTGAAGGTCCAAACGATGAAAGGTTTATGGCCCTTTGGTCTATAGGTTTCGTTAATGAAAAAAGGCCTAGCCATGATGGGCGCAGCTAGGAGCCGACGCATGCTTGCCCACGAAGACAATAGCGGCGAACTCTTGGATTTCGCAATCGCCCTGTATGCGCGCGGCGAGGTGGTCAAAGCGGCGGGGCTCTTCCACTCCATTCTGCAAGGCGATCCGGCGCATCCGATTGCCAACCACCAATTGGGGTTGCTCGCGTTTGCGGACGGCGATGTGAACGCGGCGACGCAGTTCCTTCAACGCGCGGCTGAAGCCAATCCGCTGGACGCGGAGTATCACAACAATCTTGGTGTCGTGCTGCATTCAAGTGGCGATCCTGCCGGCGCCCGTCACGCGTTTGAAGACGCGATCGCTCAAGATCCGAACTTCGCCCAAGCGTTCAACAATTTGGGTGCGGCGCTGACCGCCCTGAACGAGGATGAGGATGCGATCCGGGCTTACCGACGCGCCCTTGAAATTGATCCAACCTACATCGAGGCGCGCGACAACCTGGATCTTGCCTGCGCTGGCGTTGCGCCGGCCTGGCATTTTCCGATGATGGCCGATGCCGCACGCAATGATGCCTATGACCAGGCGCTGCGCAGGGCGGCTCCTGGGCGACGGGTGCTCGATATTGGCGCGGGCTCTGGCCTGCTGGCGATGATGGCAGCGCGGGCTGGAGCTGCCAAAGTTACCACATGCGAAGTTGTGCCGGCTATCGCTGCCGCAGCCTGTGAGGTTATCGCTGCCAACGGTTATGGCGACGCCATTACGCTGCATGCCAAGCGTTCTGATGAATTGAAAATTGGGCGCGATTTGTGGGCCCGCGCGAATGTCCTGGTGACCGAGACGTTTTGCAGCAGTCTGTTGACCGAAGGTGTTTTACCGAGCCTTGAGCATGCGCGCGAACATTTGTTGACGCCGGATGCGGTGGTTATTCCGCGGCGCGCCGCTGCGCGGGGGTATTTGATCGGCGGCGCAACGGTGGAAGCGCAGGCTTACGCCTCGCAGGCGGCTGGCTTTGACCTGTCGCGGTTCAATTTGTTTGCGTCGAGCAAGTTCGGCCTGCACCTGGATCGGCTGCCGCATGATATCTTGTCGGAAGACTTTGAGATTCTGAGTTTCGATCTGATGCAGTCGCACTTCCCGCCGGAGCGGCACGAGATCGCTGTTCCTGTTCGGGCGTCTGGGCGCTGCGTTGGGGTGGCGCAATGGCTGCGCCTCGATCTGGATGCAGAGTCCACCTACGAAAACCGGCCGACCGCGACCGCGGGCGCGAACGGATGGATGCATGTGGTCCATCGTTTTGCCGAGCCGATCGAGCTCAACGCGGGGGATGAGCTGCTGCTTGTTGCCAATCACACGCGGACAAATATGACGGTGGCGCTCGCGGGCCTGCGGCGGGGCACGGCGGCGGCGCCTTGATGGATTGGGGCAATTGACGCGGGAGCCTCGTGGGAACACCCAGCCGCCCCAAGGCTCTGTGCTCGCGAATAATCTCAACCCCTTGAAAACAATGGTGGGCGCGACAGGGATTGAACCTGTGACCCAGACGATGTCAAAGTCATTTTGGACACTTCGACTGAGACGGATCGAGCCCGGCCAAGCCCGGTAAATTACTGCTTATATTGACTTTTTCAAAACTCCCATTTCTATGCAAGCCGACTAAGCCCGGCGGCGCCCGGGCCAGTTTGCTGGCCCGTTGCTGGCCCTGTGCTGGCCAAAGGCCCCAACGTAGAGGTCAGTGGAGAGCGAAAGTGCGCGGGCAAGCGATGCGATTAACACAATCTCTCGTGAACGCGGCTCAGCCAAGCCAAGGCGCACGACAGCGCCTGTGGGACGCTGCGGTTCCGGGTCTTGTCCTCAAGATTACTACAACTGGCGCCAAGGCGTTCTACGTGGTCTATCGCGACTCAGACGGCCGGCAACGCGAGCCCCACCTTGGTGATGCTCGCGCCATGACGCTGGATCAGGCGCGTCGCGCCGCTCTCGACCTGTTGAGCGCGAGCCGGATTTACGGTCGCGATCCACTCGCAGAAAAGCGGGCTGCGAGGGAAAAGGCTACCACACAGCGCACCCAAACCTTTGAGGCTCTTGCGCAGCGTTACGCCAAACAATCGGCGCAGCGCCTCGCCGCATCCCGCCATGAGTTGGAACGCAACTACCTGCGAAGGCACCTCGTCCCCCGCTTTGGCGATATGCCCGTCGAAGCCATATCGGCCGCAAAGTGCATGGAGGCGCTATCGCAGATAGCCGAGCAGTCAGGACCGGCCGCTTCAAACACTTCGTTGGAGGTTTTGCGTCAAAGCTTCAACCACGCCATCAGCTTGGGGTGGTTGCACGTCAACCCCGCGGCGGGATTGCGCCCCCTTCCGAAAACCAGTCGGGAACGCGTCGCGCGTCCTGAAGAAATCGCCCGGGTTTGGCTAAGCTTGGACGAAACAGTTCAAAGTGGACCATTTGACAGCCGCGCGACAGCCCTTGCG
>JBMOEW010000024.1:0-41664 GCA_049314555.1 Caulobacterales bacterium
AGTGGTGCCTGCCCACTATCCCTCTGCACATGCGCGGGGTCGCTGGAAGGGCGCGATGGCTTTTTGCTCTTTTGATTGCGGATTTAGCTTGACGGTTTGATGGGCTTGGCGTCTCGAAGCTCGCTATGATTGATTACACGAACACAACTGTTTTGGTCACAGGGGCTGCCTCGGGGATCGGCCGAGCGCTCGCTCTTGGGCTTTCTGCTCGGGGCGCGCATGTCGCGTTGGCCGACGTTGAGCAAAGCGGTTTGGGGTCTGTGGCGGCAGAGATCGGCGAAAACGCCCTTCCCATCGCCATCGACCTCAGCGCGCCGGAAACGATACCAGGCCTTATCGACCGCGCTTTTGGTTGGCGCGGGCGGCTTGACCTGATCTGCTCCAACGCGGGGATCGGGCACTATAAGCGGCTGAAGCACGAGCCGTGGGGGCCAAATGTCGACCGCATGTTTGACGTCAATCTGTTCGCAGCCGTTCGCCTAACCCAGGCCTACCTGAGCGTCTTAGCACACAACCAACAGCGCGGACGCCTGATGATTACCGGCTCAGAAAACTCGTTGAGCGTGCCAGCCGCCGTTAAGGGTAATGGGATTGGCTTGTATGCCGCGAGCAAACACGGCGTGCTCATCGTTGCGGAGTGGCTTGCAGACGAATGCAGGGACGCGCTTGATGTCCACGTTTTGCTGCCAGGTGCCGTCTATACGCCCATGATCGCACGCGCCTTGCCAGACCCGTCTTTGGCCCCAAGCGAGCTCGGATTGATCATGCCGGAGCAATGCGCCGCGCTCGCCCTTAAGGGCCTCGATCTTGGGCTCTTTTACATCCCCACTCACGCCCACATCGGGGACGATATTCAACCACGCTACCAGGGGGTGATGGACGCGCTGAAGGCACTTGGATTGGATTGAGCCGCGATGCCGCGCTTTTTCGTCCGAGCGCCCGTGCAGTTTGGCTCCGAAGCAGCGGTCAGTGGTTGGCTTGGATCCAGTGTTCGTCTGCGCGGCGAATGAAGGTCTCGAGGTTGCGCTCCCACTTCGCGTGAATGTCCGCATTCAGATTGAAATACAGTTTTCCGTCGACAACCTTGAAGTGATGCGGGTCACCCTTGATGTTTTGCCCGCTTGCCAAAGCGAACGCGCATTGTCCGCCAAATTGAGGCAGGTAGCGATCTGGTTGGGCGGCGAAGGCGTCCTTGTTGGCTTTGTTCGCGAAAAGATAAGTGCGGCCGGCGTGTTCGACCTTGAAATCTGGGTTGCCCGGCGTTGGGCCCTTGGGTTCGACAAAGTAAGCAACGAGATCGTGGCCGCCGAAAGCGGGCATGCTTGATTGCATCGCACCATGAGTGTGGTTGAAGACACGCGACGTCTCTAACCGATTGAGTCCTCCTGCAGCGATCCAGTCGCGGGTTGTGCGCGCGGAGCGCTCGATCAAGTCGGCGGCGTGGGAAAAATCGAAAGGGGACACATCAAGCGGACACAGGTGTGGGGCAACGTGGATATCCAACTTGCCTTCCAAGAGCCTAAGGTCGCGCTCCATTTGATTGGAAATGAGCAAGGTCAAAGCGTGCATGCCTCGAGCGATGGCACCACGCGGCGGTCCGTCAATGGAACAGGCATACCCTGTTTGCAGAACAATGATGCGGGTTGCGCCTAGTTCTGCCGCTGTGAGGATCGGTGTGTTGCCGGCGATTGCGCCGTCCATCAAATAGTCGTCGCCCACTTTTACCGCCGGGAACGCGATCGGGATGGCGGCGCTTGCCAACACGGCATCGACTGCGAGGCCGCGGGACAATTGCTTTGGGGCCCCGGCCAGGTCTGTCGCCACAACGTGGACAGGCACGGTAGCGTCTTCGAGATGTTTCAAGGGCAAGCGCCGTTCGACAAGGTCTCGCAGTGCTTTGGACTCAAAGACACTGCCGCTGCCGCGCAACCACCCCAACATGCCCCGAAAGGTGATCGGAAAAACGTCGTTGCGGGTCAGGCTTCGCCAAATTGCCTCTAGTTCTTCCACTCCTTCCGCCGTTGGACGGGATGCAAAATAGCACGCGTTCAACGCCCCCACAGACGCACCGACGACGAAGTCTGGCTCAATCCCCTGGCGAACAAGCTCACGCAGAGCTCCTACTTGGATCGCGCCCAAGCTGCCGCCGCCTGCAAAGACAAATGCTGTGCGCTCGCTCATCTGAGATGCGCTCCTGAGGGGGTTTGAGGGTTATCTCAGATGGATTACGCTCTACCATCAGCGGCGGTTGCACATGGCTGCTTTTGCGCTTGATCTAAAGCATTACGACCCTCGCGGGTTGATGGGACATTCTGCCCGCTCGAACAGAGGTTCTAATTTCGATCGCCCGTCATCGTAATTGCGCGCGGCTTAGCCTTCGAGTTCGGCTTCGGTGCTTGATCGGGCGCTTTCCAAGGTTACGCCCGGAGCCAAATCGACAACGCGGATTGGGCCGTTGCCTCGTTTGTCGATATCAAAGACACCAAGGTCCGTGATCACACGGTCCACGACGCGCACCCCCGTAAGGGGAAGTGTGCAGGCCTTCAGGAGTTTGGGCGTTCCGTCCTTTGCGGTGTGCTCCATGACCACCACAACACGCTTGACGCCGGCCACCAAATCCATTGCCCCGCCCATGCCCTTGACCATTTTTCCAGGCACCATCCAATTGGCGAGGTCTCCGGTTTGAGAGACTTCCATGGCACCAAGGATCGACAGATCGATATGACCGCCGCGGATCATCGCAAAACTGTCTGATGAACTGAAATAGCTGGTCTTTGCGAGCTGTGTGATGGTTTGCTTGCCGGCGTTGATAAGGTCTGCATCCACTTCGTCGTCAAATGGGAATGGACCCATCCCGAGCATGCCATTTTCGCTTTGCAGCGTTACTTCCATGCCGTTTGGAATGTAGTTTGCAACCAGCGTCGGGATGCCGATGCCGAGATTTACATAATAGCCGTCCTGAAGCTCTTTGGCGGCACGCTCCGCCAGCTGATCGCGTGTCCAAGGCATTAGACCGTCCCCCGCTGGCGAATGGTGCGCTGTTCAATCCGTTTTTCAAATGACGCTTGGATGACCCGATCGACGTAGATGCCCGGCGTGTGAATATGATCTGGATCAAGCGCCCCAACGGGGACGATCTCTTCAACCTCTGCAAGGCAGACCTTTCCAGCGGTCGCCATCATCGGGTTAAAGTTTCGCGCGGTCTTGCGGTAAATCAGGTTGCCTTCTGCGTCGCCCTTCCAGGCCTTCACGATGCTCAGGTCCGCCTTCAGGCCGGTTTCCAAGACAAAGGTTTCGCCGTCAAAGACTTTGAGTTCCTTGCCCTCGGCGACTTTGGTGCCCACGCCGGTTTTGGTATAGAATCCAGCGATCCCAGCACCACCGGCTCGTATCCTTTCCGCCAAGGTTCCTTGTGGATTAAACTCCAGCTGGAGCTCGCCAGACAGGAACTGCCGCTCAAACTCTTTGTTTTCGCCGACGTAGGACGACACCATTTTCTTGATCTGGCGGGTTGTGAGCAAAAGGCCCAAGCCAAACCCATCGACGCCTGCATTGTTGGAAATGACGGTGATCCCCTTAACCCCGGCATCGCGCAGCGCCAGGATCAGGTTTTCGGGAATTCCGCAGAGACCAAACCCGCCCGACATCACTGTCATGCCGTCGAATGTCATGCCGGCAAGGGCCGACTTTGCATCTGGAAAAACCTTGTCGACCATTACAATTCATCCGCCTTACGTGCTGGGTAACTGATGCCGTTCCCGCGTCTTTGGCGTTGGTGTAGGCGCATTCTTAAGATTGGCGCAAGCGCAACTGAAACCGTCGGCCTGGATCAAGTTGGTGCGATCCATCAGCCCTTTTTAGCAGATTGCGCCGGCCGCTGAGCGAAGGCGGCCGGCGCTTTCTTTTGCTGTGCCTTAGGTGAGGCACAGCTGGGGTCCGACGGCGACGCGTGCGAGGGACAAATGGTTGCGCCGCCGTCTTGATGAAGGGTTTCTCATATTGAATTTGAACCACGCATGAACGGCCCGTTCAGGGCAACACGCCAGCCTCACGCTTCGCTTCCAATGTGCGGGCGGTCCATTCTGCCATGAGGCGATCGGCCGTTTTTGCCTCTTCTGCCATGATCGCTTCATGGCTTTCGTCTCGCGTGGTGATCTCGACGTTGATCCCGTTGGGGTCATAAAAGTAGATCGAATGGCAAAAGTGATGATCAATTGGCCCAAAACAGGGGACTGATTGCTCTTCAAGCCGCCGTTTAAACTGGATCAGCTCGTCCATGGAGGTCACCTCCATGGCAAAGTGCAGGTCCATGCCCCACTTCATGCCAAACTTTTCAGGCTTCGCTTTTCCTGGCACGTCAAAGAACGCCACGTAATTGCCGTCGCCCAGTTCAAAGAACAAATGCATGTACGGCAAGGGCCGTCCCGTGCCCGGTTCGTCCTCAAACACCAGCGCGGCCTTTAGGGGCAAACCGAGCACGCCTTCATAAAACGCGCGCGTTTCTTGCGCGTCCTTGCAGCGATATGCCGTGTGATGAACGCCTCGAATACGCGGCGCGGGGGTTTCACTGGGCATTGTGGACCTCCTGCGATGGTGACTGTTGATCAGCTGTCGTCATGAACAAAAATGGCTTCCAGGCTCGTGCGCGCCATGCCGTGCTTGATCCAGTTGTAGGGCGTTAAGTTGGTCGATCTGAGATAGGTGCGGGCTATCGCTGGGGCCCCCAACTCGTCTGAGGCGACGTCCATATCGACGACATTGATGCAGCCTGTGTCTTGGTCGAACGCCGGCGCAGCGGAAAGTCCACATCCGGCAATCCATGACAGGATTAAGCGATTGATTCCCTCATGCGCCACGATCAGGCAGGTTCGCCAATCGCGCTCCAATACCAGGGATTCAAGGGCAGAAACTGCGCGGGTTTGGGCGTCCATAAACCGTTCGCCAGCAAACATCCGGGCACCAGGAAGGTGGCTGCGCTGGAACTGTGCAGCCATCGCGGCGGCGGCCTCAGCGCGCGTTTCAAACTTGAGGGTCCCCCCGCGCAATTCTTCAAACGCCAGGATTTCTTCCAAGACGGGTGCGCGTTGAAACTGGGCCATCGCCAGCTGAGCTGTCTCTCTGGTGCGAAGCAAGCCCGAGCAAATCGCGACATCGAAATGGACGCCGCTGAGGGCTGTGCCTGCTGCGCTGGCTTGCTCGCGGCCTTCGGGTGTCAGACGCGCGATGCGATGGTCGCCCGCCTTGATGACCTCTTCGCTGAAGTAGTCTACCCGGCCGTGTCGCATCAAATAGATGCGTCGACGGTCCTTTGGCAGTGGCGGATTCATGAGGTGATGCCCCAGTCCTTAAGGACTTCTTCGGTGTGCTGGCCGCCTCGCGGCGGTGCGCCCTGAATTGCCCCCGGTGTGCGGGCAAACCGCGGTGCGATGTTGGGTTGAACGACGCCAAAGGCCTCAACAAAGGTTTCCCGCGCCAGATTGTGCGGGTGGTTTGGAGCTTCTGCCATCGAAAGAACCGGCGCGAAGCAGACATCCGACCCCTCCATGATCGCGCACCACTCGTCGCGTGTTTTGGTGAGGAAGACGGCCTTCAATTTCTCTGAAAGAATTGGCCAGGCTGAGCGATCCAATTGCGCGAGGAAGGCCGGATCGTTGCTTAGGCCGGTTTTTTCCAACAGCAGGGCATAAAACTGAGGTTCGATGGAGCCGATTGCGACCCATCCGCCATCCTTGCAGGTATAGGTGTCGTAGAAGTGTGCGCCACCATCCAAGAGGTTGGCGTCGCGTTCGTCGGTCCAAATGCCGGCATGGCGCATGCCGAAAAACATGGCCGCAAGGCTTGCGGCGCCGTCGGTCATGGCGCAATCGATCACCTGGCCCTTGCCGGACTTTCCCGCATCGACGAGCGCTGCACAGATACCCATTGCGAGGTAAAGGGCACCCCCGCCGAAATCACCCACCAGATTGAGCGGTGGTGGCGGGCTGTCGTCGCGACGCCCCATCGCAAACAGGGTGCCGGTCAATGCAATGTAATTGATGTCGTGGCCGGCAGCTTCAGCCAGGGTGCCGTGCTGGCCCCATCCGGTCATGCGGCCGTAAACCAGTTTTGGGTTGCGCTGCAGGGCAACGTCTGGCCCCAAACCCAGGCGCTCCATAACGCCAGGCCGAAAGCCTTCGATCATGGCATCTGCGCGGTCAAGTAGCTTAAGCGCGATCTCGCGGTCCTCAGCGCTCTTGAGGTCGAGCCCCACAGAACGACGTCCTCGGCTGGTCACGTCGTGTCGGCCCGCACCGCCCGCCCCTTTGCGGTCAATGCGTACAACGTCGGCACCCATATCGGACAGCAGCATGGCGCAGAATGGCCCCGGGCCAATCCCCTGAAACTCTACGACCTTTACGCCGCTCAATGGCCCTTGACCCATGCTTTGCCCTCCGCTGCATCCATTTTAGAGTGATTGGCCGTCGTCTATGGTGATCACTGCCCCTGTGACATAGGCCGAATGCGCGCCCGCAAGAAAGAGTAACGTATGGTCAAGATCGCCGGCGCGCATCAGTCGTTTGCGCGGAAAGCCGTTTACCATGCGCTGGCCGCCCTCTTGCGAGAGCCATTCTGCATTTATTTCGGTTTCGACATATCCTGGACAGATGGCGTTGACGCTGATGCCTTGGCGCGCCCACTCACGCGCGAGGCTTTTGGTCATCATCGCGACGGCCGCTTTTGAGGTGCAATAGGCACTTAGCCCCGGAAGGACTGTATGCGCGCCGATGGAGGCTATGTTGATAACCCGCCCCCTACCCGTACTCTTCACACCAGCCTGCATCATGCGGCGCGCCCCTTCGCGGGCACACAGAAACACCCCGCGAACATTTACAGCTATCAATTGATCAAAGGCAGCGATGTCGAGGTCAACCGCCGCCCCCTGGCTGTTCATGCCCGCATTGTTGACCACCACGTCCATGGGGCCGCCGAGGCCGGCCTGCGCTGCATCAAATCCAGCGATAATTGAGGCTTCATCCTGCACATCGAGGCCAATAGCTACCGCGGATCCGCCCGTTTTTGTGATCTCTTGAGCGAGGGCCTCAATTCGATCGCTGCGGCGCGCCGCCAATGCGACCCTAGCCCCTGCTTGCGCCAAAGCTGATGCGAAGTGCGCACCCAGCCCACTTGAAGCGCCGGTGATTAAGACCCGGGCTCCAGATAGCCCAAAAGGATCGGTTGGATTTCTGGCTTCGGCATCGGTCATGGTTTTGGGCATTCCCCTTCGGTGTTGGGCGAGGTGTTAACACCTCCTGGCGCAAAATAGTGCAGGGTTTAAAAAAGGGGACGGACCCAGGTGCGCATCACATTTCGCTCCACCAATGCCAAAGCAGCCTGGCAGTCTTTACAGGCTCTTGCGGCGGCAAGTACGCCAGTGTCTGCGCTCGTTGGTGCCAGCGTTGCCCCGGAGGCCGAGGATATTGCCATCCTCGATGCCGGGCCAGAGCGCGTGGCAGAAGCGCGCCTCCTTGCCCAATCCCTTCGCTCGCAGGACCATCCCCCGGTGATGGTGCTGGCGGCGGCACCATTGGCCTTCCCGCCGCCGACAGGGTTTGGCGACGGAGGCGGACTGTTTGATGGCTGGCTGCCTTTGGACAACTCGCCCGTGGCGCTTGGGCGGCAAGTGGACCGGGCTAAGCGACTTGCGTCTGCGCGCTACGAGTTGTCGTCTCGCCGCCGGACGGCGGAGCGCCTGCGCATTGCCACGCCGGCCGCTGGTCCTGCGCGCAAGCTCAAGGTGATTTATATCGGCGCTCCACAGCCGTTCTTCCTTTCCCTCGAGCGCTGGACGCATGCTCATGACGGCGTTTTGACCGCCGCGTTCACATCGTTTTCCGGCTTTGATCACTTGCATGACGAGGCCTACGATGCGGCCGTCCTAAATGCGCAAGAGGATCCCCAAACTGCCCTTACGATATGCGGTGCTTTGCGTCGTAACGCTGGCCTTCATCACTTGCCTACGTTTGTGATCACTGCGCCTGGGGATGAGGCCACAAAGGCTTTGGCGTTCGAGCGCGGCGCATCGGTGGTGTCTTCCGGCGAGGATCCTATTTCGCTGAATTGGCTGTTTGAGGCCATTCGCGTGGAGCGCGCGCGGGCAGCCGTTGAACGCGGGCTGTTTGCCCTACGCGATCAAATGGGCGAGCCGCGTGCCGGCCTGTTCAGGCCGAACGCGTTCCTGACGCACCTTGATACGCTGTGTGCCGACCACGCTGATGGGTCCCGCGCATTGTCGCTGGTTGCTTTGCAAATGCTGCCTTTGGCGGCCAATGCGCCCTTGGATACCGGGGATTGGGCGCTCGCTGTTACAGAGGCCGCAAGCCTTGTGGGGCGGCTTATTCGTGCGTCCGATTGTGCGACTTTGATCGACGACACCATCGTGCTTGCCCTGACCTGCACCAACCACGCGGGGGCATGCAAAACCGTCGATCGGATCGTGGCGGTTACGGATTGCACCAGTTTTGCTGGTGCCGATGCGGCTGCGGGCGGTTTTGTCATCGCGCACAGCGTGATACAGCAGGATCCAGGCGAGGCTGCCGGGGCTTTGCTGGAACGCCTATTGAGCCCGTTCACTGTCAGGTCCTTACGCGCATGAGTTCTGATCGTCCGCTTGTTTCTATAGATTTTTTCGCAGATCTGACTTGCCCTTGGTGCTACGTCGCCTGGGGGGCCATGAAAAAGGCCGCAACCGAAAGCCCCGCTGTCACTTGCAATATGCGGTGGCGCGCCTTCCTGCTTTATCCGCAGATGCCAACCGGGGGCATTGGTCGCGCTGAATTTTATAGCAAAGCGAACGGCTTTGATCCAGAACAGCTGGCGCTTGTGCGCCCTGCCCTGCAGGAGGCCGCCGCTGAAGCTCAGGTGACACTCAACCTGGATGCGCCACACCACCTTCCTTCAACGTTGGATGCGCATCGGCTTATCCATTGGGCTGCCGCCGCTGGCGAGGGCGAAGCGGCAATCGATGCCCTCTTTGAAGCTTATTGGATTCACGGCCAAGACATCGGTGACCAAGCCATTCTTGCAACCCTTGCAAAGCAAATTGGCTTTGACCCGGCTCAGGCTAAGGCCCTGTTTGAGACAATTGCGGATATTGACGTGATTCAAGATCAGCATCGCGCCGCGATGCAGGTGGGACTGAAGGGCGTGCCGGCGGCGGTTTTCAACAACAAAGCCATCTTGATGGGTGCAGAATCTTCCCAAGCCTACGCCAAAGCCATCGCCGATTTCGCTGAGGCTCTGGCTGCGCCTCCGATGTTTTGAGCATCTGGCTTAGGCGGCTTTTCGGGCAGCAATTCCTGCGACCTGCTCTAGCAGGCCCTTTAGGGCCTTGAGGCGCACCGGCGGCGTCGCCCATTCGCCTGGGGCAACGAGTTTGCCATCTGGGCGCATTTTGAGGTCCAGCGGCCGACTTTGAACAAATCGTACCAACGCCGCAGGGTCGGGGAAGCCTGCTTCGCGGAATGTCATGACCGCACCCTTCGGGCCCGCATCAAGTTTTGCGATCTGGGCCTCGCGGCAAAGCGCCTTCAGGCCGGCGACGGCCAACAACTGGTTGGCCTCTAAGGGCATTGGCCCAAACCGATCAATCATTTCTGCGGCGAAGGCCTCGCGTTCCGCTTCGCTTTTGAGATCGCCTAGGCGTCTGTATAGGGCGAGGCGCACTGTGAGGTCCGGGACGTAATCCTCCGGGATCAAGACCGCGACGCCAACGTTGATAGAAGGACTCCACTCGCGCTCCTGTGCGGCATTTTCGTCGCCGTCGCGCATCGCCTGAACGGCCTCTTCCAGCATGGTTTGGTATAGCTCAACGCCCACTTCTTTGATGTGACCGGACTGTTCCTCACCGAGCAGATTGCCACCGCCGCGCATGTCCAAATCGTGGCTTGCCAGGGTAAAGCCCGCGCCCAGGCTATCAAGGGACGCCAGAACCCGGAGCCGCTTTTCTGCGCCGACCGTCAGCTGCTGATCGGGTGGCGTTGTCAGGTAGGCTGAGGCACGCACTTTCGAGCGCCCTACCCGCCCGCGCAATTGATAGAGTTGGGAGAGGCCAAACATATCGGCGCGGTGCACAAGCAACGTATTTGCCCGGGGGATATCGAGGCCCGATTCAACGATGGTCGTAGACACCAACACGTCATATTGGCCATCGTAGAAGGCGGTCATGATGTCGTCGAGTTGGGTCGGCGGCATTTGTCCATGAGCGGTGACGAAGGTCGCTTCTGGGACACTCTCACGGAGGAACTTTGCGATGTCGTCGAGGTCGGCAATGCGTGGCGCGACGTAGAACGCTTGTCCGCCACGATACTTCTCCCGAAGGATCGCCTCGCGCAGTGCCACCGGATCTGATGGGGCCACGTAGGTCCGCACCGCCATGCGATCGACCGGGGGCGTGGCGATGACGGACAAGTCGCGGATCCCAGCGAGCGCCAGCTGAAGCGTCCTTGGGATCGGCGTTGCCGACAGTGTTAGAACATGGACGTCTGCCCGAATTTCCTTGAGCCGTTCCTTGTGCTTCACGCCAAAGTGCTGCTCTTCATCGACGATCAGGAGCCCAAGGTCGCGAAATTCCACCTGCTTGGACAACAGGGCGTGGGTGCCAACCACGATCTCTACAGTCCCGTCAGCCAAGCCGGCGCGCGTGGCGGCTGCGTCCTTTGACGAAACGAGCCTGGACAGTTGTCGAACGCGGATCGGCAGGCCGCGGAACCGCTCTTCAAAGGTTTTTGTGTGTTGGCGACATAGAAGCGTTGTCGGCGTGACGACAGCGACTTGGCGACCCGTGATGGCCATGAGGAAGGCGGCGCGCAGGGCCACTTCTGTTTTACCGAATCCGACATCGCCACAGATCAACCGATCCATCGGCGCGCCCTTTGCGAGATCAGCCATCACATCTTCAATGGCGTGGATCTGGTCATCTGTTTCCTCGTAGGGGAACCGGGCGCAAAACTCATCGTACAAGCCCTCCGGGGGAAGAACTTCTTCAGCGGTGCGCGCGGCTCTGGCAGCGGCAATCCGAATGAGTTCTTCGGCCATATCGCGCAGACGTTGTTTGGCCCGTGCTTTGCGGCCTTGCCAGGCTGCACCGCCCAAACGGTCCAGTTGCGCGGTAGCGTCTTCTGCGCCGTAGCGCGAGATCAGTTCAATGTTTTCAACCGGCAAATAGAGCTTGTCATTGCTGGCGTAAGTTAAGTCCAAACAGTCGTGGGGCGCGCCGGAAACCTCCAGCGCCTTGAGGCCCTCGTAGCGGCCGATCCCATGGTCCTGGTGGACGATGAGGTCCCCCGGAGCCAAAGCGGCGGCTTCAGCGATCAAGCTCGCCGCTTTGCGCTTGGAACGCGGGCGCGCCAGTCGGTCGCCTAGTATGTCTTGTTCGGAGATCACGGCCAGGGTGTCACCCTCAAAGCCGTGCTCGAAGGGCAAAACAGCAATGCTGGGGCGCTGCTGGGGCCGTGACAATGCGGCGGCCCAACTCTCGACCTTGGCGAGATCTTTGACGCCGTGATCCATCAGCACGGTGCTTAGTCGCTCGGCGCTGCCTTCGGACCAAGTGGCGATGATCACCCGCTTGCCTGCGGCGGTCAGCGCTTCGATGTGGGCGCGCACCTGATCGAAAAGGTTTCGGTCTGGGTTCTGGCGTTCCTCAATGAAGGACTTGCCGACCCGAGCACCGATCGACACTGCTTCAACGCCCGGCTCGGTCTGGAACGCGTTGAAACGGCGGACTGGGCGGTTTTGCAAAGCTGCGTTCAACGCCGCGACGTCGAGGTAAAGCGCTTGTGGCGGCGGCGCGCGAAATGCGCCAACGCCTCGAACGGTGGGGGCGGTACGGCGCGACTCGTAGTGATCGGCGGCGGTGGCGTATCGCTCTGCGACTGCGGTTTCGGTGAGCGCATCCATACCAATCAGGGCCTGGGGGCCGATGTAGTCGAACACCGTTTCAAGGGTGTCGTAAAAGTACGGCAGCAGCGCTTCAACGCCATGGCGACGAATGCGGGCGCTGACAGCATCATACATCGTGTCGGCACCGGCGGCACCGTGGGCTGCGACGAACCGTTTGCGAAAGCTCGTGACCGCTTCCTGATCCATCAGGACCTCGGAAACTGGCGTCAGCGTGGCCGCAGGCAATTGGCGTGTCGTGCGCTGGGTTTCGGGGTCAAAAGCGCGGATCGACTCCAGCTGATCGCCGAAAAAGTCAAAGCGCACGGGCTCGGCCGCGCCAGGTGGAAATACATCCGTAACGCCGCCACGCACCGCGAAGTCTCCGGGAGCACGCACCGTCGACGCCCGAACATAACCGTTGACGTCTAGGTAGGCTTCCAGCGCGTCGAGCGCGACCACCGATCCTACCCGCGCGGCAAAGGCTGCCCGTGTCAGACGTTCGCCGGGGGGAACGCGTTGCGCGACGCCCGAGGCGGTCCCTACAACCAGAAGTGCCCCGCCAGATTCCGCTTCCAAAGCCAAGCGCGTCAGGGCAGCACAGCGCTGCGCTGCGATGCTTGCTGTGGGCGAAATGCGATCGTAGGGCAAAGTGTCCCAGGCCAGCAGACGCAGTGTTGGGAGCTCTGGTTCAAAGAAGCGCGTCGCCGCTTCAAACGCTGCCGCGCGCGATTCGTCACGCGCGACGAACAACCCGACGCCACCGCGCTTGACGAGGGCTTGTGCAAACACGCCAGCATCCAGACCTTCCGGGGTCGATGCCGCACCTAGCGGCCCTGGCGCTTGCGCAAGGGCTGCGATTAAGGGCTCAGGTGCTGTCCAACGGGCCGTCACGGCACCTGTTCTCCGGCTTGATCGGTTTTGTGAAGGCAATGCGCGCGGATAAGCGCCAATGTTGCTGTTTCGAACTCGATCGGGGCCTGCCCCGTTTGGATGATCCAGGCGTAAACATCTTGATCGTTTTCGCCCAAGAGCGCCTCGAAGGCATCAAGACCATCATTATCGAGTTCGGTGATATGGGTGTCGGCGAAGGTGCCGAGAATCAGGTCAAGCTCGCGGAACCCGCGCCGCCAAGCACGGAACTTCAATTTCTTGCGCCGGTCGTCCATGCTGCCTCGCCTGGTTCGGGGCTGGCGCTATAAACCAAATGACAGAGCCTGTCAGCGTATGGATACGCCCAAAGATCATTCAGCCCCCCGCCCGCTTGAGGCTCTGCTTAAACCGCCGCCACCGCTGCGCGGTGCGCGCAAGGATACGGCCGAGCTGATTGCAAAAGTGGCTGGCGGGCCGTGGGTGCGTGACATCGCCCTGCTTGCTCCAACGGGTGCCATTGATCGCCGCCGGCGCGTGGCGATAGTTGATGCGCCAGAGGGCGAGATTTCTACGATCGAAGCTGAAGTCGATGCCCATGTCCCCGCCTTCAACTCCAAAACGCCTTACCGCGTGCGCTTGAGAGACGAGACGGGTTTTTTGTCGATTGTGTACTTCAGGCCAAACAAGGAAATGTTGGAACGGCTTTGGCCTGTCGGGCAAACGCGCCTTGTGAGCGGCAAGGTCGAAATCTATCAGGGGGAGCGACAGATGACGCACCCTGATCACGTCGTTGACCCAACGCGCGGGGAAGCGCCGCCTTCGGTTGAGCCAGTCTATCCGCTCACCGCTGGCTTACCTGGACGCACGCTTGCCCGCGCGGTCAAACAATCGGTGTTGGCGTTGCCTGATCTGCCGGAGTGGCTTGATCCGGCGAGTGTTTCACATTGGGGGTGGATGCAAACTGCTGATGCGCTGCGACGATTGCACACGCCGGAAGACCCTGGCGATGTTCTGGCGAGTGGGCCGATCCGAACGCGGTTGGCCTATGATGAGTTATTCGCTCGGCAGGTGGCGTTGCGGCTGCGGAGGGCCCGAAGACGGCAATTGGCGGGGCGTTCGATCGTTGGCGATGGGCACTTTACCGGCCCATTGTTGACCTCGCTGCCCTATGAGCCAACGGGAGCCCAGGCGCGTGCGGCCCGCGAAATCGATCGCGACATGGCAAACCCAACACCGATGCAACGGCTGCTGCAGGGAGATGTTGGCTCTGGCAAGACATTGGTTGCAGCGCTTGCCATGGCCCGTGCGGCTGAAGCAGGCGTTCAGAGCGCGCTGATGGCACCCACTGACATCCTGGCTCGTCAGCATGGTGCGACGCTTGTGCCCCTGCTGGAAGCGGCCGGGGTGAAGATCGCGGTCTTGACCGGACGAGACAAGGGAAAGGACCGAAAGGCGCTGCTCGAGGGTCTCGCAAACGGCAACATTCAGGCCGTTGTGGGAACCCACGCGCTCTTTCAAAGCCAGGTGGCGTTTTGCGACTTGGGGCTAATTGTCATTGATGAGCAGCATCGGTTTGGCGTGTCCGATCGTGCGCGCCTCATTGAAAAAGGCATACAGCCACATGTTCTTGTGATGAGCGCCACGCCGATACCGCGAACGATTGCTCTGGCCGTGCACGGCGACATGGACCTGTCGATCCTCGATGAGAAGCCGCCTGGTCGAAAGCCAGTGCGCACGGTGACTTTGCCGATGTCGCGGTTGGACGACGTCATGGAAGCAATCGCTCGGGCCATGAGTAAGGGCGAGCGTGCTTACTGGGTGTGTCCGTTGATTGCGGAGAGTGAGGCGGTGGACTTGGCCGCTGTAGAAGACCGGTACGAAATCCTGCGCGCGCAATTTGGTGCCGCGGTTGAAGTCCTGCATGGACGGATGGCGGGGCCCACACGTGAAGCCGCGATGGACAGGTTCAAGTCTGGCGAAGCTTCTATTCTTGTGGCCACGACCGTGATCGAGGTTGGTGTGAACGTGCCAGAGGCCACCATAATGGTGATTGAGCACGCGGAGCGTTTTGGCCTCGCACAACTCCATCAGCTGCGCGGGCGAATTGGCCGCGGCGACCAGCCCGGTGCCTGTTTGCTGCTTTGGAAGCCCCCCTTGAGTGAGAATGCGAAAACGCGGTTGGACGCGTTGCGCCGCTCCGATGATGGGTTCGCGATCGCTGAGATCGACTACAAAATGCGCGGGGCCGGCGACGTATTGGGCGTGCGCCAAAGTGGCTTGCCTGCCTTCCGCATGGTCGACCCGGACATTCACGCAGGATTGCTTGCGCAGGCCGACCAAGAGGCGCGCATCCTGGTTGACCGTGACCCTCAGTTGCTATCAGAGCGGGGTGCGGCTGCGCGACTGGCCCTGCGTTTGTTTGGGTGTGATGAGGGTAGTTTGGAGGCCCAGGCCGGTTGACGCTGCTAGGTTGCGTCAGGCACGCTAGCCTTATGAATGCTGAATTCCATGCCGTCCTTGCAGGGCTGTCGCGGTTGGCTGAACGGCTCGGATGGGAGGTACCCACCAAGCTTGTACGTTTATCTGGAGGGGCCAGCCAGGAGACATGGGCCTTTGATTGCGGCGACAACGCCTGTGTTTTGAGGCGTGCGCCCGGGGGCGTACCAATCCACACCTCTACTCAAGGGATCGGGCTTGCAACGGAAGCGGCCGTTATAGCAGCCGCCTTTCAGCAGGGTGCGCCAGCCCCCCAAGTGCTCGCAACCTTGCTTCCTGAGGATGGGTTGGGTCTAGGCTACGTTATGGCTCGGTTCGCTGGAGAAGCATTGGCGCGCCGGATCCAGCGGGATGAAGCCTT
This sequence comes from Caulobacterales bacterium, assembly GCA_049314555.1. Taxonomy (GTDB): domain Bacteria; phylum Pseudomonadota; class Alphaproteobacteria; order Caulobacterales; family Aquidulcibacteraceae; genus REEB509. The sequence goes on from JBMOEW010000024.1 coordinate 15,647, forward strand.
TGCATCCGCTCGCACCCGATTTGCGCATGACGCGGGTCAAGCGCTGGCGCGCATTCATGCGACCCCGATTGATTGCCTGCCACCGCTCCCTACCGCCCTCGCCCATCACCAGCTTGATTTGTATGAAGAGACTTTTCGGGATTACGGGGCGGTTCGCCCGATCTTTGAGTTGGGGTTCGCAACACTGCGCCGGGGTGTGCCCAAACGCGAGCGTCTGAGCCTTATCCACGGCGACTTTCGCTTGGGAAACCTCATGATCGGGCATGAGGGATTAAGTGCGGTTTTGGATTGGGAACTCGCGCATTTGGGGGACCCGGCGGAGGATTTGGGGTGGATGTGCACCCCTTCCTGGCGTTTTGGTGCCATCGCGAATCCCGTTGGCGGGATCGGTACAATCTGTGACCTGTTGGCAGGCTATCGGTCTGGCGGCGGAGACCCAGCGATTAGCGAAAGCGACGTTCGCTTTTGGGCCACGATGGGTGCCCTTAAGTGGGGGGTCATGTGCTTGACGATGGCCAATGTGTTTAAGACCGGCGCGGATCCCAGCGTTGAGCGCGCGGCAATCGGACGACGAGCAAGCGAAACCGAACTCGACCTGATTTTGATGTTGCAAGGCAAACTCTAGGGACACCGTTGTATGTATGAGAACCCGTCCACGGAGGCGATGCTCGGTGCTGTTTCGACGTTCCTGCGCGGCACCTGCTTGCCGGCACTTGAAGGTCGTGACGCTTTTCTTGCGCGGGTAGCGGCGAATGTCGTCGATATCGCACGGCGGGAGCTGTTGCTTGGGCCAGAGGCGCTAAAGACTGAACATGTGTTACTCAGTGATTTAGTGGGTGAGAGGGACGCTTCCCTCGACCAGTTGCGACTTTCTATGGCGGTTGGGCTGCGCTCAGGGGCCTTTGATGTGTCTACGCCGGGGCTTTTGGCTGCATTTGAGCGCATTGCTGCAGACCGTGTTCGAATCGAACAACCCACCTACGCAAGTCTGAACCGCACGACCGCCACTGAACCGACACAAAGCGTGGACGTGGCGCCACAGGATGACGCTAAGCCATTCTAATTCTTACCCAAAGGTTGACGCGGCGCGTTCGGCTCCCTTTATCCAGGGAGCGCGCAAGACAGGGGATCGCAGAATGCGTGCCCCCTTGTCGCCACTCACATAAAGGAAAGCAGAATGCGATTGAGATCGATGCTGGCGGCTGTGGCCGCTGTTGCAGCGCTGGGCGCTGCGCCGGCCCTGGCCGACACCAACAATTCTGGCTATATTGGCGTCGCCGCGGCAAATTTTGATGATGGCGATTTTGATGCCCAGGCCTATAGCCTCAACGGTGCGGTAGCGTTTCCGTTGTCTGGCAACTGGGGTGCGCAGCTGGACGCAGAATACGCTCGTCTGGAAAACGACGCAGACGATAGCGACACCGTGAGCGGTACTGCCCACGTGTTCCACCGCACGGACACGCACCTGATTGGCGTTTATGTTGGCGCTAATGATACCGACGAGGTCACTTCCTACGGTGGCGGCGTTGAAGGTGACCTTTATCGCGGCGATTGGACGATTGGTGGCCGGGTGTCTTACGCTACAGACGATAGCGACCTCGACAGCGACACCTGGGGCGGCGAGGCCCGTGCAAAATACTTCTACACCGACAACTTCACTGTGGCTGGCTCGCTTGGTGTCGACCGCGTCAGCGTGGACGCGCCTGGCTTTGACGACTTCAACGTCGTGACCGTAGGTGTTGGCTCTGAGTACCAGTTCGCAAGCGCGCCAGTGAGCGTGTTTGGCGGCGTGGCCTATTCAGACGTCGAAGACGCTGACGGCACCACCGGCGTGCAGATTGGCCTTCGCTACAACTGGAACGGCGGCTCGCTGCGCGATCGCGATCGCTCTGGTGCCTCGTTGCAGGGCTTCCAATCTCGTCTTGCGGGCGTGCTGTAACGGCCCTTGCCAATTTAAGAATTGGGCGGCTGACTTTCCTGTCAGCCGCCTTTTTTCTGCGCAAATTTCAGTGCGCCTAGGCCGGCCGCATGCCCTGTAGCAAAGCAGGCCTGAAGCAGATAGCCGCCTGTTGGCGCGTCCCAATTGATCATCTCCCCCGCAACAAAAGTGCCAGGGGTTCGCTTCACCATCAGGTGCTCGTCCAGTTCGCTCCACGCCACGCCGCCCGCTGCAGAAATGGCGCGTTCCATTGGTGCGAGCCCAATGACAGATAGCGCCGCGCGCTTGATGGTTTGGGCAAGGGCTGCAGCCTCGTGTGATGACGCGACGCTAAGTGCCAGGCGCGCTGAGGGCACGGTGAGCCCCAGGTTTTTGGTCAGCCATGGACCCAGGGTGCGGCGGCGATCCCGCGTTTTGAGGCGAGCCAAGACGTCGTCAAAAGGGCGGTTTGGTTGGAGATCAAGTGCAATCGGCAACGGCGATTGCTTGGCAAGACCTGTGCGAAGCAGCTCACCCGCAGCATAGATCACCCCGCCCTCAAGTCCGGTAGCCGTTACCATCGCTTCGCCACGAAAACGCTGCCCACCGACAAAAAGGTCCACCATTTTCAGGGGCTGGCCAGCAAGGACCTGAACTTTGGGCGGAAGGTCGATCTGGATGCCCACATTTGAAGCTTCAAGCGGGGCCACATCAATGCCCGCTTGTCCAAACGGCAAGAGCCAGCGCCCGTCTGACCCTAGTTCCGGCCACGACTTGCCACCAAAGGCGAGCACGACCGCATCTGAGGCTAGGCTCTCGATCGCACCGTCTCGCTGAACCAAAGCTATGCCTGGGGTGTCGGTGAAGCCAACCCAACGGCTGTGGCCAACAAACTGGACGCCCAGCGAAGACAGCCTCTGCAGCCAAGCCCGCAAAAGGGGGCTTGCCTTCATTGCGACGGGAAAGACGCGCCGCGATGTCCCCTCAAAGGTCTCTTGTCCCAAGCCATGCGCCCAATCTCTGACCGCGCTTGGGGGGAAGGCGCGGACGTAAGCCGACACGCGCGTCGCGCCGGCACCATAGCGCGTCAAGAAAGCTTCTAGCGGCTCCGCATGGGTCAGGTTTAGGCCGCCTCTCCCTGCCAAGAGAAACTTCCGCCCCGGGCGCGCCATGTGATCAAACACGGTGACGTGGGCACCGCTTTGTGCCGCCACCTCCGCTGCCGTCAGTCCGGCAGGGCCCGCCCCAAAAATGCTGATTGTGGGCTTCACGCCCCCTGTTGGCCGATGATCGCTACAGAGCACACATTAACGGCTGGACCACCGCCCAAATTGTGCGTCATCCCGAACACCGGATTCTTGAGTTGGCGATCGCCGGCGCGGCCATGCAGTTGAAGGTACATTTCGTACAACATGCGCAGGCCAGAGGCTCCAATTGGGTGCCCGAAGCACTTGAGCCCGCCGTCGATCTGGCAGGGCACTGATCCATCGGCGTCGTAGAAGCCATTGAGCACGTCTTTCCAGCCCTGCCCTTCGGCGGAAATGTGCAGATCTTCCATCGTCACAAGTTCGGTGATCGAAAAGCAGTCGTGCACTTCCATCATAGAGATCTGTTCACGGGGACGTTCAATCCCGGCCTCTTTGTAGGCCTTCTTCGACGCGATCCGGGCGGTATGGAAATAGCTGCCGTCCCACGAGTTGTATTGGCTTTCGAGGCCGTTTGAGACGGAAATCTGCATCGCCTTAACAGTCACAAGGTCCTTGTGCCCCATCGCAGCGGCAATTTCGGGCGTCGTGACGATAGCAGCGGCCGCCCCATCCGAAACACCGCAGCAATCAAACAGGCCCAGCGGTTCTGCAATCATTGGCGCGGCCATGACTTGTGCTTCGGTCACCACGTTACGCAGGTGAGCCTTGGCGTTTTTGGCACCGTTCGCGTGGCTCTTGACCGACACATGGGCGATCGCCCGCTTCAGGTCTTCCTTTGAGACGCCGTGCTTTGCCCGATAGGCGCTGGCAAGTTGTGCAAAATTGCCAGGGGCCGATCCGTTGGGCGACACTTGGGGAAGGAAGGTGCCTTGGTTTCCGACTGGCAGACCGCCGTAGCCAGTGTCCTTCAACTTTTCTACGCCGATCGCTAATGCGATATCAGCGGCACCAGCTGCGACGGCATATACAGCGCCACGAAAGGCTTCTGACCCCGAAGCGCACATGTTTTCAACGCGTGTGACGGCGATGTTTGGGAGGCGCAAGGCCAATGAGGCGGGCGTTGCCGAGCGGCCGGTTCCGATATCTTGGTTGTGGGTCGAAAACCAAGCGGCATCGAGCTGCGTCGCTTCGATTTTCGCTTCTGCCATCGCTTCAAGGTAGGCTTCAACCATCAGCTCTTCGGGGCCGCAATCCCAGCGCTCGCCGAACTTCGAGCATCCCATGCCGATGATAGCGACTTTGTCACGGATACCCGAGGCCATGGCCATTCCTTAGCTTTCTGGAGAAGGATTTCTCAGTCTACCGTCGAGGTTTGAGGTTGTACATATCCTCGGCGACGACCCTGAACAGGATTATCGATCAAGTTATTGCAAATTGCCTTGGGATTTGCGCCAAGCCGATTGCACGTGAGTTCGCGCCAAATCCGATCTTCGCCAGTGGAGTGCGTTTGGCCTCCCCCAAAACCACCGTCGCCCAGGGCAGGGTTCTTCAAAACGAATCCGGCCACCACTAAGCCCCTTGACGAACTCATATTTTAAGGTACCTTTATTTGACAAGGTAGCTTGCATGGAACCCATCTCATCCCCTGAGCAGTTTGCCCCAATCCGAAAGGGGTTGCTTGAGTTCGCGCTGCTAAGGGTCGTCGGCGCTGGGAAAGTGTACGCTGCCGACATTCTTCAGAAGCTGGCATCGACGCCCTTCGCCACTCAGGAAGGTACACTCTATCCGCTCCTGTCGAAGCTTCGCCGGGATGGATGCGTTGACTATGAATGGCAAGAGAGCAGCGCCGGCCCGCCGCGCAAATACTATCAGATTACCGAAAAAGGGCGCAGTCGACTTGCCGACCTTGATCGGTATTGGAGCCACCTCACCGAAACTCTTTTGCAGCTAGGGCAATGACTATGGATCGAGTTGTCACTGTTAACTTGGATGGCGGAGCCCTGTCGCTCGAAGACGGTGCTTTCCAGACCTTGAAGGCCTATCTCGATCAAGCGGAAGCGGCGCTTTCGTCCAATTCTGATCGGGCCGAGATTCTTTCGGACATTGAAGCAGCGATCGCCGATCGCGCTCGCGGATACCTCACGGCGCACAAATCGGTCGTGACGGCACCTGAAATGGCTCAAATTCTCTCAGCGATGGGTCCGATCCCGGCAGCGGAACCTGGGGAAACTAGGGCTGGCTCTTCAACAATGGAAAGCGGTACCGATTCTTCGCCTCGGCGGAAACTCTATCGCTTGCGCGATGGCGCAATGGTGGCTGGCGTCGCCAATGGTGTCGGCGCGTATTTTTCGATGGACGCCACGATTGTCCGCGTCCTCTTTGTGGTTGCAATTCTCATCACCGGTGGCTGGGCCGGTTTGCTCTACATTGCGATGATGTTTATCGTTCCTAGCGCCAATACTTCCGAAGAGTGGGCCGCTGCCCACGGCCTTCCCGCTACCGCACAGGAAGTGATTGAGGCAGCCCGAAAGCGGTTTGCCGCCCTCAGCGAGGGTAGTGGGTTGGGGCGGTTCAAGACAGGAAAGCAAGACCAATCGCGGGCGGGAACATCTCGCTTTACCCCGCCTTCTCGCCCACCTGCTGGATTTTTCGAACGCATGGCAGCGGGCGGTCTTGCCATCGTTTTGAGCGTTGCAGGGGCTTTGGCTACGCTGTTGTTGTTCATGGTCATCGGCAGTTTGGTAACGTCGGGTGCCTTTGCGGGCTATGCTCCGCCTGAGGACTTTCCGATCTGGGTTACCCTATTGCTCATCTTGTTGGTGTTTGCGTCACTGGCCATGCCCTTACAGGCCGTGCGGGTCGCTTGTTATGAAACCTTGACCGGGTCGGACCGTACCCAGGCGCAAGCCATCGACGGCACGGTGTCGCTGGGTTTGATCGCCCTTGGTGCCTGGTTTGCGTATTTGTATTTGCCAGAAGCGCGCAGCTTAATGGAACAAGCTTGGCAGTTGATCCGCAATTAGGCCATGGGCGCGCGCATAGCTCCCCCCTTTCCTCCCTTCCTTCCAGTGAAGTCTTTCGGTAAGGGAGCATGGCGCGCCCGTCTGTTCTGCGGGGACCTGCGCAGATGAGGTAGATATGCCCGCCCTGTTGTTTACAAGGCGCTACGCGATGGCGCACAGGTTGATAACGGACCCACACTCGAAATGTGCAACCCCGCATGGCCATAATGAGTTTGTGACCGTTCGTCTGGAGCCGACCAGCCAGTTTCGGTTCAGCAATGTCAATTGTCTGACGTCGTTTGAGGCCGCAAAACACCGCTGGCACGCATGGATCGACGACCACGTCGATCACGCCCTGCAGCTCAATGCGGCCGATCCGCTGATCGATTGGTTTGCCGCGCATGAGCCGCAGCGCCTGCAGCGGATCATGACCATGCCGGGCGATCCGACGACCGAGGCGTTGGCTGCTTGCTTTTTTTTGAAAATGTCGGCGTTCTTGGAAGCAGAACGCCTGCCCTATCGGGTCAGTTCTTTGAAAGTCGAAGAGACACCGACAAATGCGGTTGAAGTGACGCGCGACGGGTTTGATCCTGAGACTTGCGGGCTCTGCTTAGATCATTGGGCGCGGCGTCCGGACATGAGCTTGAACGACTTTGGTTGAGCATTTCCAGTAATGGCTTATGCGCGATGCAAAAAAGGGCCCCAGTTTTCGGCTGGGGCCCTTGGTCTTTGTGGCTCCGGGGCCGGTTAACCCACGATTTCATCGTCGGTAAAGAAGTAGGCGATTTCGATCTTGGCGTTCTCTGCGCTATCGGAGCCATGAACAGTGTTGGCTTCGATGGACGAGGCAAAACGGCGGCGGATGGTGTTTGGAGCCGCGTTGTAGGGGTTGGTTGCGCCCATGATGTCGCGATAGCGAACCACGGCGTTATCGCCTTCAAGGACTTGGACAACCACCGGTCCAGACGTCATGAACTTCACAAGATCGCCAAAGAAGGGGCGCTCTTTGTGCACCGCGTAGAAACCCTCCGCTTGCGCTTGCGAAAGCTTGAGGCGCTTTTGCGCAACGATCCGCAGGCCTGCCGTTTCGATCATTGCATTGATTTCGCCAGTGAGGCTGCGGGCCGTTGCATCAGGCTTCAGAATGGAAAAGGTACGTTCGGCCATCGATGGCCTCCTTTGCGTCGCGATCAAGAAAAAGGTCGCGGCTCTATAGCCGCGACCTCTGCCATCGCCAAGCGACGTTGTCGCGTCAGCCGCAGTTAACCGACGCCACCTTGTTCTGGGCGTCCAGTTGGATCGTCAAGCGGTTCGGGTTGTGGTCCATGGTTATCTGGCAATCATGGCAAACGATCCGAAAGGTTTGAGGAAGGCGATCGCGATCCACTTCATCTTCCTGCACACCAATCAGCGGGTCATAGGCTTGGGCTTGGCAGGTCGGTTGGCCGCCTCGTGGCAAGTCACGCAGCGCTGACGTGCCGTCGTCTTCGACGCTGATGACCAAGCAGCCCGCCAGCATGGTGGCTGCGCCCGTGGCGATGGTGATGGTCAATAGCTTGTTCATGGCGTTCCCCAGTGTTTCTGCGCCAGTCGCTCGAATGGCACACAGTGAAGCCCCTCAAGGCTTGAAGATGCACCTGGGTTTGGCTTTGGATGCAACCGGTTGCCTTAGCCACAGAAAATCTTTGAGACGTTTCCTTCGGCGTCGAGTTGGACGTTCAAGCGGTTTTCCACGAAATCCATGGTCGCCATGCAGTCATGGCAAATGACCCGTGCGCGCGTTGGCAGGGTCGTGCGCTGAATTTGCGTCTGCGATCGACCGATCAGAAAGGCGAAATTCAGGGCACCGCAGAGGTCGGCTTGTGTTGCCTGCCCTGGAGGCTCGACCTGCGGTGCCGCCACACAGGCGATCAGGAGGGACAGCAAGCCAGTTAGAAACAGGGAGCGCCCAATCATGCCTTCTTCTCCCAGCGGCCGGTTTCGCTTTGCCTCCAGTAACTTACTGCCGCGCCGGACGCCTTCACATCCTTCCAATGCCCTCTTGCGATCTTGACAGCCGCCTCGTCGCCACCGTCGATCAGGACACACACGCGTTCATAGCCATCGAGCGTCTCCGGCGCGGCCCCATCCACGAGGAACAATGCCTTTGCGCCGTTTGGATTGCTGGTGTTTGGCGTCAGCAGGATCGGCTGGCGCGCGGCATCGATACCGTCGCGGCCGTGCGGCAAAAAACTGGCCTCGTCAAAACTCCAGAGGCCTGCGTCCAGCTCGTCGAGCTTTTTAGGATTGGGGCCGCGCACGATCGCATTCCAGCCGCGCGCGTGGCACTTCTCCAGCAAGTCGGCCAAGACGTGCGCGAGAGGCTTAGTCTCCAGGTGATAAAACCAGACCTCTGCTGCCACGGCGAGCGCCTCCCTACTCCTCGAATCTGGTCGAGATCAGCCGATTCAGGAGCCGGACGCCGAACCCTGTTGCCCAAGCGGGCGAAACGGCATCGTCATAGGGACCAGGCTTCCAGGCCACTCCGGCAATGTCTAGGTGCGCCCAAGGTACGCCGTCCTTAATGAAGCGGCGAATGAATTGTGCTCCCACAATCGAACCGGCGGCGGTCTTGCCAGATATATTCTTCATGTCGGCATTGGGGGTGTCGATCATCTTGTCATAGGCTGGCCCCATCGGAAGGCGCCAAACGGCCTCTCCTTCCGATTGACCCGCCGCGGTGATCGCGTGAGCAAGGTCATCGTCGGAGCAAAACAGGCCGGCGTGCTCGTGCCCCAGCGCCACAATGATCGCGCCAGTTAGGGTGGCAAGATCTACAACCGCTGCGGGATTGTGCTTTTCTTGCGCATACCAGACGGCATCGGCCAAAATAAGCCGGCCTTCTGCGTCTGTGTTGAGCACTTCAATCGTTTGGCCTGACATTGTGGTGACGATGTCGCCGGGACGCTGCGCATTGCCCCCTGGCATATTCTCCACAAGCGCCACGATACCAACGACGTTGGCTTTAGCCTTGCGAAGGGCCACGGCTTTCATGGTGCCTGCGACAGCGGCCGCGCCGCCCATATCGCCCTTCATTTCATCCATGCCAGCGCTGGGCTTGAGCGAGATACCGCCAGTGTCGAAGGTGACGCCTTTGCCCACCAGGCAAAGCGGTTGAGCCGCCGTGTTGCGCAGCCCTTTCCAGCTCATCACAACGAGTTGGCTTTCGATCTTCGAGCCCTGCCCTACCCCCAAGAGTGCGCCCATGTTCAGCTTGGCCATTTCAGCCTCGCCCAGCACAGTGACTTCCACGCCGATGGCTTCGAGCTCTTTCAAGCGGGCCGCAAAACTCTCTGGCTGGAGCACATTCGGGGGCTCCGACACCAGATCGCGGGCGAAGTACACGCCCTCGACGACCGGCTCGTCCTTTTCAAAGCGGGAACGAGACGCGGCAGGGCCATCGTTTACAATCTGTACAACAGTGATTGTTGGCTTCTGTTCGGGCTTGAGCCGGGTGCGGTATTGGTCGAAACGATAAGCGCCCAACCTTGCCCCGACAGCGGCGCGGGCACCGGCTTCGGCGGCCGCAACGCTGGTCAAGCCGTCCGCGTGCAATGCTATTTTTTGCACGCCTGACGTCAAAAGCCGTCTCGTCGCGTTGGCGGCCCAACGCTCAATTGCCAAACCATCCACCTTTTCAAGCGGCCCAACGCCAATCGCCAAAACCCTTTGCGCGTCAATGCCAGCTGGGGCCAGAATTTCAGCAACCTGGCCAGGCTTTCCGCTTACACGACCTGCCGCCAGAGTTTTGACCATTTGCCCGCCCAGCTTATGGTCCAAGGCTTGGCCAGACGGCGTCAGCGTGGCGCCATCGCCGACCATGATGACAATTGCGTCAGCCTTCGCTTCGTTTAGGAATCGAATGTCCATGCTGGTTCTTTCACTCCCCAAGGGCCGCTGTGGCGGATCATCTGCGGTTTTGGCGGCTTGGCCGCTTCAACCTTTGCCGAAGCAGTGGTAACCGTGCGACGCGCGGAAGGAAAGCCGGCCACGTCGGCGCGCGACAAAGGGCACCATCGGCGATGAACACCATCGAGCGCTATGTCTTCCGTCAAGCGCTTGGGCCTTTGCTTGCGATTCTCGCCGCGCTGGGGGCAATCGCGATCCTGACCCAAGGTCTAAACCGGCTGGACATTATCGTCGACAATCGCCAATCGGCGCTGTCTTTCATCTGGGTCACGCTGTTGGCCACACCCCAGCTGATGAGTTTGATCTTGCCGCTCGCCGTGTTCTTCGCGGTCGCGTTCGCAATGAACCGGATGCACACAGAGAGCGAAACAACGGTGCTCTATGCAGCTGGAATTTCGCCCTGGCGGCTTGCGCAGCCCATTCTGCAGCTGGCCACTTTGGCGGCCCTCGGCCACTTAGCCATTACGGTTGTTTTGCAGCCCGCGGCTAGCCGGGAGATGCGGGAAACAATCTATGACATACGCGCCGATGTGGCGTCCTCCCTTGTGCGGGAAGGAAGCTACACATTCCCTGCGGATGGACTTACGATTTATGCGCGCGAGCGTCGCCCTGGCGGGGACATGGCGGACCTGTTTGTCCATGATAGCAGAGGCAATCCGCCGATCACCTATACCGCCCGGACCGGTGTGGTGGTGATGAGCAATGGTGCGCCGCAGCTGGTGATGATGGATGGCCAAATCCAACGCCAACTGGATAGTGGTGTGGTTGAGACCTTGGACTTCGACCGATACCCGCTGACCCTAGAAGGCTTCTTTGAAGAGGAAGGCGACCTGATCCTAAAGCCGTCTGATCGGACGCTTGGGAACCTCTTTTTTCCGGATTTGACCAATCACTTTGACCAAAGAAACGTCGACCGATTTTTGGCCGAGGCCCATTATCGGTTATCTTCTCCCTTGTTGAACTTTACGCTTGCCCTGATTGCGCTGGCTGGCCTGTTGGGGGGGGAATTCAGTCGGCAGGGCTACACGCGCCGCCTCATGTGGGCGGCAGTTGCTGCCCTGCTGACAAGACTTACCGCATTGGGCATTCAGGCTGCCGCCATCGACGATCCTGCGTTAAATCCAGTCCAGTATGCATTCCCGATTCTCGTCGGAGGATTTGCCGCGTGGGTCTTGCTACGCGCCGGGTTCCAGCAACGTTCGGGTATTGTCGCGCGAAACCCGCGGAGTGACTCCTCCATTCAGTTTGCAACGGGGAAAGCCTGACCCATGGGGAAGCTGACAGCTTATCTTCTTCGGGCGTTTGGAAACGGCGTGGGCTTGGCTATGGGCTCGGTGTTGGCCGCAATTATGCTGATCGACGTCGTCGAGCAAATGCGTTCGGTTGGGTCGCGTGTGGAGCTGACACTTATTCAGGCGGCTCAACTCACCTTGATGAAAGCCCCGATCCTCGTTGAGCAAACGCTGCCGTTTGTGGTTCTGGCGGGCATGATGATTGGCATGGTGCAACTGAACCGCCGCAGCGAATTGATCGCAATGCGGGCTGCGGGGGTGTCTGCTTGGCGCTTCCTAACCCCTGGGATTGTGGCGGCGTTCGTGCTTGGGGTTGGCGTGATTACCCTGCTCAACCCGATCGGTGCGCGACTTTACGATCGCTTCGAGACGCAGCGCGAGGCGCTGATGTCGCAAAGACCGGGTGCTGTTTCAGCCCAACGCGAGGGGATTTGGCTCCGCCAAGGCGACGCCGATGGGCAAATGGTGATTCAGGCCGAGACCGTCGACGCGCGGGCCGGAATTCTCTATAATACAACGTTTTTCGTGTTCGAGTTCCGAGACGGAACTCTTCGGTTCGAGCGGCGCTTACGGGCGGAGACTGCGGAGCTTCGACCAGGGTTTTGGCAGCTGTCGAACGTCGTGGAGGGGGCGCCGGGCGCTGCCCCTACCAGTCAAGATAAGCTTGCCATTCCTACAACTTTGGAAGCCAGCGACATTCTGGAACGACTCGTGTCGCCAGCAACGTTGTCCTTTTGGGCCTTGCCAGGCTTCATTGCAGAAGCGCGGACCGCGGGAATGTCGCCGTTGCGGTTTGAAATCAAGTGGACGAGCCTTTTGGCTTATCCCTTGTTGTTGATGGCAATGGCTGCCCTTGGGGGTGTGTTTTCCTTGCGGATGCAGCGTATGGGCAATCTTGCTCAATGGGGTGGGATTGGGGTCGGACTGGGCCTTGCGCTGTTCTTTTTTGCGCAGGTCAGTCAGGCGCTGGCGATAACGCAAGCGGTCCCGGCTGCGGTGGCAAGTTTTGCTGCACCGCTTGCGGGACTATTCTGCGCGATGGGAATCGTATGTTTCTTAGAGGATGGTTAAGCGACTGACGGTTGCTAGTGCTTTACGGGCGTGGGGCGAACCGTCTAGGAAGACGTGCTGGGGTGAAAGACAAGGTCGCGCATGGTAAGCGGGGAAGCCATACCAGAACGGCCCGAAGGGTCATCGGGTGCGAGAGCAACCTCTGAGCCAGACGTGCGATTTGGTGATCGTTGTTTGGCCGGATGGGCTGCCGTTATCACGGCGGTGGCGATTGCCTCGGCGGGGACGCCTGCGGTCGCGCAGGAAACCATCAGCGCTCCCGCAGACAGTTCTGCGTTGGTGCTGCTGGAAGCTGACGTGCTGGTTAACGATGACCAGGCACGGACCATTACCGCCGAAGGTGATGTTCAGGCCCATTACAACAACCGCACGCTGCGTGCTGATCGCGTTATCTATAACCTGGACGACGGCACGGTTCGGGCGATCGGAAATGTTGAACTTGTCGCGGCGGACGGCTCTGTCCAGTACGCCAAGGAAGTTCAACTCGACGAAGGCCTTGGCCTCGGCGTCGCCACGGAATTGCAGTCTCGATTCCCCGGCAACGGTGCGCTTGTGGCGCGCAGCGCGGTGCGCCGCGAAGGCGGCGCTAGCGATCTCGATCATGTGATCTATACGAGCTGCCCGGTATGTAAGGACGGGTCGCGGCCACCGACTTGGACGTTGCGGGCCCGGCGCGCGACGCAAAATACCGAAACCCAGATGATCAGCTACCGCGACGCGGTTTTGGAGGTGGCTGGCGTTCCTGTCTTTTATTCTCCCTATTTTGCCCACCCCGACCCGTCTGCGGGCCCCCGATCTGGGCTTCTGGCTCCAGATATCGGTCGCAACCGCCGCTTGGGACTATACTATGAGCAGCCCTACCACTGGGCGATTTCACCTTATCAAGATCTTACGATTTCGCCGCAAATCCATGAGCAGGTGAACCCGTTAATTGGGCTAGATTATCGAAAGCGCTTCTGGTCTGGTGACCTTTTGGTGGACACGAGCTTTACCCACGAGCAGGACTTTGACGGGGAAGGGCGCGGCTTCGGGGATGACACGTTTCGCGGGCATATCTTCGCAACGGGTCGTTTCCGGATCAATGATTTCTGGCTTTGGGGCTTTGGCGCAGAGCGGGCGAGCGACGACCTATACCTTCGTCGGTATGACATCTCTGGGGCTGGCGAAACGCGTGGGCCGTTTGTCGGCGATTTAAGTCGCCTGATCAGCCAAGCCTACCTGATCGGGCAAGACGATAGAACCTATGCCTCCGTGGCAACAATCGCCATTCAAGGCTTGCTTGAACAAGATAGTTCGGCCGTTTTGCCCGCCATTCTGCCCGTGGCAGAGGTGACACGCGTCCTGCAAGACCCGATCTTGAATGGACAGCTTCGGCTTGGCGCTTCCACTGCTGTCCTTGATCGATCTGAGGCAAAAGACAGCGCTCGCGTTTCGGGAAGTGTTAGTTGGCGGCGGGAGTCTGTGTTTGGTCCAGGCTGGGTCGTAAGCCCGTTTGCTGAGGCGCGCGCGGATCTTTATCGAATTCACGATAATGTTTCAGAGGTCGATACGTCCGTCGAAAGAACGGTGGGAATGGCCGGTGTTGAGCTGAGCTGGCCGTTCATGCGTTCGGCGCCGGGGGTCAACATCGTTGTAGAACCGATTGTGGTGGCGGCAATCGGCTCCGAGAATGCCAACAAGACCGCTATTCCCAACGAGGACAGCATTTCGTTCGAGCTTGATGAGTCCAACTTGTTTCGGCCAAACGGAGCCCCGAATTTTGACCTTTGGGAGACCGGGCAGAGGCTGAGTGCGGGCGTGCGGGCTACAGCACGATTTGACAATGGCAATGCGATTTCGGCGGTCGCCGGACGTCGTTGGCGCGATGAGGCTGAGCCGCAATTTGGGGTCGAGACCAACCTTAACGGGCGCGCTTCTGATTGGGTTGGCGGGGTGTTTGTCAATCTTGGTCCCAACTTGAGCGCGAACGTGCGCGGGCGATTGCGCGATGGATCGACGGCCTTGCAGCGGTTGGATGCTGGGGTGACCGCGCAACACGGACGTTTTTCGGGTTCAGTGCGTTATTTCGTTGTCGACGGCGTTTTGAACAACGGCGACCGACTGGAAGAGGCTTCTGCCGATGTCAGTGCGCGTTTGGTCAATGGATGGAGCGCGCAGTTTGGATTTCGGAGAGACCTCGATTCGAACACAAACCTGAGCCAGAGACTGGCGATGGTGTACTCGGACGAGTGTTCATTTCTTGAGATCGCCTACACACGCTCTGAAACCTTCGATCGGCGACTTGGTCCGAACGAAGGCATTCGGATCCGGGTCGGTTTATCGACTTTGGGTGTGATTGGTGGCGGCGATTGAGCTGACGCAGGTCCAAAACCAGCATATCATCACGGTTGCATTCGATCGCCCTGTGAGGCGGCGGTGCAAGCGGAAGCGAGCGGAGATTGGAATGCACTGGAGACAAGCTTGCTTCGTGGCGGCGGCCGTGGCCGGGGTTGGGGTCACGTTGACGGCGGTCGCCCCAGGACATAACGCTTATGCGCAAATGCAGGAAAGCATTGCCGCGATCGTCAATGAAGACGTGATCACAACCTATGATGTCCGCCAACGGGCTCGGCTCTTGATCGCTTCGGCTGGCTTGGAAGCCACCCGCGAGAGCCAACAGCGCGCCCAGGCTCAGGCCTTGCGCGACTTGGTCGATGAACGTCTGCAAATGCAAGAGGCAGGTCGCTTTGATATCGAGATCAGCGACGCGCAAATTGACGATGAAATTGCAAGTCTTGCCCGGCAAAGCGGCGTGACGCCGGAAGCACTGTCGCAGCAGCTTGAAGCTGCAGGCATTCGGCCCGCTACGTTGCGGGACCAGGTTCGTGCCGACCTTTCCTGGCGGCGCCTGATCAATGGCCTTTACGGATCGCGGGTGCGCATTTCGCCTGTGGAAGTGCAGGCAACGGAGGCGCGGATCACGGCCAGTGCAGCGCGCGCGCAGTATCAAGTCTCAGAGATTTTCATCCCGGCCGAAACCGACAATGAACTGGCAGAAGCGCGCGGTGCGGCGCAGCGGCTGCTGGAGGAACTACAGCGCGGTGCCCCGTTCCCCCAAGTTGCTCGACAGTTTTCGGCGGCTCCAAGCGCTATGGTGGGTGGTGACCTTGGGTGGCTGACGGCAGGCGAACTTGCGCCTGAAATCCAGACCGTCGTGGACCAGCTGCAGCCGGGGCAAGTGTCCCTGCCCATCACCACGCGTCGTGGTGTTTATTTGGTCGCCCTGCGCGAGAGGCGAGAGGGCGTCGATCCTGGGGCGCTTAGTCAGGTCTCTGTGTTGCAAGTGGTTGCGCCAGCAAGCAGCCGCTCACAGCTCGAACGTGTTCGTGGGCGGGTCACTGGATGCGCTGGCCTTGCTAGTCTTGCGGAGGATGTCACAGGCGTTGACATTGTTGACTTGGGCTTCTCGACGGAAGGCAATTTAGACGCGGCGGTTCGTCCCCACATTGTGGGGCTGAACGCAGGTCAGGCGAGCAGCATTTATGAAGCCCCTGGTGGGGTTGCCATGGCGGTCGTTTGCACGCGTGCTTCCGCTGCGGGCCTTCCTGATCGTGATCAAATTGAGGATCGCTTGTTTGAAGAAGAACTCACGATGCTCGCCCAACGCCACCTGCGCGATCTGCGCCGAGAGGCCAGCATCACCGCGCCATGACGCTTAAGCCTATCGCGGTATCCATGGGCGATCCGGCCGGCGTTGGGCTGGAAGTCGCCGCCCGCGCTTTCCACGAACACGCCAGCGATTTGCCCGAGTTTTATTTGATTGCAGATGCAGACGCGCTGGGCAGAGCGGCGCGGCGCGCTCAGATCAGCTTGGCTGTGCGCATCCTCGACCGTCCTGAGGATGCTGTTCCGGGTCGCGGCCTATGCGTGCTCCATCGGCCTTTGGCTGACGTGGAGAAACCCGGGCTGCCAGATCCCGCCAATGCGAAGTCGATCACAACCAGCTTGGCGGAAGCTGTGGCGCACCAGAAGTTGGGCGCAGCAAGCGCGCTTGTGACGTTGCCGATTGCCAAGGCGTCGCTTTATCAGGCGGGCTTTGGCTATCCAGGACAGACCGAATATCTGGCAGCGCTCACCGCCGATTGGGAAACGCTGGGTGCCCGCGGCCCTGTGATGATGTTGGTCGCAGCTGGCCTCAAGGTGGCTTTGGCAACCATCCATATGCCGCTTTCAGACGTGCCACAGCACTTGTCTGTTGAGCGGATTGTGCAGGTCGCGCGGGTCACGGCAGAGGCGCTGCGACGCGATTTCGGCATTGCCAACCCGCGTTTGGTCTTTGCCGGGCTCAATCCGCATGCGGGCGAAAGTGGATCGATCGGGCGAGAAGAGATTGAGATTATCAATCCTGCAGCCGCACTTTTACGCGAAGAGGGCTGGAACGTAAGCGACGCTTTGCCCGCTGACACCCTGTTTCACGAAGCGGCTCGCTCAACCTATGACGCCGCGCTGGCCATGTATCACGACCAAGGATTGATCCCGATCAAGACTTTGGACTTTTGGGGGGGCGTGAACGTCAGTTTGGGTTTGCCAATTGTGCGCACGTCGCCCGACCATGGCACCGCTTTCGACATCGCTGGAAGAGGCCGTGCGCGGGCGGATAGCTTTATCGCAGCATTGCGCCTGGCGGAGGGTATTGCCCGATCCCGCGCAAGGACGGCTCTGGGGTGAGTGAGGAAAAGCTGCGGGACGCGCTCGACCGTCATGGGCTTTGGGCGAACAAGGGTCTCGGCCAGCACTTCCTTTTTGACCTTAACCTGACGCGGCGGATCGCGCGGGCATCCGGGGTCGTTGCCGGCGGTCCTGCGCTGGAGATTGGCCCAGGCCCTGGGGGATTGACGCGGGCGCTCCTCGAAGCTGGCGCGAACCCACTGATTGCCATCGAGCGGGATGGTCGTTTTCTGCCATTGCTCGATGAACTCAAGCTTGTGTTCCCTGGCCGATTGCAGGTCATTCACACTGATGCCCTTGGTGTGCGGGAAGAGGATATGTTGTCGGCTGCCGGTCTGGAAGGTCCGGTCCCGATCGTTTCTAACCTCCCCTACAATGTCGGGACACCGCTGCTCGTAAAGTGGCTAAAGGCCGGTGCCTGGCGCGGGCCGATGACGTTGATGTTTCAAAAAGAGGTGGCCGAGCGGGTGGTTGCACGGCCCGGTGAGGACGCATACGGGCGCCTAGCGGTTTTGGCGCAGGCGCGTTGCACAGCAGACCTCGTTCTTGATGTGCCGGCGCAGGCGTTTTCGCCGCCGCCAAAGGTCGCTTCAGCGGTCGTACACCTTGTTGATCGCGTCGATCCTTACCCGCATTTGGATGCTTTAGAGAAAGTGACAGCGGCCGCATTTGGGCAGCGCCGGAAGATGCTTCGTAGTGCGCTGAAGCCTTTAGCCGGCGGTTTGGCTGAGCCCATGTTGGCTATGGCGGGCCTTGATCCGCAGGCGCGCGCCGAGACCATTTCGCCGGCTGGCTTTTTTGCCCTCACAGAGGCTTGGCGCACCCTCAACGAGGGGCCTTAGCGTTCAAGAAGCTGCGTCACTAAGCCGGAAAGCCAAATCTGGCGGGGCCGTCGCAAGCGTTCCGCGGCCATAATGTTTTGAAGCTGAGTGAATGACGCGTTGAGGTCCTGATTGACCAGGACGTAGTCATACTCATCCCAATGGCTGATTTCGGCCGTCGCCTTTTGCATCCGACCACTGATTACATATGCGCTGTCTTTGCCGCGCGCTTCCAAACGTTGCTGTAAGGCCTGGAGAGAAGGGGGCAGAATGAACACGCTTGCGACATCCTGCGGCGCGCTTTCCCGCAAGGCGCGGGCACCTTGCCAGTCCACATCAAAAACGACACTGCGCCCAGCTGCCAGGGCATCCTCCACAGGCCGCCGGGGGGTGCCGTAGCGGTTTGCGAAAACAGTTGCCGACTCCAGGAACGCGCCGGCCGCTTCTTCTGCTGCAAACGCTTCATGCGACACAAAATGGTAGTCGACGCCGTCTACTTCGCCGTCGCGGGGCGGTCTGGTTGTTGCCGAAATCGAGAGAAACAGGTTTGGATCGACTTGCAACAGCATCCGCGTGAGCGTTGTTTTCCCTGCTCCTGATGGGCTGGAAATTACAAGCATCAAGCCACGGACACGGTTTGTGTCATTCGACATTGGAAGACTGCTCACGAAATTGATCGATGGCGGACTTAAGATCAAGACCGATGCGGGTCAAAGAGATCTCGCTGGCCTTGGAGCACAGTGTATTGGCCTCTCGGTTTAACTCTTGAACCAGGAACTCAATTTTGCGCCCGACTGGCCCTTCAGTGACCAGAAGCCGACGGGCGTCAGCGATGTGGGCATGTAGCCGATCAAGTTCTTCGCGAACATCGGCCCTGGTCGCCAAAAGCGCCACTTCTTGCGCCAACCGATGGGTATCGACCACTGAAGCCTCGACCAAGCCGACCAACTTTTGGGCGAGCCTTTCGCGCAGTGCCGCGGGCGCTGCAGCGGCGTCCACTTCGGCGGCGGCGGTTAGCGCGTCCATGCGGTCGACAATTCCACCCAGAACAAGCTGGAGCGTACTGCCTTCACCCCTGCGCGCCGTTCGCAACGCATCCAAGACAGACACGGCGTCGTTTCCAATTGAGGTCAACAAGGCAGGCGACAGGACATCGTCTTGGACGTCTTGGGGTAGAAATGCGCCGCGCAGGGCAAGCAAACCGTCCCAAGACGGAGCTGCCACTTTGCCTTGAGAGATGTAAGGCTGCCCAGCCTCGATGATCGCTTCCAAAAACGCGCGATCCAGGACGTTTACACGGTTTGACGCTTCTTCGAGCTTAAGGTTCAAAGACACCTGGATAGAGCCGCGGGCAAAACGGGCCGCACACCCTTCGCGCACCAAAGGTTCGAGGCTTTCGCAGCCTGTTGGCAAGCGCGTTTTCACGTCAAGGCCCTTGCCATTGACGCTACGCGCTTCCCAGGCCCAGCGCGCCCCGTGGCCCTGCCCTTCGAGCCTTGCAAACCCCGTCATTCCGCTCAAGGGCACGGGATCAGTTTCCTGGCGCGTTTGCGGCGCGCTCGGCTTCGGCGAGGGCTGCGCGATAGCTACGAACCGCAGCATCGTGTTCCGCATAGGTCCGCGAAAACACATGCCCTGCGGCCGGATTGCCGGGCTCCAAAGCTACGAAAAACAAGTTTTGCGTTGTGGGTGGATTTAGCACTGCGATGATCGCTTCGCGTCCTGGGTTGGCGATTGGGCCCGGCGGCAAAGCGGCAATCTGGTAGGTATTGTATCCGGTGTTGAGGGCGATCTCACTTGCGCGAATGCGACGCCGCTCTCCGGTGTTTTCATTCACCAATCGGCCCTGTTGGCACCGTTGGGGGAATTGCTTGCAGATGCCGTAAATAATCGTCGGATCGCTTTCCAGGCGCATGGACTGGCGAAGCCTGTTGGTAAAAACACCGGCGACCTCGTCGCGCTCGCTCGCTAGACTGGTTTCTTTCTCGACGATTGAAGCCAGAATGATTGCCTCTTCGGGCGTGCGCACAGGGATGTCACGCGCCCGCGTTTCCCAGGCTTGGGCTAGAAAGTCGGTCCGTGCCTGCATCATTTGAGCGACGAGCCCCGCCCGCGTCGTGCCGCGTGGAACCATGTACGTGTCTGGCAGGATTGACCCTTCTGGTGGCGTGTCTGGCATATCGCCGACCAGGAAGTCCGCCGCAGCGACACGTTCCATCGCCATGGCGGTCGTCCAGCCTTCAGGGATGGTGATTTCATGCTGAAGCGCTTGGCCACTCGCGATCTGTTGGACAATTTCGCGAATGCTCGCACCAGCCTCGATTGCGTACTCGCCTGCCTGGAGGCTGCGATCGCGCGCATAGAGCTGGCTGGCCAGGCGGAAGACCATCGGGTTGCGAATAATACCCTGATCTTTGAGTTGAGCGGCAATCTGAATGGCACCAGCGCCGCGGGGAACCTCCAAGACGATCTCGTTCGTGCCGGGGCCGGCTCTGTTCATTTCCGCCAATGCCAGCATGCCGCCAGCGATAGCAAGCAGTCCAAGCATCAGAAGAAAGGAAACCGAACCCCAGAGCGCGGAGAACGCGCCGCCCCTTGATCTGCCTCGATTGCGGTCACGGTTCATGGGTCAAGCGCCCTCAATACCAGCGCAGCGTTGGTTCCCCCGAACCCAAAGGAGTTCGACAATGCCGCACGAACAGGGCGCTTGTTTGCCGTTTTTGGTGTCAAATCGATGGGCGTTTCAACGGATGGTTCATCCAGGTTCAGGGTTGGGGGTACAATCTGATCCCGGATTGAAAGGCAGCAAAACGCTGCTTCCACCGCGCCTGCGGCCCCCAGCAAATGGCCAATCGCAGACTTGGTCGACGAGAGGGACAAGTTGGCCGCAGCGTTTCCAAACAGTCGCTCGATGGCCTTAAGCTCGATTTCGTCACCTAGCGGCGTGGAAGTGCCGTGGGCGTTGATGTAGTCGATGTCCCTGGGGCTCATTTCGGCGTCCGCCAATGCGGCTTGCATAGCGCGGAAACCGCCATCGCCGTCTTCGGCTGGTGCGGTGATGTGGTAGGCGTCGCCAGACAGCCCGTACCCCATCACTTCAGCGTAGATCTTGACACCGCGCGCAAGCGCGTGATCCAGCTCTTCCAGGATAAGGACCCCAGCACCTTCGCCCATGACGAAGCCATCGCGGTCTTTGTCGTAAGGACGTGACGCGCGCTCTGGGGTGTCTGTGAATTTGGTCGACATCGCCCGAAGCGCGGCAAAACCCACCATGCCAATCCGGCAGACCGCGGCTTCCGCCCCGCCAGCGACCATCACATCGGCATCGCCACGGGCAATCAAGCGGGCAGCGTCGCCGATCGCATGGGCGCCGGTGGCACAGGCGGTGACAACCGAGTGGTTCGGCCCTTTGAACCCATGGCGAATGGAGACCTGGCCGGAGGCGAGATTGATAAGGGCAGAGGGAATGAAAAACGGGCTGATGCGACGGGGGCCCTCTTTTTCAAGTTGGAGGGCTGTATCGGCAATCGTGGAGAGGCCACCAATGCCAGACCCAATCATTACTCCGGTGGCGCGTTGTTGGGCTTCGGAAGCTGGCTTCCAGCCCGAATCTTCAACCGCTTCGTCCGCAGCGGCTATCGCATAAAGGATAAAATCATCGACGCGGCGCTGATCGCGCGTGCTGAGAGTCAAGTCTGGATTGAACGAACCTGGCGTGTCCGGCCCACCGCCGCCGCGGCCATCCACCCGTGGCACCATGCACGCTACACGGGCATTGATGTCGTCCACCTTAAAATGATTTACCACGCTGGCGCCGGAGCGCCCTTCAAGCAAGCGCGACCAGGAAAGCTCGCGACCCGCAGCAAGCGGCGTCACGAGCCCAATTCCTGTGATCACGACGCGTCTGGCGTAGCTTGAGCCCATGGCGCGCGCGACTCCGACCCGACTGATCAGCCGAGCTTCTCTTGGATGAATTTCACCGCGTCACCCACTGTTTGAATGTGCTCGGCGGCATCATCCGGGATTTCGATGCCAAACTCTTCTTCGAAGGCCATGACAAGCTCGACGTTGTCGAGGCTGTCTGCGCCGAGATCGTCGATAAAGCTGGCCTTATCCGTGACCTTCTCGGGCGTCTCTTCAAGATGCTGCAGATGCTTAATCACAATGGATTTTACGCGCTCTAACACGTCAGACATGCACGCCTCGCAGGTCGATTACAACAGGGGCCTTCAAACCACGCTTCGCTGAAGAAGAAAAGTCGGTTTTCCGGGGCGAAATCGCGATTAACACACAACTTTGGGCTTGGCCAGCATTGGCTTGTGTTGCTTGCATCGGCCACAGGCGGTCACGGCATTGCCATGCCGCCGTTGACGTGGAGCGTTTGGCCCGTGACGTAGGCACCTGCATCACTCGACAGGAAAGCGACGGCGGCGGCGACTTCGGCTCCGGTGCCCAATCGGCCGGCGGGTATTTTGGCAAGGATCGCGCCTTTCTGGGCGTCCGTTAGGTCATCCGTCATGGGGGAGGCAATAAATCCTGGGGCAACGCAGTTTACGGTTACGTTGCGGCTGGCAACTTCTTGAGCGAGGGATTTGGAAAAGCCGATCATGCCAGCCTTCGAGGCGGCATAGTTGGTTTGCCCTGGGTTGCCTGTGACCCCCACCACAGACGTGATGCCGATGATGCGGCCCCACCGGTTCTTCATCATGCCTTTGAGCGCGGCCCTCGAAAGCCTGAAATAGGCCTCCAAGTTGACCCTCAAGACCCGGTCCCAATCGTCGTCCTTCATGCGCAAAAGCAGACCATCTTTGGTCATCCCGGCATTGGACACCAAAATGTCAAGGCGACCGCCAAGGGCTTCCTCGGCTTGACCGACAAGGGCGTCAACCGCGGCGGCATCGTCGAGGCGACAGGGCAGGATTGGGGTTTGTGCGCCGATCTGGGACTTGGTCGCTTCCAGGGCCTCGACACGTGTGCCGGATAAGGCAACCGTTGCGCCTTGCTTTGCCAAGAGGATGGCTATTTCCCCGCCGATCCCGCCCGACGCGCCGGTAACGAGGGCTGTTTTGCCGCTAAGGTCGAACATGGTGCCCTCCTGTTTGGTCATACTGTTTTTGCGAAAGCTTCGAGATCGTCGGGCTCATTTAAGGCGATGGTTTCGGCGTCCGGCACATTGCGCTTCACCATGCCAGACAACTGTTTTCCAGCCCCGACTTCGACAAATCGGGTGATAGCACCGCCCTCTTCTTGCCCCATCCAAATCGTGGACTCGCGCCAGCGGACACGGCCCGTCACCTGCTCCACAAGCAGGTCTCTTATGCGCGACGGCTCTTGTACCGGGCGCGCCAGCACATTGGCCACCAACGGAACCGCCAAGGGAGCAATCCGCGTGGACGCGAGCGCTTCGCGCATGACTTCCGCCGCCGGGACCATAAGCGGGCTGTGAAATGGAGCGGAGACGTTTAGCAGAACAGCGCGCGCAGATTTGGTTTTTGCGATAGCGATCGCTGCGTCCACCCCGGCCTTTGAGCCCGAAATCACGACATTTCCGACATTGTTGTCGTTGGCCACCACCACAACGCCTTGACCTTGTGCCTCGGCAACAATTTCTTCGGCCAGCGCCAAATCAACCTTGCCGATCAGGGCCGCCATCGCGCCCTCGCCGACTGGCACGGCGGCCTGCATGGCTTCGCCGCGTTTGCGCAACAGGCGCGCTGCGTCAGCAATCGTGAGGGCCCCGGCGGCTGCCAAAGCCGCGTATTCGCCCAGAGAGTGGCCTGCAACACATGCGCCTTTGGTAACAGGCACTCTGAACTCTGCGCCCAAGGCGCGCACGACCGCCATGCTGACCGCAAAAAGAGCCGGCTGCGTGTTGGCTGTGAGGGTTAGCTGGTCTTCGGGGCCCTGAAAGATGAGCCGAGACAGGTTTTCACCCAAGGCCTCATCAACTTCTTGGAAGACTTCCTTGGCTGCCGGGAACGCCTCGGCAAGTGTCTTGCCCATGCCAACGGCCTGTGCACCCTGGCCTGGGAAAATGAATGCAATCGTCATGGTCGCGCCTTACCGCCGCGGACCGCGCCGGTCAATCGGCGCATTAACCCGTTGCCTTGAACGTTTGTTTCGGCCATAAGCCCCGCTTCATATCGGTCTGCGGTCGCCGGGTGTATTTCCCGCGCGATCCATCGTGTGTTGGGCACTCCCGCCCGTCGCGCGCCGCGGGCCAGTCGGGAGACTAAAATGGGTTACTATGAGCACGTGCTGATTGCACGGCAGGACATTTCGTCCCAGCAAGTTGAAGCTTTGGTGGAAGACATCATCAAGCTGGTCAACGAGCGCGGCGGCAAAATCAGCAAAAATGAGTATTGGGGCCTGCGCACCCTGACCTACCGGATCCGAAAGAACCGGAAGGGTCACTTTACCCTCCTCAATATCGATGCGCCGGCCGAAGCCGTCCATGAGTTGGAGCGGGTTCAGCGCCTGAATGAAGACATTCTTCGCTTCATGACGGTGCGTGTTGAAGCGCTGGACGAGGAGCCGTCTCCGATCCTGGCTCGCAAGGATCGTGACGAGCGGCGCCGCTCGCGTCGGGAAGGCCGCGATGACGGCGACCGGTTCGATGACCGCGATGGCGGTTTCGACCTCGGTGACCTCGGCGAAGATTGAGATCAGGACCAAGACCTATGTCGAACAAGATAAACATTTCAAACATCCCAGCCCGTCGGCCGTTTGGGCGGCGGCGCAAGGTGTGCCCGTTCTCCGGAGCCCAAAGCCCGAAGATCGACTACAAGGATGTGAAGTTGCTGCAGCGCTATATCTCGGAGCGCGGCAAGATCGTCCCAGCTCGTATCACCGCGGTTTCGGCCAAGAAGCAGCGCGAATTGGCCAAGGCCATCAAGCGCGCGCGTTTCCTGGCCCTGCTGCCGTTTGCTGTCCAATAAGGAGCCCTAGCCATGCAGATCATCCTGCTTGAACGGGTGGAAAACCTGGGCAGCATTGGCGACGTTGTCACCGTGCGTCCGGGGTTCGCTCGGAATTTTCTGTTGCCGCAACACAAAGCGCTTCGGGCCACCGAAGGTAATCTGAAGCGCTTTGCGGTTCAGCGCGCCGAAATCGAAGCGCGCAACGCGTCGACGCGGGCCCAAGCCGAAGAAGAAGGCAAGGCGCTCAATGGTGCCAGCTATGTGTTGATCCGGCAGGCCGGTGAGTCTGGGCAATTGTACGGCTCGGTCTCTGCCCGCGATATCGTCGACGCTATGGCTGCCGAACAGCACATGGTGGATCGCCAGTCGGTGGCGCTCGATAAGCCCATCAAAACGTTGGGCGTGCACACCGTGAAAGTTCGCCTGCACCCTGAGGTGGTGATCACCGTTTCGGTCAATGTGGCACGGTCTGCCGATGAGGCGGAGCGACAGTCTAAAGGGGAAAACGTTATTGCGGCCGCGCAGGCTGAAGAACGTGCTGACGCCAATGCGCGGGCGGCTGAACTCGCGGCGGTTGCGGCTGAAGCTGCCTCTGAGCGGGGTGGTGAGGAATAGGCCGCGCAACCCCTTCGAAGCTGACGAGCCCCCTTCCGGTTCCGGGAGGGGGTTTTTCGTTGCCAATACTTCGTTTTGTTGCTGACAGTGGCGATACGCTGGTTTGGCTAGCGCGGCTCCTTTTCGTTTGCCCAAAACACTCAGTCGCAATCTATGTGATCAAAGCTAGTTTTGGACAAAGAACCAGGAGGTTCCTTTGACCGCCGAAATCTACAGTCGAGTTTATGGTCGATTGGTCGGCGTGGAGCCGATCAAGGCTTTTCGGCGAAAACGCAGCGCCGAAGTTTGGGTCAAACCCGCATCGTGGACGCATCCTAGAGGCGTTTGTTCCATTGGGTTTGATGACGTCCCGAGTTCCGCTTGGCGCACGGGCGGTCCTGTCTTGGAGCGCGCGGGGGCGCATGCCACCTTTTACCTGGCCAGCGGAACGCTGGCAGCAGGGTCCGGCGACCAACAAATATGCAGCAAAGACGATGTCCAAGCATTGCATGCTGCCGGACATGAAGTGGGCTGCCACACATTCCAGCACATTAGCGCCTTACATAGACCCCTGCGGACATATAGCCGAGATCTAGA
>JBMOEW010000025.1:0-41253 GCA_049314555.1 Caulobacterales bacterium
TCCGCGCCTTCGACCCCGAGGGCATGCACGAAGCAGCCAAGCTTTTGAAAAGTGTGGGGTTTGTCGCAGGCCACTACGACGCCCTTGCCGGTGCCGACGCCTTGGTGTTGATCACCGAATGGGATCAGTTCCGCGCCCTCGATCTCAACCGCGTCAAAGCCGCCCTCAAAACCCCAACCGTCATCGACCTGCGCAACATCTACCGCCCCGCCGAAATGGCCGAAAAGGGCTTCGACTATATCAGCATCGGCCGCAAGGCTGAGCGCTCAGCATAAGGACCAAAGCCATGCACCTCAACAAGCGCGTCCTCATCACCGGTGGCGCAGGCTTCATCGGATCATACTTGTGCGAGCGGTTTATTGCTCAGGGTGCTGATGTTCTGTGTGTAGACAATTTCTTCACCGGCGCGCGCGCCAATGTGGCCCATCTGATCGGCCACCCGATGTTTGAAATCAAACGTCACGACGTCACCATGCCGCTCTATGTTGAGGTTGACGAGATCTTCAATATGGCGTGCCCTGCCTCGCCCATCCATTATCAGTTTGACCCCGTGCAAACCACCAAGACCAGCGTCCATGGTGCCATCAACATGCTGGGTTTGGCCAAGCGGGTGAAAGCAAAAATCCTTCAAGCCTCAACCTCGGAAGTTTACGGCGACCCCCGCGTTCATCCGCAACCGGAGGAATATTGGGGCAACGTCAACCCGATCGGCCCGCGCTCCTGCTACGATGAGGGCAAGCGCTGCGCCGAGACCCTCTTTTTCGACTACCATCGCCAACACAAGCTGCGCATCAAAGTGGCCCGAATTTTCAACACCTATGGCCCGCGCATGCACCCCAATGATGGCCGCGTGGTCTCCAACTTCATTGTGCAGGCTTTGCAAAACAGACCGATCACAATGTACGGCGACGGCACGCAAACACGTTCGTTTTGCTTTGTAGAAGACCTGGTGGACGGCCTGATGAGCCTGATGGCCACCGGTGACGACATCACCGGCCCAATCAACCTGGGCAACCCTGGCGAATTCACGATGATCGAATTGGCCGAAAAAGTCGTGAAGCTCTCCGGCTCGAAATCGCAAATCGGCTTCCAACCCCTTCCCCAGGACGACCCCAAGCAGCGCAAGCCCATCATCGACAAGGCCAAAGCCGCGCTCAACTGGGAACCCAAGATCGCCTTGGACGAAGGCCTCACCCGCACGATCGCTTACTTTGATGAGCTGTTACGTCGCACTGGCTCAGCCACCTAACAGTCCTCGAACACGCCAAGGAGTAACCGCCCATGATCTCCCCCCTCGTCGCCATTTGTACACCGGTGTATAATGGAGCGAAGTACCTCGTCGAAACGATGGACTGCGTGCAGGCGCAGGACTATCCCAACCTGATCCACATTGTCTTGGATAACGCTTCGACAGATGCGACGCCCGAAATCATCTCCCGGTACAGCACTGCGCGCGTACCCGTGATTACTGCGCGCAATCCAGAGCTTGTTCCGTTGGCGGACAATTGGAACTTCTGCCTAAAAATGGTTCCGCAGGATGCAAAGTGGTTCCGCATTCTGTGCGCCGATGATCTGATCACGCCAGATGCCACCAGCAAAATGGTGGCCGTGGGCGAAAGCGATCCAGAAATCGGCCTCGTGGGCTCTGGCCATCGCCTCGGCAATGAGATCCAAGACCTTTCCTGGCCCAAGGACAAAACCGTACTTGATGGGAACTGGGCCGCATCCGCGTTTTTCCGCGGCCAATTCGGCTTTTTCGCCATTCAGGCGATCTACCGCCGTGACTTCCTCACGGACGCTCCAGTTCATGACCGACGCTTGAATGTGCATGACATCAAGGCCGCCTTGGCGGTCATGCTTCAATCGAAAGTCGGACTCGCGCACGAAACTTTAGGTTACACGCGGATACACGAAGGCACTGTAACCTCAGACGTGATTGACAAAAAGCAACTTCACCTTGCTGAATGGTTTGCCGTCCTCCAAGAACTTGGCCCAAAGGCAATGCCGGAAGCGGAGTTCAAAGAACTTTATCGTCGCTTCAGACGCCACTATTTCCGCAAGTTAGCCATGTGGCGGCTTCGGCCAGCAGCGCCAGGTATCGTCAGTGACCACTTGGCGCAATTGAACATTACGCGCCCAGATGGCACATTTCTGGAGTATGTGGATTCACTCATGGATTGGCCCCTAACAAAAGTAGGTCTGCGCCCATCGTGGGAGGCTTGGCCTTCGTAAGGTGCGAGCGCATTTTTGGACCAAAATCGGTCACTCCACTTTCTCTGAAAACGGTCTAGTTCGCTTCGCCCATTTTGGAGATTAGAGTGAGCATAGCCCCCCCTCCGTCAGCAAGAGGCGCTGTGCGTCAGGCATTTTTTTGGAACGCAGCTAATTTCGGAGTAAATCAGCTTCTCAGTGCTGTGGTCTTCATTGTCCTGTCAAATCGGCTTGACCCAGTTATTTTGGGCATCTTTGCATTTTCTCTGATTTTTATCGATTTCTGGGCCGTACAAGCCAAATCGGCCGCGACTGACGCAATTGTTCAGCGTCAAGATTTTTCACACAGCACGTTATCCACTCTCTTTTGGGCGCACCTATCGGCCACATGCTTGATAATCGGTGCGTTGGTGGCCCTTGCACCTCTCCTGACATCCGCCTTAGGACATCCCGAAGCAGCCGACGTCATGCGCGCTTTGACATTGGCCTTAATCTTCACCCCGATCCTTGCCGTTGGCGAGGCTATTGTGATGAAGGATTTAGGGTTCCGCACTCTTGCCATTCGCAATCTCTTTAGTGTGATCTTTGGCGGCGCTGCTGGCATAGCGGTGGTGTTTTCGCCGCATGCAGAATGGGCGCTCGTAGCCCAACGTGTTCTGGGAGTGGGAGCCGCGGCGCTGCTGATTTGGGCGAGCACCAGATTTGTACCTGCTCTATGCTTCGATAGGGGTCTTGTGCGCCTCTATTGGCGCAGCTTTTTGGCGCTTTGGGGTGCACAAAGTCTTGGCGTGGCCATCTCGCGTATTGGCGACTTCTTGATTGGTTTGCGAATTGGCCCAGGAACTCTCGGAATCCTGCAAGTGGCGCGCCGCTTCCCCGACATGTTGCAAGGCCCGGTTACACAACCAATCAGCATGATGTGGATCCCAATGCTCGCCCGCATCGGCAACGACGAGGCAGAAAGGATCAGCTTTTTCAAACAGCTCATTGGCCTCGCGGCACTGGTTTGCCTGCCTACGTTTATGGGGCTGGCGCTCATTGCCCCGGAGCTCACGAGGCTTGTTCTGAATACAAACTACACAGATCAAAACATTGCTATGGTGGTGATAGTTTTGTGCAGCATTGGCCTGTTCTCACCCATAATCTCGCACCGCAGTTCGGTGATGGTCTCCCGTGGTAAGAATCGTCTGAACTTGATTTTGACACTGTGGGATTTGGCGGTGTCCGCAATAACTGTCTTTGTATTTAGCCAATACGGTCTCGTTGAGGTCCTGATTGCATGGACGATTGCGACAGCAGTTTTGACAACGCCCCCATCAGTATACTTTATGCTACGTGCAGTCGGCATAAACTTCTTGGAGTTCCTGCGAGAAATCTATCCAGCCTATGGGGCAGCTATCGTCATGATATTGACCGTACTTCTCGCGCGCCTACTTCTGAATTCGATCGGCGATTTCCCGCGCATGCTGATTATGATGTTGGTGGGTGCGGCAACCTATACAATGTGGATCTGGATCTTCCATCGCAGCTGGGCACAGCTGCGCGTCCGATTGTTATTGCGAAGATAGTCCACCACGACTGAAGCGCCCACAAATGAGATACCGCGCGACGCAGCCCAACGGGCGTCAACACCAAACGCGGGGGCAGCGCAAACCAGAAGCGCAACTCGATCAAACGGAATCCAAAACCTGGGCAACAACGATGTGCACAAAGCATTCGGCCTTGCCCTCCAAGTCCCCGACCATTTGTTGCGCGACGATTGTGTCTTCAGTCGACCTTACGTCGGCACCACAACCCGCCCCTCGGCGCGGTCCAAGCTCACCTTCGCCGCCCGCTCGCCGCTCAAGAACGCTTGATCGGTCCAAATATAGCCCCAGTCCCCGAAGCGTCCGCAATAAGCGATGTTGATGTCATTGAGGTAGCCATGCACGGTCTCGATCGCCTTGGGACGATCATGATCGAAGATGATGTTCCCGAACGGCAGGAACATCGAACTGCGGTGCACAACCTCATCGCGCGACTGGACCAACCCAGCCTTGATCAAGCCATCAATCGCCAACTCGATCCAGGTCTCGGTGGATCCAGTAAACGGCCGATATTTGTCGCTGAAGTAGATTTCGGCCTGAAAAGCAGCATGGCCCGCCGGTGCTGTTGTCGGCGACAAATTGGTGCGGTGGCTGACCCGTGCGAACGGGATATCTTCATCGTAAAAATAGGACCATTGCGGCTTCAAGTCGATCGGCCGGTTGATGCCGATATTCACCACCAGAGCCTGACTCCACGCCAACAGCTCTGCCGCCGCAAGGACATCCCTTGGAGCGCCCTTAATCAACGGAAGCAGCTTTGGCAGCGGGATCGACGATATCAAATTCTCGAAACTGACCCGCTTGCCGTTGGCAAACGTCAACTCCTTGGCCGCCATGTCAATGATCGACACCTGATGATCACAGGCGATATCGGCCATCGGGAAAAAGTGCTTCAGAAACGTTTCATAGCCACCATGTGTTGGATAGCGAAAGTCATTCACGTAGAACACATCAAGTGGCTCGGATGACAGCGCACCGTGCAACACTTCATCCAACTTTGGCCGATACAGCCGCGGCCCCAACCAGTCGGTCGTTAGGTTCTTGGCCTCGGTCGTGTGATACTTGACGGTATAGACTGCGGGGAAAGTACGGGCAAATGTCTCCCCAAAGGCAGCCAAGAGCCAATCTTCGTAATTGTTGATCACTGGCTCTGGATTAGCGCTAGCGATCACAAAGTCCTGAATGCACTTCACAACCAAGTCTGTTGGCAATCCATGCAAATTGACTTGGGCTGGGTGCTTGATCCAATGGCCCTTCCAATAGTTGTTGCAGTAGACTTTTCCAGTCTCGAATTGACCATCGGTTCCCTTTGCAAACAGATCTTTCACCCGTTCATTGTTGGTGAACGAGATATGGACCCCCTCATCGAAGTTATAGCCATCGGGTGTGTCATGACTTGTGGTCAAGCCGCCAGGACGATGGCGGGCCTCATAAATTGTTGGTCGAACGCCACGTTCATGCAGAAGGTTCGCAGCACCCAAACCCGCTATGCCACTGCCAAGAATGGTGAAACGCGAAGAGTTTGTCACGACATCATGCTCCAAAGCCAAGCCCACGCGGCGATCACCCCGTGTTGATCTCTTCCGCGACCCAAAAGCCGTCCATGGAGATGCAAAACCAAGGCCGTCACCCCCTGCCGGGTGATTTGATCGGCTAGATATCGCAAATGCGAAGGCGCGTCCTGTGGATAACGCCTTTGGCGCGATAATTCTCTTCGCAGCGCAACCGATCAGTGTGCGTGCCTTGCCAAGGTCCGCGCAATGGGCCACCAGCGTGTGGAGGTACGCCCTTTGCATCGGAAAGGGCCGCCACCTGGAAATCAGCGCATGAACGAATCTGTCCAATTCGGCGCAATGCCAGAACCAAACTCTCCCCCAATGCCCCTTGCGCCAAAGCAACCGCAAACGGCGTTACCCGTCATCGAGGTCCTCGCCAGCGGCCCCGCAAAGGGCGGTGGGATTGGCCAAGTCGTGCGCTTTCTGCTGCAGGAAAACGCCGAAAACCCGTTGTTGGACGTGGTCGCAACCGTCGATCCGCGCGGCCCTGGGCATTGGGCGCAAACTTTTTGGTATCTGCCAATGGCGCTGATCCAACTGACGGCGCTGCGCTTAACCAAGGGCCGCACGCCTGTCCTTCATGTCCATATTGCCGGGCGCTTGTCCACCTTGCGTAAAACCATCGCGATCGCCTGGGCCCATCTGCTTGGTTTCCCCGTTGCGGTGCATTACCACGAATATGGCTACGCAAAATTCTTTCAAACATTGCCGGGGCCGGCGCGGGCGTGGGTGGCGTTGATCCTGCGCCGCTGCTGCGCCCACATCGTTTTGGGCCCCGCAGAACAGCAAGACCTGCCCCAGATTTTGGGCGCAGACCCCGCCCGCTTCCATGTCATTCCCAACGGCGTGCCTAAAGCCCTAACGGATGTCGCCAGAAGCGTCCCGGCTTCGCCCATCGACATCGTTTTTGTGGGTGCCCTGTCAGATCGCAAAGGCGTGCCAGAACTGATCACTGCCGCAGCGATGCTCCCCCCCGAGCTTCCCTGGCAACTGGTTTTCTGCGGCCCCGGCGACCTCGCCGAGCGCAAAGCCCGCGCCGCCGCTGCAGGCATTGCAGAGCGCTGCCTTTTCTTGGGGCTGCAAGACAATCAAGCGATCCAAAAGCGACTGTCCGCCAGCGCGATCTTTTGCCTGCCGAGCCATGCCGAGGGGTTCGCCATCGCGCTTTTGGAAGCAATGGCCGCCGGAACCGCCATAATCGCAACCGAGGTTGGCGAGCAAAAACAAGCCCTTAGACACGGAGACAACGCCCTGGTCGTCCCCCCCGACGATGTTGAGGTCCTGCGCGCCGCCCTGCTCGAATTGCTAACCGACGCGCAGCTGCGCGATCGCCTCGGTGCGTCCGCCCGCGCCGATGTGGCTAAAACCTTCAACACCGCCACCATGCTGCAAAGGGTAGCAGAGGTCATGCGCGCCGTCGCAAAGGAACGGCGCTTCTCCTAAAAGCGGCCTAGGACACGAACGGCCCCTTCAGCGCCCCGCGAATCGCGCCAATATGCCAATTCAAACTGTACAGATTGACAAAAAGCGCACGGTCCGGAGCTTGTCGTGATCGCCCCAGCTGGCGCACATACTGCGAAGCCCCCCGCGCTGTTGAACTCAGCAAGAAGCCCATCCGCCCGCGTATGTCCCCCGCCCCCTTGACCGAAAGCGCCGCAACACCGCGCCCTTTGCGCTGCGCCCGCCCTAGCATGTAAGGCAAAGTGGTGTAACGGTGCCGCAACTGGTGCAGCACAGGGGCCTGCGGCACAAACCACGCCTGAGCCCCATCAGCGACCACCCTCTCGATCGCCACCGTGTCTTCCCCCATTCCAAAGGTCGCGGATTGATCCGGCCCAAGCCCCTCCATGTAGCCGATGGCCTCGATCGCTACCGACGTTCGCGCCATGAAGTTCGGTCCAAAAATGTGCGCCGGCGCGTCGACCGGTCCTTCCGCATGGTCAGTTTTCGCAAACAAAACATCGTGGTAGCCCTCAGTAACAGTCCACCACGGATCAAGCTCCTCGATTGGGTGGGGCACAATCGGGCCACCAAACAAGCTGTAGTCCGGCCGAGCGTCCGCCGCATTCTCGTAGGTCTGCAACCAGTCCGCATTCGGAATGACGTCATCATCGGTGAGCACCGTGAGGTCGCCCCGCAGCCGCCGGGACCCCGCCAGCAAGGCCGCGGTCTTGCCGGGATTACCCTCATGCACGATTTCGATAGGGATGCGTTGTGCGAAGCTGCGCAGGATCGTTGCGGTTTCGTCTTTGCTGGCGTTGTCCACCGCCACGATCCGCCACGCCCGCCGCGTTGGCAGCTGCCCCTCCAGCGCCATTAGCATCGCTGGCAAGGTCTGCGCGCCATTATAGCAGGCAAACAGCACCTCAATTCCAGGGTCTCGCGATCCGACCATTCTGCGCCTTGCCCTATCGAAGCCAACATGTGCGTTTAATGTGTGAAGCAGCGCATATTCAACACCGCGGATGAAAGGTCTGCCTCTGTGCCCCTTTATGTTGCAATAATGTGCATAAACAAGCTGCTAGGTTAACAAGCCCAAAGAAACGCCTGGATTGTGGCTTTAAATTTGCATCAAAGTTTCTGCATAGAAGGCAAACGCGGGCCGCTTTCCGCGCGCTTCGACGCAAGATCACGCCGGATCCCAAACAATGAGTGTCTCGCCTGCAATATCTGTGTTGGTCCCGGCTTGGAACGCCGCGGCCTTCATCCACACGGCCATTGCCAGCTTAAAGCAGCAAACCCTCGCCAATTTTGAAGCGCTGATCGTGGACGACGCTTCTACAGACAACACCGCCGCAGCCATCGATGAAGCGGTGGCGGGCGATCCGCGCTTTAAGCTGATCCGGTTAGACCAAAACGGGGGATCCTCGGCGGCAAGAAACGCTGGCCTCGCGGTCGCGCGAGGGGCCTGGATTGCCGTCCTGGACGCAGACGACGCCATCGCGCCAGAACGCTTGGCGCGCCTCAAGCAGGCCGCAGAGCGATCCGATTTGGACATCGTGTGCGATAACCCCATGATTTGTGCAGATATTGCCAAGCCCGAAGCCGGCAAACCAATGCTGCCAATGGCCCTGGACGCCCCGCCGCGGCCGGTAGATCTCGCGCGCTTCGTGCGCGCCAATTGCCCAAGCAAGGGCCAAGGCGCGCTAGGTTACTTAAAGCCGATGTTTCGCGCTTCGTTTCTGCGGGACCACGCCATCCGCTACCCAAAAGCCCAACCGATCGCAGAAGACTACACCTTCTTCGCCGATGCCTTAGCCTACGGCGCGCGGGCGGCCATCGTCCCATATCGAGATTATTTTTATTGGGTGCGCGAGGGATCGATCTCGCGTAAGCCTATTTCAAAGGACTTTGCGCTCATGCTGCAAGCGGACGACGATTTTCGCAGCCGCCACGCCTCAAGATTAAGCAAGCCTGAGATCGCCGCCCTCGACGCCCGTCGACGCGAATTGGTGGACATGCACACCTACCAGCGCTTCGTCGAAGGCATCAGAACTGGAAATGGTCACCAAACCGCAGAGATACTCCGCCGACCCTTGGCCATCCGTTTTCTGAAAAACACATTTGATCACCATACAGCGAAAGTATTGGCGATCCTTTTGGCGATCCTTTTTGGCGACCATGGATTAGCAAGGCGCGCCAGAAGATAACGCCAAGCAAGGGCCTATACTACCTGAGCGCACGCAATACTTGGCGCTCTCAGACCCTTTTATCCTCAAATTGGATCAGCTAAGCCCGGCCATCACTTCACGCAATCGTTTTTCGTGAGGGTTTATCCGCCCTTGAAAACGCGCTGAATCCAAGGGCATATCGCGCGTTCGATGGTGACAAACCTGCCATTTTAGTTCACACATCGTCACCAAACAGGCGAAACGATTACAAAAACATATGGACCTCAGCTAATGAGGCTTAAAACCTGCAAGTCGGTGGCTGGGGGGCGATCGAAACTGGCGAACGGTGCAGACGAGCGTCCTTGCTGCTTTGCTAATTGACAACAGGTGACCTATGGACGGTGCGGATTTTGGCGGGCCGAATGGATTTGACTCAGACCGGGCAGAAGCACACACCCCGATGAACTCAACCGACCCGGTTGACCTGGACTTCCCCCTCTCGCAGCGGCAACGCGCCCTTGCATGGTCCACCAAGGAGCAGGATCGCTGGACGCGCGGCCTCGATATCGCGATTTCCTCAACGGCGCTGATTATGCTGTCACCACTCCTCCTGGCGATTGCGCTTGTCGTGCGCGCCGATCGCACAGGGCCCGCCCTGTTCCGCCAGCGCCGCTACGGCCGCGGCGGTAAGTGCTTTGAAATCTATAAGTTCCGCACGATGAAAGTGATGGAGAGCAGCGGCGCGTTCACCCAGGCCCGGAAAAACGATCCCCGTGTCACCTGGTTTGGCAAGTTCCTGCGCAAGTCCAGCCTCGATGAATTGCCGCAGCTGTTAAACGTCCTGAAGGGCGATATGTCGCTTGTCGGCCCCCGCCCGCACCCGATCCCCTTGGACCTCCAACTGGCCGAACAAATCCCGGGCTACGGCAACCGCTTTCTGACCCGCCCAGGCATCACGGGCTTGGCGCAGGTGCGTGGCTTCCGCGGCGAAATCGAATCCCGCGACGACGTGCGTGGTCGCATCCTGAACGATATTCTATTCGCCCGCCGCCGCTGTGTTTTGCTTTACATGGCCATCGTGGTGCTCACCGCCATCGTTGTGTTCTTCCAAAGCAAAGCCTACTAAATCGCCTTCATGTGCAGCTTTAATCTGCACTCGTCCTGCGCCGGGTGATTGAAGTTTAAGGGGTTTCACCCATCATCCCGGGTCTATGACGGCACTTGCGCTTTTCGTTAACAAGCAGCATGACGGCATGGGCTCGGGGAGGAGCGGATGGGTAGTGCGCGCAACAGCGCGAAGAATTCTGTTTGGCATCATGTTCGGGCGGGCTGCCAACGGCAAGCCCCATTGGTGCTTACAGTTGTTTTAGCCAGCGCGGCGTTTGCCGCCGCTGCCATTGGCTTGGTGCGCCCCACCTACACAGCCATCGCCCACATCACCATCGAAGCCCCGCCAGCCTCAACCAGCGACGGCCAAAGCCCAAACGACCTGCTGGTCGCAGAGCGCACGCGATTGAACGCCTTTGCGGAAAGCCTGGCGGCCAGCTTGGCAAGCCCCACTGTGCGCGCAGCGCTTCCAATCCCGATCTGCCCCACAACCACCAATTGGCGCCTTTCAGAAAACTGCGGAAGCCTCCGCCTCCAAGACACAAACGAACCCAGGGACCTGCAACTGGTCGCCACGGCCTCCTCCCCAGACAGCGCGCAATCCCTGGCGGACGCCGCCGCAAAGGTCGCCCTGCAAGACTCCCAAACCCGTCAGGCCAGTATCGTGTCTCGGCTGCGCGCCCCCCATTTGCGCGCCTTAACTCTTGCCCGTGAGCAGCTCGAAACAAACCTCCGGTCGCAAGCCGACACCCTCCCCAGCCGGACGGGCAACAGCGCAGACCTCTCCCCTGCCGTGGCGGTATTCCGGCTGCGCTCGCTCAATCGCATCGGCAGCGACAAAGACCCCGCCCTTTGGGCCGCCCTATTTGGCCCAAATGTCACCCCCGATCAGGCCCTTGAGGTGCGCCTTCGCTGGGGCGAACGGGCCGCGCGCACCCCGGTTGAGGCCCCAACTGAGGATCAAACCCTCACGGCTGTCGAAACCGATTTCGAACGCGCCTTCGCTTTGGCGCTGCGCGTCGCGCCGCAATATCCAAAAATCAACGCTGAACCAAAGCCAAGCGCGCGCCCGCTTGCCCAAGACCAGCCCCCAGCGGCCGTGATTTTGGCAACCCTTGCTGGCCTCGGGGCCTTACTTGGGGTGGTGTTTGGCCTGTTCCGCGAGCTTCGACGGCGGGTGGTTGTCCGCCTGGACGATGTCGAAAGTCGGCTCGGAGCCCCGTTGCTTGCCCCAGCCCCCGTCGTCAACGCCGGCGATCTGCGCCTCCTGGACCCGGCCCTGCGCTCCCCCGCCGGGGCCGTCGCAGAAAGTCCGCAATCCTTGATCGCCGCAAGCATGCGCGCAGCACTGGCCGCCCTTGCACAAACGCCCCCAAACCGCTCCGGCGGCCAGGCGATCGCCGTGATTGCGGACCAGTTCGACGTCGGCACCTCAACGATGGCAGCCGGCCTCGCCCGCACCGCCGCGCAAGCCGGCCGTAAAGTAATCGTTGTAGACGCCGATGTGCGCGAACAAGGCTGTTTGGCCGCCTTGGGCATGCCTTCCGCGCGCGCCAAACGGCCCCTCTCGGACTGGCATGATTTGGTACGCCCCGATCCACAAACCAGGCTCGACGTTCTGCCAATCCCCGCCCGCCCAGGATTGCTGCCCTTCTCTTTCCCAGATGTGGATTTTGGAAACACAATCAACGAGCTGCGCTCAACCTATGACCTCGTGATCATCGATTGTCCCCCCACCTCGATAAGGGCCGACGGCGCAATCGCTGCCCGCGCAGCAGACGTTGTCATTTTGGTCGCCCTCTGGAACAAAACACAGGTTGGCGCAGCCCGCGCCGTGCGCCAACATCTCAGTCGATTTAACGCCCGAACGCCAGACTGGGTGCTCTTGAACCAAACCGACACATTGGAAACCACCACATGGTTTGGCCGGGACACGCAGCCCGATCAGGTGTCTGATACGGTCTCTGGGATCGGCATCGTCGCGACGTGAGCGCGGCATAAAGATTGCGCAGCACCTTCAAGGTATAAATGCGCCATGACCGAACCTGACGAACCCCACGCCGATGCCTCGCAGAATCCAATCCCAAGCCATGATCTGATCGGCTTGCAGGTGGAATACGTTGCCGCACCTGCCGCCATCAGCCTGATCCTGGACTGGGCGCTATCCGGCACCGGTGGCTATGTGGTCGTGTGCAACGTGCATCAGGTGATGCTGGCCGCCCAAGACCCTGAGTTCCGGAAGGTTTTTGAAGGTGCCCGCCTGCGCCTGCCAGACAGTATGGTACTACAAAAGGCCCGCGCCTTCCTGCACGGCCCCCCCGCACCGGAAACATTGCTGGGCTCCCGGCTCACCGAACAGTTGTGCGCCAAGGCCGCCGTTCGAGGTGTAGCGATTGGCCTGTACGGGGCCAAACAAAGTACGGTTTCCACCATGAGTGCTGCCCTTTTGGCCGCAAGCCCAGCGCTCAAGCTGGTGCACCAGGAGTCCCCCCCTTTTCGTCCCCTTTCCGATGAAGAAGTCGCCGCAAGTTGCGCAGCGATCCGCGCCGCCGGCGTGCAGCTGTTGTTTGTGAGCATGGGTTGCCCAAAGCAGGAGACCTGGATGGCCAGGGCCCTTCCGCTCCTGCCCGATGTTGTGATGATCGGCGTCGGCGCAGCCTTTGACACCATCGCTGGCGTCGTTCCGGCGGCCCCCGCCTGGGTCCACCGCAGCGGGTTGGAATGGGCCTACCGCCTCTCGCGCGAGCCGCGCCGTCTGTTTCAGCGCTACATCTCCACCTCGCCGCCCTTCTTGCTGCGGGTGGTGTCACAGAAACTCCGCAGGACGAGCTAGCCGCGCCCAATGTCAAAGCCCGTCCTTTGCCTGTACACCAAGACTTGGCTGTCGTCTGGCACGGGCCAGATCGCCCAAGAACTGGCAACGGCCCTCGCCAATGAGGGCGTGCGCGTGATCTTCGTGGCCCCCGTTGCCGAAGATCCCCGCTACGACGCGCCCCATCCCAACATCAAACGCCTGCGCCCCCCGCGGGAGCGGCGCGACAATGCCCCTCGCTTGCTGCGCGCTGCCGTTTCAATGAGCCGCGTTCTAGGCTCAATCGCGTCGCTGCTCCGCGCCCGCCTGAGCACCAAGCACTTTCTGGTGACAATCCCAGACCCGCTGGTCTTTTCGCTCCCAGCCCTGGCCCTGCTCAAGCTCACCGGTGCCAGCCTAACCTATGTGGTGCATGACCCAGAGCCCCATGCCTGGGCACTGCCAAAGGCGCTTCGATGGTTGGAAAAATTCGGGCACGCCAGCGTCGTCCACCTGGCCAACCATGTGGTGGTTTTGTCCAACGCCGGCGCCGGCACCGTGCATCGCTTGCACGCCCCCCCCCCGCATTCATGTGATTGAACATGGCGTCTTTGACCTCGGCGAAACCACCCCCGCGCCTGGCGACAAGCTCTTGCTCCTTTACGGCACCATTCGGCGCAACAAAGGCGTGATGCAAGCCATCGACGGCGTGCTCAAAGCCCGCCAACGCGGCACCCCCGCGCGGCTGCTGATCGCCGGTGCCCCCCATGCCGAAGACCCCACCTACTGGGCAGCCTGCCAGCAAAAGTGCGCCACCGCGCCAGACGCAATCGAGGTTCAAGCCGGCTATGTCACCAACGACCAAACCGCAGACCTGATCCGGCGCGCCGACGCGTTTTTGAT
This sequence comes from Caulobacterales bacterium, assembly GCA_049314555.1. Classification (GTDB taxonomy): domain Bacteria; phylum Pseudomonadota; class Alphaproteobacteria; order Caulobacterales; family Aquidulcibacteraceae; genus REEB509. The sequence continues at coordinate 13,766 of JBMOEW010000025.1, forward strand.
GCCCTACCGTGATTTCAACAGCCAAAGCGGGGTTGCCATCTTGGCAGCCACTAACGCGCGTCCGGCGATTGCCGCCCCGGCCGGCGGCATTGGTGAGTTGATGCAAGAGGGCATGCCCGGCGTCACCATCGCTGATCCCGTCGAAGCCGACCAGGTGGCCGATGCTATTGTGGCGTTTTGCACCAAGCCGATAGACGCCTGGAACGAGAAATCCCTCCATTTCCGCGACCACATGCTGGCAACACGATCCTGGCCCGCCATTGCCCGCGCCTACAAAGCCTTAATCTTTCCAACTGCTTGATCGCAGCGGACCACCCCCGCAAGTCACCAATCCCTTGCCAGATGCCCCGCCGTGCCCAATGACAGAGGCCTAAGGAGCCAGCCTCGATGTGGCCTTTCACCCGCCGCGCCATCACGCCGCCCCACTTCCCGCCGGACCGGATCGGTTTTGCGATTGGCGACATCCATGGCCGCGCCGATCTTTTAGCCCGCGCGCTGACCCATATTGAAGCCATAGCCCCCACCTCAGAGCCGCCCCCAATTGTGGTTTTCCTGGGCGACTATATCGACCGCGGCCCCGCCAGCGCCGAGGTCTTGGACCTCCTGATCGGCTGGTCCTTCGCGGCCGAAAAGCGCTTCCTATTGGGCAATCACGAACAGTCGATGCTGGCTTTTCTCGACGACCCCGTCTCCCTGCGCGCCTGGCTCAACCATGGCGGCCGCGAAACCCTGCTGTCCTTTGGTATTCAGCCGCCGGGTCATGACACGCCAACAGACACCCTTCCCGCTGTCGCAGCAAGCCTAAAGCACGCCCTCGGCCAATCCCGCCAGGCCTTCTTGAACGCGCTCGAACGTTACGTGGAATACGGCGATTATCTCTTCGTGCACGCAGGGATAGACCCGCTCAAGCCGCTGGACCAGCAAGAGGACTTGGACCTGCTGTGGATCCGCGAGCGCTTTCTTCACGCCAACCGCAAACAAGGCCCGGTCGTGGTCCATGGCCATACCCCCGCCGAACACCCCATGTTGGGGCCGCGCCGGATCGGCATCGACACCGGAGCCTATGCCACTGGCTGCCTCACCATCGCCAGGTTCGAGCAGGCGGCAGTCACCTTCACCCCGATCACGATCGCTTAATCGCCCTCAAGCGGCCAACTTGAGCCGGGCAGCGTTCGCCCACCACCGCGCCCGCCAGGCCGTGCGGCGAAGCAGCGAAACCCCACTCTTGGCAGCGACCTCGTTCCCAAAAGGCGTTTTCGCCAAATAGTCCCAATAAGCCCCAGCATAGGGGTGATACGCGGTCCGCAACCACGGCTTTCGGTTGGTGGTGTAATGGATAATGCCGGGCCAGCGCCGTGAAAGCGGAAGCAAGGCGGCAGGTAACGGGATTTCCGCACGCGCCCCCAAAGCCATCGGCCGTTGCACATTCCAAACGGGATCAAGCGATGTCCAATTGTTCCAAAAGGCCATGTTCAAGGCGCACTGATCGGCGTGTTCCAGGTCTTGCGGTCGCTCCAGGACGATCGCCATTGCCTTTTCAAACAGCTGGTTCTGTCGCAGTTGAACCAAGTCCAACAGCATAACGCCCGCGTTGCAGTAGATCGGCGTTTGGCCTGCCCCTAAGCCATGGCGCGCGGCGAACGCACCGGGATCAACCCCTGCATCCACCACCGCCCCAAGCGATCGCCCCTCCAAATCGGCGTCCCACAGCCCGCCGATATCGCCCGTGACAACAAGGTCGGCATCCAGATAAATCACCCGATCAACGGCCAGCAACTCTGGCACCTTCAAGCGCGCAAACGTCGCCACGCCAACATGCGGGGCGAGCTTTAAGTCAACCGTATCGAGGCTGTCGGTCGCGAACTGATACCAGTGGATTGCGCAAGCGCTGAAGCGCGCTTCAAATAGCTGCCGAACCGCTTCGCTCACCGCGCCGGTCTGAATAATGTGAATCCCGAAGGACCGGGTTGGCGCATTTGCCAACATTGACGCCACCACAACAGCGGCATGCGGCACGTAGTTTTGATCCACCCCAAACACGACATGAATCCGGTCTTTCCTGGACATAAGAGCCTCACCCGCGAGCCGTATTAAGGGCACCTCGCACAAGCACGACAAATCCTGCAAGTGTCATCGAAAGCCACATGAACCCAGTCGGAGCCATAAACACAGCTTCGGCCCCTGCATAGACCTGCACCATCAAAAACACGGCAAACCAAATCCGGGTTCCATGGTCATCAAGATTGCGCAGCCCAACGATCACCACATGGATCATCCAGCAGATAAACAGCGCCAGACCAATCCCCCCAAGATCGAGCAAGACCTGAAGGTAGCCATTATGGGACTGATCGTACTTATTCCAAAACGAAGCAGCGATCACGCCTTCATTTTGCGGCGCGGTCCAGAAGGCTCGAAATCCATGTCCAATCCAAGGACTGTCGCGCACGTGATCCAGCGTAAACGCCCAAATGTCGCTGCGCCCCGTTAGCGTGGCATCACGCCCCAACGCGTTTAGCACCGCATCAAAACTAATCAGCACAGCAATCCCAAGGATCGCCCCACCAAACAGAACCGCTGCCTTCAAAACGCGCGGCCAGCCTGGTGTGGCCACCATCGTAAACAAGAAGATCAATCCGCTGCCCACAAAGACACAGGCGATCGCCGTCGCCGATTGCGCGAGCGCCAACCCGATCCCGCACATCCCAATCGCGACAAGCCCAAGCAGGCGCGTGCGCCCCGTAAGCGACAAGCCAACCCCGCACACAAAGCCCAGCGCCAAGATCTGACCAAACGTGTTTTTGTGCGGGAAGGCACCCCGCACACCCGGTACATCCCAAGCTTTGGTCAGCGGGTCACCGATCGCAAACAAACCAAGCGAAATCGTCGCGCACACCAGCGCTGCGACCGCTAGCAATTCCGCAAGCGCAAGGCCGCCAAAACGCAGCGTCAAACCAAGCGCCGCCACCGCCACCATAATGATCGCCACGGTCCGCACCGACGTCATACCCGGGTCCACCGACCACAAGACCGAAGCGACAGCCCAGCCCAACACCAGAAAATAGCTAAACCCCGCCAGCACTAAGGAAAGCGCTGATAAAGGCCGTGTTGCAAGGATCGATGCGCCAAACAAAGCCAGCGGCACCGCCAAGAAGCGCAACTGCTCGTTGGTAATCGCGCTGACCCCTTCCAGCGCATCCCGCGTGACCACCGGGCCCAGAAAAATCAGCAAACAAACGAGCGCCAGCGCCCAGACCACCACGTTCCAGACCGCCGACATGCGCGACACAGGCCGTGCAGGCAAAGTGGCCTCGATACTGCTTTGCCAATCGACAGCCATGACACCCTCGGTTCGGAAGTTTTAGGCCAGCAGCCGCGCACCGCGCCGCGTGGAAACCTACTCCACGTAGTAGCTGTTGTAGGCGCGGTAATAGGCCCCGATCTCACCATCCGAATACAGACGAACCGCCTGCATATCCACCCGCGATAATGCGATCCCGATGTTGGGGGCCTTCGCCGCCTTCAGCGCCGCCAATGACGAGCGCACCAGCCCCCGCGGCGTCGTCCGCCAACGCACCATCAACACCACGGCATCAACTGCGGCGGCAAGCAAGCGGGTTTCGGCCACCAGCAGCACCGGCGCGGTGTCCAACAGCACCAGATCGTAGCGGCCGCGCAGCGTCGCCAACAACGATCGCATCGCTTCGCCGGCAAACACTTCTTCGTGCGGCGGCGCTACCGGCGACAAGGGCAAGATGTCCATGGAAGACGCGGAGTCTTTCGTCAACGCCGCATCAAGCGTGCACTCCCCCGACAGCACTTCCAACAGCCCCATTTGTGGGCGCAAGCCCGAGTCCGTGGTCAAACCCTTGTGGCGCGTGTCGCAATCCACAACGACCACCTTCGCCCCAGACATCGCCGAAATCCGCCCGACACTGATCGTGGAGGTCGTTTTGCCCTCGTTCGGGATCGACGACGTGATCATCACGAGTTTCGGCTGTTGCTCGGTTGCCAGCAGCATCGAGGCGCGCAGCGTGCGGATGGCTTCCGCAAAGCGCGACAGCGGCTTTTGGATCAAATAGTCGCCCGGCTTCACGGAGGGCGCAGAAACCCACGCCACACAGAAAGAAACAAACCGGCTCAAAAACCGCGTGGAACGCCACAACCACCGTATCGGCGCGGGCTTGGCTGCTAGGTCCACCGGATCCATCGCCGGATCGCGCCAGGTAAACGGATCTGGTCGCGCGGCCGTAACCGCGGGCACAAACCCGAAGTGGCGGGCACCCGTCTCATTTTCAACTTCGCTCGCGGTGCGATAGCCGCTTTCCATGATTTCCATGATCGCGACCGCAATCAAACCCACCAGCAAGCCGCCAAGGATCGACAAGGCCAGTGCCAAGCTGGTGATCGGCGCGCTTGGAGATTCAGGGGCCGCAGCCGCCGAAACCAGCTGCGCATCTGGCGTGGCCAGCGTGCCTTGCTCGCCGGTTTCTTTGTACCGGGCAAGGAAGCTCTCATAAAGGGTCCGCGACGCGCTCGCCGTGCGCTCCAGCTCCCGCAGACGCACCTCAGCAGAGTTGTTGCCGATCATCTGGCTGCGCAACTGGCTGATGTTGGATTCAAGTTCAGCCACCCGTTGGCGTGTGACGGCCGCTTCTTGCTCGATGGTAGACACCACGCGCCGCACCTGCCGGTCGATCCCGCTGCGAACATCAAGCAGTTCCGCTTCCGCCCGCTGCCGTGCCGGCCATTCCGGGCCATAGTTTTCGCGCAACTCCGCCAAACGGCGCGTGACTTCGGCTTCCTGCTGGCGCAACTGCTGCACGGCTGGATCGCTCAGCACTTCGCTCAGCTGGTCCGTGCCGCCGGGCTCTGCAAGCTGGCTGCGCATCCGTGCCACCCGCGCATCGCGCTCTGCCAGATCGGCGCGCAGCAACACAAGCTGGGTTTGAAACTCAGCGATTTGTTGTTCCGTGAGCGTGGAGCCCTCGGCGCTCAACAGCCCAGCCGCTGCCCGATAGTCCTCCACAGCCCGCTCAGCGGTCTGCGTTTCCAGCTGCAGGGCGGTGATGCGTTCGCTCAACCAGGAATTGGCGCGTTGGGTGGCGTCAAATTTCTCCCGCACCTGTGCGACCATGTATTGGTCCACAAAGGCGTTGGCGATCGCGGCCGATTTGGCGGGGTCGCGGCTGGTATAAGAAACTTCGATCACGCGCGTTTGGCCAATCCGGCGCACATCAAGCCCGCCCAGCAAGGCACTAACGGTGCGCTCGCGGACCGGATCAACCCCAGACGCGGGGCTCGACGCGGGCGTCTCAGGCCGCGGGATCAAGTTGCGCACAAACCCGGTCACCGCAGGCATAATCGCCGCAAGGCCCTTCGGTGCCGGCGCAAGTTCGTAATTGAATTCGCCGTCGTTGAAGAGGTTCAGGTCCCCCGCAACGGACTCAGCCACCCGCCGGGACGAGATCACCCGCGCTTCGCTGTCCACCGCCGCCGGATCCGCCGGCAGGGCCGAAACCACGTCCTCGCCCACGATCTGGCGTTCGCGCCCATCGAACATCAACGACGCCGTGGCCGTGTACACCTTGGGCGAGCTGAGTTGCAGGGGCGCCAGCACCGCCGCCACCAACAGCGCTATCCCCAAAAGCGACATGTACCGGCGGCGGAAAATGGCAACGAGGTCTTGCAGGGCTTGGTTATCGCCTTGCGTTGCCAGCTTGTGGGCACCCGTTTCCAATTGGACCGGTGCTGCAAGGGGTACAAGTTTATTCATGACCCAAGTGTCCCAGCAAGAACCACGCCACCGCGTGTCCCTAGAAAAACCGTTCCAGGATGCGGATTGTGTCGCCCGGCCGCACCGAGGTCGACGGATCGATCCGAACACGCTCTTCCGTGGTCGATCCGGCCCGCCGGATCATCACGTGCCTTTGGTTGGCCCGATAGGTGAAACCCTGCGCGGTCGCCACTGCGTTCATGACGGTCAAACCATCCGCAAACGGATATTCGCCTGGCGAGTTAACCTCCCCAAGAATGTAGAACGGTCGGAACGTCAAAACCTCAACGCTCACCCGCGGATTTGCCAGAAACCGCCCCCGGAGCCCCTCGACGATCCGGGCTTCCAAGTCCCGTGTGGTGGTCCCAACGGCCGGGATCGGCCCCAATAGCGGCACAGACAATGTGCCGGTGCCATCGACGGTGAACTCGCCCGAAAGGTCTTCTTCCCCAAACACGATCACCCGCACCCGGTCGCCTGCGCCAAGCGAATAGCTATTGGCGGGAACGCTCGAAGTAACGGCAGTCCGAGGCGGCGGATCGCTGGCCGCAGGCAGCGTCGAGCAAGCTGCAACTGCTGCAAGTGCGAACAAAAACACCAAATGTCTCAACACAGGAGCTCTCCAACCAGCCTGACAACCCATAGCACCCTATCAGAACCCATGCAAAACATGCGCCCAAGCGCGCGTGGCAATCGGCAAAACGCAGCGCGAATTACGCGAAATCTGCCCAAAGTTAACACATTCGAGGGCGCATTGCGCCGCAATGCAATAGTCTGCCCGTTCCAAAGAAACGCGAACGATTGTCTGACTTTATTGAAGATAGTATGGGTCTGAGCTTGGATGCAACGCACAACCCAATACATCGGACCAACCCATGGCTGAGCCAATGCAGGACCACCCCGCGCCTTGGCGCGTGGCGCTTGACTTTGGCACCGCATGGTCAAAGGCAGCCATTGCCCCGGCCCGCAACGCCCAGGCGGGCGTGCGTCCCCTGCGCCTGGACGACGCCACCGACTGGGACAACCCCCTCCTCCTTGCCTCTGCAGTCTTCATCAGCAAGACGCATGTGCATTTAGGCAGGTCCGCACTCACAGCCGCGCTCGAAGCACCAGACAGAGAAGCCCTGCGCTCCTTTAAGTCGATATTGGCCGCCCCTGATTTAGATAAAGTCCTCGAAATTGCCCCAAAACGCACCATTGACCCTGAAGGCGTGTTCACCTTTCGGGATTTGATTACGCTGTACTTGGGGTATGCCTGGGTCAATCTGGAAAACGGCTTGGCCACAGACAGCGAACGTCCGCCCCTGGATCAATGCAGCCTGGCGTTTACGCTGCCCCGCTGGCCCTCCGCCGGAGGGGCCGCCGGCTTGGTCCACCAGCTGATTGTGGCCGGCATGCACGTCGGCAAAACGCTTGGCAAGGCGATGTGTGCCCCAGGCGGCATCGAAATCAGCCTGGCCAAGAGCGCTCTGGCGTCCGCCGCCCGCCCCGGCCCACCCCCGCTGCGCGTCGAAGGCTGCATTCTGGAAGCAACCGCCGCCGCCCTTTGCCATTTGGATGGTAAAGCCCGGTTCGTGTGCGTGCTGGATATGGGGGCCGGTACAACAGACCTCGCCGGCCTTGCGATCGGCAAGGACGGGTCTATCAGCGAAATCCCCACTGCCCGCAGCACGCTCACGAAAGCCGGCGACGTCTTGGACAGCGTGGTGCTAGGCGCGATCGTCAAAGCCTCCGGTGCCCGTGGCACCCAAGCCCAATCTGCGGTTTGGCGCGCCGCCGCCGGCCAAATCCGACGGCACAAGGAAACCATCCTCAGCCAAAAGAAGGCTGCCCTTCGCATCGGTCAAAACGTGATCGCCGTGCCACAAGCTCAGGTCTGGAAGGCGCCGGACGCCAAGGCGTTCCTCGAAGAGATTGAGCGCGCCTTCCGCGCCAGCCTGGAAGCCTGCGCGCAAGCCGCCGCAGCGGCGGGGGAAAAATCGGTCACCGTGGTTGCGGCCGGCGGCGGCGCACGCCTGGAACCGATTGCAGACCTGCTCGCCAAACCCAAGACAAAAACCCGTAACATCAGCATACTCACAACGCCGGCCACCCCAAGCTGGGCCAATTCAGCCCGCTTTGCCGGCCAACTCGCCCCGGTGTTTCCCCAGTTGACTGTGGCAATGGGCGCAGCCCTCGCCCCCCCGTCCCTCGTGATGCCCCTCCAAGGCTGAGCGCGCCAAATCCAGCTCCAGCACGCTTCTTGCTGGAAACGGGCACATTACCCGTATCGGATCAGCGCAATGCCCGCTTCAAAAGACGCAAGACGAAAGGCCGCGGTGCGCGAAGCGCGCCACTTGGCCGCACGTTTCCAAGCCCGCGAACCGGTCGCATCCACAACCGTCCACGCCGCCATCGCCACGTTGATCCCCCTAACGGCCAAAGCAGCCCCCGGCGCCGCACAGGCTTTGGCTGCCTTGGGAAGCCTTGCCCCCTTTGCGGCTGCCAAATTGGCTGGCTGGCCATGGCGCAGCACCTGCCCGGCCACCCAAGTGCCGCTGTCAGCGCTGCCCGAGGCCATCGCCGCTGTCGAAGCCATCGATCCCCCCTGGGCCAGCACCTGGTTTGAAGCAGGCTTTGCCGCCACCAAGGCCCAGCAGCGGCGCGCCCTTTTTGAAGCCGCCCTCGAACGGCACAAAGAAGCGCCCGAACCGGCCACGCCGGACTTGGCCGAAACCCTGGCACAGGCCGCTTGGGCCGATGCCGATCAGGACCTGTGTGAGGCTCTGCGCGAAATTACCGTGCTGTCAGCCGCGCTGGCGGCCAAAAGCCCCACGCCCCGTGCCAAACTGCGCCTTCAGGCCATGCTCGCGCAGCAGGCGGTGCATGCGGTGGCAACCCGTCGCGCGATCGCCATTTCCGATGAAGCCATTGGCACCAAGGTGCGCTTCGACCCCAATGCCCACGAAGCAGCCCAAGACACAGCCCAAGGTGCCAAAGTGCGGATTATCGCCCCTGCCATCATGCGCCAAGGCATCGTGATCGTGCGCGCCGTCGTTGCCAAGCCGCCCCCAAAGAAGGCGCGCAAAGCCAAGAAAAGCAAAAACAGTAAGCCTGAGACTTAAGGGGCCACGCCGCCAGAGACGGAGGCCTGTTGGTCCACCCCAGCGCTAAACAACGAGGCCACCCATTCTGTCGCCGAGCCGCCGAGCTGGAACACAACCGCCCACGCCACCACACAATAGGCAATCACGCCCAAAAGCACGGCCCACCGTGGATAGCGCTGGCTATCGTCCAAATACTGTTCGTCAACTTGGATCGGTTGGCGCAATCGAGCGGCGTCGAGCGGATTTGTGATCCGTTCTGCGTCTCGATTGTTTTTGACCCGATCAAACGGCGTCACGACATCACCATCCGCGTCTTCGCCTACCGCGAGAGAAGCACATTGTGCTGAGGATCTACCGCTCGCGGGTAACATGACAATAGCGCTTCTTCAGTTAGGCGAATTTTTGGTCGCACCGGCTGTCAATAGGTTGCAATGCACACTTAAATCATGCAGACGATAACAACCGGTTAAGCGCCGAATGCGCGTAGGTTTTCGCTGTGGCAAGAAAAATCGGAAAAGCCCGTTCGCCGTCCGGTCCTGCCCCTCAAAAGGCAAATTTGGGCACCAACCGCGCGAATCGGGACGTCTCATCTGTGCGGCGCGTCGGGCGGATAACCGAACCAGCGGTCGTCACCCGGGTGAAGCGCTTGGAAGGGGCTCTAAAGCGCTGGTTTGACGTTTTGGTGGCCGTCCCCCTCATTGTTTTCATCAGCCCGCTTCTGATTTCCCTGCTGATCGCCTGCGCGATTTCCAGCCGAACGATGCCGCTCCGTGCCGAAAAGTGCGTCGGCCATAAGGGGCACCCGTTCTGGCGGCTGCGCCTAGTTGCCCCGCCCCCGGAGGCCGGCGGCATCGCGCGCCCGTTGCGCCAGTTCATCCTGAGCGGCAGTGCCGCGCGCCTGCCTGAGTTGTTCAACGTGCTGCTGGGCGACATGAGCCTCGTGGGCCCCACCCCGCTCAACCGGGCAGATCTCGATCGCTACGGCGAAATGCGGCGCTATTACCTCGTCGCCAGACCGGGGCTGGTGGCGTTGTGGGAAGTGGCAATTCCCTCGGTCATCGGCTGGGAGAGCCGCATCGCCTTTGACCGCGACTACATTGAAAAATGGACGTTTCTGCGCGACCTGCGCATTCTGACGCTCCGCGCAGGCCGCATGCGCGCCCGCCTGTAAGGGGCTTATTGGCCCCGAACCGGCAGCATCGTCAGCGGCTCGTCCCCGCACCGGTCGCGCACATCGCCGCCACACGCGCGGAAGTCACCCTGGCGATCAAAGCAGATCCGAACTTCCCGCAGCCGCCCCCGTGAGCAGGTCACGTTGATCGCATCGGCGGTCAAACCGCGGTTTGCCTGCACAAACGCATCTTCCAACGCCGAGGCGCTCACCTGAAGCGGACGCTCCAGCTGCGTATAGGCCGCCGGGATCCGCACCTTCTGGCGGAAACTACGGGTTTCATTGAAATACGCTTCCGGGCTTAGGCCAGAACAAGTGCCATGCTTGTCCCACTCGTGTTGGATCAAGCCGGGGCTTGGCATCAGATCCAACATCTGCTCGACGATGGCGTCAGATGCATCCGCTGGCTGATCGGTCGCACACGCCTCCGGCCACCCCCGCTCGTTTTGCGGCCAAAGCCCATGCACCACGAACGCATACGGCCGCGCGCCGCCACATTGCAGCGTTTCGCGCTCAGACATCCCGTCCTGCGCGCAAAACGACGGGCTCCAAGACAGCGCCAGCAAGTAATAGTCAAACGCCCCAGCCCCATCGCTGCCCGCCTGAGCCGGCGCGGTTTGCCCCTCCGCCCCAGCCTCGGTCTTTGCCTGGTTATAGCCGCCGCCCCATGCTTCCACGTCCGCCTGCGACGCCGGCGCAGCCCCCTGCCCACAGCCCGCCAAACCAGCAACCGCTATCGCCAAAAAGATCGCGCCCATACCCCCCCGATACACCTTCCAACTACCCCCCTTTGGTTTCCTCCTCCGCCGTCGCAGGTTGGGCAACGCCGGGCTTGTTGAATTTCAAAGTCATCCGGTCGCTTTCCCCAATGGCCACATAGGTCTGGCGATCAAAATCCGGATCATCCGGTTGGCCAATCGGGGCAGACCGCAACACAGGTGGCAAAGTCCACACCCCAAACGGGTGATCGCGAGTGTCGCGCGGATTGGCGTTGACGTCGGTAGAGCCGACAAACGCAAATCCGGCCCCCTGCACCAACGTCTTCACAAAGGCTTCCTGCACATAGCCGTTGGCCGCCGCCGGGTCCTGCACCCCGGCCGATGAACCCCGGTGTTGCTCGATGCCAAGAACGCCCTGAGGCTTCAAAGCTGCAAACACTTTGGCAAACGCGATTTCCGCCATCCCCAGCGCCATCAACGTGTGCACATTGCGCGCACAAATCGCCAGATCGATCGTGTCCGGCAGGGCCAGCGGTATGTCGTCTGCAGTCAGCGCCAGCTGTTCAATCGCGCCAAACAAATCCGGTTCACTGCCAAAGCGCTGAACAAAGGCCTCATCCACCACGCTTTGCGCCGCGTTCGAGGGATCGATCGGCGGATGGGCGACAATCAACCGCCCGCCGCTGGCCGCAAGATACGGCGCAAGGATACAGGTCAGCCATCCCTGCCCCGGAAACAGCTCCAGCACGGTCATCCCCGGCCGCAAGCCCCAAAAGGTCAGCGTTTCGGTCGGATGGCGCCACATATCGCGCTCAGGGTCGATCCGCCAGCGACCCCCAATCGCCCACGCCAACAAGGCCCGATGATCGGTTCGCGAGGGCGGTGTATTCGGGTCCTGGCGCGGCCCTCCACAGGCCGCAAGGCCCAACAGCCCCCCCAAGCCCAAAGCAACAGAACGGCGAGACGAATGAACCACAAGCATACCCCTGCGCTAATCGCCTCGCCACCATCTGTCAAAGCACCAGTCGCGATGCCGCTCAGGACGGCTTCACAAACCGCAACGTCATCCGATCACTTTCCCCAATCGCATCATAGGGGGCGTGATCGAAATTGGGGTTTTCTGGGGCACCAGCCGCAGCACTCCGCCGCACCGGCGGCAGGGTCCAAACACCAAACGGATGGTCTTTAGTGTCGCGGGGATTGGCGTTGATTTCGCTGCGACCAGCCAACCGGAAACCGGCCCTCTCCGCCGCGGCTATCACGAACGCTTCGCTCACATATCCCGATGCCGCCATGGCCGCAGGGTCAGTCACATCGGCGTTGGCCCGGTGCTGTTCCACCGCCAAAATCCCGCCGGGGCGAAGCGCTGTAAACATGTCGCCAAACGCCTTGTCGACCATGTTGGCCCCGATCCAACCATGCACCGAGCGCGAGGTCAGGATGAAGTCATAGCTATCGGCCAGCGGCGGTGTCGCCACAAGGCCCCAGTTCACCAGCGAAATCGGCCCAAGCTGGCCGGGGGTCACGAAGCGGGCCTCCCATGTGGCGCGACCCTGGCGCGCCGCTTCGCTCAAGTTGGGGTTGTTGAGATCCGCCGCCGTTACCGAATAGCGCCCGCCCGTGTCGCGGGCAAATGGGGCCAGGATGTGGGTCCACCAGGCTTCGCCACCCGGCTGGATTTCAAGGATATCCATCCCCGGCTCAAGCCCCCAGAACGCAAGGCTGGCCGCTGGATGGCGCTGCGCGTCGCGCGTTACTTGTTCGGCCGGTCGCGCTGGATTGGCGGTCGCTGCCTCAATCGCAGCCCGCGCCTCAACCGCAGCCATAGGTGCCACAGGCTGGTCTGCCCCGCCCGTCCCGCTCGCACACCCAACCACCAAAACCGCAGCCACCGCTGCAACGCCGTTCAACCAAAGTCTCATCATCTAAGTCCCTGTATAACTGGATTGAGGGCAACATAGCTGGCGATTGCGTCATTCCAAACGGCCCCGCCAACACAACCTCTTGAACCCCCAAAAACGCTCCCCATCTGATGCTCGTGGTGCCTGAGCGAAGGGCCACGCAGCAGCCAAGTCGCCCTGGCTTTTGGGGATTTGGCCATCACCGGCAAGCGCCCACCGGCCAAAGGTGCGCCCCATGTCGCTTAACAGCGAAAGGACATGCGATGACCACGAACGACCTCTCCCCCCTATACCGCACCCTCGTCGGCTTTGACCGAATCTCCACCCTGATGGACCAGGCCAAGCGCTTGGACGGTGCGCCGGGCTACCCGCCCTTCAACATCGAGCACGTCTCAGACGACGCCTTCCGCATCGAGATCGCCGTGGCCGGTTTCGGCGAAGCAGATCTCGACATTGAGTTTAAACTCAACGTGCTGACCGTCTCCGGCCGCAAAGCCCCCAGCGAGGAAGGCCGCAAATACCTGCACCGCGGGATCGCGGAGCGGGATTTCGAGCGCCGCTTCGGCCTGGCAGACCACGTGCGCGTCGAAAGCGCCCGCCTGGAAAACGGCCTGCTCACGATCGAATTGCTGCGCGAACTTCCGGAGGCCATGAAGCCGCGCAAGATCGAGATCGCGAAAACCAGCGCGCGGCCAAAGCCTAAGGTGGTCGACACCGACGCCGCGTAACCCGCGCCCGGTTTGCCACGAACTACACAGTTGATCGCCCTATAGGGTTTGCCCCGGCTCTTCTGGCGATCATCGAGCGCGTTGCCCGCTGGCCCGTCCCTCCCCCCAGCAAAGGCTTTGGGCAGCGCGCTCCCCCCTTTTCGACCCTCCCAAGCATAAACCTGCGGCGCGCTAGAGCCTCTAGCGCGCCGTTTTCTTTCAGACATCCCCTACGCAGCCGTAGTCTCGTCCGCTTCGGTCTCAGGCCCTTCCGCGGGCGCGTCGCCTTCATCCTGCAGGTCTGGCTCTGGCACAGCAGAACCGTCGCGGCGGGAGGTTTCCACCAAAACCACAGGCTTCAAGATCTCGTCCAACCCGCAAGCGCCCAGCAAGGCGGCAAGGTCGCCGTCCTCAATCTTCAAGGCGCGCTTACGACGCAACTCCTGGAACGCTTTTCCAGCGTATTTTTGCGTGCCCTGGCCGTAGGGATGGCCGTGGATCCAGATCGACAGGCTCCGCTCACCACTCGCCAGCGCCGCAGCGTTCGCCGACATCCAAGCCAGATGCGCCCCGGCGCACTCTGTGCCAAGCAGGCGCTCCAAAAAGCCCCGCGCCTGCTCGAACGTCAAAAACCCGCCCACCGCCGTAGGCGCAGCCATCGTCTGCACCCAGGCCAAAACCCGCGGTGCCCGCGCCCGCATCAGGTCCCCGCCCGAACGGGTCATTGCCAACTGGGAAAGCTGGGCAGCCAGCGCAAAATCACCCACGCATGGCACCCCGCCCAGCAAGAACGCGTGCTGGCCCAACTGCGCCTCCAAAACATCCAGCAGATTAACCGCAGACGCCTCAAGCGCCGCCGCATTGTCCACAGACGCTCCGATCACCGGCCGTTTTGCCGCCATCCGCGCGCCCAATGTGGCCACCGCACCCTCCGGCGCATCGCCATCGGGATAAATCGCCCGCACAGCCTGCGCAGCGCTTTCTTCCAAATCCTCGTCTTTGCCCCACCGCGCGTGGAACACGATCTTGTTCACCCACTCGTCAGCGTAATCTTCTAGCACCTGCGCGGCAAACACCAACGCGGCGCTGTCAGGCAAAGACGGCGGCTGCGGATGCGCGGCTTCGATTTTCTCCAAAATCAGCGTGGAATCCTGCAGCGCGCGCCCGTCGGCCTCCACCAACACCGGCGTTAGCGGCAGCCGCGCCACCTGCGCAAAGGCCGCATTGGTGCCAACAGTGCGCTCGATCCAGGTGTGCTCAAGCCCTTTGTAGCGCAGGAAGGACCGAACCTTTTGCGAAAAGGCAGACAGTTCGGCCCCATAGAGCCGGAACGGCGGTTGCATCAGATTAGCCTCCAGAAACAAAGGGCCAGGGCACACCGCCAGGAGCCTGCCCTTCCGGCCTGGCCCCCGCGCACCCCCAAAGGCCCAACAGGACAAACACCACGCCCCGCGCCCATGGCCCCGCCATGACAGAACCGAGCGCGCGCTTCGCGTTGTGGACGGATGTTTAGCGAACCGCGCCGCGAGAGCAAGCGCAACCGGTCACCAAAGCGTCAACCTTCGATGTCGAACGCATAACCAGCCGAACGCACGGTTCGGATCGGGTCCACTTCATCGTCGTTGTTGAGCTGCTTGCGCAACCGCCCGATATGCACATCGACGGTACGTGCTTCCACATACACATCAGAGCCCCACACCGCGTCCAGCAGTTGCTCGCGCGAAAACACCCGTCCCGAATGCTGCATCAAATACTCCAGCAAGCGAAACTCGGTCGGCCCCAGATGCACTTCCCGCGTGCTCCGCCGCACCCGGTGCGCCGCCCGGTCCAGCGTGATATCGCCCACCCGCAGCTTATCTTCCGCCAACCCCGGCCGGATCCGCCGCAACACGGCCCGCAGCCGAGCCAACAATTCGGTCATCGAGAACGGCTTGGTGATGTAGTCGTCTGCCCCGGTATCCAGGCCCCGGATGCGCTCGCTTTCGTCGGTCCGCGCCGTCAACATCACAATCGGCACGTTGCGCGCTTCAGGCCGCGCCCGCAGCCGCCGGCACACCTCGATGCCTGGCACCTTCGGGATCATCCAGTCCAACAGCACCAGGTCCGGCGCGCCTTCTTCGGCTTGGATCAGCGCCTCTTCACCATCCTGCGCCACCGATACGCGATACCCTTCTTTTTCAAGGTTGTAGCGCAACAGATCGGCCAGGGCCTCTTCGTCTTCAACTACCAGTACATGCGGCGTCATACGTCGGTCTCCGGTCAGTAAGGGGCGACCAAGGCTCAATTGTCCTCGGCCGCGGGGTCGTCGCCCTTCGGGCGTTCGTTCTCGATTTCAGCACCTGTCACCAGATAGTGGATGGTCTCTGCAATATTTGTGCAGTGGTCACCGATACGTTCCACGTTTTTTGCAACGAACAGAAGATGTGCGCATGAACTGATCGTACGCGGGTCTTCCATCATGTAGGTCAACAGCTCGCGAAACAGGCTGTTGTAGTGCGCGTCGATATCCTCATCCTGCACCCACACCGCCACCGCTCGGGTCACATCCCCCGCGCTATAGGCGTCCAACACCTGCTTGAGCTGCGCACACGCATTGCGACCCATCCGCTCGATGCCCCGGGTGATCGCGATCGGCTCTGCAAGGTTAAGCGCTAACGTTCGCTTGGCGATGTTTTTCGCCAAATCCCCAACCCGCTCAAGCTCCGCAGAGATCTTCAGCGCCGCCAAGGCCTGGCGCAGGTCTGTGGCAATCGGCTGCCGCAAGGCTAAAAACCGCGTGACCTGCCGCTCGATGTCGCGGTGCGCCGCATCGGCCACCGCGTCCCCGGCGATCACCTCCTGTGCCAACCCGGTATCGCGCCGAACCACCGCCGCAATCGCGTCAGACACCAAAGACTCCGCCACCCCGCCCATGCGTGACACGCTGGCGATCATGCCGTCGATCTCTTTTTGCGGCGTGCTCATGGTCATGTGTTCGCCCCTCGCGAACGCCGCGCGATCAGCCGAAACGCCCAGTGATGTAGTCGCGCGTGCGGGGATCCTGCGGCGTGCGGAAGATATCCTCCGTTGGCCCCTGTTCCACCAGCTTGCCAAACTGTCGATCCGTTTCCGGGTCCCGGTCGACGTAAAAGAAGGCCGTTTTCTGCGAAACCCGCGCCGCCTGCGCCATCGAGTGCGTCACGATCACAATGCAATAGGTTTCGCGCAGCGTGTCGATCAGCTCTTCCACCTTGGCGGTCGCGATCGGATCAAGCGCCGAGCACGGCTCGTCCATCAAGATCACATCGGGATTGACCGCAACGCAGCGCGCGATCACCAGGCGCTGCTGCTGCCCCCCCGAAAGCCCGGTTCCATTGGCGGTGAGCCGGTCCTTCACCTCATCCCAAAGCGCGGCACGACGCAGGCTTTGTTCCACAATCACATCCATATCGGCTTTGGTTTTGGCCATGCCGTGGATGCGCGGGCCATAGGCCACGTTTTCGTAAATCGACTTCGGAAACGGATTGGGCTTTTGGAAAACCATGCCCACGCGGGTCCGAAGCACCACCGGATCGACCGATTTGCCATAGGCATCGACCCCACCGATCAACATCGCACCATCTACTTTGGCACCGAGGATGGTGTCGTTCATCCGGTTGATGCAGCGCAGGAAAGTTGTCTTGCCACAGCCAGACGGTCCAATAAACGAGGTGACCGCCCGGTCCGGGATATCCAACGTCACGTCCCGCAACGCCCTGTTATCGCCATAGGTCACAGAAATGTTGCGCGCCGCGACCTTGATCGAAGCCGCCGCTGGATCGCCCGCCGACCGACCGCCTGAAGTGGCGGCCTCTTGATCGCGATTTGCCTGTGTTCCCGTGCCGTCAGCACCCATGATTTCACCTAAACGATTGCTTCCGCCCACCGCAGCAAGGGCCCGCATCGGCACCCGCCCAACACCGCTATACGCCTACCACAGACACAATTCGAGACCGCCGCCTGCAGTGCGTCCCCCACCCACCTGTGAGCGCCCTGCTGCTACGACTATTGCGTGACACTATCGTGAAGCAGGCTGCACCGAGTCCTGCTGCACAACCACCGGAGGCTTTGCCGTCGCTGCCTCCAAATACACCGCAAACGCCGAACCCATGCCCGGCGCACTTTCCACCGTAAATCCCCCGCGATGCCTGTTCATAATGTGCTTGCAGATCGCAAGCCCCAGGCCCGTGCCATTCTGCTCGCCCTGCTCGGCCCGCTCCACACGAAAAAACCGCTCCCCAAGCCGGGGCAAATGCCGCCGCGCGATGCCAGGGCCACCGTCGGCCACGCGCAAGAAGGCATAGGGCTTGTTGGAAGGGGCCGGCGTCAAAAGCGAAATCCGCGCTGCATCCGGCCAGCGCCGGTTGGCCTTGGCCATCGCCTCGGTGCGGCCCTCCGCGAGCCCCACGTCCACCGAAATCCGCCCACCAGCCGGCGAATAGCGGATGGCGTTAACCACCAGATTTTGCGCCACTTGCATCAGCTGGAACCGCTCGCCCACCACCCCGATCGTGGGCGCTTCGCTCGACAAAACGACCTCAACCCCCTTCTCCCGCGCCTGCGGCACCAAGGCATCCACCACCTCGCGCGCCACCACAGCAAGGTCAGCAGCATCCGACGGCGGCACGTGTTCGTTCAGCTCAATCCGCGACAGCGACAGCAAATCGTCGATCAGCCGCCGCATCCGGTCGGCCTGCGCGGCCATCATCGACAAGAACCGCTGCCGCGCGGCTTCGTCGTCCCGCGCCGGGCCATTCAACGTCTCAATCAGCAGCGTCAAGGACGCCAAAGGCGTGCGCAATTCGTGGCTGGCATTGGCCAAAAAGTCCGACCGCGCCCGCTCAGTGTTGATCTGGCTGGTCACGTCGTGGAACACCATAAGCGCTGCGCTGTGCGGCCCCCACGAAACCGGAGCCACATAGCACTTGAAGTGCTCCTGCAACTGCGCCGTGGTTTCGTACTCAACCGCCCGGGTCTGGCCGTCCAAGGCCGCCGCTTGCGCCGCATCCAGCAACTCTGGGTTGCGCAACACCGAAGACAGCATCAGCCCGGCCGCCTCAAACTGCAATTGCTGGCGCGCCGCCGGGTTAGAGCCCACCACCCGGCCATTCTGGTCCACCAGCAAAGCCGGGTCTGGCAGCGCTTCCAGCAAAGGCGTCAAGGGTGCCAACCCCAAAGACGGCTCGTGCGCGGCCCGCACCTCGGCTTCAGCGCGCAACGTCTTTTCGATCAAAACCTGGGTAGCGGCCCGCGCCCGACGCCACGCCAGCACACCAAATCCGGTGGCCGCCGCCCCAAACACGGCCGCCGCAAGGCCTTGATGCAAAAGGGCACACACCGTCCCCACGGCCGCCGCCCCCGCAGCGAACCCCGCCGCACGCCGGGCATGGATCAGCGCAGACGGTGTCGCCCAATTCGAGCCTCGCCGGCCATCAGCCGCCCGGCCAGGGACCAACCCGATCACCCTGAACCTCCAAACCGACGTCCCACCAGCGCCCCGTGCGCCCCCATTGCCCGTCGTCTGCACTCCAATACGCTATATCGGTTGTACCGAAAAGTTGCCTGCATCTAAATGCGCCCAACGCCGCATCTGGACATTCGGGCATTATGCAACGACCAGGGGTCCAGCCCATGCAGAAGGCATATCGAGCGACAATATGGCTTTATTGACAGTCGATACATGCCCTGATACCCCCGCATCAAGTAGGGGTATCATGCAAAGCTCAATTTCGATCGTTTTCGGGATGGCGGGCGCGATCGCCCTCGTGGGGTGTGCATCAACACGCCCCGATCTACCGGATGCGCCGCCACAATTTGCCGCAGCCGTCTCCGGAGAGTCGGCGGCGCAAGAGCCATCCTCGGGCTGGCTTGAAGCCTGGCAAACCCCGGAGCTCACCACCCTGGCCCGCGAAGCGATCGTGGCCAATCCAGAGCTGGCCGCCGCAGAGGCCCGCTCGCAGGCCTCCCGCGCCAGGGCCCGCGGTGCCTTTGGCCGCATCTTGCCCACGCTCGGCATTTCTAGCGATCTAACCCGCACCGAAACACCAGGCCCCGGCAACGCTACCCTCACCACCGATATCGTCTCCGCGGCCGCAAGCGCCTCCTGGGAAGCAGACATCTGGGGCCGCGTGAGCGCCCTTGCCGCCGCCGCCGATAGGGACGCCGATGCCAGCGACGCCGATTTTGAAGGCGCGCGCCTCTCCATCACCGGCCGCACCGCCCGCGCCTGGATTGACCTGATCGAAGCCCAACAGCTAGAGGCCCTCGCCGCAGAAGACCTCGCCACCCGCGAACGCGCCCTCACCATCACCCAACGCCGCTACGAACGCGGCCTGCTCACTGCGCTGTCCGTGCGCACCGCACGCTCACAAACCGCCAGCGCCCGCGCCAGCGCCTCGCAAGCCCAGGAGGCCCTGAACGCCGCCTCCCGCCGCCTGCAAGTCCTGCTCGGACGCTACCCCGATGCCGAACTGCGCGCGACGGGTGCAGCCCCTGCCCTCGCCGAACTCCATGCCACCGGTGCCCCGCAAACTCTGCTGGACCGCCGTCCGGACGTGCTGGCAGCCCAAGCCCGGCTGGAATCCGCCGGCTTCCGCCTGCATGAGGCCCGCGCCTCGCTTTTGCCGCGCCTCACCCTGTCGGCCCGCGCCTTCGGCGACGGCGGCCAACTGGCGCAGGCCATAGACCCAGACACGCTGGTCAACCAGCTCATCGCCGGCCTCACAGCGCCCCTGTTCCAAGGTGGCAGCTTGCGCCAGGAGGTCAGGGCCAGCGCCGCCGAAGTCCGCGGGGCCGCCGCCAACTACGTGTCCACCACCCTGGACGCCTGGAGCGAAGTCGAAACCGCCATCACCGCCGACACCAGCCTCGCTGTCCGCGAAGCAGAACTCGCCACCGCCGCGCAAGAGGCCGCTCAAGCCCAAGAACTGGCAGAACGCGAATACGAACGCGGCGTGGCTACGATCTTTGAGCTGATCGACGCCTACAGCCGCCGCATCGACGCCCAGCGCGGCTTGATTGCCACCCGCGCTGCCCGCGTCTCAAACCGCATTACCTATCATGTAGCCCTAGGCGAGCCCGGCTTCGTGACCACGCCTGCCGAAGGGGCCGGACCATGAACAAGATCGAGTTTCCCCGTCCCGCTTACGATAGCCAAGCAGACGCCAACGACGCAGAACCCCGCGCCCAAGGCCCAATGGCTTGGCTGCGCCGCGCCGCTATCATCGGCGCACCGATCCTCGTGCTGGGCGGGGGCGTTGCACTCTTTATGGTTCTGCAAGCCACCGGCCCAAAGCCGGAGCAAAACGACGAAGCGCCCCTGCCCTTCGCTGTCCAGGTTGCAGCCGCCGAAACCCGCAACACTGCCATCGCGATCAACGTGCAAGGCGAAGTGCGCCCGCGCACGCAATCGACCCTTGCTGCCCAGGTTTCTGGCCGCGTCGTGTGGGTCAATCCAAGCTTCGTCGATGGCGGGGCTTTCCGCCAAGGCGATACCCTGCTTCGCCTGGATTCAGCCGACGCTGAATTGGCCGTCGTGCGTGCCCGCGCGCAGGTCGCCCAAGCCCAAGAAGGGCTTTCCAGAGAAGAAGCCGAAAGCGACCTCGCCCGCCAGGATTGGGAAGAGCTGGGCCAAGGCACCCCATCGCCGTTGGTGCTGCGCGAACCACAGTTGGCCCAGGCCCGCGCGGCTCTTGCCGCCGCCGAGGCGCAAATGCGCGCGGCTGAACTGGAATTGTCCCGCACCCGGATCGCAGCACCGTTCACCGGGCGCGTCATGCAACGCCGCGCGACGGTGGGCGATTATGTAGGCCCCGGCGTTGGCGTCGCCACCCTGTTCGCAACTGACATCATGGAAGTGCGCGTTCCGCTGACCGACGGCGAATTGGCCGCCATGAATATCCCGATCGGCTACACCGCGCCCAACCCTGCCAACGCCCCGCTCGCGCATCTCTCCGCAGTCAGCAGCGGCCAGCGCCAAACCTGGGAAGGAAGGCTGGTCCGCACGGAAGCCTCCGTCGAAGCCCAGACCCGCCTGGTCTATGGCATCATCGAAGTGCGCGATCCCTTCGGCACCCGCAATCCAGCCCCCCTCGCGCCAGGGCTATTTGTGGCGGCCGAACTCGACAGCCCTGCCGCGCATTCGCTGGTGGCGGTGCCGCGCAGTGCCCTCAAGCGCAACGGGTTTATCTATGTCGTTGGCCCAGAAAATCAGATTTCCATCCGCCCCGTCCGCCCCACCAACACCACCGCCACGCACGTCTACTTTGAAGACGGACTGGCAGTTGGCGAACGCGTCGTCATTTCGGCTCTGCCCTCGCCCCGCGAAGGCATGAGCGTCACCCCCATGAGCGCCAGCCAAGCCGGCGCCCCGGCCGCGGCCGAATAAGGAGCCTTCCGCATGAAAGGCATCGTCGATTGGTGGGGCCGCAATCCCGTCGCAGGCAACCTGCTGATGCTCGCCTGCTTGGTCGTGGGCTTCATGTCCTATCTGCGGATGGACAAAGAGTTCTTCCCCCCGGGCGGGGATGACGCCATCACGATCAGTGCCTCCTGGCCCGGTGCCAGCCCCACGGACGTGGAAAGCCAAGTTACGGTCCGCGTCGAAGAGGCGGTGGCCGATGTGAACGGCGTGGATTGGGTGCGCTCCCAGTCCGGCGAAGGCTTCGCCTGGGTCAATCTGTCCGTGATGCCCGGCGTGGACATGCAACAGCTGGAAACCGAGGTGCGCACCAAGGTCGAAGCAATCACTGGCCTGCCGCCGACGGTCGAACGCGTCCAAGTCCAGCGCCAGGTCGGGCGCGATTGGTCCATGATCATGTCGATCCACGGCAACGTGGACGAACGCGTCCTGCGCGAAACCGCCAAACGGGTGCGCGATGAGATCGCTCTGATGCCGGGCGGCGTGAACACCATCTACTTTGGGGCCCGCGCCCCGGAAGTTTCCATTGAATTGTCCGAAACCGCGATGCAGCGGTTTGGCCTTACCTTTGACCAGGTGGCCAACGCCATCCGCGAAAGCTCCATGAACGCCGGCGGCGGTGCCGTACGCACAGACGAGGGCGACTTCCAGATCCAGGTCCGCAATCTGGCGGATAACCAGCGCGACTTTGAACGCATCGTCGTGCGCCAGACCCCGGATGGCGGCGTCATTACAGTGGCCGATGTGGCAACCGTCATCGACGGCTTCCAAGACGTGGACATGTACACCCGCATGAACGGCGAGCCCGCTGTCATGCTCGCCCTGCAAACGCCAGACACCTTCAACATCAACGAGACGGCAAAAGCGGTCCACAAATACATCGAAGAAGAACTGCGCCCCTCGCTGCCCCCCGGCACCGATTTCACGATCGTTTACGACCAAAGCGAAGACTATAAATCCCTCGTTGGAATTTTGTTTTCCAACGCGCTGCAGGGCTTTTTCCTGATCTTCCTGCTGCTGCTGCTCACGTTGCACCCGAAGGTCGCCGTTTGGTCAACGCTGGGCGTGATCACGGCCTTCGCCGGCTCGTTCATCATCCTGCCGTACGTCAACGTGTCGCTGAACTTCATGACCGTGTTTGGCTTCCTGTTGGTGCTGGGGATCATGGTCGATGATGCCATCATCGTCGGCGAGGCGATTTATGAACGGGTCGAGCAGGGCCTGTCTGGCGTCGACAGTGCCATTATGGCCACTCAGCTGGTTCTGAAACCGCTGATCGCTTCTGTTTTCACCACCATGATCGCGTTTTCGCCGCTCATGTTCTTGGATGGCTCGGTGCGCCAGTTCACCCAGGCGATTTCGATCGTGATCATGTCCACCTTGTTCTTCTCCTTGGTGGAAACCCTGATCATTCTTCCGGCCCACTTGGCCCACGTGCACATCCTGGAACCCTCCAAGACCTTTATCGGCCGGCTGATGACCGCACAGCGCGCCTGCGCCAACGCCGTCGTCTGGTTCGCTGAAAATGTTCACGGCCCCCTCGTGCGTGCCGCCGCCCGCCTGCGCTGGCTAACCCTCACGATCTTTTTGACGATCTTTGTGCTGATGATCGGGGTGATGGCCAGCGGCCGCATCAAGCAAACCTTCATGCCGGAAGTGGAAGGAGACTTCCTCATCGCCTCCATCCAGCTGCCCCGCACCACCCCGTTCGGGCGCATGGAAGAAGTGGCCGCCCAGCTTGATCGCGCGCGCCTGGCCCTGGAGGCCGAAACCAAAGATCTGGCCTACGCCGATCCCAATACCGGCGACATGTCCAACGGCATCATCCGCGCCTGGAGCCAGCCGATCGAAGGCAACACCGTGCGCGCCTATATCGCGCTGACCCCGCCCGAAACCCGCGAGCTGCGCACCAGCGAAGTCAGCAAGCGACTGCAAGAATTGCTGGGCGACGTTCCGGACGCTGAACAAGTCAGCTTTGAACTGGGCGGCGGCCAGAACGGCCCCTCCATCCAAATCGCTATGCTTGGGGAAAACCCGGCAGAGCTGCGCCAAGCCGTCGATGAATTGAAAGCCCGCCTCGCTCAGTTTGGCGAAATCTCCAGCGTCAAAGACAGCCAAGAAGCCGCCAACGAAGAACTTCGCTTCGCCCTCAAACCGGGCGCGGAGCAATTGGGCATCACCATTGCCGACGTCCAACGCCAAGTGCGCCAGGCCTACTTCGGCGAAGAGGTCCAGCGCCTCCCCCGCGAAGGCGACGAAGTGCGCGTCTATGTCCGCTACCCGCGCGACGATCGCCGCTCCTTGGAGAGCCTCGAAAACTTCCGCGTTCGCACCCCAGACGGCCGCGAAGTGCCCTTGGCAACAGTGGCCGACGTCAGCTTCGCTCCCGGCGTCACAGCCCTTGATCGCCGCCAGCGCATGCCCACCATCACGGTCGAGGCCGAAGCCCCAGACGAAGCGCGCCAGCTGATCATGAAGGAGCTGGAGGCAAACTTCTTCCCGCAGCTCGAACAGAAGTATCCAGGCGTCTCCCGCCGCGCGATTGGGCAAGCTGAAGGCCAAGCCGAGTTCTTCGAGAACCTGATCAACCTTGGCATCATCGCACTGTTCTGCATCTTCTTCGTGCTGGCCGTCACGTTCAGGTCCTATGCCCAGCCGGCGCTGATCATGTCGGTGATCCCCTTCGCCTTCGTCGGCGCAGTGGTCGCGCATTGGATCACCGGCACCAGTTTTGCGCTGTTCTCTTGGCTCGGCATGATTGCAGCCATCGGCGTGGTCGTGAACGACAACGTGGTGCTGATGGACCGCGCCAATCGCCTGCGAGAGGAAGGCGCCCGCGCCTTTGACGCCATCCACGGCGCCAGCGTCTCCCGGTTCCGCCAGATCTTCTTGACGTCCATCACCGAGTTTGTTGGCCTGATGCCGATGCTGCTGGAAAATGCAACAATCGCTCAGTTCTTGAAACCGATGGCGCTTTCCCTGGCGTTTGGCGTCTTCCTGTCGATGCCGGCAACCCTATATCTGACCCCAGCGCTGTATATGATTGGCACCGATATCAACCGCTTCTTCGGGTGGCTGAAGCGCCTTTATTTCGGCCGTCGATCCCATATCCAACCGGCCGAATAGGCCCCGTCCCTAAACCTATAAAAGAAGGACACACCCATGCGCATGACCCGCCGGATGCTCGGCGCTTCCACCCTGGCCCTCGCAGCGGCCGCCTGCGCAACCCGCACCGGCACCGAAGCGCAAGCCACCGCCACCGCCAACGCCGCGCCAGAAATCGGCACCTGGGGCTTTGACCTGTCCGCCCGCGACCTCAGTGTGGTTCCCGGCGACGACTTCTACCGCTACTCCGGCGGAACCTGGCTCAACACCGCCCAGATCCCTTCAGACCGCACCCGCTGGGGCGGTTTCGACATCCTAAGCGACAAGGCCGAGCGCGACAGCCAAGCCATCTTGAACGATGTCATCGCAGCCGGCGGCCCACCCGGATCAAACGCAGCCAAAATCAAAGACATGTACCAATCGTTTGTCGATCAAGACGCGATTGATGCCCGCGGCCTGGAACCAGCCCGCGCCGACCTCGCCGCCATCACCGCCTGCCGCACCCACGCCGAACTCGCGGGCCTCTTGGGCCGCCCGGACTTCCCCGTCACCGGCACCATCGGCATGGGCATCACCCTCGATCAGCGCAACCCAGATCGCTACATCGTCACTGTCGGCCAAAGCGGCATCGGCCTGCCAGAGCGCGAATACTACCGCCGCACGGACGGCGAATTCCCCGGCATCCGCGATGCCTACGTCGCCCACATTGCCAAGATGTTTGAGTTGGCCGGCGTTGCAGACGGCACCACCAAAGCCCAAGCGATTTTGGCCTTTGAAACGCAAGTGGCCGAATTGCATTGGCCCATCGCCCGCCGCCGCGAGCGCGACCAAACCTATAACCCCAAAACCCGCGCTGAATTGCAGGCCCTGGCCCCAACCTTCCCGCTTGAGGCGCTGTTGCAAACCACCGGCTTTGGCAACGTCGATTTCTTCGTCGTGCGCGAACTGGATGCGGTGGGTCCCCTTGCCACCCTGTGGGTGAACACGCCGATCGAAACGATCAAAGCGCAAATGACGTTCGCCTATCTGCGCAGCATGGCAAGCGTCCTGCCCCGCGCGTTTGACGACGAAAACTTTGCCTTCTACGGCCGCACCCTGAATGGCCAGCCCGAACAACGCGGCCGCGACCGCCGCGGCGTTCAGGTCGTGTCCGGCACCCTCGGCGAAGCGATTGGCCAGCTTTATGTGGCCAAACATTTCCCCCCGGAAGCCAAGGCCCAGATGCTGACCTTGGTGGAAAACGTGCGCCTCGCCTACGGCCAACGCATCCGAGACTTGCCGTGGATGTCGCCGGAAACCAAGCTTGTGGCGCTGGAAAAGCTTGCCGCCTTCAAGCCCAAAATCGCCTATCCTGATCGCTGGACCGATTATTCCGCCATGGATATTCGCCCCGGCGATGCCTTCGGCAACCAGATCCGCGCAACGCTGTGGGACTACAACCGCGACCTCGATCGCTTGGGCAAGCCCAGCGATCGCGACGAATGGTTCATGACCCCACAAACCGTCAACGCATATTACAATCCGATCTTCAACGAGATCGTCTTCCCGGCGGCGATCCTTCAACCGCCGTTCTTCGATCCAAACGCCGATCCAGCCATGAACTACGGCGGCATCGCCGGCGTGATCGGCCACGAAATGGGCCACGGCTTCGACGACCAGGGCGCAAAATCCGATGCCCGCGGCGTCCTGCGCGACTGGTGGAACGCACAGGACGTGGCAGCCTTCCGCGTCCTTGGCGATCGTTTGGCCAACCAATACAACCAGTTCGAGCCGCTGCCGGGCATGCGCCTGAACGGCCGCCTGGGTCTTGGCGAAAACATCGGCGACAACGGCGGCCTGCAGGTTGCCTATCACGCCTACAAACTCGCTCTGAACGGCGCGACCCCGCCAGTCCTGGACGGCTACACCGGCGAACAGCGCTTCTTCCTGTCCTGGGGCCAGATTTGGTGGACGCTCTATCGCGAGCAACGTCTGCGCAATCAGATCGTGACGGGCCCGCACTCCCCGCCGGAGTTCCGCGTGAACGGCACCGTGCGCAACATGGATGCCTGGTATGAGGCCTTCAACGTGCAGCCAGGCCAGGCCATGTATCTGCCGCCCGAGGAACGCGTCCACATTTGGTAAGCCAAGCGCGCCTGTCCTTGGCTTAGCGGGCTAAGGGCAGGCGGCTGCGCCCAAATGCAATCGCACGCAGGCCTCGCGCAGTGGGGATAAGCCCAAACTTATCCTCCTCCAGAAAATCCGGGTTAGGCTCATTTCATCTACACCGATATCGGTGATGAAGCGCTGTCCCTTCAGGGCCTGGAACGGTAGAATGGAAGGTGTGCAGACGAAGCGGTCTGTACAAGGACCATGTCGAGGGTAAGCCCCCGTGCGAAAAGGGGTCGTTGAAGAGCTGATTGAAACGCGCGCCAGATCAGCCTGCCGTGCGGCGGTGGTTGGGGTGATCAAACCCGACAACCATCCGGATACAAACCAAAACGGCATCGCCGGATCAGCCCGGCCACCGCCGCTCCCCGATTTCCCCCGCACGGCGCTAGTGTCCCGAATCAAAAGTTCGTGGGATAATTCTTGCGTGATTTGCAAGGA
>JBMOEW010000026.1:0-41218 GCA_049314555.1 Caulobacterales bacterium
TGTCTGCGGCTGCAGAACACATTTATCCCACGAACTTCTGGTTCAGGACACTAGATGTTGTTCGGCCTTGGAATTGTCACGCGGTTTGGCCATCACGATGGGCGCGACGGGATGAGTTCGGGCGAGCGGTGCGCGGGAGCGCGCGCGCCAATCGGGGAGACGCTGTGATGAAGCCTGAAGAGTTTGGGCGCTTGAGCCGGCGCGCTGTGACGCTTGGTCTTGGGGCGGGCGTTATCGCCGGGCTGTCAGGACCAGCCTTTGCGCAGGCCGGGCGTTCGCTGATTGAGCGTCGCGAGAGCCAATACAACACCATTTATGTGGCCCGGCAGGGCCCCAACATCACGATGCTGTTTAGCGTCAATACCGCGATCTTCTCGGAGAGCTCGTACAACCCCTCAGACCCCGGCAGCCTGGTGTTTGCCTACACCCAGTACATGATGGCGGCGCTGGCCTATCCGCCCCAACCCCGCCAGATCTTGGAAATCGGTCTCGGGGGCGGGCGGATGGCCACTTACATCCACGGCCATATGTCTGATGCCAACATCACCTGTGTTGAGCTTGATCCGGTGGTGATTGAGATGGCGCGACGGCACTTTGCGTTCCGCGAGGACAGCCGCTTGCGGGCCGTGCAGGGCGATGGGCGGATCTTTCTGGATCGCTCTCGAGACCAATACGACATCATCAAGTTGGACGCCTATCGCGGCACGTTCGTGCCGTTCCACCTGACCACGCAGGAATTCTACCAGCTGTGCCGGCGACGACTGCGTCCTGGCGGCTGCGTGGCGCAGAACATCGCGCCAGACACGCTTTTGTATGATGCGTGCATCGCCACGATGCGGTCGGTGTTTGCCAACGTGGATGAGTATTTCACGGGCACGGGCCTGAACGATTCCAGCGTGATTGCGATCGCCTACGACGGCTTGCGCAAGACCCCGCAGCAGCTTGCCCAGGCGGCTCAGGCCATGCAGCGGCGCTATCGCTTCCGCCACCCGTTGCCGGATCTTGTGGCGCGGCGGCGCGAAGTGCCCACCCGGCTCACCGCACGCCCGCTCACCGACGATTTCGCGCCGGTGGAATCCTTGCGCTCGATAGAGCGCTACAACGCGCGCCGGCAGTAAAGGCCCCCCATGACACGCTCCAAACAGATTGCCCTTTTGGCTTTGGGCTTCCTGATCGGCATTGCCGTGATGGGCCTACAAATGGCGATGAGCCGGCCGCTGACGCCACACTTTGGCAGCGACATCTATGTCTGGTCGTCGCTGATCGCCACCACCATGCTGGCGATGATGGTGGGATATTACCTTGGGGGGCGGCTCGCGGATCGCCACAGCAACTCGGTGTTTTTGGGGTGCTGTGTGCTGGCGGCGGCGGCGTATCTGGCGGTGGTGCCATGGCTGCTCAACCACGAAATGATCCCTGATCCAGACCCGTTCTTTGAGGGGTTGCAGCGCTCTGTCTTGTCTTGGTTGTCAGCAGAAACGCCAAGCCTTGCCTTGGGGGCGCTGATTGCGGCCAATTTGATGATGTTTGTACCGTTCACACTGCTTAGCTTCTTTTCGCCATTTTGCATTCGGCTTTTGCTTGCAGATGCCGAGCATGGCGGTCGGATTGCGGGCTCGGTGTATTCGCTGACCACGTTTGGCAACATTATTGGCGTTTTGGGGGTTTCACTCGGCTTGATGACGGTGATGGGCAGCCAAGCAATCATTTGGCTGATGGCCGGGTTGCTGGCGGTGTGTGGGATTGGCTTGATTGTGCTGCGGGCGCGCGCGGTGAGCGATGCTTAAGGCACGGTGGGTGGCCTTGCTGGCGGGGCTGATGGCGCTTGCGGCGTGCGCGCCAGACGGGGCCTCTGGTTCGCCGCCTGCGGCTTTGCCCGTTCCTATCCAGATTGAGAGGCAGGCTTGGTCTTATCCTGAAGGCCCACTGTGGATCGGTTCGCGGGTGGCGGTGGCGGAGATGGGGGCTGACCGGGTGACGGTGCTTGACGTGCGCCAGCCCGATCAAGCGCCGGTTGTCTGGCAGTTTCGCTTCTGTGGCCCAACAGCGCTTGCGCCCTACGGGGATGGGTTTGTGGTGTTGTGCCACCTGGCCGGGCAGCTCGCGGTGGTGGACCGCAACGGGATCGAGGTGCGCCGGATTGGCGGGGAGGCCGGGGTTTCGCTGCGCAACCCGAACGACGGGGCGAGCGACCTACAAGGCGGAGTTTACTTCAGCGATCCCGGGGACTTTTACCGGCCGCGCCAGCCGGTTGGGCGGGTTGTGTGGCTGGACCCGCAAGGCCGGTTGCACGAAGTGGCGCGGGGGCTGAGTTATCCCAACGGGGTTTATGTGGTGGCCGAGGGCGGGCAGCGTTTCGCCTATGTGTCTGAGCATTTTGCGCGGCGGGTGCTGCGGTATCCCATTTTGAACGATGGCACTTTCGGGCCGATGCAGGTGTGGGCAACTATTCCCGAGCAGGGCAGCGACGCCCGGTTCAGCTACGACCAGGCAGGCCCTGATGGCCTTGAGCGGGCCACGGACGGCAGTTGGTATGTGGCGATCTATGGCGAGGGGCGTGTGCTGCGTTTGACGGACGCTGGTACACTCGTTGGCCAATTGAACACGCCGTTCCAGTATGTGACCAACATGGCGGTGGGGCCAAACGGCGAGATCGTGGTGGTTGGGCCCTATATCCACGACGCGGCCCCCTTTCGCGGCGGGGTGATCGTGGCAAGCCCAGCTGATTTTGCAGCGCATCAACCGTAACCAAGGCTTGCGCTTCAGGGGCTTACCGGACTACACCCTCGCCCACGTCGGAGCGTAGCTCAGCCTGGTAGAGCACCTGCTTTGGGAGCAGGGGGTCGAGAGTTCGAATCCCTCCGCTCCGACCATATCCCCCAAAGACTTTAGAGGATCGCCAAAATCTCCTAATTCAGCCGTGCCCCGCCGGTTCCCCGGTTGGGATTAGGTCATGCTCCGCTGCTGTCGGCATTAGCCGGTCTGTGTCGGAGGAGGATGAAGAGAGCGATGTCGCGGGACCGCGAAGCAATCCAAGGGGATGTCGCGTAAGTCTTATCATATATGATATCGAATAGGGCGGCGTTCGCGCGATGAAGCGGGTGTCAGCCGAGGGAGTCCGCGGCGTTCAGAGATAGGTCTGAGTTTAGGGGCTTGCCTGCTCCTCGTCATCTGCTGCTCTGGGCCCAAACCTCGTACTCAAAGACAGCCACAGCTTCAGCGCTCGCCTGTTCAAGCGAAGAGCGTGTCGATCGCCGCTAGGTCGTCAAGGCGCAAAACAGTCATGCCATCCCGCGGGCGGTGTTCGCAGGGTCGAGCCGCGGCAATGGGGCACCCTCCAAACCCACCACGCCAATCGCTGCGTCAATCCCCTGTCCGCCGATCGGTTTTTGAAAGCGTCGGTCCAGTGAATGGGTAAAGTTGCCCACTCAAATGCGGAGCATCCCCTGATGGAAGGCGCCACCAAAGCAGCCTGGGCAGCCCTTGCGCTCATTCACCTGTCGCCTGCTGCTGTGCTTGTGAACCCAAAGCTGATCGCGAAGCTCTATGGGTTGGAAAGCGGCGGGGATTTAAGCGTTCTGCTCACCCACCGTGGCGCGCTGTTCTTGGGGATTGTGGCGGGGTGTGTCTGGGCGCTAATTGACCCTCCGGCGCGCCGAGCTTTGAGCATTGTCGTGGCCATCAGCGTGATCGGCTTTCTGGTGGTGTATTGGCGCGCAGGATTGCCCCCCGGGGCCTTGCGCACTGTTGCCCTCGTGGATGCGGTCGCGCTGGTGCCATTGGCCTTTGTAGTCTTTGCGGCGTGGCGTGGTCAGGTGGCATAAATCAAGAGCACAGCGCCAATCGCTTCGATGACGCAATACACCAACGGCCACCGCGGGAGCGCCCGATCAAGCCCCGCCGACAGCAACCGACCACACGCCATGCCAGCCAAAGCTATCCCGATCGTGAGGCAAACCCCGGGGCGAAGCCCGGGGTCGAAGATGGCAAAGGCCAAGATGCCGCTCATCGCAAGGCCAAAGCCGCCGTATACGGCGCGCACCTCATTGCGCCCTGCGATGGTGAGGGCCGGAATGTCGAATTGCGCTGTGACTCTGGATGGGGCGATGATCGCTGCAAGCCCCATGCAGGCAAACGCCACTCCCGCAATGCCAACAACGATGTCTGATGGACTGTCCAAGATAATGCCCTCCGCTGAGAAGCGCCTGTAATGCCTAAAGCGACGCATGGCTTTCAGAATTCACCCGCCGGTGGGCAAATCTCATTGTCCGGCGCGCGGGCGGGTTACTGCGGCCCGGCGCTCAACCTGGCCCCGCACCGAAATGTCGTGGCAACGATCGCGATTGCATTGGATGATCCTTTTGAACTCGCATTGGCCCCGGGGTGTGATAGCGGCGGCCCGTTTGCTCGTAAGCACATCGCCCTGATCCCCCCCGGCGTGCTGCATCATCTGCGTGCCAAAGGCGACATGGGGTTCATCTATCTCGACGCCCTGAGCGACGATCATCGCAACGTGAAAGCCATGGCTCTGGATGACGCCTCTACAAAGCTTGGGTTTGGAACTTTGAAAAATGAGCGCGCCTTTGACGTCGACGCGCTATGCGACGCCCTCGGCGTACCAAAGCGGAAGGCGGTCGATCCGCGGATCGCAGCGGTTGTCACCCGCATCAATCAGCGGCCACAAGACTTCGCGCGCATCAGTGATGCGGCCGCCCTTGCTCAACTCTCTGCGTCGCGGTTTCAAGCGCTCTTCCGGCAAGCCGTTGGGATCCCGTTTCGTCGCTACCGGCTGTGGCGACGCATGGCCGTCGTCGTCACGTGCGTGTCCGCGGGGGAGTCGCTAACCAACGCTGCGCTTGAGGCTGGTTTTGCAGGTTCGGCGCATTTGAGTGCCACTTTCAAAGCCATGTTCGGCTTGTCGGTTTCGGGCTTGCTTGCAAGCGGTATTCAGATCCACGTGCGCGATTGAACGGGAGGGTCAGAGTTCAGCTGCCGGCCGTGAATCGTAAATGCTGGTTATGGTGCCGCTGAACAGCATATGCGGAAGGTGAGAGCCGCCGCTTTTGGACCGCGCTGGGAAATGGAAATGGGGGCACACACTATTTCCGTCCCTATACGGAAATAGTGTTCGTCCCCTTTTGTCCATGGGTGAGTACGCTGCCCAGATCGAGCAACCGTACGACCGTACGGTCCCTGTCCGCCCGCGTGACAGGGTTGGGGGGCTGAAGGGCTGCAATTGGCTGTGAGCCGTGACGCGGTGCAGGGTGAAGAGCGCGGCTGGCCTTTGAAGGGGCGCGCACGACGTCCGTGCAGGCACGGAAATAGTGTGTGTGTGTCGCCAATCGCAAAAAGCCGCCATTCCACCTTCCCGGCCAATCAGGCAGCAGATCGCCGACGGCGGTTACCACGTAAGTCAGGGCTACACGCCGGGTTGTGCGACTGACGACAACAGCGGCCGTTGCTGCAAGCGTGTTTCGATGCGTGCTCGCGACGGCGGCTCTGCGACAGCCAACTGATGAAGTAGACGCAGTTGTGCGTCCCGTTGCTGCGACCTACGCCATTCCAACGACGCGTCCGCAGGGAGCGGCGCGACGCGGATGTCGTTGAACGCGCGGGCATCGGTCTCGCTCACATAGGCAAGCGAATAGCCCCTAGGCACAAAGCACGCTTCATAAGCCTCCGACATTGCCGTATCGACGTCTGCGCCGTGGGCTAGCCAGCGCCAAGCCAGGATTGGGGCGGCCAGGTCATTTGTGGGATCGCCACGCCTCGGCTCAACAGCCTGCCCTGCAGCCTGCGCTGTCGCGTTGCAGGCGTCCACATCCGCAACAAATTGTTCAAAAGCCACGTTATGTTTGACCCATGTCAACTCAAAGTTCGGCGGCGCTTGCGAATAGGTCACGCAGGCGGAAGCAAAAGTACAGAGAGCGAGAACCAGCGAGTAGCGCATCGAACCACCCAACCGAACACTTGTGACATTAGCAAGCCACACGACTGGTTGAGTTCGAACTTTGCATACCCCGGGGCTTCCGGTCTCAATGGTTCGCAGTAGGGTCAATGCCTGCGCCCGAGCGCAATTCGAAAATGGGAAAATGGGGACACACACCATTTCCGTATAGGGACGGAGTTAGTGTGTGCCAAACTGCTATTCCGGCGCGCGCCTCCACCTCACCCGCCCTCGCCAATGTAGCGGTGCGCCCAGGCGGAGATGACCTCGGCGGCGTATTTGGCGTCTTGGCTGCTTGTGAGCAGATGGTCCGCGCTGTCCAGCGACACAAAGCTTTTTGGATGTTTGGCGGCGGTGAAAATGGTCGCGGCGTTTTCGATGCCCACCACTTCGTCCGTGGGGGCGTGCAACACCAGAAGCGCGCGCTTGAGGGTGGCGATGCGGTCTTGTTGGTTCTGGTGGGCCAGGTTTTCCACAAACTGGCGGTTGAGGGTGAAGCGCCGTCCCGCGAGCCAGACCTCTGCCTGACCGGTGCGTTCGATGTCGCCCAAGTTGGCTGCGAATTGATGGGTGACGTGGTCGGTGTCGCTGGGGGCAGCGATCGTGGCAACGGCGCGCACCTCTGGCACGCTGTGCGCGGCGGCGAGCACGGCGGCCCCGCCCAAGCTGTGGCCGATCATCAGCTTTGGCGCTGCGTGATGGTCGCGCAGATAGTCGGCGGCGGCGACCAAGTCTGCCACGTTGGAGGAAAAGTTGGTGTTGGCGAAATCGCCGTCGCTTTGGCCAAGGCCGGTGAAGTCAAACCGAAGGACGGCGATCTCCCTTTCGGCCAAAGCCCGCGCGATCCGGACGGTGGCTGAGGAGTCCTTGCCGCAGGTGAAGCAGTGGGCAAACAGCGCGTAGGCGCGGGGCTGTGTGGTGGGGGTTTCGAGGCGCGCGGAGAGGGCCGCACCATCTGCCCCCGTGAACGTGACCTTCAAGGTTTCCATGCGCGTCGAGCCTCGCATTATGGCCTAGCCGATGGTGCCAACATGGACCCTTTCGGCGACGCCACCAAGGTGGATTG
This sequence comes from Caulobacterales bacterium, assembly GCA_049314555.1. Classification (GTDB taxonomy): domain Bacteria; phylum Pseudomonadota; class Alphaproteobacteria; order Caulobacterales; family Aquidulcibacteraceae; genus REEB509. The sequence goes on from JBMOEW010000026.1 coordinate 7,014, forward strand.
AGCGCGCGGCCCTGAGCTAGTTGCCGCCGGGTGATGGGCGGGGCGGAGCTGGGCGGGGGCGTTCAGTGGCGCTGCGGGGCTCAAAGCTGCGGACGAGTTCTGCGCGCGACAGCGTGCCTGATTGATCGACGTCGTAGCGGTCGAAGCGGGCGGTCAGCTCGTCGGTGAATTCCTGCTGGGTGATCTGGTTATCGACATTACGATCGATCTCCAGCCGGAACGGGCCGACCAGATCTGCGCCCATCACGGCACGGCTCCAGGCCTGCCATTCGATTGGGGACAGGGTGGTGTTGGCGTCGCTATCGGCTTGGGCAAAGCCCGCCACAAGGGCAGCTTCAAACTCGGCGCGGGAGGTGTCGCGGCTGTTGTCGGCGTCAGCTTCCACGATCAACAGCGCATCGCCGGAAAGCACCGCGTTGATGGGGGGAGCGCCTCGGCCGGCACCTGTTCTGCCGCTGGCGCAGCCGGCCAGGGCGACGCACGCAACAAGCGTGAGTGAACGTAGAAAATGCATCAGGCGGGTTCCTCGGTGGGAGCAGACAAGGCGTTGCGCGCCAACGCGCTCAAGGCTGAAAAGAGCGCGTCCAAGTCCATCGGCGCTGAGTCTTCGCCCCCCAGCAACTTCTGGTGGATCACAGACAACAGCATCGGCGCAAAGATCATCAAGGCGGCAGCACGGACCTCGGTGCGGCTGGCGTCTGGCGTCATGTGCGGCGCGACACGCTTTTCCAGCGCAACCAGCGAGGGCTCTAAAAGCTCGGTCAGGTAGGACTTGCCAACGCCTTCGTCTGCGACGCCTTCCAAAAGCCCGAACATATGCGCGCGGGCAAATCCGCCATGGGCGACGCCGGCCTTTGACAGGGCGACATAGTTGTCCACACTGGTGTGCAGGTCTGGGCCAGACTGGCTCACCGCATCAATAAATGGTTGGGCGCGATCGGCCAGTACGCGCATGATTTCTGATGCCACCCCATCGCGGTCGCCGAAGTAATGGCGAAGCGTGGGTTCCGCGACCGAGCCGGCGTGGGCCAATTGGCGAAAGCTTGTCCTTTTGAGTTCTGACCGCAATACGAAATCGGCAAGGTCTTGGGCGAGCCGCTCGCGCTTTTCGTCATAGTCGGGATTTCTGCGGCCAAGGGGACGGGGCATATGGCCTTCTCCTACGCGACGGAGCCAGCTGGTCTGGCAGCTGGCCCGCGGTGCGCCTCAAAGTGTTGTAGACGCCCACGCAGCGGTCCAGTCGCGTCAGGGAAGCAGGCTGGTGCAGGTAGGTTGTTGACACTACCATAGCGCGTGTTTGTCAAAGACTTCAATGTCGGCACTGAAGCAAATCAGTGGCTTTGCCAGCGTTGGCGGGGGCTTGGTTTGCTAGACGTGGATCGGGCTCGCGTTTGCCGGTGGGATTGGCGTATGCGTTGCGCGAGCATAGAGGGAACAAGATCATGACCGGTGACAGCCATCCAACCACAGTTGCACAAGCTCTTGTGGAGGGCCTGATCACAAACGGTATCGGCCGTGTGTTTTGCGTGCCGGGCGAAAGCTATCTTTCGGTTTTGGATGCGCTGTGGGCGCGGCGCGATGCCATCGAAACGGTCACTTGCCGGCATGAGGCGGGGGCGGCCAACATGGCGGAAGCCTACGGCAAGTTGACGGGCAAGCCGGGCATTTGCTTCGTGACCCGGGGGCCGGGGGCGACGCATGCCAGTGTGGGCGTGCATACCGCAAAGCAAGACTCAACGCCCATGATCCTGTTTGTGGGGCAGGTGGCGCTTGCGGACCGGGAACGAGAGGCTTTTCAGGAGGTGGACTACCGGGCAGCGTTTGGCCCGCTGGCGAAGTGGGCGACGGAGCTTGAGCGCCCGGAACGGGTCGCTGAACTCATTGAGCGCGCCTTCGGGGTGGCGATGCAGGGCCGCCAGGGGCCGGTGGTGATCGCGTTGCCGGAAGATGTGTTGGATTTGCCCTCGAGCGGCCCGACGGTTGCGAGTGTGCGGCCGGCGCGCTGTGCGTTGTCGCAGGACACGATCGACGACCTCGCCATGCTGTTGGGCAGTGCTGAAAAGCCGATGGTTTTGCTGGGCGGGTCTGGTTGGGACGCTGAGGCGGTTGCAGCGATTGAGCAGTTTGCGGCGGCGACAGGTGTGCCGGTGGCCCTCTCGTTTCGGCGCAAAGATTTGTTGGACAATTTCCACCCCTGCTACGCAGGTGATCTTGGGCTGGGGCCAAATCCGCAGCTTGTGGCGCGGTTCAAGAAAGCTGATCTCGTGATCGCGCTGGGGGCGCGGCTTGGGGAGAACCCCAGCCAAGCCTACAGCCTGTTCAGCCGGGAGGAAGCCGGCGAAAAGCTGGTGCACATCCATGCGGGGGCGGAGGAGCTGGGGCGGGTTTGGCCAACGCGTTTGCGCGCCGTGGCGGACGTTGGCAGCGCTGCGCACGCGCTTGCGGGTTTAACTGGTGTCAACGGATCGCGCTGGGCTGAATGGACGGCGCAGGCGCATGCGCAGGCGGTACAGTTTCGCGCGCCGATCGCCAACGATGCAAAGGTGAATTTGTCTGAGGTGTTTTGCCACCTCTCGCAGGCGCTGCCGAAGGACGCCATCGTTTGCAATGGGGCGGGCAATTACGCAGCCTGGCTGCATCGGTTTTACCCGCACCAAGGTTTTCGCACCCAGCTTGCCCCCACGAGCGGGGCGATGGGATACGGCTTTCCAGCCGCGATCGCAGCAAAGCTCACCCATCCCGAGCGCGAGGTTGTGGCGGTCGCGGGGGACGGCTGCTTCCTGATGACCGGGCAAGAGCTCGCCACCGCCGCGCAGCACGGTGCCAATCTTGTGGTGGTCGTGGTGGATAACGCCAGCTACGGCACGATCCGCATGCACCAGGAGCGGCACTTTCCAGGCCGGGTGATGGCTACGGATTTGACCAATCCAGACTTTGCGGCCTTTGCGCGCGCGTTTGGCTGTTTTGCCGTCACTGTTGAAGAAACCGCTGCGTTTCCGGCAGCGCTGGCTGCGGCGCGCAATGCGGGCAAGCCGGCCCTGATCCACCTGAAAACGGATGTGGAGCATATCGCGCCAGGCCGCACCGTCACAGGGATGCGGACGGGGGGCTGATTTCCCCCCGCCCGTGCCTGCCAATTATTCCTGGAAGCCACGCGCGCGCATCAGCGCGCCGACTTCAGCGTCGCGGCCGCGGAACAGGCGATAGGCCTCGCGCGGGTCGCGGCGGTTGCCGGCGGAAAACACGTATTCGCGCAGGCGGGCCGCGGTGGCGGGATCCCAAATGTTGCCGGTTTCGACGAAGGCTTCGTTGGCGTCGGCGCTGATCACGTCGGCCCACATATAGCCGTAGTAACCGGCCGCATAGCCGCCCGAGAAGATGTGCCCGAAGTGGGTGGGGCGGTGGCGGGGGATGATCTCGGCCGGCATGTTCAGACGGGCCATCGTTGCGCGCTCCACGGCATCCACGTCCAGGCCGTTCGGGTCAGCCAAGTGCAGGTCCATGTCGACGTAGGCCGAGGCCATGTATTCCACCGTGGCAAAGCCTTGATTGAAGGTGTCTGCAGCGTGGATCTTCGCGATCAGGGCATCTGGCATCGGTTCGCCGGTTTGGTAGTGGCGGGCGAAACGGGTGAGGATGTCGTCTGTGGTGAAGTAGAATTCGGTGACCTGCGAGGGGAACTCCACATAGTCCCGCTGGACGCTCGTGCCGGCGATATAGCGATAGCGGACATCGCTCAAAAGCCCGTGCAGCGCATGGCCAAACTCGTGGAACAGGGTTTCAGCGTCGTCAAAGGACATCAGCGCTGGTTCGCCGTCGGCCCCTGGCGACAGGTTCATCACATTGACGATCACTGGGGTGATGTTGCCGGCGAGCCGCTCCTGCTCGCGGAACGAGTTCATCCAGGCGCCGCTCTGTTTGGTGGGGCGGGCGAAGGGATCGAAATAGTAAAGCCCAACCAGGCGGCCTTCGCTGTCCTTGACCAGCCAGGAGCGCACCTCCGGGTGCCAGCGCGGCACATCGGTGGTTTCTTCAAAGGTCAGCCCGAACAGGCGATTGGCCATGTCGAAGACACCGGCAATCATGTTGTCGAGGGGCAGATAGGGGCGGGTTTCGGAGTCCGTCAGATTGTAGCGCGCTAGGCGCACACGCTCGGCATAAAAGCGCCAATCCCATGCGGCGAGTTGGAAGCCGCCGCCTTCAGCGTCGATCATGGCCTGCATTTCGGCGCGTTCAGCTTCGGCGCGGGCGCGGGCATAGGGCCAAACCTGATCAAGGAGATCTTCTGCAGCCTGTGGGGTTTGGGCCATGCGATCTGCCAACAAATAGTGGGCGTAGGTTTCATACCCCAGGATGCTGGCATACTCGCGGCGCAGGGTGAGGATTTGACCGATCAAGGCGCGGTTATCGAACTCGTTGCCGTTTTCGCCGCGGGCGGCCCAGGCGCGGAAGGCGCGCTCGCGCAGGGCGCGGTTGGTGGAATAGGTCAAGAAGGGCTCGACGCTCGAGCGCTGCAGTGTGACGACGTATTCGCCTGGCCGATCGAGGGCCTCGCCATTTGCCAAGGCGGCCGCGCGCAGGCCCGGCGACAGGCCTGCCATGTCTGCTTCGCCGTTGAGGGTCATGGTCCAGGCGGCGGTATCGGCCAATTGGTTTTGCGAGAACTGGGTTGACAGGGTGGACAGCTGCTCGCTGATCGCAGCCAAGCGGTCGCGCTGTTCTTGGGGAAGCGCTGCGCCGGCGCGGGTGAACTCCAGATAGTAAAGCTCAAGGACGCGGCGACGCTCTGGGTCCAGGCGCAGGCGATCCCGGTTGTCATAAAGTGTCTTGATGCGCGCAAACAGATCGGTGTTGAGCTGGATCGAGCTTTGGTGGCGCGAAAGAAGCGGCGCGACCTGCAATTCAACGGCCTGCATGGCCTCGTCGCCGTCAGTGGCGCTCAGGTTGAAGAAGACGCTCGACACGCGCCGCAGAAGTTGGCCGGAGTTTTCCATCGCTTCAATGGTGTTGCGAAAGGTCGGGCGTGCGCGGTTTGTGGCAATTGTTTGGATTTCTGTGGCCTGTTCAGCCATGCCGCGCTCAAAGGCTGGCATGTATTGCTCTGTGCGGATTTGGTCGAAGGGCGGTGCGCCGTAGGGTTGGCTGCGCCAGTTGCCAAAGAACGGGTTTTGCGCGGTGGCGTCTGCGCTGGCGTGGGTTGCATGATGGGCGGCATGGTTTTGAGCCATCGCCGGGGTGGCCGCCGTCGCCATCGCTAGGGCGCTAACGCCGGCCAGAATTGCTACGCGCATCGTGTATCCTCCACCGTTGCCCGAAAGGGCTTGTCGTTTCTCGATAAATCCCTACCGTCGTTTTTGAACCGATCAAGGGCGTTCTTGCACTTATGTGGGGGCGAGGGAGCGGCGCAGATGACCCCAGGCCTCGGTGAGGCGGTCGCGGTGATCGGGCGGGGCAATTGCGATCAGGGCGGTCGCAGTGGCGTCCAAGTCCTTGCCGCGCAAGTCGGCGGTGCCGAATTCGGTCACCACCAGATGGATGAGCCCGCGGGGCACAGTGACCCAAGGCGTTTCAAGCTTCGGCACGATGCGGCTTGCGCTTCCGGCGCTGGCGGGCATTGCGATGATCGCGCGGCCATCAGCGGCGAGATTGGCCCCAGCAACGAAATCCGGCATGCCGCCGGGGCCTGAAACCAGCCTTGAGCCCACGAATTCGGCGTTGACCTGGCCGAACAGATCCACCTGCAGGGCCCCATTGATGGCGGTAAAGGCGGCATGTTGGCTCATGCGGCGCGGATCGTGGGTGATCGATACTGGCGCAAACCGGGCATGGGTGTTGGCGGCGAGGCGTTTACCCAACGCCGCGCTGCCCAGGGAAACGCCAGCCAGCATCGCATCTTCGCTAGAGGCAAGACTGCCGGCGTCCAATAAATCCGCCACGCCTTCGCCGTAGAGGCCCGAATGGATCTTGAGACCACCGGAGGTGCTCCGTTCGGCGACATTGGACAAAACCGTGCCGGGCAGCTTGCCGATGCCAAACTGGAGGACGTCTGCGTCGCGGATGTGGCTTGCGACCGTGTCTGCGATGGTGGCAAGCGGCCCGGTGGGGCTTGGTTCTGGTGCGACCCAGTTCAGTGGTTCCTCCAATCCGATGATCAGGTCGAAGGCGCTGCGGGGGGCGGTGATGGTGCGGGCATTGGGCACCCTTGGGGCTGCGTCGTTGACAAGCGCCACTTTGAAGCGGGCACCGGTCAAAATCGCGGGCCCTGCGTCTGCGGCGAGCCCAAACGACAGGGTGTCGCCCTCGCCGGGGGTCATCACTGCAATGCCGATGTCTGAGGCGGGGTGGGAATGGGACGATCTGGCAAGGCGCTCGTAGGCTTTGCGATAGCTGCATTGCAGCGGCCAGACCCGTGCCTGCGCGAAGCCTTCGCGCAAGTGCGGGGCCATCAGCGGTGTTTCCATGCGCGCGGTTGGGTGAAGGCTTGTGTAGTCGAAGGTATCGACGCCGGGGATGAACAGCCCGGCAAAGACTATGTCTTGGCAAGCGCTTGGGTTGGCCTGTAGCGCCGCAATCAGCGCGTTGGACTGGGTGAGCCCTGAAGGCACCTGGATGCGGGCGTTCGGTTTGGCCGCCGCGATCAGGCTGACAAGGTCGTTGAAGCTAGCAGCGCGCATCGCGCGAGATTAGCTGTCCGAGCGGACCCAGTCGACCCGCGGATCATTGAAATCCAACACGTCGTTCAACTCATAGACGTTGGTGAACCCATAGCCGTTGAGGTTGATGAAGGTCTGAATGTTCAGGGCCAAGGGGGCTAACTTCAAGGGCACTGGGTTGATGTGGTTGGAAAAATTGTTGTTGCAGTAGATCAGGATTGGACGGTTGGGATCGCCAATTACGCGGGCGAGGCTTTCGGCTGTGAAGTCCGTTAGGGGCAGGTTCACAGCGCCGGCCAAGTGGCCGCGGGCAAAGGCATCGGCGGAGCGCGCGTCCAGGATCAGGGTGTCGGGCTCGGTGGCGCGACGCTGAAAGTCTGCGAAGGTGATCAGGCGCTGGTCGCGCTGCGCTTGCGTAGCGGCAGTCAATTGCAGGAAGCCTGGATAGTCGATTTGCGGATTGGTGAGTTTGGGCACCGGTTGAGCCGACGCAAGCGCCGCGCAGCACACCAAAACGCCGGCAGAAAGACCAATAAGCTTGGAACGGGACATGGCGAGGGCTCCTGCGATCAAACCGACAACCAAGCTGAACCCGCTTGGCGGCGATATCAGGGCGGCAAAGGGGCGCAGGCCATGGTGGGCGGTGAGAGGATCGAACTCCCGACCCGCTGCGTGTAAAGCAGCCGCTCTGCCGCTGAGCTAACCGCCCGAACCAAGGGCGTTGTGTTTGGGCGATGGCGAGGCGTGGGTCAAGGGGGCGTGGGAAGCGGTGCCCCGTGTGCCTGCCCCCATCGCCGGGTTTGGTGTTACTGCGCGCGGCCTGCGGGGGCCTTGCAACGGCTCTTGACCGGCGGGATGGTGTGGCGTATCCGCACTGCTCCCTGATGCGCGGGTGTAGCTCAGTTGGTTAGAGTGTCGGCCTGTCACGCCGAAGGTCGCGGGTTCGAGCCCCGTCACTCGCGCCAGGGTTTTTCGCAAGACACCCCCCGAAACGGGGGTGTTTTTCGTTTCAGATTACCCCTTTTTCGCGCCATTCCTTTAATTGTTCTGGGCTAGCACCAAGGCGCTCCTCAAGCACCGCTTGGGTGTCTTGGGCCAGGATTGGTGGTGCCAAACGGGGCGTTGCGGGTGTTTCAGACAGGCGAAGCGGGCTTGCCACAAGGGTGACCGTATCGCCGTTGGTGCGCGTCATGGGCTGGGCTGCCTCCCGTTCCCTGACATGGGGATCGGCAAACGCTTGATCGATAGTGTTGATCGGGCCGCAGGGCACGCCAGCCGCTTCCAGCGTATCGACCCATTGGGCGGTGGTGCGGCTTGCCATGGCTTGCGCCACCAGGGGCGTTAGCGCGACGCGATGCTGGACCCGCAGGGCATTGGAAGCAAAGCGCGGATCTTCAGCCAGGCTTGGGCACCCGGCGGCGATGCAGAAGCTCTTGAATTGACTGTCGTTGCCCACGGCCAGGACCAGATAGCCATCGCCGGTTTGGAACACCTGATAGGGAGTGATGTTGGGGTGGGCGTTGCCAAGTCGGGTTGGTGGTTTGCCCGCCACAAAATGGTTCATGGCCTGATTGGCCAGCATGGCAAGCTGACAGTCCAGCAGGCTCACATCCACTTGCTGGCCCTCGCCGGTGCGTTCGACGTGGCGCAGTGCCGCCAGAATGCCGGTGACGGCGTACATGCCGGTGAACAGGTCTGCGACCGCGACGCCCACTTTCATAGGCTCTCCGCCTGGGGTGCCTTCTGGTTGGCCAGTGATGCTCATCAGGCCGCCCATCGCCTGGATTAAATAGTCATAGCCGGCGCGGTTGGCGTAGGGGCCGGACTGGCCAAAGCCCGTGACCGAGCAATAGACGAGCGCGGGATTGATGGCTTTCAGGCTTTGGTAGTCGAGGCCGTATTTGGCCAAGCCACCGGTCTTGAAATTCTCCACCAGGATGTGGCTGTCCTTGACCAAGTGTCGAAGGATGGCAGCCCCTTCGGGGTGGGTGAAATCCACAGCAATCGAGCGTTTGTTGCGGTTTGCTGCGAGGAAGTAGGCCGCGTCGCCCCCCTCCAAGAAAGGAGGGCCCCAAGCGCGGGTGTCATCGCCCGCCCCTGGCTTTTCAACCTTGATCACATCTGCGCCCAGATCCCCCAAGATTTGGGTGGCCCAGGGGCCGGCCAAGACGCGAGACAGATCGAGCACCCGCACACCGGAAAGGGCCATTGGCGAAGGGGTCATGGGTTATTCCTGATCAAAGTTAGGCGCGCGCTTTTGGGTGAACGCGGCAAAGCCTTCGCGAAAATCGGATCCGCTGAAGGCAGACGCGAACAGAGCGCGGCTTTGGTCGTTGTCGTAAACGGTGCCGTCGCGCAACTGCGCAAGGATCTGCTTGGTGGCGCGGGCGGAGAAGGACGACGCACGCGCGAGCCCTGCGATATAGGCCGCGACGTGATCGCCCAGGTCCTGTGGCGCGCAGATGTGATCGATCAGCCGCAGGCGCTGGGCCTCTTGGGCATCAAGCAGGCGTCCGGAAAACAGAATGTCCTTTGCGGCCGATAATCCCACGGCTTGCACGAGACGGCGGGTATCGGCGATGCCATAGACAAGGCCGAGCTTGGCCGGGGTGATGCCGAAGCGGGCGTCGTCTGCGGCGAATCGCAGGTCGCAGCTCAAGGCCAAACCGCACCCGCCGCCGACGCAGGCACCTTCGATCATCGCCAAAGTGGGGAGCGGGAAGTTCTCCAAGGCGTTCATTGCGGTTTGCATGCGGGCCTGATTGGCCATAGCGGCTTGAGGCGTTGCATAAACCGTTTCGAACTCGGCGATGTCTGCGCCCGCGGCAAAAGCGCGCCCATTGCCGGTGACGACCAGGGCCCGCACGCCACACATCTCCAGCGCCTCTTCTAACAGCTGCGGGATGGCGTCCCACATCGCCAAGGTGATGGCGTTTTTCTTGGCGGGCCGGTTCAAAACCAACCTGGCATGGTCTTTGTGGGCCTCGATATAGATGTCTGGCTGGTGTGCAGTCATGGGGGGCCTTTTTCGCGCCGGTGGGATCGTCTTAGCGACAAGCGTCGGGCGCGTCAGTAGGGCTGTTGCCTGTTTCGGCGGGCAGGTTTAAGCGTTGCGCCGCGTCGACGACTTTGGGTTTTTGCGCACTGGGACTTTGCTGTGTCTGATCTGTTGAGCGAATATCTGCCGATCGTGATCCTGATAGGGCTCGCGGCGGCGTTGGGCGTTGGCTTTATGCTGGCGGCGTGGGTGATCGCGCCGAAGGATGCGAACGCGGAAAAGGTTTCTGCTTACGAGTGCGGGTTCAACGCCTTTGACGACGCGCGGATGAAATTTGACGTGCGGTTTTATCTGGTCGCGATCTTGTTCATTATCTTCGATCTTGAGGTGGCGTTCTTGTTCCCGTGGATCTTCGAGATTCATGACGGCAATATCTTCGCGTTCTGGTCGATGATGGTGTTCCTCGGTGTTTTGGCGATCGGGTTCATTTACGAGTGGCGGAAGGGAGCGCTGGAATGGGAGTGACCCCTTCGAAAACCGATTTGGCTAAATCTGGATTGGCGGTGCCGGCCCTTGGTGGCGCGCGTGCCGGCGTGGAAAATGGCTTTCCCGTCAAAGAGGATGATCCGTTCTATACCGGGCTTTCCAACCAGCTGGCGGATAAGGGATTTCTGGTTGCGGCGGCGGATGATCTGATCACCTGGGCGCGCACCGGCAGCCTGATGTGGATGACTTTCGGCTTGGCGTGTTGTGCGGTGGAAATGATGCAGGCGGCGATGCCGCGCTATGACGTCGAGCGGTTTGGATTTGCGCCGCGGGCAAGCCCGCGCCAGTCAGACGTGATGATTGTGGCCGGCACGTTGACCAACAAGATGGCACCGGCGCTGCGCAAGGTTTATGACCAGATGCCTGAGCCCCGGTACGTGATCTCGATGGGCAGCTGCGCCAATGGCGGGGGCTATTACCACTATTCCTACGCAGTGGTGCGGGGCTGTGACCGGGTCGTGCCAGTGGATATTTATGTGCCTGGCTGCCCGCCGACGGCAGAGGCCCTGGTGTATGGCATCTTGCAACTGCAGCGTAAGATCCGGCGCGAAGGGACAATCGACCGATGAGCGACACTGAAATCGTGCCGCGTTCGCCGTTGGCCGAGCTTGGGGCGCATATTGAAGCGGCCATGTCTGGCATCGTGTCTGGCCACGAGGTAGCGGTGGGCGAGCTGGTGATCATGGCGCGCGCGGAGCAAATCGGCGCAGTACTCACGTTCCTGCGCGATGACCCGCGGTGTTTGTTTCAAACGCTGATCGACATCTGTGGGGTGGACTACCCTGAGCGCACCCAGCGGTTCGATGTGGTCTATCACCTGCTGTCGATGCGCAAGAACCACCGCATTCGGGTGAAGGTCATGGCTGGCGACGTGGTGCCGGTGCCGAGTGTGATTGGGGTGTTTCCGGCGGCCGATTGGTATGAGCGGGAAGCCTTCGACATGTACGGCATCTTGTTTTCGGGCCATCCGGATTTGCGGCGGTTGCTCACGGACTATGGGTTTGAGGGCTTTCCGCTGCGGAAGGAATTCCCGCTGACCGGGCATGTTGAGGTTCGCTATGATCCCGAACAGCAACGGGTGGTGTATGAGCCTGTGACCCTGACGGCCGCCTATCGCAACTTCGATTTCCTTTCGCCTTGGGAAGGCATGACTCTTCCGGGCGACGAAAAAGCCGAAAAGAAGTGATCGACCATGGCTGACGATGCCTCTCCCTTTCCCGGCGAACCGTCGGAAGAAAAGCGCACCTTTACGATCAACTTTGGTCCGCAGCATCCGGCTGCGCACGGCGTTTTGCGGCTTGTGCTGGAGCTGGATGGCGAGATCGTCGAGCGGGTCGATCCGCACATCGGGTTGTTGCACCGCGGCACAGAAAAACTGATCGAGTACAAGACGTATTTGCAAGCACTGCCGTATTTTGATCGGCTGGATTACGTCGCGCCGATGAACCAAGAGCACGCGTTTTGCCTGGCGCAGGAACGGTTGCTTGGGCTTGAGGTGCCGCGTCGGGCGCAAATTATCCGGGTGCTGTTTTCTGAGATCGGCCGCATCCTGTCGCACATCTTGAACGTGACCACCCAGGCGATGGATGTGGGCGCGCTGACCCCGCCGCTGTGGGGCTTTGAAGAGCGCGAAAAGCTGATGGTGTTTTATGAGCGGGCTTCCGGTTCGCGCATGCACGCAGCCTATTTCCGCTGCGGTGGTGTGCACCAGGATCTGACCCCGCAGTTGATTGACGATATCGACACGTGGTGCGCGCAATTTCCGAAGGTTCTCGACGATATCGAGAGCCTGTTGACCGAAAATCGGATCTTCAAGCAACGCAACGTCGATATCGGGGTGGTGAGCCAGCAGGACGCCTATGAGTGGGGCTTTTCTGGCGTGATGGTACGGGGCTCAGGGATGGCGTGGGACCTGCGCCGGGCCCAACCCTATGAGATTTATTCCGAGCTCGATTTCAAGATTCCGATCGGCAAAAACGGCGATTGCTATGACCGTTACGTTTGCCGGATCGAGGAAATGAAGGAGAGCTGCAAGATTATGCAGCAGTGCGTGGCTTTGCTGCGCCGAACGCCTGGCCCCGTGATGCCGGAGCGCTCCAAGGTTGCGCCGCCGCGGCGTGGCGAGATGAAGGCCTCGATGGAGGCCTTGATCCACCACTTCAAGCTTTACACCGAAGGTTATCACGTGCCGGCAGGGGAAGTTTACGCCGCAGTGGAAGCGCCGAAGGGGGAGTTCGGGGTGTATCTGGTGGCTGACGGGAGCAATCGCCCATACCGGGTCAAGATCCGCGCCCCCGGGTTCCCACATTTGATGGCGATGGATTATATGTGTCGCGGGCACATGCTGGCGGATGTCAGCGCCGTTTTGGGCTCGCTTGATATCGTGTTTGGCGAAATCGACCGCTAAATCCGTTCGTCTGCGGAGGGGTTTGATGCTGATTTGGATTGAAATCGGCGTGGCCCTGTGGATCACGGCCCTGGTGTTTGGCTCGACGTTGTTTTTCAAGCCGGAACACATGGAGCATAACCCGTTGCGGGTGCGCGTTGGGGCGGTGTTGCAGGGGCTCATTCTTGGGGGGCTTGTGGGGTTCTTCATACTGCCCTTGCGGCTCGCGTTCTTCGTGCCGGACCCTCAGATTATCGCGGATGCGCCGCGCGTTTCGCACACGGGGCTTGCCTCACTCTCGTTGATCCCGATTTTTGTGTTTCTGGTGGTGGTGCGGCGGGGGCTTTTGGCGCGCTTGCCGTTTTTGGGGCGGTCTATCCGGGCTTATCGCAGGGCCGCTTTGCTGTATCAATTTGATGGGGCAAAGAAGTCTCTGGTGCGGCTTGAAGCGCTTGATGGGAAGGTTTCAGAGCTATGAGCCAGGTCTTTCCCGATCAGCGCTTCAGCACCTTGACCATCGGGGTGGACGATCGCGCCGCCATGACGCGCTTTTATACCGAGGTGCTCGGGTTTGTGGCGATGGAGGCACCGGGGATCACATTCTTTGACATGGGCGGCATTGCGCTCGGCCTTTGGGAGAACGACAAGCTCGCCAAGGATGCCGGTGCGGCACTGCCCCAATCTGGTGGCTACCGGGGGTTTGCGCTTGGCTATGTGGCGCGCAGCGAGGCCGATGTGGATGCGATGTTCGCTCGCTTGGCGCAGGCGGGTGCTGTGATTACGCAGGCACCGCACAAGGCGTTTTGGGGCGGCTATTCTGGCTATTTTGCGGACCCCGAGGGCAATGCGTGGGAAGTGGCTTACAATCCGTTTTGGCCTGTGGGGGCGGACGGTCGATTAGAACTTCCGAAGGCAAAGGGCACGTCATGACAGCGCCACTGGACTTGGTTCGCGCCCAGCTTGACGCCTACAACGCGCAGGACTTGGAAGCGCATTGCGCTTGCTTTGCAGCGGATGTGATCGTGGCCAATGTTGGCGAAGAGCCCAATTTGCGCGGAATCGCCGCTTACCGCGACCGATACGCCACGTTGTTTGGCAACTTTCCTCAAAACCGGGCGGAGGCCCTGTCGCGGACGGTTATCGGGGAAAAAGTTGTCGATCACGAGCGTGTTTGGCGCAGCCCGGAGGCAGAACCGTTCGAGGTTTTTGCGGTTTATAGCTTTGGCGGTGGCAAAATCACACGGGTGGACTTCGTTCGTTGAGTTGACCTGCCACAGGGAAGTGCCAAGGTGAGCGGGCTGGCGTGCGGGCACGGGAGGCTACAATGAAGCGATTGGCAGGTTTGACCGCAGCACTAATGGCTACAGCTTTGACGCTGGGCGTTGCGCAGGCGCAGACGTCATCTGGCGGCGTTTCAGGCTACCAGGTGGTGGTCGGGCAGACGGCGCTCGATGCCACCGTGAGCAAGCAATTGCGGGTTGATTGCCCGGCCGGTCGGCGCGCGCTTGGCGCGGGGTGGGCCGTGGTTGACAGCACGGGTGCTATTCTTGAAGGTCAGGCAACGTATTTTGAGCCAGGCGCGGATGGGTCGCATTGGCTGACGAATGCCCGCAATTTGAGCGGTTTTGCGCGCAACTGGCGGCTGCGGGTGCGGGTGATTTGCGCGGACGCGCGCTAGGGTCTGTTTGAGCTTGCGGCGCCGCGACACTGGACATCTGTCGCGGCGCATAGCAGGAACGGCGCTCGTTTGGGTTTGCAAGCGGGAGAAGACCGTTGAGCGTTCGCCGTTTGGCCAAAGACCAACCCGCTGGTTTTGCCTTCAAACCCGCCACTCTGGCGCAGGCGGAATGGTGGATCGCGAAGTACCCTTCTGACCGTCGGCAATCGGCGGTGATTCCGCTGTTGTGGTTGGTGCAAAAGCAAGAAGGCTGGGTCAGTGAGCCGGCCATCCGCACGCTGGCAGAGATGTTGGCGATGCCGGTGATCCGGGTGCTGGAGGTGGCCACTTTCTACACGATGTTCCACCTGAAGCCCGTGGGGAAACACCACTTCCAACTGTGTGGCACAACGCCTTGCATGCTGCGCGGGGCAGAGGATCTGAAGGCGGTGTGTCGGTCGCGGATCGGGGCGCCTTTTGAAGTTTCCGGGGATGGTCTTTTTTCCTGGGAAGAGGTCGAGTGCCTTGGGGCGTGCGTGAACGCGCCTGTGGTGGCGATAGACGACTATTTCCATGAAGATCTGACCGCGAGCGACCTCGAAGCGCGGCTGGACGCGCTGGCCAGCGGGCAGGCAATCGCGCCGGGGTCTGCGCGGGCGCGCCAAACCAGTGCGCCAGAGGGTGGGTCTGGGGTGTTGCTTGATGCGACGCTGTATGATGGCTCGTTGGGCAAGCCCGTGAGCCTGCCAAATAAGCCGCAACCGGCTTGAGCGTTGCACGAAAAGTCGACCTGGATCGAAGCGCCTTTTGAAGGGACCATGATGAGCGAGGGCGAAAGGAAACCGTGGGAGGCAAAGAGCCGTCTGCCGTTTGAGCCAAGCTTGGCGCCGGGGGCGGCCAGTTCTGGGGCGCGGGCGATCGTTCTGGTGATTTATGTGGTGGCGTTTTTGGGCATGGCGGGGGCTGCGGCGTTTATGATGCTGGCCAGGGGCGCTGCCTTCACCTCGCCTCAAGTGCTGATCCCAAGCGTTGGCGCGATCTGGTTTTTCGTGCGGATTTTGATGGTGGCGCGCCCGAAAAAAGTTGGCCCCTAGGGTGGGCTGGCCATGTTGAGCAAACCGATCCTGCAGCTTGTTTTGGGTGTCGTGCTGGTGATCAACGGGGTGTTGATGGGATGGCCTTTGATCGATGCGCGGCCAGCCACAACCATCACGTTGGGCGAGACGGTGATGACGGGTCTGTTGGTGGGGCTTGGCGGGCTGTTTTTGGCGATGGGACTACAAGGCCGCAGCAAACGCGGTTGAAGGGCTTGGCGGGCGCGCGCGTTGCGGGTTAAGCACACGGGCTATTTTGCTGATTGGCTGATTTGCGTCGGGGCAACGGGACAACACCATGCTGGCGGACAAAGACCGGATTTTTCTGAACCTCTATGGGGCCCAAGATTGGCGCTTGGAGGCCGCAAAGCGGCGCGGGGCGTGGAACGCCACCAAAGACATGATCGATTGCGGGCGCGATTGGATCATTCAGCAAACCAAAGACTCTGGCCTGCGCGGCCGGGGTGGGGCTGGTTTTCCGACCGGGTTGAAGTGGTCGTTCATGCCCAAGGAAGTGAAGGACCGTCCGCACTTCCTGGTGGTGAACGCTGACGAATCCGAACCAGGCACATGCAAAGACCGAGACATGATGCGCCACGATCCGCACTTGTTGATCGAAGGCTGCTTGATCGCCTCGTTCGCGATGCGCGCGCACGCCTGCTACATCTACATTCGCGGGGAATACGTGCGCGAGCGGGAGGTGTTGGAGGCGGCGATCAAGGAGGCCTACGAGGCCAAGCTGATCGGCAAAAACAACATCCACGGTTGGGATTTCGATTTGTATGTCCACCACGGTGCGGGGGCCTACATCTGCGGGGAAGAAACAGCGCTTCTGGAAAGCCTTGAGGGCAAAAAGGGCCAGCCCCGTTTGAAGCCGCCATTCCCGGCGAACTCTGGTCTCTATGGCTGCCCGACGACGGTGAACAACGTTGAGTCGATCGCTGTTGTGCCAACCATCCTAAGGCGCGGGGCCAAGTGGTTTGCCAACATTGGGCGGGCCAACAACACCGGCACCAAGGTGTTTTGTGTGTCTGGGCACGTGAACCGGCCCTGCAACATCGAAGAGGCGATGAGCATTCCCCTGAAGGAGCTGATCGAAATGCACTGCGGGGGCGTGCGCGGGGGCTGGGGCAATCTGAAAGCTGTGATTCCCGGCGGGTCTTCGGTGCCGTTGATCCCGGCCGAGATTTGCGAAACCGTGCTGATGGACTTTGATGCCCTGCGGGATGTGAAGTCTGGGCTTGGCACCGCGGCCGTGATCGTGATGGACAACAGCGCGGATGTGGTGAAGGCGATCGCGCGGATCAGCTATTTCTATAAGCACGAGAGCTGTGGCCAGTGCACGCCATGCCGCGAAGGCACGGGCTGGATGTGGCGCGTGTTGGAGCGAATGGCGCACGGCGAGGCCGAGCACGCCGAAATCGATCTGCTCTTGGATGTGGCGGGCCAAGTGGAAGGCCACACCATCTGTGCGCTAGGCGATGCGGCTGCTTGGCCCGTGCAGGGCTTGATCCGGCACTTCCGTGGGGAGATCGAAGCGCGGATCGACCGTTATCGCGCCGCGAAGGGTGTGCATCAGGTCAAAACGCCGGCGGTGGCGGCGGAGTGAGGCTATGAAACACTTCCTGCTGATCTACGAGGCGGACAGCGACTCTGCCGAAAAGCGCGCGCCTCATCGGGCGGCGCATTTGGAATTGGCCAAGGCTGCGGCGGCGCGGGGCGAGCTGTTGGTGGCGGGTGCCTTAGTGGACCCGATTGATTCGAGCGTTTTCCTCTTCCATGGCGAGGGGCCACAGGCGGCTGTGTCGTTTGCCGAAAGCGACCCCTATGTCACACAGGGTGTTGTGCGGTCCTGGCGGGTGCGGGAGTGGGCCACGGTGGTTGGCCCGTGGGCCGCTAATCCGGTGTGAGGGGCTGATTTAGGCTGCGCGCTTGCGCCACGTGGCGTCGTGACGCCAACACCTACAAACCTTGGCGCATGATTGCCAATCTCGCTATGGCCTCGTTGATGGTGGCCGTTACTGTTTCAGTCCACTTCTTTGGCTTGCTGCTTTTGCTGCGCGCCCTGCGTTGGCGCGGGCGGCATTTTCGCGCGCAGGAGAGCGTGATTGGCGGGGGCGCGTTGATCCTGTTTGTGGTGTTTGGGATTTTCGCGATCCATACGGTGGAAATTTGGCTTTACGCGTTCGCCTTCCAGGCAGTGGGTGCGCTTTCTGACCTCGAATCAGCATTGTATTTTTCGACCACAAACTTCGCGTCGCTCGGGTATGGCGACATTTTGCTGGGCAAAGACTGGCGCCTGTTCGGCGCGATCGAAGCCGCAAACGGGGTGATCCTGTTTGCGTGGAGCACGGCTTTTCTGTTGTCTGTCATGACGCGCTTGAAAAGCCTGGAGCACGACTGGCTGGAGCACAACGCATGAGACAGCGATCTTCGGCAACGCCCCCTTGCGTGGTTGGCCCAGTTCGTTCATCAGCTTGCGCCGAATAGGGATTGGGCATGGCGAAGATTCTCGTCGACGGAACCGAAGTTGATGTTCCGGGGGAGTACACCCTCTTGCAGGCCTGTGAGGCGGCGGGGGCGGAGATTCCGCGGTTTTGCTATCATGAGCGGCTGTCGATAGCAGGCAACTGTCGGATGTGTCTGGTGGAGGTCAAAGGGGCCCCTAAGCCTGTGGCCTCCTGCGCGCAGCAGGTAAAGGACCAGCGGCCTGGCCCGAATGGGGAGCCCGCTCAGGTTTTCACAAAAACCCCGCTTGTGAAAAAGGCCCGCGAAGGGGTCATGGAGTTTTTGCTGATCAACCACCCGCTCGATTGCCCGATCTGCGATCAAGGCGGGGAGTGCGATCTGCAGGACCAGTCCGTGGCTTTCGGGCGGGGCGGGTCGCGGTTTGACGAAAACAAGCGCGCGGTTGAAGAAAAGTTTATGGGGCCGTTGGTCAAGACGGTCATGACGCGGTGCATTCAGTGCACGCGGTGCGTGCGTTTCGCCACAGAGATTGCCGGCGTGCCGGAAATCGGTGCCACCGGGCGCGGCGAAGACATGGAAATCACGACGTATCTCGAAAAGTCTTTGACCAGCGAGTTGTCTGCCAACGTCATTGACCTTTGCCCTGTCGGTGCTTTGACGTCGAAGCCCTATGCCTTCAACGCCCGGCCGTGGGAGTTGAAAAAGACCGAAAGCGTCGATGTGATGGACGCGGTGGGCAGCAATATCCGAGTCGATGCCCGGGGCGCGGAAGTGCTGCGGGTGTTGCCGCGGTTGAACGAAGAGATCAACGAGGAGTGGATCTCGGACAAAACCCGGTACGCAGAAGACGGACTCAAGCGGCAACGGTTGGACCAGCCCTTTGTTCGCAAGAATGGCAAGCTTGCGCCGGTCACGTGGGACGAAGCGCTGGGGGCTGCGGCAACCGCGCTCAAGGGCGATCCGCGGCGCATTGGGGCGCTTGCGGGGGATTTGGCCTGTGTCGAGAGCATGAAGGCGACGCTGGACCTGATGAAGGGGTTGGGCGTTGTCAATCTGGATTGCCGGATCGATGGGGCGAAACTGGCGGCAAGCCCGCGCCAAGGCTATCTGTTCAACACCACGATCGCTGGCATTGAAGACGCCGATGCGATCTTGTTGATCGGCACCAATCCGCGCTGGGAAGCGCCGTTGGTGAACGCACGGATTCGCAAGACCTGGTTGCGCAAGCCCGTGGCCATCGGTGTGATCGGGGAAGCGCTGGACCTTTCCTATCGCTACACGCGCTTGGGAGCCGGGCCGGAGGCACTGGCGGACTTGGCAGCCGGCCGAGGTCCGTTCTTTGATCTGTTGAAGGCGGCCAGCCGGCCCATGCTGGTGATCGGTCAGGGGGCTTTGGCGCGCGCTGATGGCGCACAAGTGCTGCGGTTGGCCGGCAAAGTTGCCAAGGCAACCGGCATGATCCAGACCGGCGAGGCGGCCTGGAACGGTTTCAACGTGTTGCACACGGCATCGGCGCGGGTTGGCGGGCTTGACCTTGGGTTTGTGCCGGGCGCTGGCGGCCTTGATGCGGCTGGGATGATTGCGGCCGCGGACCAAGGCCAGTTTGATACGCTTGTTCTGCTGGGGGTGGACGAGATGGTGCTGCCTGCCGCTGGCAAAGGCACGGTGATCTACATCGGCAGCCACGGAGACAAGGGTGCGCATCGGGCAGATATCATTTTGCCGGGCGCTGCCTACACCGAAAAGAACGCGACCTGGGTGAACACCGAAGGGCGCGTGCAATATGGGCGTCGGGCGGCGTTTCCGAAGGGCGAGGCACGCGACGACTGGGCCATTTTGCGGGCGCTTTCTGCGCGGGTGGGGCAGGCGCTTGGTTATGATGATCTGGCTGCGCTTCGGGGCACGATTGTGCGGGATCATCCGGCCTTTGGGGCGGTGGATTATGCGCCTGGAGCTGCCGATGTGGCGGGGTTTGATCCAAGCCTTCTCGGTGCAGACGGACCTTTGGGAACCGAACCCTTTGTCAGCCCGATCAAGGACTTCTACCTCACCAATCCAATCGCGCGTGCGAGTGCCACAATGGCTGAGTGCTCACGGGCGTATCTGGCGCAGCAGGCGCCGCAGCGAACCGCGGCGGAGTGACGGCGCATGGCTGATCTGATGGGACAATTCGGCCCGATCTGGGGGTTTTGGCTGGGGGTGGGTCAGATCCTCGCGATCATGATCATGCTGTTGCTAACGCTCGCGTTCATCTTGCTTTTTGACCGCAAGGTGTGGGCTGCGGTGCAGATGCGCAAGGGCCCAAACGTGGTGGGTCCGTTTGGGTTGCTGCAATCGTTTGCAGACTTTTTCAAATTTGTTTTCAAAGAGATCGTGATCCCGGCGGGGGCCAACAAGACGGTCTTTATTCTAGCGCCCCTGCTGACGTTGACGTTGGCGTTTGCCGCCTGGGCTGTGGTGCCGATTGCACCGGGCTGGGTGATCGCTGATCTGAACGTTGGGATCATGTATCTGTTTGCGATCAGTTCGCTTGGCGTATACGGCATCATCATGGGGGGATGGGCTTCGAACTCGAAGTATCCGTTCCTTGGCTCGTTGCGGTCTGCAGCGCAAATGGTGAGCTATGAAGTCTCGATCGGCTTTGTGATCATCACGGTTTTGCTGCTGGTGGGCTCGATGCGGTTGTCTGACATCGTGGATAACCAGGCGGCCGGCATTTGGGCTTGGCACGCGTTTGCGTGGCCCACGGTCGTTGTGATGTTTCCGATGTTTGTGATCTTCTTTGTGTCTGCGCTGGCGGAGACCAACCGGCCGCCGTTTGATCTGCCGGAAGCGGAATCGGAACTCGTGGCGGGGTATCAGGTCGAGTATTCGTCGACGCCGTATCTGTTGTTCATGATCGGTGAGTACCTCAACATCGTGTTGATGTGCGCGATGATCGCCATCCTGTTTCTGGGCGGCTGGCATTTGCCTTGGGGGGAAGTGAAGAACCCGTTCCTTGGCTTCTTGGTGCTTTACGCGAAGATTTGGTTCATCTTCTTCTTGTTCGCGATGGTGAAGGCGGTGGTGCCGCGCTATCGGTACGATCAATTGATGCGCTTGGGTTGGAAGATTTTCTTGCCAACATCTTTGCTGGCTGTAGCCGCTGTTGCGGGCTACGTGGTCTACACACGATGAGAGGCTGACTGATCATGTCTCGGATCTTGCAAGCGGCGCGCGGCGCGTTGATGCTGGACTTTGTTGGCGGTTTTGCCGTGGGGTTGAAGTATTTCTTCAAACGCAAGGCGACCGTGAACTACCCTTACGAGAAGGGCCCGTTGTCGCCGCGGTTTCGGGGCGAGCACGCGCTTCGCCGCTATGCCAACGGCGAAGAACGCTGCATTGCATGCAAGCTGTGCGAAGCGATTTGTCCGGCGCAGGCGATCACGATCGAAGCCGAACCACGCGAAGACGGATCAAGGCGCACCACACGCTATGACATCGACATGGTGAAGTGCATTTACTGCGGGTTTTGCCAAGAAGCTTGCCCGGTGGATGCGATCGTGGAAGGACCAAACTTCGAGTTCGCGGCAGAAACGCGCGAAGAACTCTATTACGACAAGGATCGTCTGCTCGCGAACGGGGATCGTTGGGAGCGGGAGATCGCAAAGAACCTGGAGTTGGACGCGCCGTACCGGTAAAAGCGCGAGTCGCGTCGGGTTATTCCGACATCCTGAATTTGGCTCCGCTCGACCGAGCGGGGTTGGTCTGCAGAACACGGGGCTGATGCATGCTGGCGAGTATCGCCTTCTATGCGCTCGCGATTGTCGCGATCGCATCGGCATTTGGGGTCGTCTCAGCACGTAACCCCGTGCACTCCGTGCTGTTCTTGATATGCACCTTCGCGATGGCCGCGGGCCTTTTCGTGCTGGTGGGGGCCGAGTTCCTGGCAATGCTGTTGGTGGTCGTCTACGTCGGGGCGGTCGCTGTGCTGTTCCTGTTCGTCGTGATGATGCTCGACGTGGACTTTGTGGAGCTGAAGCAGGGGTTTTTGAGCTATCTGCCCTTGGGGGCTTTGGTGGGTCTGGTTCTGCTGGCAGAAGTTGGGTTGGTGGCGAGTGCGGTGTTTTCGGATCAAACCGTCAATGTCAGGCCGGATGCCTCTGGCGGGTTGAATGCCACAAACGCGGCCGCGATCGGCTCCGTGCTGTATGACGATTACATTTTGGTGTTCCAGCTGTCTGGGTTGGTTTTGTTTGTGGCGATGATCGGGGCGATCGTTTTGACGCTGCGGCACCGACCAGGGGTGCGCAAACAAAACGTCTCGGCACAGGTTGGACGCAAGCGGGCGGATGCGGTGGCGCTCAAAGACGTGCGCCCCGGTCAAGGCCTGAATTGAGGGGGCGGGGCAATGGACATTGGCCTTTCGCATTATCTTATTTTGGCTGGCGCGCTGTTTACGATCGGCGTGTTTGGGATTTTCGTGAACCGCAAGAACGTCATCATTATTTTGATGTCGATCGAGCTGGTGCTGTTGGCCGTGAACATCAACCTGGTCGCGTTTTCGGCCTTCCTGGGCAACCTGCAGGGGCAAGTGTTTGCGATGCTTGTGTTGACGGTTGCCGCCGCTGAGGCAGCGATTGGCCTGGCCATCCTTGTTACCTACTTCCGCAACCGCGGCTCGATCGCGGTGGAAGACATCAACATGATGAAGGGCTAAGCCGGATGCCGATTGAAGCGATCATTGTGCTTGGACCGCTGCTGGGGGCGTTCCTCGCGGGCGTGTTCCAAAAGCAGATTGGCGACCGGGTGGCGATGGGCATCAGCACGGGGCTGGTGGGGCTGGCTGCAGCGCTGTCGATTTACACGTTTGTGGACATGACGTGGTTTGGCGCAAGCGCGCGCGTCATTGAGCTTCTGCGCTTTATCGATGTTGGGGCGTTCACGTCGGTCTGGTCGATCCGGGTTGATCCGCTTTCGGCGGTGATGCTGGTGGTGGTCACCAGCGTGTCGTTTCTGGTGCACGTTTATTCGATCGGCTACATGGCGGAGGATCCGCACCGGGCGCGCTTCTTTAGCTATTTGTCGTTCTTCACGTTTGCGATGCTGACGCTGGTGACGGCGAACGATTTCATCCAAATGTTCTTCGGCTGGGAGGGGGTGGGGGTTGCGTCCTACTTGCTGATTGGCTTCTGGTACCAAAAGCGCAGCGCCAATGATGCGGCGATCAAGGCGTTTGTGGTCAACCGGGTGGGCGATTTCGGCTTTGCGCTCGGGATCATGGCCTGCTTTTTCTACACGGGAACGATCAAGTTTTTCCCAACGCATGCGGGCGATTTGGCGCTGTTCGGGCCGGCACTCGCGCACGGAGCTGAAGCTGCTGCCCACGCAACGCACGGCGCGTTGCACGCGCTGACGACGCAGTCTTTTCAGCTTGGGTCTTGGAGCATTCCAGCGGCGGAGCTTGTGGCCGTGTTGTTGTTCATCGGCGCGATGGGCAAGAGCGCGCAGTTCTTCCTGCATGTGTGGTTGCCGGACGCGATGGAGGGGCCAACGCCGGTTTCTGCGTTGATCCACGCAGCCACCATGGTGACGGCCGGGGTATTTATGGTGTGCAGGATGTCTGAGCTTTATCAGATGGCACCGTATAGCTCTGGTCTTGTGACTTTGGTGGGGGCGGTGACGGCGATCTTTGCGGCTACCGTTGGCCTTGCTCAGAACGACATCAAGCGGGTGGTGGCGTATTCCACCTGTTCGCAGCTGGGCTACATGTTCTTTGCCGCTGGCGTTGGGGCTTATGGGGCGGCGATGTTCCATCTGTTTACCCACGCGTTTTTCAAGGCGCTTTTGTTCCTTGGCGCGGGGTCTGTGATCCATGGGATGCACCACGAACAGGATATGCGCCAGATGGGCGGGGTGCGCCCCGCTATGCGGTTTACGTGGGCGATGATGATGATCGGCACGCTCGCTTTGATAGGGGCGGGGCTTCCGCTGGAGGGCTTCAAGATCGGGTTCGCTGGCTTTTTCTCCAAGGACGCGGTGATTGAGGCGGCCTATGAGGCAGGCACCCACGGGCAAGCCTTTGCGATGTTTGCGTTTTGGATTGGGCTTGCAGCGGCTTTGTTGACCAGCTTCTATTCCTGGCGGCTGATGTTCATGACGTTTGAGGGCACGTTCCGCGGCGCGGCGCATGGTCATGGCGATGATCATGCGCACGACGGCCATGCGCACGACGGCCATGCTGCTCCTGCCAAGTCGGATCATGGTCACGATCAGCATCACGCGCCGTCAAAGGCCGGGACCGCGCCGGCGCATGAGTCCCCCTGGGTGATGCTGGTGCCGCTAGCGGTGCTTGCGGTGGGTGCCGTGTTTGCGGGGTGGGCGTTCTATCCGTATTTCCTGGGCAAGGAGAGCGAAGGCTTCTGGGGCGGTGTGTTGGTGCACCACTACGGCAAGCATGAGTTTCCCTTGTGGGTGCTTTGGGCACCTGTGGTGGTCACGGTTTCGGGCTTCTTGCTGGCGTTGCCCATCTACCTGTTCAGCCAAACGGCCGGGGGCAAGATCGCCAAGGCTGCCGGGCCGTTGCACGCGTTTTTGGCGCACAAGTGGTATTTCGACGAGCTGTACAATCTGGTCTTCGTCAAAGGCGCGCGCGCTTTGGGCGACCTGTTCTGGAAGGGCGGCGACCAAAAGGTCATTGACGGGTTTGGGCCTGACGGTGTGGCGGCGGCTGCGCGGTTTGGGGGGCGTCAGTTACGCCGCGCTCAATCTGGGTTCGTGTTTCATTATAGCTTCCTAATGCTGGCGGCGGCGGTGGCGTTCGGTGCCTTCGCGATCTGGGCCGGCGGTGGGCTTGAATTCGCGGGAGTGACGCGGTGAGCGATCTGCCTTGGCTGACCATCGTCATCTTCATGCCGGCGGCGGGGGCGCTGCTGCTGATGGCAGCGCGTGCCAGCGCGGGGGGCACCAACCCCGGATTAGACCGCGGCGTAAAGATAATGGCGCTGTTGGTGACCATCGCGACGCTGGTGGCGAGCCTTTTGGCGCTTGGGCAGTTTGATCCGGCCGATCCTGGCTTCCAGCTTGTGGAGCGGGTGCCGTGGGCACTGGGTATCGAATACCATCTAGGCGTTGATGGGATTTCGATGGCGCTGTTGCTGCTGACCACAGCACTAACCCCGTTATGCATTCTGGCCAGCTGGTCGATCGACAAGCAGGTGTCCAGCTATATGGCCCTGTTCCTGTTGCTTGAAACGCTGATGCTGGGCGTTTTCTGCGCGATGGACATGATCTTGTTTTACCTGTTCTTCGAAGGTGGCTTGATCCCGATGTTCATTTTGATCGGGGTCTGGGGCGGAAAAAATCGGATCTACGCGGCCTTCAAGTTCTTCCTTTACACGCTGCTCGGCTCGTTGCTGATGCTGGTGGCGATGGTGGTCATGATTGTCATGGCTGGCACATCGTCGATCCCGGATCTGATGGCGTATCCGTGGGGGAAGGATCTGCAGACGTGGCTTTGGCTGGCGTTTTTTGCCTCCTTCGCGGTGAAAATGCCAATGTGGCCGGTGCACACGTGGTTGCCTGACGCGCACGTGGAGGCCCCAACGGCGGCCTCAGTGGTACTGGCGGCGGTGCTGCTGAAAATGGGCGGGTACGGATTCTTGCGCTTCTCGCTGCCGATGTTCCCGGACGCCAGCCACATGTTTGCGCCGTTGGTGTTCGCGCTTTCGGTGATTGCCATCATTTACGCGTCGCTGGTGGCGTTCCGGCAGACCGACGTCAAAAAGCTGATCGCGTATTCTTCCGTCGCGCACATGGGCTTTGTGACGATGGGAATCTTTGCTGGAAACATCGAAGGCGTGCAAGGTGCGATGTTTCAGATGCTGTCGCACGGGGTGATTTCGGCGGCGATGTTTTTGTGTGTGGGTGTGATCTACGATCGGATGCACACGCGCGAGATCGCATTCTATGGCGGCTTGGTGAACAAGATGCCGATCTATGCGGTGGTGTTTGTGCTGTTCTCGCTGGCCAACGTCGGCCTGCCGGGAACCTCGGGCTTCCCTGGTGAGTTTTTGACCATGACGGGGGCTTATCTCGTTAACCCGTGGGTGGCGTTTGGGGCGGCTTTCGGGGTGATCTTGTCTGCGGCCTACATGCTGACGCTGACGCGCAAGGTCATCTTCGGGACAGTGGAAAACCCAAAACTTGAAGCCATAACGGATTTGAATGCGCGGGAGTGGATGACGTTCCTGCCGCTGGTGGTGGCGCTTCTGGTTCTCGGTGTCTCTTCTGTGATCGCAACCGACTTTACGCACGCCTCGGCTGAAAACTTGGTGCGCACCTACCAGGCCGCTATCGCGCAGGGAGGCACGCCATGACACAAGCCGAGCTTCTTTTCAGCGTGTCTTGGATCCAGCCGGAGCTGCTTTTGGCGGGCTATGCGCTGCTGGCCACGCTACTCGGAGCGTTTGCTGGCGCGCGCGTGACCGGCGTGCTTTCGGGGCTTGCGGCGTTGACGATGGTGGCCGCTGGTGTGCTGGCCCTGTTGCATTCGCCAGACACCTCACAAACGGTGTTTAACGGGGCGATGCAGGTGGATGCTTTCAGCGCCTATGCCAAGGCTTTGATCGCGTTTGCGGCGGCTGCAACCCTGTTGTTGGGGGCTGACCATTTTGCCCGAATTCAGGACCGCCGGTTTGAATTCCCGATCCTGACGGTTTTGGCCGTCTTGGGCATGTTTGTGATGGTGTCGGCCAACGACCTCATCACGCTCTATGTGGGTTTGGAGCTGCAAAGCCTTTCGGCCTACGTGCTGGCGGCGTGGCGGCGCGACGATGCACGCTCCTCAGAGGCGGGGCTCAAGTATTTTGTGCTGGGGGCGCTGTCGTCTGGCCTGCTGCTTTACGGATGCTCGTTCGTCTATGGCTTTGCGGGCTCGGTGAGTTTTGACGCTATTGCTGCAGCCATCGTTGGCGGCGAAGCTGGCGTTGGGATGATTTTCGGGCTTGTGCTGGTGCTGAGCGGTCTCGCCTTCAAGATGAGCGCCGCGCCGTTCCATATGTGGACGCCAGATGTGTATGAAGGCGCGCCAACCCCGGTGACCGCACTTTTTGCCGCCGCGCCAAAGGCTGCTGCCGTAGTGTTGATGGCGCGGGTGCTTTACGAGCCGTTCGCGGGGCTGCAGGAGCAATGGCAACAGGTAATCGCGGTGCTTGCGGGCGCTTCGATGCTTGTGGGGGCGTTTGCTGGGTTGGTGCAAACCAACCTGAAGCGGTTGTTGGCCTATTCGTCCATCATGAACATGGGCTTTGTTTTGATGGGGCTTGCGGCAGGGGTGTCTCATGGGCCTGGTCACTCTGCGGGAGCCACATCGGGACCAGAAAGCGCGCTTGTGTATTTGGCACTGTATTTGCCGGCCTCGATCGGGGTGTTCGCGCTGATGCTCACCCTGCGCAACAAGGGTGAGGCGCTGGAGCGGGTTGATGATCTGTCTGGACTTGGGCAACGCCACGTCGGCTATGCGCTGCTGATGACTTTGCTGATTTTTTCGTTGATCGGGATCCCGCCACTTGCCGGGTTCTTTGGCAAGCTGGCCGTGTTCCGTGCTACTCTGGACGCCGGGCTCTGGCCGCTGGCGGTGATCGGGGCGATCGCTGCGGTGGTCGGTGCTGGCTACTATTTGCGGGTTCTGGCACGGATTTGGTTTGCGCCGGTGCAGGTGGCCGCGTTCCAGCCGGTGGGCGCGGTGGGCAGCTTGACGGCTGTTGTGGCGGCGGCGCTCTCGTTCCCGATCCTGGTGGTTTTGCTTTCGCTGCTGGAGCAAGGCGCAAAAGTTGCCATCGCGACAAGTTTTTAGGCCGCGCTGGTGATCGATGCGCAGGCACCGGTGTTTGCGTTCGACACGCTTGATAGCACCAACAGTGAGGCACGGCGGCGGGCGGATGCCGGCGATTTCGGCCCGGCGTGGCTGGTGGCGCGAACGCAGTCTGCAGGGCGGGGGCGACGGGGTCGGTCGTGGGTGAACACGCCCGGTGCCTTTCTAGGGACTTACCTGGGACATACCCCCTTACCACCGGCTCAGCTTGCGCGGCTTAGCCTTGCGGCGGGCGTTGCAGTCGTGGAAGCGCTGGCTGCGTGTGACCGGCCCGGTGCGCGCCTGAAGTGGCCCAACGACGTGTTTTTGGATGGCGGCAAGGTTGGGGGCATCCTGCTTGAGTCCAGTGCGGCCGGCTCCGGGGGGCTTTGGTTTGCGCTGGGGATTGGGGTCAATCTCGCGGCGCTTCCCGAAGGGGTGGGTCAGGCCGTTGCGAGCGCTGGCGGGGTGGCCCCCGACGCCTTTCAAAAGGCACTCTGCGAACGCTTAAGTGCGGGCGGTGCCGCCCTTGCCGGGGGCCAATTTGAAACGGTGCGCGCGGGCTGGCTGTCGCACGCGGTGGGGCTGGGGCAGACCGTAACGGCCACCCTTGGGGCCGATACCCTGCGGGGCGAGTTCCTTGACCTTGACGCAGATGGTGCGCTTCTGATGCAGACGCCGCAAGGGATTGTGCGTATTACGGCGGGCGATGTGTTTTTTCCAGACATGATGGATGAGTGAGGCCCCATGCTGCTTGCCGTCGACGTAGGCAATACCAATACAAAGTTTGCGGTTTTTGACGGTGTGGCTTGGCGCGGCCAATGGCGTGCCTCCACCGAAGCGGCGCGAACTGCGGACGAGTATGCGGCATGGCTTGCAACGGTCATGAAGTTCCAAGGGCTGGAGTTTAGCCAATGCACGGCCTGCATTATCTCCACCGTTGTGCCGCAAGCCCTGTTCAATCTGCGCAATCTGGTGCGCCGGTATGTGAATGTTGAACCAATCGTGGTCGGCGAGCCAGGGATTAGCCTTGGGATTGCGTTGCGGATTGACAATCCTCGGGAGGCTGGGGCTGACCGCCTTGTGAACGCAATTGGGGCCTATCTGGCGCACGGGGGTGCCGCCATTGTCATCGACAGTGGAACCGCCACCACCTTTGACGTGATCGCGGCCGATGGCGGCCTTGAGGGCGTGATCATCGCGCCGGGGATCAATTTGTCGCTTCAGGCGCTGCATTCGGCGGCGGCCCGGTTGCCGCGGGTGGAGATCCGCCGCCCGATTGGACGCGATGGCCGGGCTACCGCATTGGGTCGCAATACAATTCATGCGATGCAGTCTGGTGTGTTTTGGGGATATGTTGAGTTGATCGATGGTTTGGTGAAACGGTTGAAGGCTGAGCTTGAGCCAGAGCTTGGGCCGATGAAGGTGATCGCGACCGGCGGTGTGGCTTCGCTGTTTGAGGGCGCGTGTTCGACGATCGACCTTTACGACGACGAGCTTACGCAGCGGGGCCTTTTGGAAATTTTTCGCCGCAACGGCGGCATTTTGTAATGCCAAAAACCAAGTCAGCCGACGAACTCGTGTTTCTGCCGCTCGGGGGATCGGGGGAAATCGGCATGAACCTGAACGCCTATGGTTTTGGCCCACCCGATGAGCGGGTTTGGATCATTGTCGACATCGGGATCACGTTTGGCGGGTCGCAGACGCCGGGGGTGGAGATCATTCTGCCGGACCCGACTTTTCTGGAAAATGAGCGCCACAATATTCTAGGTATTGTGCTGACGCACGCCCATGAAGACCACATTGGGGCGATTGGCTGGCTGTGGCCGCGGTTGAAGGTGCCAGTGTTTGCAACGCCCTTCACGGCCGCCTTGGTGCGCGAGAAGCTCAAGGAACACGGCCTGTTGGACCGGGTGAAGTTGACTGAAGTGGCGTTGGGGGGGCGATTTGAGCTTGGCCCCTTCGACATCGAGTACGTGACCTTGACCCACTCGATCCCGGAACCGAACGGTCTGGCCATCCGAACGCCGCTTGGCTTGATCTGGCATACGGGAGATTGGAAAATCGACCCGGATCCGATCATCGGCGCGCTGACCGACAGCGCCAAGGTGAAGAGCCTGGCACAGGAGGGGATCTTGGCCATGGTGTGTGACAGCACGAATGTCTTCGTGGAGGGCACGGCCGGATCGGAAGCTGATGTGCGCGCCAACCTGGCGGAGGTGATTGCGGGCTGCACTGGTAAAGTGGCGGTGACGGCTTTTGCCTCCAACGTGGCGCGCCTCGATTCTACCGTGCGGGCGGCGCACGCGGCTGGGCGCACGGTGTGTTTGGTTGGCCGTTCGATGCACAAGGTCGTAGGGGCGGCAAAGTCTGTTGGGCTTTTGAGCGGGCTGCCGGAGGTGGTGACAGAGGCAGAGTCCGTCCATTTCGACCCTCACGAGATCCTTTATCTGTGCACTGGCAGCCAAGGCGAGGGGCGCGCCGCGCTCGGGCGCATTGCGGGCGGTAGCCACCGGCATGTGCGGCTGGGCGAAGGCGACACGGTGATTTTTTCGTCGCGGATGATCCCCGGCAACGAGGTGCCGATCCTTGCCCTGTACAATCAGCTCGCCGGACGTGGGGTGCGGATCATTACCGATCGGGACGCGCATGTGCACGTGTCGGGGCATCCGTGCCGCGAGGAATTGAAGAGCATGTATCAGTGGGCGCGGCCAGAAATCGCGGTGCCGGTGCATGGCGAACGTCGCCACATCCTGGAGCACGTGAAATTTGCCCAAGAAATGCAAACGCCGCAGTCCATCGCGCCGCGCAATGGCGATATGATCCGCTTGGCACCTGGCCCGGTGAAGGTGATTGATGAGGTGCCGTCGGGGCGGCTCTATGTGGACGGTAAGGTGATCCTTCAGGCTGAGGATGAGTCGATCAAGGATCGGCGTCGGCTGGCGGCGGATGGGGTGATCGCGGTTTCGCTGGCGGTGGGGTCCAAGAACCAAAAGATCATCGCTGGCCCCGATATTCGCGTGCGGGGGTTGAACACTTCCAGCGAAGACGAGATGGAGTTGGCGCTCGATGAGCTGGTGGAGGCGGCCGAGCATGCGTTTGGGGCGCTCAACCATGCCGATCGTGCCGACGAAGAGATGTCAGAAGCGGCTCTTGTGCGGGCGGTACGTAAGGCCGCAGAAAAGATTTGGCGCAAGCGGCCGTTCGTGGAAGTGACCCTTTTGCGGGTCTGATGGACAGGGGATTTTGTGATGCAGATTGGGCGGCTCAATCATGTGGGCGTGGCGGTGCCTTCTATTGAGGCGGCCAAGGACACCTATCGCACGCTTTACGGGGTGGCCGAGCATGACATCACCCACACCTGGGATATGCCAGCGCAAGGGGTGCGCGTTGCTTTCGTGAATGTGGCCAACAGCCAAATCGAGCTGATTGAGCCTCTGGGGGAAGCAAGCCCGATCCTCAAGTTTTTGGAAAAGAACCCGAGCGGTGGCCAACACCATGTATGCTTTGAGGTGCCAGACATCCATGTGGCCCAAGAGGAAATGCGCAAGCGCGGAGCCACCGTGCTTGGCGAGCCGCGGATAGGCGCGCACGGCACCCTCGTGATCTTTGTGCACCCCAAGAATTCAAACGGCGTGTTGATCGAATTGATGGAAACACCAAAAGATGGGGCGCACTAAATGACGGATCCCGTTTTGGGTACGGCCATCTATATCATTTTGTGGTGGCTCGCTTTTTTCTGCCTATTGCCGGTTGGGGCCCACAGCCTTGAGGAGACCCGCAATCCGGGCGGTTTGGGCCAGGAGCGTGGGGCGCCAGTTGCGCCGAAGCTTGGCCAAAAGGCCCTCTGGGCGGCGGGGCTTGCGGGCGTGGTTTGGGCCATCGTTCAGGCCATGATCGCGTTTGATGTGTTTGCGATCCGCGGTTGACGCACATTGCACGTGACGCCAACGCGGGCTAAGCGGGCTTTCCCTTTCCTTTCAGGTGTTCTGCTATGCAACGCGCTTTGAGCGTCACCCGCGCCGCGAGCTTTCCCGATTGGTACCAGGCCATCGTCAAAGAGGCCGACCTTGCGGAGAACGCGCCAACGCGGGGGTGCATGATCATCAAGCCCTGGGGCTATGGGATTTGGGAAAACATCCAGCAGGAGATGGACCGGCGGATCAAAGCGTCTGGCCACGACAACTATTATTTCCCGCTGCTGATCCCAATGAGCTTCATCGCGCAGGAAGCCGACCATGTGGACGGGTTTGCCAAAGAAATGGCGGTCGTGACCCACCATCGGTTGAAGATGATCAACGGTAAGCTGGCACCTGACCCGGAAGCGGAGCTGGCAGAGCCGCTGATTGTGCGGCCAACCTCTGAAACGATTATCGGCGATGCCTTCAGCCGGTGGATCAAAAGCTATCGGGACTTGCCCGTGATGTTGAACCAATGGGCCAACGTGATGCGCTGGGAAATGCGCACGCGAATGTTCCTGCGGACCGCCGAGTTTTTGTGGCAGGAGGGGCATACCGCCCATGCCAACGAGGCCGAGGCCATGACGGAAACGCTGGCGATGCTGGAAATGTATCGCAGCTTTTCTGAAGATGTGTTGGCGATGCCGGTGGTTGCGGGGGAGAAGCCGGAAAACGAGCGCTTCCCGGGTGCAGACAAGACATTTTCCATCGAAGCGATGATGCAGGATGGGAAGGCCTTGCAGGCCGGCACCAGCCATTATCTGGGCACCCATTTCAGCCAGGCACAGAACATCCGTTATCAAGATCAGGCGGGCCAGATGCAGCTGGCTCACACCACCAGCTGGGGCACCTCCACGCGGATGATTGGCGGGGTGATCATGACGCACGGTGACGACGATGGCCTGCGCACGCCCCCGGCCATCGCGCCGCGGCAAATCGTGATCATTCCGATGCTGCGCGACAAGCCTGAGGACGCGGAGGTCTTGGCGTATGGGCGGGCGCTTGAGGCGGAGTTGCGCAAGCTGCGCTTCCAAGACCAACCGGTGCGTGCGCACCTGGATGTGAAGCCTTTGAAAAGCGCAGACAAACGCTGGGATTGGGTGCGCCGCGGCGCACCGCTTTTGCTGGAGATCGGTCCGCGTGATGCTGCCAATGGCCAGGTGACGTTCATGCGCCGCGACCAGCTGCGGGAGGGCGACAAGACCAAATCCCATGCGATGAGCCGCGAGGCTTTCTTGGGTGCTGCGTGCGGCATGCTGGAGGAGATCCAGAAGGCGCTCTATCTGGAAGCCAAGGCGCGGTTGTCCGACAATATCAGCGACGGTTTCAAAAATATGGCGGAGCTGAGCGCGTACTTCGGCTCTGACGACGAGGACAGCACCTTCAAAGGCTGGGCGCGGGTGGGCTGGGCGCGGCCGTCGGGTGCGGACCTTGAGGCTGTTGAGCGCCAGCTGAAAGCCTTGAAATTGACCATCCGCAATGCGCCCCTCGATCAGGCCCGGCGGGCGAAGACCTGCGTATTCAGCGGAGCGGCGGCGGTGGAAGATATCCTAATTGCGCGGGCCTATTGAACATGACCACGGTATCTGCTTCCGCACCGCCTTTTGGATTGTTTGAACGCTCGTTGGCGGCCCGGTATCTGCGGGCCAAGCGCGCGCACGGCGGGGTGGCGCTGATTTCGATCATCTCGTTTTTTGGCATCATGTTGTCGGTGATGGTGCTTATCATCACCATGTCTGTGATGAACGGCTTTCGTGAGACGCTGTTGTCGCGGATCCTTGGGGTTGATGGACATGTCCTGATCCACACCCGGGACCTGCTGCCTGACGAGCGCGATGTGATTGTTGCGGCTGCGCTGCGCACAGAGGGGGTGATCAGCGTCAATCCGGTGATTGAGGAACAGGCGTTGGCAGTGGCCGACGGCTATTCCACCGGGGTTATCGTGCGCGGGGTTTTGCGCGAAGACCTGGAAAAGCTGGCGTTGATCCATGACGGCATTCAGCCCGGGGGCAGTCTTGAGGGATTTGACGATCCGGATAATCCGCGGCTGTTGATCGGGTCTGGGGTTGCGGAACGTCTTGCGTTTCTCCAGCCAGGCATGGGGTTGTCGATCCTTGCGCCACAGGCGTCGTCTACGCCGTTTGGGCTGACGCCGCGGCGCAAATCCTATGTGGTGGGCGGGCTTTTTACGTCCGGCACCCAGCGCTATGACGCAACGCAAATCTATATGCCGATCGATCAGGCGCAGATCCTGTTTCAACGGGGCACGTCGGTTGATCGCCTTGAGGTGCGGGTGAAGGACCCAGACAATACACTGCCAGTGGTGCGTCAGCTGCAGGCGACACTGGGGCCGATGATCCAGATTACCGATTGGCGCTATGCCAACCAGGAATTGCAGGGCGCGCTTGTGGTGGAGCGCAATGTGATGCGGCTGATCTTGATGATGATCGTTGGCATCGCCGCGCTGAACATCATCTCGGGGTTGGTGATGTTGGTGAAGAACAAGGGCCGCGACATTGCCATTCTGCGGACAATGGGAGCCACCCGGGGGGCGATCCTGCGGGTGTTTTTCATGACGGGGGCCGCGGTTGGGGGGCTTGGCACTCTGGCC
>JBMOEW010000027.1:0-39288 GCA_049314555.1 Caulobacterales bacterium
ATCCTTGCAAATCACGCAAGAATTATCCCACGAACTTTTGATTCGGGACACTAGACCGCTTTCAGGAAAAGTGGGGCCCGGTTTTCCGTCCGAAAGCGGTCTAAAACTCTGATTTAGCGCATTTTCGGACACAAAACCGCAACGACACTTTTGTTGAAAATGCGCAAGTGGATGAGTGCGTCGAACCGAAGCGGGAGAAGTGGCAGGCCCTAGGGGAGTCGAACCCCTCTTTTCAGGTTGAAAACCTGACGTCCTAACCGATAGACGAAGGGCCCACTGGTGCCCCGCTGTCAACGCGAGACGCGCGATATAGACGCGCCCAGCCTTCGAAGCAAGAGCCATCAAACCCGCTCATGCAGAAGCCAGCGCCGCGTCCACAAGCTCCACTTCCGCACTTTCATGCCCATTGAAGGCGTTGCGCTTCAGCTTCACTGCCACATGCAGCACGGTGTCGCGCTTAAGCAGGGCCTCACCAATGGGTTGATCCGCCACCCCAAACGCAATGCCCTTCACCCCCGCCCCGCGCGAATCTTCCAGGGTAAACCGCACGTGCGCATCGCCCGCCTTTTTGGCAAATCGCGCGCGCATCGCTGCAAGCGCAAAGATCGGCTCGGGGTGCCCAGTCCCAAACGGACCAATCCGCTCCACCGCGTCGATCAACGCGAGGTTCACCGCCCCCGCCCCCGCTAGGCCGTCAATCGAAAGGGCGCGGGCCTCGTCGCTGGCGGCCGCAACCTCCCCGCCCAACCGCGCTGCCAAAAAGTCCCGAAACCGGTCCACCTCGTCCCAGGCGACGGTCATGCCAGCCGCCATCGCATGCCCGCCGCCGGCAATCAGGATGCCCTCGCGGGCCGCTGCCGCCACCACGGCCCCAAGGTTCACCCCCCCGATCGACCGCCCAGAACCCTTCGCCGGCCCTTCTTCGCCCGCAGCGCCCAGCACAATCACGGGCTTGCGCACACGCTCCTTCACCCGCCCCGCGACGATGCCGATCACGCCGGGGTGCCATGCCTTCGCCCCGAGCACCAAAACCGGCGCATCGGCAAATAGCTCCGCCATGGCGACGGCCTCCTGCACGATCTCTGCCTCAATCAGGCGGCGCTCGGCGTTGAGGGCATCGAGCTGGCCGGCATATTCAGCAATCAGGGCGGGGTCTTCTTCCAGCAGCAACCGCGTGGCAAGGGTCGCATTGCCGATTCGTCCGCCCGCATTGAGCCGTGGCCCCAGCACAAACCCCAGGTCATACACCTGCGCCCCGCCAGCACGCCCCGCCGCCAAGCCCAGTGCCGCAAGCCCCGGATTTGGTTTGTTTTTCAAGATCTTCAGGCCCTGCGCCACGATCGCCCGGTTAAAGCGGGTCAACGGGGCCACATCGCATACGGTTCCAAGGGCGGCCAAATCCAAGGTCGCCATCGGATCGGGCAGGTTGTTGGCCCCAATCGACCCACGCTTGCGCGCCACCCGATTAACCGCAGCCAGCGTCACCAACACCACACCTGCAGCGGTCAGGTCCCCCTCGCCAGACGTGCAGTCCGGCCGATTTGGGTTCACGACAGCTAGCGCCGGCGGTGGCGGCCCGCTCATCAAATGATGGTCCAACACCACCACATCCAGCCCCAAACCGGCCGCCGCCCGAAGGGGCCCTTCGGCAGCTGCCCCGCAGTCCACCGTAATAACAAGCTGAATGCCCTGGGCTTTCAACCGCTCAAACGCCAACGCCGAAGGCCCGTAACCCTCCGCCATCCGGTCCGGGACATACAACGAAGCGTCATGACCGCGCGCCCGAAAATAGCGGATCATCTGCGCAGCGCTTGTGGCCCCGTCCACGTCATAGTCCGCCAAGATGGCGGTGGGCCGCTTGCCGGCAATCGCGTCTTCGATGGCCTCGGCAGCCGCATCCATGTCCTTGAAGCGCGACGGATCAGGAAACCAATCCCGCAATCGCGGGTCCAAAAACCGCGCCGCATCCTCGGGGTCCACGCCGCGCCCCGCCAGAAGGCGTGCGGCCAAGTCCGGCAGATGGTGCAGCCTCGCAAGCGCCGCGACCGCCTGGGGGCTTGCCCCACGCTCACGCCACCGCAACCCTTTTAAGGAACGCTCGACCCCAAGGAACGCAGCGCCAGGCTCAGACAGGGGAATGGGAATCGCTGACATGACCGCCAGCTTGCGCCCAAACGCGCCCCGAAGCGATGCCCTCAACCCACCTTCTGGTTGAAGGCCACTTGCGCGATCAGCCCAGTGGCGGAGTTCATCACCAGCGCTTCGCCGTGCGCGCGGCCGTCGATGATCCGCACGCCCTTGAGCATCGAGCCGTTGGTTACGCCCGCCGCCACAAAGATCGCGTCTGTCGAGGCCAGCTCCTGCAACGTGTAGCGGCGATCAAAGGCCGTGATCCCGGTTTTGGCGGCCCGCGCCCGCTCGTCGTCGTTGCGGAACACCAGCCGCCCCTGGAACTGCCCGCCAACGCACTTCAATGCCGCCGCCGCCAGCACGCCCTCCGGTGCCCCGCCTTGGCCCACATACATGTCGATGCCGGTGGCAGGGTCGGTCGTGTTGATTACGCCCGCCACATCGCCGTCTGAAATCAGATGTACCCGCGCGCCAACCGCTCGCAGGGAGGCCAAGATATCCTTGTGCCGCGGCCGATCGAGCACGCACACCCCAAGCTCGCTGACCGCCACGCCCTTAGCCTTGGCCAAAGCCACCGCGTTGTCGCCCGCCGGCGCATCCAGATCCACCACGTCCGCCTTGAACCCAGGCCCAATCGCCAGCTTGTCCATGTAGGTATCTGGCGCATACAGCAGGCCGCCCTTGGGCGCGAACGCCATCACCGCCAGCGCATTGGCCATCGCCTTGGCGGTGAGGGTGGTTCCTTCCAGCGGGTCAAGCGCGATATCGATCTGCGGCCCGGTGCCAAGCCCCACTTCTTCCCCGATATAAAGCATCGGCGCTTCGTCGCGCTCGCCTTCGCCAATTACGATGCGGCCCTTGATCGGCATGGCATTCAGCGCGGTACGAAGGGCATCGACCGCTGCCTGATCGGCGGCCTTCTCATCACCACGCCCCGACAACTTGGACGCAGCCACCGCCGCCAGAAAGGCAGCCTGAGCCGCCGCAAACGCCAAAGCGTCCGTCAGGACATCGCTCTTGGACATCAATCACCTCTTACCACGTGTGGAATTTGCGCCGTGCCTAGCGGTTTCCATCCTCGATGGGAAGCACGCATGGCGTTTCAGACACTGCGTCGAGCGCCCCGATCGCCACACAGGCGTCTTCCAGCGCAGCTTTAGGGCACGGCTGGGTGGTTAAAACGATCGGAACCAGCGGCCCTGGGCCCACGGGCATCTGCAAAATGCTGTCAATCGAGACCTGCGCCCGCCCAAGCCGATCCGAAACCGCAGCGATCACGCCCGGTCGGTCATGAACCAACAGCCGCACATAGAACCGCCTTGGCTCATCAAGGGTCAGTCGCACCGGTGGCTTCAGCGCCGCCACCGGCACCCCAAACGCCGGCCCCTTGCGGCCATTGGCAATATCGATCAGGTCCGCCGCCACCGCATTGGCCGTTGGCCCAGATCCGGCCCCGCGGCCCTGGAAAGTGAGTGCCCCAACCGGATCAGCCAGCACCGTCACCGCATTCAGTGGCCCGCCAACCCCCGCCAACGGATGGTCATGGCCCACCAACGCAGGCCCGACCGTTACAGAAACAGCCCCACCCAAGCGCTCGGCCTTGGCGATCAGCTTGATCCGATAGCCCAATTTGGCCGCAAGCTGGATATCCACCAGCCGCACCAAATCCACCCCCCGAATAGCCACCCCACCGTAATCAGGCTGCGTGCGAAACGCGATCGCCGCCAGGA
The DNA here is from genome assembly GCA_049314555.1 of Caulobacterales bacterium. Lineage (GTDB taxonomy): Bacteria > Pseudomonadota > Alphaproteobacteria > Caulobacterales > Aquidulcibacteraceae > REEB509. The sequence continues at coordinate 3,861 of JBMOEW010000027.1, forward strand.
TCGCGATCTTATGCGCCGCATCAAACCCACCAACGTCCATGGTTGGGTCAGCCTCGGCATAGCCAAGCCTCTGCGCATCCGCCAACACATCCTCAAACGCGCGCCCGGAGGCTTCCATTTCCGTCAGCAAATAATTGCAGGTGCCATTGAGGATGCCGGATACAGACTGCACCTCGCTCGCAGCGAGGCTTTCCTTCATCACCTTCACGATCGGCACACCGCCCGCCACCGCCGCCTCAAACAGCAAAGACGCACCGGATTTTTCCGCGATTGCGGCCAGCTCAAGCCCATGTTCAGCGATTAGCGCCTTGTTGGCGGTCACCACATGCGCGCCGCGCTCCAGCGCCACCTGCACCGCCTTCTTGGCCGGCCCGTCAGACCCCCCAATCAGTTCCACAAAAACCGCGATTGCGGGGTCCCGCGCCATTTCCACAGGGTCATCGACAAAGGCATAGCCGCTAATGTCCACCCCCCGCTGGCGCGACCGCGACCGCGCCGACACCGCAGCGATCTGCAAGCGGTCCTGACCCAACCCGCCCCGCGCCGCAATCGCCAACAGGCCAGCCCCAACGGTGCCCAAGCCCGCCACGCCAACCTTCAACACCGAAGTGCTCATTCCCCCGCAGCCTTCCTCAACGCCGTTTTGGCCTGGCGTTGCTCCGACAGGAACTTTTTGACCGCGCGGCCCGCCTGTCGAATCCGTTGTTCGTTTTCAACGAGCGCAATCCGGATAAAGCCTTCGCCGTGCTCGCCAAAGCCCACGCCTGGTGCCACCGCAACCCCGGCCTGCTCCACCAGCCGCTTGGAAAATTCCAAACTGCCTATGCCCTCGAAACCCTCAGGCAGCGGGGCCCACACAAACATCGAGGCCTGCGGCGTAGGCAACACCCATCCGGCCTTCGCAAAGCTGTCAATCAGCGCATCGCGGCGCACTTTGTAGGTGTTGCGCATTTCGTCCACGCAGTCCTGCGGCCCGTTCAGCGCCGCGGTCGCCGCCACCTGGATCGGCGTGTAGGCTCCATAATCCAGATAGGACTTCACCCGTGCCAAAGCAGCGATCAAGCGCTGGTTGCCGGCCGCCCACCCCACCCGAAACCCAGCCATCGAATACGTCTTCGACAGCGTGTTCACCTCCACCGCGATGTCCTTTGCCCCTGGAACCTGCAGGATCGAAGGTGGCGGATTGTCGTCGAAATAAATCTCTGAATAAGCCATGTCAGAGATCACGATCAGGTCGTTGGCCTTCGCGAACTTGATGATCTCTTTGTAGTAGTGAAGGTCGACCGTCTGCGCCGTGGGATTTGCCGGATAACACACAATCATCGCCATCGGCGGCGGCACGCTGTGGGCCACCGCCCGCGACAAGCCCTCCAGGTACTCCTCTGGCGAGTGCGCTTTCACACTGCGGATTACGCCGCCCGCCATGATGAACCCGAACGCATGGATCGGATAAGACGGGTTGGGCGCAATCACCACATCGCCCGGTGCCGTGATGGCCTGCGCAAGGTTGGCAAACCCTTCCTTGGAGCCCAATGTCACAACGATCTCAGACTCAGGGTCGAGCTTCACGTCAAACCGGCGCTCGTAATACCCAGCCATCGCCTTGCGCAAACCAGGCACGCCCCGCGACGCCGAATAGCGGTTGCTGCGCGGTTTGCGAGCAGCTTCCACCAGCTTATCAACGATATGGGCCGGCACCGGCAGGTCCGGATTGCCCATGCCGAAGTCGATAATGTCCACGCCTTCACCGCGCAGACGGGCCTTCACTTTGTTCACTTGTTCGAACACGTACGGCGGGAGGCGCCGCGTTTTATAGAAATCTTGGGTCATGGGGCACGATCACCGGAAGGGGTCAAAGCCAAGCCAAGCGGATCAATACCGTTGGCGCGTGTCTTCGATGTCTTCTAACGCGCCGTTACGAAACGCCTCGGCATCGACCGCAGCGTTCGACGGCGCGGGCGTAGCTCGCGCGCTGGCCCGCATCTGTGCGCCCGCCGCCAGCACTTCAGCCTGAAACGCCTGCCAGTAGGCCGGGTCCGTTTTCGCGCTGGGCGCTTCTGGAATGTCGTCAAGGCTCGGGTAGCCCTTGTCGCCGCTGGCCGCGCGTTCCTGCACAAACCAATCTGGCAAGGTGGTGCCTGGCTCTTCGGCATAAGCAATCGCGCCCCCGAACAGGGCGCAAGCCCCGGCCAAAGCCCCAGCAACAAAGAGGCTCTGTGTGGCACGTGGGGCGAACTTACTCATGAAGCCGATCTCCTTGACCCGCGTCCTATACCACGTCGCGGCTTTGTGCCAGATTGAGTCTGAAAAACCGCATGTACTAAAGGCCACTCAATGGCCGATCATGCAACAGGGAGAGGAAGGCAAGCGTATGGCTGGGTCGAAGGGGGAAAAAGACGGTCTCACAGGCGCGATTCGCAACCGCGCAGCCATGCCGGCCAGTGTCAGCCGCGGCCCGCGGAAAAAAGGACCCGTGCCGAAGGCCAAGGCAGACACACCGGTCACCCCAATCGCGCCCAAACCCGCCCGCGCGGCAAAAGCAAAGGCAGCAGCCCCCGCGCCACCGCCCAAAACCCCGACACCGCCAGCCCCTAAACCAGCCGCAGTGCCAGACACATCTCCCCCGGCTTCGCTGCAAACCGTCGCGCAGAGCTTATCGACGGATCAATTGGATGTGCTGTCGCGCAATCTCGCGCAGGCCATGACCAAAGCCAATGACGTCTTCTCCACCGCATTCCAAGATCAATCCCGCGGCGGGAACGAGCCTTGGGCCGCCGATCCGTTTGCGGTTCAAGACGCGACCAACGCAGTCTGGTCCAAGCTGGCCGCCCAACCTGAAACCCTGCGTGACGCCCAAGGCAACCTCTGGCAGCGCTACGCTGACATTTGGGAGCGCCACGCCCTCAAAATGATGATGGGCGAAGCCCTCACCAACAGCGCACCGGTCCGCGACAAACGCTTCCGCGATCCTGAATGGACCACGAACCCCGCCTTCAGCCTGATGCGCGAAACCTACCTCGCCACCGCCGCCTTCATCACCGATATGGTCGAAAAGGCCGAAGGGGTGGACGAGGAAGCCAAACGCAAAGCCAGCTTCTTCATCAAGCAGGCCGTTGATGCGGCATCCCCCTCCAACTTCCTGATGAGCAACCCGGCAGCCCTGCGCGCCCTGATCGAAACCCGCGGCCAAAGCCTGCTGCAGGGGCTGGATAACCTCGCCGGCGATCTCAAGCGCGGCGGCGGCAAGCTATCGATCACCCAGACGGACATGAACGCCTTCACGGTCGGCGAAAACATCGCCACCACGCCGGGCAAAGTGGTGTTCCGCAATGGCCTGATCGAAATCCTGCAGTACCTCCCAACAACAGCCACCACCTTCGATGCCCCGCTTTTGATCTTCCCGCCGTGGATCAACAAATTCTACATCATGGATCTGCAGGCCAAGAACTCCATGATCAAATGGCTGGTCGCCCAAGGCCACACCGTTTTCCTCGCCTCCTGGATCAACCCCGATACCTCGATGGCGGAAAAAACCTTCGAAGATTACATGCGCGACGGGGTCTTCGCCGCTGTTCAAGCGGTCCAGGACGCCTGTGGTGCCTCCCAGATCAACACCGTCGGCTATTGCATTGGGGGCACGCTGCTTGCCGCAACCCTGGCTTACATGGCCACCGTTGGCGACAAGCGCATCCAAAGCGCCACCTTCTTCGCCAGCCAGCAAGACTTCACAAACGCCGGCGACCTGATGGTGTTTTCAGACGATGCGGGCCTGCGCTACCTCGAAGCCCGGATCGACAGCAAAGGCGGGCTTTTGGACGCCCAGGCCATGGCGGACACCTTCAACTCCCTGCGCGCCAACGACTTGATCTGGAACTATGTGGTCGACAATTACTACATGGGCCGCTCACCGCCGCCGTTTGATTTGCTGTACTGGAACGCAGACCAAACCCGCATGCCCCGCGCCCTGCACTTGTTCTATTTGCGCGCCTTCTATCACGACAACCTGATGGCGCAGGGCAAGCTTGAACTTCTGGGCGAGAAAATCGATCTGTCCCGCGTGACGATCCCGATCTTCATGCAGTCCTCCAAGGAAGATCACATCGCGCCCTATCAAAGCATCTACCGTGGCGCAAAACTGTTTGGCGGGCCCGTAAACTTCATGATGGCAGGCTCGGGCCACATCGCCGGCGTAATCAACCACCCAGACGCCAACAAGTACCAACACTGGACCAACGCCGCCTTGCCAGACACCGTTGAAGAGTGGATGGAAGGTGCCGTTGAACATCCCGGATCCTGGTGGCCCAAATGGCACGACTGGCTGTCCAAGATCTCAGGCAAGCAGGTCAAAGCGCGCACCCCAGGCGCTGGCAAACTCAAAGTGCTGTGCGATGCCCCTGGCGAATACGTCCGTATACGGTCAAGCACTTAAAACCACTTCAAAGGAGTTCCACCTTGGCCATTTCCCTGTATGACGCAACCGTTCTTGGCTTCATCCAATCCCTGAGCGGTGCCACCATCTTCCTCGAACGCGGCTATAACCACTTCACCGACAACGGCGTTGATTTGAACGAGATTACCCAGGCTCGTCTGTTCCCAGATATGCTGCCGTTCAGCTTCCAGGTGCACAACATCGCCCACCATTCCATGGGGGCGGTGAAGGGTGCAAAACAGGGCATATTCTCACCTTCGGCCGGCGATCCGAACGCGGACTATCGCGCCTTGCAGGCCGAAGTGGCAACAGCCCTCGAAGCCCTAAAGGCAGTGAAGCCAGAAGACATCAACGCGCTTGAAGGCAAGGATGTCACCTTCCAGATCGGCGATCGCAAGATGCCTTTCACTGCAGAGAATTTCCTGCTGTCGTTCTCAATTCCGAACCTGCATTTCCACGCCACAACCGCCTACGATATCCTGCGCACCAAAGGCGTGCCGCTGGGTAAGCGCGACTATATGGGCATGCCGCGCATGAAAATGGGCTAACCCGGGGCAAGGGGAGCGGGCGGCCGGCTCACAGCCCCGCCCCCTCCTCAAACCCAAGCATCAAGTTCAGGTTCTGGACCGCCGCCCCAGAAGCGCCCTTGCCCAGATTATCAAGCAAAGCCACCAGCCGAGCTTGGCGGCTTTCGGGTTCGCCAAACACATAAAGCTGAAGCCTGTTGCTGCCGTTCAGCCCCTCAGGATCCAGTGTTGTCAGGCTGGCCGCGTGGTCTAGCGAAGCCACCGTCACAAACCTTTCCCCCGCATAGGCAAGATCAAGCGCTGCGTGGATCTCGCCCACTGTTGGCCCCCCTGGCAAAGCATCAAGCACCAACGCCACCTCAACGATCATGCCCTGCGCATACCGCCCCACTGCAGGCGCAAACAGCGGTCGCCGCGAAAGCCCGGTGTAGGCTTGCATCTCCGGCACATGCTTATGCCCCAACCCCAAGCCATAGATCCGGTAGGGCGTCTCTACGTATGATGGCTCCTCCTTGGCCTCAAACTCCGCGATCATCGCTTTACCACCGCCGGTATAGCCAGACACGCCGTGGCACGTGATCGGCCAGTCCGCAGGGATCAGACCCGCCGCCACCAGCGGCGCCACCAGCGCAATAAACGCTGTCGAATAGCAGCCTGGATTGCTGACCCGCGTGGCGGCTTGAATGGCCGCGCGTTGGCCTCGGCGAAACTCCGCAAAGCCAAACACCCAATCGCTGGAGACCCGATGGGCGGTGGACGCATCAATCACCTTAACCGTTGGCGTCTCGATCAGCGCCACAGCCTCGCGTGCCGCCGCATCAGGCAAGCACAAGATCACACAGTCTGCCCCATTCAGCAGGGCTGCCCGCGCGGCCGGGTCCTTGCGACGCGACGGATCAATCGACAGCAAACACACATCGCTGCGCCCTTCCAGCCGCGTGCGAATCTGCAAGCCCGTAGTGCCCGCCTCGCCATCGATGAAAACCGTCGCCGTCATGCCTTCCTCCACCAAGCAAAACGGGCGCTCCGTTGCCAGAGCGCCCGTTCCGAATTCCAATGACCAGTGCGATCAACGTTTCGAGAACTGGAAGCTCCGGCGCGCTTTGGCGCGGCCATACTTCTTTCGCTCAACAACGCGCGCGTCGCGGGTCAAGAAGCCATTGTGCTTCATGAGCGGGCGCAACATTGGTTCAAAGTCTGAAAGCGCCTTGGCAATGCCATGCCGCACGGCCCCAGCTTGCCCCGAAAGACCCGAGCCAACAACTGTGACGTACACGTCGTATTGGCCTTCCCGGTCCGACACGCGGAACGGTTGGTTGATCATCATGCGCAGCACCGGGCGGGCGAAGTACACATCGCTCGTGCGACCATTGATCATGATCTGCCCTTTGCCGGGCTTCACCCACACGCGGGCAATGGCGTTCTTGCGCTTGCCGGTCGCATAGGCGCGGCCTTGCGCATCGAGCTTTTGCTCTCGCACGGGGGGCGGTGCCTGGGTGTTGGAGGAGCCACCTTCCGGTGTCATCTCGCGGAGGGCTTCAAAGCCTTGGTTCGTATCGCTCATCATCAAACGGTCCGGGCGTTTTTGCGGGAGAGGCTCTTGAAGTCCAGCGGCACTGGCTTTTGAGCTTCATGGGGATGGATGCCGCCGGCATAGACCCGCAGTTTGGCGAGTTGGCCGCGCGCCAGCGGGCTTTCCTTCGGCAACATCCGTTCAACGGCCTTTTCCAGAACGCGCTCTGGGAAACGTCCCTTCAGGATCTTTTCCGCAGACCGTTCCTTGATCCCGCCGGGGTGGCCCGTGTGCCAGTGATAGACCTTGTCCTTGGCCTTCTTGCCGGTGAACACGACCTTGTCGGCGTTGATCACCACCACGAAATCGCCGGTATCGACGTGCGGGGTAAAGTCAGGCTTGTGCTTGCCGCGAAGACGCATGGCGATGAACGATGCAAGCCGGCCAACGACCGCGCCCTCCGCATCTATCACGATCCATGCGTGTGTCGCCGTCGCCGGTTGGGCGCTTAGTGTAGTGGCGGTGCGCATATCAGTCTCAAACTACTATCAAACGAGGGAAAGCCCGCCCAAACCAAGGGCGTCTCTGCGGGAGGCAGGCGAGATGCCCGAAACGACGCCTCCCGTCAAGCCGTGCCCGTAACCTCATGCAGCGCATGGCTCTCCGCCGCGGTAACGGGTTCTCGCGCCATCGAAACCCGCAACCCAGCGACCACCGAAAGCCATAACAGCACCGCAAGCCCCTGGTGCACCAAAGACATCCCCAACGGGGCCCCGTGCATCACAGTGGCGATCCCAAGCCCGGTCTGAAGCAGCACAATACCGCCGATGCTAAGCCCTACGATCCGCGCAGGCCCCGTCCCAAACCGCAACGCGCCAAGCCCGATGCAAAGCCCCACGAGCGCGGCAAGATAGCCCCCGATGCGATGATTGAATTGCGCCGTTGCCGGGTTCTCAAAGAAGTTTTGGCTGGCCGGCTGCAGGTGCCAATAGTTCGACGGCACCCATTCGCCACCAATCATCGGCCAGTCGGTATAGGCCCGGCCGGCATCGATCCCCGCCACCAGCGCCCCCATTAGCACCTGGCCAAACACCAGCCCGCAAAACGCCCACAGCAGCCACCGCGGCACCCCGATCTTGCCGCCCCCCCGCGGCCACCCCAGTGCACCCATTGCCACAGAAGCCCCGAGGCCAAGGATCATGAACGCCATCCCCAAATGCACCATCAGCCGAAACGAGCTGACATCGAGCCGTCCGTGCAGCCCGCTGGTCACCATCCACCAGCCGATCGCGCCCTGCATCCCACCCAGCGCAAACAGGCCAAGGCAGGCCAAAAACCGCCCCCGCAACTGACCGCGGAGCCAAAACGCAACAAACGGCACCGCAAACACCAGGCCGATCATTTTGCCCAAGAACCGGTGCCCCCACTCCCAAAAGTAGATGTATTGGAAGTCCGCGAGGCTCATGCCGCGGTTCAGCTGCTGATATTCCGTGGTGGTGCGATAGAGCGAAAACTCCTCCGCCCACGCCCGCTGCGACAACGGCGGCACCAAGCCCTTGCCCAAATCCCACTCGGTGATCGACAGCCCCGAATCCGTGAGCCGCGTGGCGCCGCCCACCAGAATCATCGCGTAAACCATGATGCAAACGCCGATCAGCCATAGGCCAACGGCCAAATTCGGTTTTGCGGCGTCTGCGCGCGCCATACTTCTCTCCACTTCTGTGTGCGAGAACATAGACCATCTCAGCGGCCCGCCAGTGCGACGCCGCGTCGCCATCGGGTGATGCCATGAACCCATCTTTACGCAAGGCCTTGGGCTCAGCCGCCCTATTGACGTATCTTGCCGTTTATATCGTCGTGGCCGTGACGTTGGCCGAACGACTGTCTGCGGCACCATGGTGGGGCCAGCTGGCCTTTTTTGCCTTGGCCGGTGTGGGCTGGGCCTTGCCCCTGCGCCCGCTGTTCAAATGGATGAACAGCTAACGCGCCTCGTTAGGATTTGATTCAGCGACGCGCACTAGCCGGGGGTCATCCATATCCATGTTTTGGGGTGAGCAATGTCCAAGTCCGCGTTTCGTACCACCGCTGGCATCGTCACAGGTGCCGCCGTGGCGTTCACCGCGGTTGCCGGCGTTGCCGGTGCCCAGACCTATGACCGCGGCAACAACCAGAGTGTCCGCGAGCGCGATCGCCCAGAGTTGGATCCCATCGGCGCCCCACTCGGTGCCTTTCGTCTGTTTCCCTCGGCCACGCTCAGCTACGAAAACAACAGCAACGTATTCGCCGCCGAAACCAACGAGCAATCCGATGGGGCAGCCCGCTACGGCGTCGGCGCGCGGATCGTTTCGGAATGGACACGCCACTACCTCGAATTCAACGCGAAAACAGACCGCCGCGCCTATTTCGAGCTGGACGACGAATCCACCACGGATTGGAGCCTCGGTGCTGACGGCAAGCTGGAAGTTCTGCGCGGCCTGCAGATTGTGGGCGGTATTGGCACCTCGAAGTCTCATGAGCCGCGCGGCTTTGTAGACAATCTGGCCGCCCGTGAACCGGTCGAGATCAAAAACGACACCGCCTACATTGGAGCTTCCCGCGAGTTTGGCCGTTTGCGCCTCCAAGCCCGGTATGGCCTCACCAATGACGACTTCTCCGACGTGCCCCTGACCGGCGGTGGCGTCGCAGACCAAGACTTCCGGGACTCTGACGGAACCGATTTCAGCCTCCGCGCGGACTACGCCCTCAGCCCAGACACCTCGTTGTTCATCTCAGGGATCAAGCGCTGGCGCGATTTCACCCGCTTGGCCGCAGGCTCCCCGGACCGTGACTTTGAAGCCATCGACGTGTTGGTGGGGGCGAGCTTCGACGTGACCCGCGTTGTGCGCGGTGAAGTTGGCGTTGGCTATGTGACGTCCGAGGTTGAAGATCCGTTGACCCAGGACATCGACGGCCTGGCCCTGAACGGTGTGCTGGAGTGGTTCCCCACCACCTTGACCACCGTTCGCTTCGACGCCGATCGCACGGTTCGCGAAAGCGGCATCCAGGCTTCCGCCAATGTGGTCAGAACCAGCTACGGCGCACGGATCGACCACGAGCTGATGCGCAACGTGATCGTCGGTGCCAGCGCTGGCAGGACCGACGAAGACTACGAAGGCATTGATCGCACAGACGAACGGATCAGCTTTGGCGTCGGCGCGGATTGGCTGGTCAACCGCGTTGTCACCGTCAATGCCGGGCTTAGCCGCAGCGAACAAGATTCGAGCGGCAGCCTGCGTGGGCGCTCGTTCGATCAAAACGTGTTCACAGTTGGCGTCACCCTGCGCCGCTAACCGCCAAGAACCATCACAGAAAAACACAACGCCCGGTCCGCTTCGCAGCAGATCGGGCGTTTTGCCGTGCGGCGTGTGGAAGTTCAACCGCCCCTTAGCGGGGCCGCCGCACTCGTTCCATCAGGCTTGAGGTATCGGACCGCGCATGCCCCTGGGCTTGCAGATCGGCGTAGAACTGGTCCACCAGCGCGGTCAAAGGCGCCTGCGCCCCGTTGCGGCGGGCCTCATCCAACACCAACCCCAAATCCTTGCGCATCCAATCCACCGCAAACCCGAAGTCATAGCGACCCTCCAGCATGGTGCGCCACCGGTTCTCCATTTGCCAGGACTGCGCAGCCCCCTTGGAGATCGCCCCGATCACGGCCTCACCGTTAAGCCCGGCGCGTTCCGCAAACGCTAGCCCCTCCGCCAAGCCCTGCACCACCCCCGCGATACAAATCTGATTGACCATTTTCGCAAGCTGGCCAGAGCCCGCGGGTCCCATGTGTGTAACCACTTTGGCGTAGGCCATGATGATCGGCCGCGCCTGTTCCAGCGCCTGCGCGGTGCCGCCCGCCATGGCGGTCAACTGGCCAGCCACCGCCCCTGCCTGCCCGCCTGACACTGGCGCGTCCACAAAAGCAACGCCGTAGCGATCCGCCTGCACTGCCAGCTCGCGCGCCAACAGCGCCGAGGTCGTGGTGTGATCCACAAAACAACCCCCAGCCGCCATCACCGGCGCGGCCAGCTCAAACGTCTCGCGCACGTCCTGGTCGTTGCCAACGCAGGCCACCACAAAAGCCGCCCCATCAGCCGCCACAGCAACGCTTTCACACACCCGCCCCGCGTGGCGTTCAGCCCACGCCACCGCCTTGCCAGCGCTTCGGTTGAAAACCCGCACATCATGGCCCTGCGCAACCAAATGCCCGGCCATCGGCGCGCCCATCGCCCCAAGTCCAATAAATCCGATTTCGGCCACGCTGTGCTCCTGCCCAAACCGCTTTCAGGGAAAGTGGTCACTGGTTTCCTGTCTGGAAGCGGTCAAAACCTATAGTCTAATCGGCGCGCGCAAGCCCGTAGCGGCTGGCAAAATAGGTGAGCGCATCGCCATCGATCGCCGCGCTGTCATGCACAGCCCCCGCGATCACCAAATGATCCCCCATCACGTGGCGCGCGATCGTCTGGCAGGCGAACTGCGCCAGCGCCCCCGCAACCACTGGCACGTCAGCTCCCAAGCGCGCGATCACCTCAGGGTCGGCAAGGGGGGCGTTGGAGCGCGAAAACCGCTCCGACACGTCCTTCTGACCGGCCCCCAAAATGCTCACACCCCAGATTTCAGCCCCGGCAAAGGTATCAAACCGCGAGGCCCCGTCGTCCAAGCACCACAACACGATCGGCGGCCGCAGCGACACAGACGTGAACGAATTCACGGTCATCCCCGCCACGCCCTCGCCAGAGGCGGCCGTGATCACCGCGATCCCGGTGGCAAAGCGGCTCATCGCTTTGCGAAACATAGCAGCGTCAGGACTAGAACGGTCGCTCATATCGCCACGATCTCACACACACGAAAGCTGACCACAAGCCGCGCTTGCACACCCGATGTTAACGCCAACGCGGCATCAACCAGTTCCTTGTCCAGAATGGACCTAAGATCATGGCCGCGCCGAACCAAGCCCCAATCGTCATCAAGAAGGTCAAAAAAGTGGTTGGCGGTGGCCACCACGGCGGCGCCTGGAAAGTCGCCTACGCGGACTTTGTGACCGCCATGATGGCCTTCTTCCTGTTGATGTGGCTGATCAATACCACAAGCCCCGAACAAAAACGCGGCATCGCAGACTTCTTCGCCCCCGCCAGCGTCTCTGAAAGCAACAGCGGTGCCGGCGGCCTCTTGGCGGGTCAAGCGATGGACGACGATAGTGCCCGCCAGCGCGTGGAAAACCCAAACCAGCCTCAACAAGACCCCGGCGAGCAAGGTTCGGATGTGTCTGCTTCTGGGGAAATGTTGCCAAGCCAAGACGCCCTCGCCCAGGCCCGCGCCATGCGCGAAGACGCAGCCTTCGATCGCGCCGAACTGGCGATCCGCCAAGCGATGGCGGATATGCCCGACATCGCCGAACTGTCTCGTCAGATCATCTTTGACAACACCCCAGAAGGCTTGCGCATCCAGCTGATCGATCAGGAGGGCCGCTCGATGTTTGAGCCGGGCTCCACCGAAGCCAACGAGCGAGCCCGCCGTCTGCTGAACACCGTCGCAGGGGTAATCGCCCAACTGCCCAATCGAATCACCATCAGCGGCCACACCGACGCTAGCCAAGCCCCGGGCGGCGTCTCCAACTGGGAGATCTCCGCCAGCCGCGCCAATGCCTCCCGCCGCATTCTGGAACGCTCCGGCGTGCCGGGTGACCAAGTCTACCAAGTCTCTGGCCGCGCCGATGCCGAGCCCCTGTTCCCCGACGATCCCACCCAACCCGGCAATCGACGCATCGCCATCACCCTGTTGCGCGAAGAACCGCCCCTGCCGTCCAACCACCAGCTGTGAGGCCAGGGCCCCAAAAGGTGCCTTAGGCAGGGCTGCGACACTGCTTTGGCGCACAATCGCTTGACGAGGTGCCCGCAGCCCGCGAACCTTGCAGCGGTCACAGCGTTGAAAGGCACATGCGTTGACGCGGCAGTTCACCACCCCGTCTGGCAGTCTGCGCTTTTACCTCACAGCGCCGTCGAGCTGCCCCTATCTGCCAGGACAGCGCGAGCGTAAAGTCTTTGCGAGCCTGGAAGGGCAAGACGCGGTCGGCCTGAACGAAGCGCTCACCAACGCCGGCTTTCGGCGCTCTCAAAACATCGCCTATCGACCGGCCTGTGAGGGCTGCAGCGCCTGCATGTCTGCCCGTGTGGTGGCCAACCGTTTGCAGCTGTCGCGGACCTGGCGAAAAACCCTCAACCGCAACGCAGACCTAACCCGCAGCCTGCGTCCTGCCGAAGCCACAGAGGAGCAGTTTTGGCTTCTGCGCCGCTATCTCACCTCGCGCCATGGTGCGGGGGGCATGTCAGACATGACCTTCCTGGACTATGCCGCGATGGTCGAGGAAAGCGCCGTCCGCACCCATATTGTGGAGTATCGCTACGCCAGCGGCCCCAACCGCGATGAACTCGCAGCGGCCGTGTTGGTGGATGTCCTTCGCGACGGCCTGTCGCTGGTTTACAGCTTCTTCGACACCACTGATCCGCGTCGCTCGCTGGGCGTCTTCACCATCCTTGATCACGTGATGCAGGCGCGTGCCGCTGGGTTTTCCTACGTGTATCTGGGCTACTGGGTGCAGGGCTCTGAAAAAATGAGCTACAAAGCAGATTTTCAGCCGCTAGAACTACTGGTGGGCGGAGAATGGCGGCCTTTCACGGACGTGTTCCCCGCCCCACCCCCCGGCCTCAACACCCCCACCAACGAAGGCACCTGACCCTATGGATCGTCGCACGCTGCTCACTTCCGTGGCCGTAGGCGCTGCTGTCGGCGTGGGCGCAGGCCTTGGCACCGTTCAGCTCGGCGGGCGCAGCGCAATCACCACGCAAGGCCCCGCTGCCGCGATGATCAACCGCGGTCGCACCCGTGAACTTTTGATGGTCACCAGCTGGCCGCGCAACATGCCGGGTCTGGGAGAATCGGCGGATTACCTCGCCAAGCTGATCGGCGACATGACCGGCGGTGCCATCCGCATCGAGGTCGCCACCGCCGGCGAACGCGTGCCCCCCTTCGGCGTGTTCGATGCGGTCAGCCTTGGCCGGGCGGACATGTATCACGCCGCCGACTATTACTGGACCGGCAAATCCCCCGCCTATCCGTTTTTCACCGCGGTGCCGTTTGGCCTATCCACCCAAGAGATGCTGGGCTGGATCGACCACGGCGGCGGCCAAGCGCTGTGGAACGAACTCTCCGCCCAGTTCAACATTGTCCCATTCCCAGCCGCCACCACCGGCGTGCAAATGGGCGGCTGGTTCAAGCGCGAAGTGCGGGGCCTGGATGATTTCCGCGGCCTCAAAATGCGCATCCCCGGCATGGGAGGCGATGTCATCCGCGCGCTGGGCGGGTCAGCGGTGGCCATTCCTGGTGGCGAAATCTTCGGCGCCCTGCAGTCAGGTCTGATTGACGCCACCGAGTGGGTCGGCCCCTGGAACGATTATCAGCTCGGCTTCTATCGGGTCGCGCCGTATTATTATGGCCCCGGCTTCCATGAGCCAGGCCCGATCCTGGCCTGCGGCATCAACCGCCAGGTCTGGGAAAGCCTTCCCAGCGATCAGCAGGCGATCGTGCGCGCCGCCTGCCACGCAGCCAACCACTGGAGCATCGGGGCCTTCCATTGGAAAAGCGCCGAGTATCTGAAAATCCTCCTGGACGACCACGGCGTACAGCTGCGCCAGTTCCCACAGGACGTCATCCGCCGCGCCTACGAAGCCTCCAACGACATCTTGGCCACCATCGCCAACAACGATGGCCTCTCCCGGCGGATCTATGAAAGCTTCGATACTGCAAGGCGCACGTTGCCCAGCTGGTCCAACGTCGCCGACGGCGGCTATTTCAACATGCGCAACGCTGCGGCGGGCTAGGCGTAGATGTTCCAAGCCTTCGCCCACCACGCCGGCCAGATCCTTGGCCCCGTCGCTTCGGTTGGCCTGTGGGCCCTTGCCCCATTCTTGCTGCTGCCGCTGCTGATTTTGATCCTCGGCCAAACCGCACAAGCTGTGGCGCTGCCGGCCACCCAACTCATTGAAAGCGTCTCTGCCTTCGCTGAACGGATCGCCCAGATCCTTTTGCTGATATTGCTACTGGCGGTTTTTGGCACCGTGGTGATGCGCTACATCTTCGGCTGGAGCGCGAATTGGCTGCAAGAGGGCGCACTGTTTGCCCATGGCATTTCGTTCCTGTTGGCAGCCCCCGCAGCCCTTGGCCGCGAAGCCCATGTGCGCGTGGATGTCCTGCTGTCGCGGTTCTCCCGCAAGGGCAAAGCTTGGGTCGACGTGGTGGCCTTTTACGTCTTCTTGACGCCCCTGACCCTTGCAATCGTTTCGGTTGCTGATCGCTTCTTGGGCCTGTCCTGGAGCATGGCGGAGCGTTCCCCCGAAACCGACGGGCTGCCCGGCTGGTTCCTCGTCAAAACTTTCATTCCGGTTTTTGCTGTTCTACTGCTGGCGCAAGGCGTGGCATGGGCGTCGCGCGCCGCATGCACAATCCGCGACATCGCCCCCGCGCCCCCCCGTTTTACGCCTGAACGCGAGCGCCCCGCCTGATGCAGATCTCCGAATACCTCGACGTTTTGATGTTTTGCGCTTTGGCGCTCGGCATTCTGTCTGGCGCACCGGTGGCCTTCACCTTGGCCGGCATCGCGCTGATTTTTGCGGCCCTTGGCTTGGCGTTTGGCATTGTCGAGCCGCGCTTCCTGCTGGAATTGCCCCTGCGCATTTTCGGCACCATGACCAACATGTCGCTAACAGCCGTGCCGCTGTTTATCCTGATGGGGGCCATTCTGGAGCGATCCAAAATCGCCGAAGACCTCCTCACCACCATGGGCGATTTGTTTGGGTCGCTGCGCGGCGGCCTGTTGTTCGCCACCACGATCGTTGGGGCCTTGCTTGCGGCCTCCACCGGCGTCGTTGGGGCCACTGTGGTCACGATGGGGCTCTTGTCTCTGCCGGTGATGCTTGCCCGCGGCTATGACAAAAGCCTGGCCACCGGCTCGATCGCGGCCGCGGGCACTTTAGGCCAAATCATCCCGCCCTCGATTGTGCTGATCTTGCTGGGCGATCAACTCGCCAACGCCACCAATGCCGCCCGCGAAGGGGCAGGCCACGACGTGGGGTCTGTCTCCGTCGGCGATCTTTTCGCCGGCGCGCTCATTCCGGGGCTTTTGCTGGTCGCCCTCTATCTTGCTTACCAAGCGGCCTACGTGTTCTTCAAGCCCGCCGCAGCCCCCCCAGGCCCTGCGCGACTGCCAAGCCTTGGCCGCCTTGTCAGCGCCCTCGCAGCGCCGCTTGGCCTAATCCTTGCGGTTTTGGGATCGATCATGGTGGGTGCCGCCACCCCAACGGAAGGGGCAGCGGTCGGCGCGGCGGGGTCGATGTTGTTGGCGGGCTGGCGATTGGCCACCAACCAGTCAAAGCTCACCCGTGCGATCATTGGCGCAGGCGGCCTTGCAGGCCTTGCCTTGATCATCATGCGCTTTACGGTTGATCTGCGCTTGGGACGCCCAGACGCAACCGGCCAAGAGCAAGCCTTGATTTGGCTCGCCGTTGCCCTCGCGCTGGTGTTTGCCGCTGCCCTTGTGATTTCAGGCTTTGCCCTGTTTGCAAGAAAGGCCCTGCAGCCCGCCGTGCGCTCCACCGTCGAGATCACCGCGATGGTCTTTACGATCCTGATCGGTGCCACCCTGTTTTCGGCGGTGTTTCAGGAATTGGACGGCAAGGCGTGGGTCACCCACATGTTGTCCAATATCCCGGGTGGCCTAGTCGGTGCCCTGATCGTGGTCAACATCGCGATCTTCTTGCTGGGCTTTTTTATCGACTTCATTGAGATCTGCTCGATTGTGGTACCCCTCACCGCCCCGGCGCTGATCATGATGGGGGCCGATCCCGTTTGGCTGGGCGTGCTCTTGGCGATGAATCTGCAAACAAGCTTCCTCACGCCGCCCTTTGGCTTTGCGCTGTTTTACCTGCGCGGCGTGGCCCCGCCGGAGGTCCGCACCATGGATATCTATAAGGGGTCAGTCCCCTTCATCGGCCTACAGATTGTGGGGCTGTTGGCGGTCGCGTTCTTTCCGTGGCTTGCCACTTGGTTGCCGGGCATTCTGTACCGATAGCCCTTAGTGCCACGGCCCCGCGTCCCCGGACGACGGCGTCTCCCGGCCCACCATCTCCATCTCCGTGCGCGCGCCCGCATAGGCTTCCAGCACAGCAATCCGCTTTTCAATTGGCGGATGGGTCGCAAACAAACCGACAAAATCCGCATGCGGATTTTCGATGAACATCTCCCGCACTTCCGCCGGCGGACCTTCCACATGCGCATGACCAGAAATCTTGCGCAGGGCGCTCACCATGGCGTCGGGGTTCTTGGTCAGCTCCACAGCGCCAGCGTCCGCCAGGAACTCGCGTTTGCGTGACAACGCAAACCGGATCACCACCGCCAGCGCATAAGACAGCGCGATGATCAAAAGTCCCACAGCGATGGCAACGATCGCTGCCCCCGCCGCGCCCCCAGAAGACCCCCCGCCACTGCTACGATTGTAAGACGAACGTGACCGCCCATCGCCAAAGCTGACGCCACTGCGCAACGCGCGGAACGCCATTTCCCCAACGAACGAAAAAATCCCGACAAAGATCACAGAGATGATCAATAGCCGCACATCGCGGTTGCGAATGTGGGTCAGCTCATGCGCCAGCACAGCTTCCAGCTCGTCCTTGTTCAGCGTGTCCACAAGACCCCGCGTCACTGTGATCGAATATTGGCCCTGGTGCAGCCCCGTCGCAAAGGCGTTCAGCGCCGGCGTGTTCATCACCCGCAGGGCGGGCATCGGCTCGCCCCGCGAAATGCAAAGGTTTTCCAGGAGATTATAGAGCTCAGGCGCGTCGCGCCGCTCCAACGGTTTCGCCCCGGTCGAGGCATCGATCATGCCCTGGTAAAAGGCATAGGCGATGGCAAACCAAAGCCCAGCCCCCACGAGCGCATAGGGCCAAGACACGGCCAATCGCTCGCCCGCCCAGCGCAACGGGTTCAGCATTGACGGATCGCCAACCCCGCCCGCCAAAGCCATCCCCGCATACAGCAGAAACAGCGCATAGATCAGCAGGATCAACAAAACCGGAAAGCCGCCTAACAACAGAAGCGACTTCCAGTTGTTGTTCCAGATATGAGTGGCGAGGCCGTAGGCCTTCATCGCCCTCGCCCCCGATCAGGGTTTAAAGCTGACAGCGGGTGCATCCTCAAGCTTATCGCGCTGCTCTTCGCCAAGGTCGAAGAACTCCCGTGGGCCAAACCCAAGCGGGCCGGCAAACACCACCGCCGGGAATTGCTCGCGCGAGGTATTGTATTCACCCACTGCATTGTTGAAGAAGCGCCGCGCCGCAGCGATCTTGTTTTCAATGTCGGAGAGCTCGGTTTGCAGCTGCTGGAAATTGGTGTTGGCTTTCAGGTCTGGATAGGCTTCTGAAAGCGCAAACAACCGCCCGAGGGCTGCGCCCAAAACGCCTTCCGCTTGGGCCATTTGCCCCACATTGCCGGACCCTTCCGCCCGCACCGCAGCGTTGCGCGCCTGGATCACCGCCTCAAGCGTTTCGCGCTCATGGCTGGCATAACCTTTGACCGTTTCGACCAGATTGGGCACCAGGTCGTGGCGCTGCTTTAGCTGCACGTCCACGTCGGCAAACGCCTGGTTGCAGCGCTGCCGCAGCGCCACGAGGCTGTTGTAGATGCCGATCCCAATCATGACCAGAACGGCCAGTACAATCAGCACGATAATTCCGGTGCTCATGGCGATCTCCCGCACAATTCAAAAACGTGTGTAGCAAAGTCCAACGACCTTGACAGCCGAAAACCCTATTCGCCTAAGCTATCGTTAAAGCGGCCCGATCGCGAAAACCCCTTCGGTGCGGGTTTGCCGGCGCTGGCGCGTTTGCCCACATGGCTTTCCCACTCCGGCGTGGCACGCGAACGCCCCGCACTATCGATCCAGATCAGGCCGTCCGTGGCGGTGAACACATGGACATCGCTCAAGCCCCCTTCGCTAAAGGCCTGCAGCCGCACGCCCTTGCCGCGCCCCATCTCCGGCAGTTCCTCAAGCGCAAACACCAAGAGCTTGCGGTTTTCCCCGATCGATCCGACGCGGTCTCCGCGCACCGGCACGGCGGCCTTGGCCCGCGCGTCGTCTGTCAGGTTCAACACCTGCTTGCCAGACCGCTTCTGCGCCAACATTTCCGCCTCCGGCGCGATGAAGCCGTAGCCATCGGAAGACGCCACAAGCCGCCGTGCGCCTGGCTCATGGGCAAACAGAGCGATGATGTCATGCTCTTCGCCCAACTCGATCAGCAGGCGGATCGGCTCGCCGTGTCCCCGACCGCCTGGCAATTTGTGCGCCTCAAACGTGAACGCCCGCCCATCGCTGGCAAACGCCAACAGCTTGTCGGTGGTATCACATCGCACCACAAACGCCGCGTCATCGCCTTCCTTGAACTTCACGCCGTCCAGATCGTCCAAGCGCCCCTTCAGGGCACGGATCCAACCCTTTTGCGAAAGTACCACGGTGATCGGCTCGCGGGTGACGAACGCTTCCACCGAAATCGGCGTTGCTTCGCGCGCGGCCGCGGTTCCAAGCGTCGAGCGTCGCCGCCCAAACGGCGTATCTGGCCCAAACGCCGCCCGCCGACCGGCAAGGTCGCTGGCAATCCGGTCCCATTGCGCCCCGTCGTTCGCCAACAGCGCCTGCAAGCCCGCCTGCTCTGCCCGCAACGCCGCATCCTCGCGCCGCAGCTCCATTTCCTCCAGCTTGCGCAGCGCCCGCAGCCGTGTGTTCAAGATCGCTTCGGCCTGCACATCGGTTAGCTTGAACGCCTTGATCAGGGCGGGCTTTGGCTCGTCTTCCGTGCGGATAATGCGGATCACTTCGTCCAGGTTCAGATAGACGATCAGCAAGCCCGCCAACACTTCCAGCCGGGCGGCGATCTTGCCAAGCCGGAAGCTGGTGCGTCGCTGCAAAACCTCGCGCTGGTGCGCCAAGAAGGCAACCAACACCTCTTTCAACGTCATCAGCCGCGGCGTCTGGCTGGCGTCCAGAACGTTCATGTTGAGCGGGATGCGGCTTTCCAATTCAGAGAGCTTGAACAGGCTCTCCATCATCATCTCCGGCTCCACCGTGCGCGACCGCGGCTCTATCACGATCCGCACGGTTTCTGCGCTTTCGTCGCGCGCGTCGCCCACCAGCGGGGCCCGCTTGCTTTCGATCAAGTCTGCGATCTGCGCGATCAGCTTGGCCTTTTGGACCTGATAGGGGATCTCGGTGATGATCACGCGCCATTGGCCGCGCGCCATCTCTTCCACTTCCCAGCGCGCCCGCACCCGAAAGCCGCCGCGCCCCGTGGCGTAGGCTTCGCGGATCGCCTCTGGCGGCTCCACGATAATGCCGCCGGTTGGCAAATCTGGCCCAGGGATAAACCGCAGCAGGGCATCCACATCCGCTTCGGGATGATGGATCAAATGGATGGAAGCGTCGATCAGCTCCGCCACGTTGTGCGGCGGCACGCTGGTGGCCATGCCCACCGCAATACCCGTGGCCCCATTGGCCAACAGATTGGGAAAGCCACCTGGCAGCACGATCGGTTCGCTGTCTTGCTGGTCGTAGGTTTCGCGGAAATCGACGGCGTTTTCGTCGATCCCTTCCAACAGCATTTCAGCGGCTTTGGTCAGTCGGCTTTCGGTGTAGCGCATGGCAGCGGCGTTATCGCCGTCCACGTTGCCGAAATTGCCTTGGCCATCCACCAGCGGATAGCGGACTGAAAAGTCCTGCGCTAAGCGCACCATCGCATCATAGATCGCCTGGTCGCCGTGGGGGTGGAAACTCCCCATCACATCACCCACCACCTTGGCGGATTTGCGCAGCGGATCGCCTGACCCAAGCCCCATGCGCCGCATCACATACAAAATCCGCCGATGCACCGGCTTTAGCCCGTCGCGCACATCGGGCAGCGCCCGCGACGTGATCGTCGACAGCGCATAGGCAAGATAGCGCTTTGCCAGCGCATCGCCGATCGGTTCATCAATGATGCGGCCACCTTCGTCGCCGCCCAGCGAGCTCATATCATCGGCCATGGCCTATCCTTGGCGTCTCTGCATTCTGCACAACTGGGCATTGGGTCGCCCGATTCGCACCTGATGTTACAGTCGGCTTGATAAACCTAAACGCTCTATCAACCGCCGCCGAGCATCTGGCAGGCCTTCGCCCTTCACATCAAAAATCCGCCGTTCGAGAAAATAGCCCGACAGCGCAAACGCATCGGCCACATCGCCCGGCACAATTTCCGCCTCTGGGTCGCGCAAGAAAGCAGGCAATGCCAACAGCTTGTCCGCAAACGGCCCACCCGCGATGGCGCTGGCCGCACGCCCGGTGCGTGGGCTTACCCAGGCCAGATCCTCTGTGTCGCCGGTCAACGCGCACTGGCTCAGGTCAAGCCCGTAGCCTGCCGCCGTCAACACACCCAACTCAAACCGCGCATATAGCGCTGGCCACACCGCCCCCTCGCCAAAGTTCTCAATCAGCACCACCAGCGCTTCATAAACCGGCGCATTGGCTTGGCGCTCCGCCAGCCCGCCCCGAAGCAGCGCCGTGGCGCACGCCAAAGCATCAAGCGCCGCCGCATCGTTCAACAGCGTGGCCGCCACCGCCCGTTCCAGCTCCAACGGCGCAAAAAAACCAAGCTGCTCAGAAAGCCGCGCCTTCCACCCCGCGCGCACGATGTTGCCAGCCTGCAGCACCCCCACCATGCGCTTGGCGGAGCCGCCATGCACCATCGCCGCAAACCGCCCGTGCTCGCGGGTGAACAGCTCGGCCACCGCGCCACTTTCGCCATGCCGGCGCGCCCCCAACACAACGCCGTCGTCGGTCCATTCCATGTGTCAGCTTTCGAAATCGAGCCCCATCGCGGTGTAGCGCGCCGGCTCATCGCTCCAATTCTCCCGCACCTTCACAAACAAAAACAAGTGCACGCGCCGATCAAAGATCTGCTCCAGTTCCGCCCGCGCCAGCGCCCCAATCGCCTTGATGGTGGCGGCCTTGTCGCCAATGGTGATCTTGCGCTGGCCCTCGCGCGCCACATACACGATCTGGTCAATGCGTACCGAACCGTCCCTGCGTTCCTGCCAGCTTTCAGTTTCCACCATGGTCTCGTAGGGCAGTTCTTCGTGCAGACGCAGCATCAGTTTTTCCCGGGTCACTTCCGCAGCGATCAGCCGGGAGGGCGCATCGGCTGTTTGATCGGCCGGGTAGTGCCAAGGGCTTTCGGGCATTTGGCCAGCGAGCCAATCGCCAAGCTTGTCCACCCCATCGCCGGTCTTGGCAGAGATCATGAACACCTCTTTGGTCAAGGCGGGATCATAAAGCGCCTGCGTCACGCCCAGCAGGGCATCGCGCGGCATGGCATCCACCTTGTTCAGGGCAAGACTGTAGGGTCGGCCCAGCGCCTTGAGTTTTTCGCTCACCCGCGCCGCATCTTCGACGCACCGCCGGTCTGCGCCAGACTTCGCTTGCGCATGCGCCGGCGCATCCACCAAATGCACCACAGCATCGGCATCTTCCATCGCCGTGATGGCAGACCGCACCATCGCCCGATCCAGCCGGCGTTTGGGCTCAAACACCCCCGGCGTGTCCACCAGGATCAGCTGCGCTTGGCCCCGCATCGCCACCCCCCGCACCGGAAACCGCGTGGTTTGGACCTTGTGGGTCACGATCGCCACTTTCGCTCCCACCAACAGATTAACAAGCGTCGACTTGCCCGCGTTGGGTGCCCCGATGATTGCCACAAAGCCGCACCGCGTGGGGCCTGGATCGGGCTCTTCACTCATGTCCGCACTCCCGTTCCAGTAGCACTCGGGCGGCAGCCCGTTCCGCCTCGCGCTTGGAGGTGCCTTCCCCTTGCGCGGGAGCCATGGGATCCACCAGCACCTCCACCACAAACCGCGGCGCGTGGTCTGGCCCCGTGCGCCCCACCACTTGATAGCGCGGCTGCGTGCCATGGCGCGCCGCTGCCCACTCCTGCAGAGCGGTTTTGGGATCCTGTGGAGCCACCTGCGCGCCCTCAAACGCGTCTGCAAATGACGACAGGATGAAAGCGCGCGCGGCATCAAACCCGCCATCAAGATACAACGCCGCGATCAGCGCTTCGCAGGCGTCGGCCAAGATCGCGTCTTTGTCGCGACCGCCGGTGCGATCCTCCGCCGCCGACAGTCGGATCGCAGGCCCAAGCCCGATCCTGCGCGCCGCTTGCGCGCACGCCCCCCGATTGACGATCGCATTGAGCCGCTGTGCGAGCCCACCTTCGCCCACCTCGCGATAGGACGCCCACAGTGTTTCCGCCACCACGAGGCCAAGCACCCGGTCGCCCAGAAATTCGAGCCGCTCGTTATGCGCAAGGCCCGCTCGGCCCTCGCTCGCGCTGGCGTGCGTCAAGGCTTCGTCCAACAGGGCCGGGTTCGCAAACGTATAGCCGAGGGTTGCCACCAGCGCGTCGCGCGCGGCCCGTGTCGAAGCGCTGCCACTCACTCCACAGGCTTTATAAAGCGCCCAGCCCGGAAGCCCGACACCCAAGTCCAGGGCAGCAATGACGTCTCAGGGCCAAACGACACAAACACAAACTGTGCAGGCCCCACCAGGTGATCCGCCGGCACAAACCCGACCGGCGCTGCCCCCATGCACGGTCCTGGCGGCACATCGCCCCACCCCATCGACGCCCGCGGGCAGGGCGCGCGGCTGTCTTGCGAGTTGTCACGGTTGTCGCCCATCATGAAGTAGTGCCCCTCTGGCACCAGCCACTCGCCGTTATCGAGATCACCGTCCGTGGTCTCATCATAAACGATGTAGCGAACCCCATTTGGCAGGGTTTCTTCAAATGCCTGCACCGGGCCCAAAATGCCAATTGGCGTTTCCAGATCAGGCCGCGGCACCCGCGCAACCTCGACAAAATCGCTGGCACCGGCCTCACGGATCGACAAAACCCCATCCACCACCCGGATCGTGTCGCCCGGCAACCCCACCAACCGCTTCACGAAATCCTTGGTTGGCTGGCTTTCAGGACGAAACACCACGATCTCGCCCCGCTCCGGCACACTCCCAAACAGGCGCCCGCTCGGCAGCACACCTTCCAGCGGCGCAAAAGAAAAGCGCGAATACCCAAACGACCATTTGGTGACGACAATGTAATCCCCCACCAAAAGGGTCGGTTCCATAGAACTGGACGGGATCCGAAATGGCTGCGCAATCCAGAACCGGATGCCAAACGCCAAAATCAGGGCATAGACGATCGTGCGCACGTTTTCCCAGATCTGGCTGGAGAGAGACGAACGGCTATCAATGGCGGAGGTCATCAAGGTCTCGCGGTCTTAAGCGCCAAAGGCACCCTCAGGGACTATTCCCTCTGGAATAGCAGAAATCACGACAAACGATTGTGCCCAGGGATGATCATCCGTCAGGCTGACGTGAACGCTTGGACTATAGCCACGCGGAACCATTGTGGCCAAGCGTTCAGCTGCACCGCCTGTCAGCAAAAGGGTCGGTTGGCCAGAGCCGAGGTTAACAACCCCCATATCCCGCCAAAACACGCCGCGCCGAAATCCAGTCCCAAGCGCCTTGGCGCAGGCCTCTTTCGCAGCAAACCGCTTGGCATAGCTGGCGGCCCGCAACAGCGGCCTGCGTTCGCAGCGCGCCCGCTCCGTCTCGGTAAAGCAGCGGCGCACAAATCGCTCGCCCTGTCGCTCCAGGGTGGCAGCGATGCGGCGAATATCGACCATATCGGAGCCAACCCCCAAAATCACTCGCCAGCACCTTCCCGCGCCGCCACCATCAGTCCGCGCATCCGCCCGATGGAGGCCTCCAGCCCCACGAAAATCGCTTCGCCCATCAAGAAATGGCCGATGTTCAACTCGGCAAGTTCAGCGATCGCAGCAATCGGACTGACGCTGTCAAAAGTGATCCCGTGCCCAGCGTGCGGCTCAATCCCCCGCGCCACCGCAGCGCTTGCGGCCGCCTTCAACAGCGCAAGCTCTTGGTCGGCCAGCGCGTGATCGCCGCTCGCCACCGCATCGCAAAACCGGCCGGTGTGCAGTTCCACCACCGCAGCCCCCATCGCCTCCGCCACGGCCACTTGGATCGGGTTTGGGTCAATAAACAAAGACACCCGAATGCCAGCCGCGCTCAAATCGCGCACAAAAGGGGCCACCCGATTGTGCTGCGCGGCCACATCAAGCCCGCCCTCGGTTGTGCGCTCTTCGCGCCGCTCCGGCACCAAACAGCACGCATGCGGACGCGCCGCCAAAGCAAGGCTCAACATCTCTGGCGTGCAGGCCATTTCCAGATTGATCGGCAAATGCACCGCACTGGAAAGCCGCGCCAGATCGTCTTCCCGCACGTGGCGGCGATCTTCCCGGATGTGCAAGGTAATCCCATCGGCCCCGGCCTGAGCTGCCATCTCGGCCGCGCGCACCGGGTCTGGGTGTGGGCCACCCCGCGCGTTGCGAATGGTGGCCACGTGGTCGATATTGACTCCAAGCCGCAGGTGCCCCCCAGCCTTGATCGCCCCAGCCTTCATCGCCGCAATCGCTCCACCGCACGCACGGCTTTCGAGGTCCGCAGCGCCGCCAAAATGTTTGTCAGATGCTTGGCGTCCGCCACTTCCACATCAAACACGAGGTCAAAGAAATCCACGCTGCGCCGCGCCGTGCGGATGTTGAGCAAATCCCCTTCGTGGTCGGCGATGATCCCGCACAGATGCGCCAGCACCCCGCGCGCGTTTTCCACCGTCACCGCGATCCGCCCAACCCCAAGCACCGAGTTGCGCGCCGTGGCCGTCCAGGCCAGATCGAACCACTCGGTCGAGGCCGCATCCTGTTCGCCCAGCACTTCGCAATCGATGGTGTGCACCATCACCCCGCGGCCAGGATCCTGCACGCCCACGATCCGGTCGCCCGGAATGGGCGAGCAGCACGTTCCAAGATGCAAAGAAATCCCAGGCGTTAGCTTGCCGCCTTCCACATAAAGGCGCGCTTTTTCCGGCACCATTGAGGAACGCTGAGAGTCCTTTTTGATTTTCTCCGCAAGGCCGGGAAAGGCCGAAGCAGCCACCGCCGTGGCCCGGATCTCGCCCGCCCCCACCGCCACAAACAAGTCCTCAACCTCGTCATGGCCCAACCGCAAGGCGGCGTCCTTTAACGAGACGTTGGCGATGTCGTGGCCGTAGCGATGCAAACCGTGCGTCACGAGGTCCTTGCCAAGCTTGGCAAACTCCTGCCTTCGCACCGCTTTTTCCAGTCGGCGCTGGGCACTTTTCGCGCGCCCGGTTTTGGTCAGGTTTTCCCATCCCGGCACCGGCGCGGGCGTGGTCGTGCACTCGATTTCCACCACATCACCGTTGTGCAACGGCGTGCGCAGCGGCGCATCCTGGCCGTTGATTTGCGCCCCCACGCACATGTCGCCAATGTCGGAGTGCACCGCATAGGCAAAGTCCAGCGGCGTCGCGCCCTGCGGCAGCGCAATCAACCGCCCCTTCGGCGTAAACGCAAACACATGGTCCTGGTACATTTCGAGCTTGGCGTGCTCCAAGAAGTCCTCTGGCTGGCCACCATGCGCCACGATATCCAAAAGCGAACGCACCGCCTCCGAAGGATCGATCCCCTTGGCTGCGGCCCCTTCCGCATCAAATCCGTAGGCCGCATTCTTGTAGCGCCAATGCGCCGCCACCCCAACTTCTGCCGCCTCGTCCATCTCCGCTGTCCGGATTTGGATTTCTACCCGCACGTTGCCGGGCCCAATCACCAGCGTGTGGATCGAGCGATACCCGTTTGGCTTGGGGTTCGAGACATAGTCTTCAAACGCCTCCGGCACGCACCGCCATTCCTGATGGATCAGCCCAAGCGCCCGGTAGCATTCATCCGCCCCGTTCACGATCACGCGGAATGCAAAAATGTCTGCCAGATCGCCAAACCGCGTGTCCTTGCGCTGCAGCTTGCGCCAGATCGAATACGGCTGTTTTTCCCGCCCAAACACCCGCGCGGGAAGGCCCGCCTGCCCCAGCACATCATTGATCGTCTGGCTGATGATCGCGACGTTGGCACCCTTTTCCACCCGCAGCGTATCGAGGCGTGCGTTGATCGCGGTCTCGGCCTCTGGGAAGGCTTCCTTGAACGACAGCCCCTCCAATTCCCGCGCCATTTTCTCCATGCCGATCCGCCGGGCCAGCGGGGCATAGATTTCCAAGGTCTCCGCAGCGATCCGGCGGCGCTTTTCTACTTTGGGATGAAACTCGATGGTGCGCATGTTGTGCAGCCGGTCTGCGAGCTTCACCAGCAGCACGCGCACGTCTTTGCTCATCGCCAGGATGAACTTCTGCAGATTGGCCGCTTCGGTGGTGGATTTGTCCTGCGCCTCCAGCCGCGACAGCTTGGTCACGCCCTCCACCAGATCAGCGATCGGCTCGCCAAACAGGTCTGCGATCTGTTGGCGTGTGGCGTCTGTGTCTTCGATGGTGTCGTGCAGCAAGCCCGCCACAATCGCGGCCGTATCGAGCTTGTACTCGGTCAAAATGCCCGCCACCTCGATTGGGTGGGCAAAATACGGGTCGCCGGAGTGGCGCTTCTGGTTGCCATGCATCACCGTGGCAAACACGTAGGCGCGGTTGATCAGCGCTTCATCCGCATTCGGATCATAGGCCCTAACCCGCTCCACCAGCTCAAACTGGCGCAGGAAACGGGTGCGCGCGGAAGGCGGGCGCGGTGCAGCCTGCGTTGGCTGACCCCGCGCCGCCAGAGGGACGGATGCGGCTTGGCCGCTGTCCATGGCCCTTAGAACCGTTCGTCGCGCTGAGCTTCGGCTTCCGCCTGGAGAGCGCGCAACACATCGTCTTCGGTTGTGTCTACAGGCGCCGCGAGTGCCAGAGTGTCTTGTTCGCTTTCGGCTTTGGCTGCGGGCTGGACGTCCTGGAACTGGCTGACCAGTGAATCGCGAAGGTCGTCCGTGCTCACCACGCCGTCAGCGATTTCACGCAGCGCGACCACGGGATCTTTATCGCGATCCCGCTCCACCAGCGTCGAAGACCCGGCCGAAATCGCCCGCGCCCGATGGGCCGACAATAGAACCAGGGAAAACCGGTTGGGTACGCGTTGAACGCAATCCTCGACGGTGACACGGGCCACTTGAACCATCCTCTCGCGGGTGCAGCAAACAATCTATGTAGCGTGCCGCCCCGCCCAGTTCAAACCCGTTCTTCGGTTTCGGGCGGCAATTCCTGCATCAAGTCACGGTCTTTGGCCCGGGCCAGCAGGTCTTGAACCGAAACCCCGGTCACCGGATGGCACCAACCCGGTGCCACCTGCGCCAATGGCGCCAACACAAAAGCCCGGTCGGCACACCGCGGATGCGGCAAAGACAGGCCCGCTTCGCTCCGCGCCCGCAACACAAGTCCATCAAAATCAATCAGGTCCAAGTCCAGTGTCCGAGGCGCCCACACAGCCCCCCGCACCCGCCCAAACGCCCGCTCACACCGCAGCAGCCGGTCCATCACGCCCTGCGGGTTGAGCCGCTTCGGAGACATCAAAACCACCGCGTTGGTATAGGCTGGTTCGCTGGGGTCTGGCCAAGCCGGACTGAGCCAAAAGCTTGATCGCGCGATCACCTTCAGGTCTCGTAGCGCCCATTCCTGCAGCGCGGCCTTCAAGAGCGCGGCTCCGGAAAGGTTTTGAAAAGATAGATTGGTCCCCAGCGCGACCAGCGCATACGGTTCGACCGGTGCTCCAGTCCACCGAAAGGCACGCTCCGCCAATGACATCTCCTTTATCCCAAGCCATTCACCCGAATGACCGGTTTGTCCTGTTCATTGACGGTGCCAATTTGTATTCGGCCGCCAAGAGTTTAAATTTCGACATCGACTACAGGCGTCTCCTGCAAGAATTTAGGAAACACGGCAGCTTCGTTCGTGCGAATTACTATACGGCGCTCCTTGAGGACCAGGACTTCTCCCCCCTCAGGCCGCTTGTAGATTGGCTCGATTATAACGGTTTCTCGGTAGTCACCAAGCCCGCAAAGGCGTTTACCGATGCAATGGGGCACCGCCGCATCAAAGGCGATATGGATATCGAAATCGCCGTCGATATGCTTGAGGCCGCCACCTACATCAATCACGCAATATTGTTCTCCGGCGACGGCGACTTTGTGGCTCTTGTGCAAGCGCTTCAGCGCAAGGGGGTCAAGGTGACAGTCGTTTCCACCATCAAGAGCCAGCCGCCGATGGCCGCCGATGAATTGCGTCGCCAAGCAGACCATTTCCTCGATCTGACAGACCTAACCGGCCTGATCAGCCGCCCGCCCCGGGAGCGAACCCTGCGCTACGACGAAGACCACACAGACCAGAGCGAATAACCCATGGCCCGCTCGTCCCCCAGCCAACCTGAAGCGCCCCACGATTGCAGCCTGTGCCCGCGATTGACGCAGTATCGGCAAGTCAACGCCGCCGAAGAACCCAACTGGTTCAACGGTCCCGCCCCGTCCTTTGGCGATAGCGAGGCCAAGCTGCTGATCGTCGGTTTGGCCCCAGGCCGCACTGGCGCCAACCGCACTGGGCGACCTTTCACAGGCGACTACGCCGGCGACTTACTCTACGGGACCCTCTTGAGCCTGGGCCTTGCCGAAGGCACCTACCGCGCAGACCCCGCCGATGGCCTGACCCTCAAAGGCACCATGATCACCAACGCCGTGCGGTGCGCGCCCCCGCAAAACAAACCAACTCCCGGCGAAATCGCCCAGTGCCGCCCTTACCTGGAAGCCCGCATCGCCGCCTTGCCCCATCTGCGCGCGATCCTCGCCCTGGGGGCCATAGCCCACGATAGCGTCTTGCGCGCCCATGGGCTCAAACCCGCGTTGGCAAAGTTTGCCCACGGCGCAGAACACGCGATGCCGGGCTCGCGCTGGCTGGTGTCGAGCTATCATTGCTCGCGCTACAACACCCAAACCAACCGCCTCACCCCCAGAATGTTTCAAGAAGCGATGTCGCAGGCCAAGGCTCGCGCGCACCTGTAAGGCAAAAAAAGGGGTCGGGCGCTGATCCAGCCCCCGACCCGCTCTTTCTTTGGTCAAGTCTGCCTTAGCTGTCGGTCAGGTCACCGGCCGCCGCTTCCGCTCGGTCGAGCGCAAGCTTGGCATCACGATCGGCCGCCACCTGCTGATAGCGCCGCAGCTGCCCACCTGTACCAGCCGGGATCAGACGGCCCACGATCACGTTCTCCTTCAGGCCCTCCAGCACATCGACCTTGCCATAGGACGCCGCTTCCGTGAGCACCCGTGTGGTTTCCTGGAACGATGCCGCAGAGATAAATGACCGCGTCTGCAACGAGGCCTTCGTGATCCCCAGCAACATGGGCTGCGCGGTGGCAGGCTTCAGGCCAAGTTCGGTGACGCGCAGGTTTTCATCGTCCAGATCTTGGCTGTCAACAGCCTCGCCCTTCAGATACTCCGTGTCGCCGCCTTCGATCACTTCGACCTTCTGCAGCATCTGGCGAACGATCACCTCAATGTGCTTGTCGTTGATCGGCACGCCCTGCAGGCGGTAGACCTTTTGGATCTCCTCCACCAGGTAATTGGCAAGCGCCTCAACCCCAAGGATCGACAGGATGTCTTGTGGCGCAGGGTTGCCATCGAGCAAATAGTCACCGCGCCGCACCATGTCTCCCTCTTGCACAGCGATGTGCTTGCCCTTTGGGATCATGTATTCGGTCGGCTCAAGGCTTTCGTCTTCAGGCACAATCTTCAAGCGACGCTTGTTCTTGTAGTCCTTGCCAAACTCCACCCGGCCATCGGTCTCAGCGATAATCGCGTGATCCTTCGGCCGCCGCGCTTCAAACAGCTCCGCCACCCGCGGCAAACCGCCGGTGATGTCGCGGGTTTTGGCACCGCCTGTGGTGATCCGGGCCAAATCCTGGCCAGGTGCCACGTCGTCGCCGTCGGTGACCGACAAGATCGCCCCCACCGCCATCAAGTACCGGGCATCTGAGCCGTTGGTCAGCTTCAACACCTTGCCAGCGCTGTCTACCACCACGATCGCGGGGCGCAAATCCGAGCCCTTCGGCGAAGAGCGCCAGTCCACAACCACTTTGGAGGCGATGCCGGTTTCTTCGTCCATCTCTTCGCGAACCGCGACACCATCGGTCAGGTCTTCAAAGCGCACGCGCCCGGCAACTTCGGTCAGGATTGGCGTGGAATAGGGGTCCCATTCCGCAAGCCGGTCGCCGCGACCAACCTTGGCCCCATCGCCCACCTTCAGCTTGGCCCCGAACGGCGGCTTGAAGCTTTGACGCTCCTTGCCTTCCGAATCCACCACCAGGATCTGCATGTTCCGCGTCATCACCACAAAGTCCCCAGACGGGCCCTTGATGGTGTTGCGGTTCACCAGACGCACCACGCCTTCGTGCGCGCTTTCCATCACCGAGCTTTCCGCAACCTGCGCCGCACCGCCGATGTGGAACGTGCGCATCGTCAGCTGGGTGCCCGGTTCGCCGATGGACTGCGCGGCAATGACGCCCACCGCTTCGCCCACGTTCACCGAAGTGCCCCGCGCCAAATCGCGGCCATAGCAGGCCCCGCAGATGCCCACCCGCGTTTCGCAGGTCAGCACCGAGCGCACCTTCACGCTTTGCACGCCAGACTTTTCAACCGCAGCCATCAGGTCTTCATCGATCAACGCCCCCGCCGGCGCGACAAGCACCCCGGTCAGCGGCTCGATCACGTCCTGCGCCGCCGTGCGCCCCAGGACCCGCAGACCAAGCGGCACCACGATTTCCGACCCGTCGATCACAGCGCGGATTTCGATGCCGTTTTCCGTACCGCAATCGAATTCGGTGATGATGCAATCCTGCGCCACGTCCACCAGACGCCGCGTCAGATAACCCGAGTTCGCCGTTTTCAGCGCGGTATCGGCCAAGCCCTTCCGAGCCCCGTGGGTGGAGTTGAAGTACTCCAACACAGACAGGCCTTCTTTGAAGTTGGAGATAATCGGCGTTTCGATGATCGAGCCATCCGGCTTGGCCATCAGGCCGCGCATCCCCGCGAGCTGCTTCATTTGGTTCTTCGATCCGCGCGCCCCAGAGTGCGCCATCATGAAGATCGAATTCAGCTCGCCGGGCTTGCCGTCTTTGCGCTTCAGCGGCTTGGACGCCTCTTCCATCATCGCGTCGGCCACCCGGTCGGTACACTTCGACCACGCATCCACGACCTTGTTGTACTTTTCGCCCTTGGTGATCAAACCATCCGCATATTGACGTTCGTACTCCGCGGTGCGTTGGCGGGTCTCTTCCACCAGAGCCACCTTCGCCTCGGGCACGATCATGTCGCCCATGCCGAACGAGATGCCGGCCTTCGCCGCTTCCCGGAACCCAAGCTGCATCACCCGGTCCGCAAAGATCACCGTCGCCTTTTGCCCGCAGTGGCGGTAGACGATGTCGATCAGCTCGCCAATCTGCTTTTTGGTCATCTGGTGGTTGAGCACATCCGGCGTGATCTTCGGATGGCGCGGCAGATGTTCTGCAAGCTTCATCCGCCCAGGGGTGGTGTCGATCACGAAGCGCACCGGCTTGCCGTTTTCGTCGACGCTTTCCCAGCGCGCACGCACCTTGGCATGCAGGCTCACAGCGCCAGTATCCAGCGCCTGTTCCACTTCGCCCATGCTTGAGAACATCATCCCTTCGCCGGGCTCTTTGTCCTTGATGATGGACAGATAATAGAGGCCCAGAATGATATCCTGGCTCGGCACGATGATTGGGCGGCCGTTGGCCGGGCTCAAGATGTTGTTGGTGCTCATCATCAGCACCCGCGCTTCCAGCTGCGCCTCCAGCGACAGCGGCACGTGCACCGCCATTTGGTCGCCGTCGAAGTCTGCGTTGAACGCCGCGCACACCAACGGATGCAGCTGGATCGCCTTGCCTTCGATCAGCTTGGGCTCAAACGCCTGAATGCCGAGCCGGTGCAACGTGGGTGCCCGGTTGAGCAACACGGGGTGTTCGCGGATCACCTCTTCCAGCACGTCCCATACCTCGGGGCGTTCCTTTTCCACCATACGCCGCGACTGCTTTACGGTGCCCGAAAGCCCCTTGGCGTCCAGCTTGGAATAGATGAACGGTTTGAACAGCTCCAAAGCCATCTTCTTGGGCAGGCCACACTGATGCAGCTTCAGGTCTGGGCCCACCACGATCACCGACCGACCGGAGTAGTCCACCCGCTTGCCGAGCAGGTTTTGCCGGAACCGGCCCTGCTTGCCCTTCAGCATGTCGGCCAAGGACTTCAGCGGCCGCTTGTTGGCCCCTGTGATCACCCGGCCGCGCCGGCCGTTGTCAAACAGCGCATCGACGGCTTCCTGCAACATCCGCTTTTCGTTGCGGATGATGATGTCCGGCGCGCGCAGCTCGATCAGCCGCTTCAACCGGTTGTTCCGGTTGATCACCCGCCGATAGAGGTCGTTCAAATCAGACGTCGCAAACCGGCCGCCGTCCAGCGGCACCAGTGGGCGCAGTTCCGGCGGGATCACCGGCACAACGGTCAGCACCATCCACTCCGGCCGGTTGCCAGAGCGCATAAAGGCTTCCACTAGCTTCAACCGCTTGGCGAGCTTCTTGGGCTTCAACTCGGAGGTGCACTCCGAGATTTCCTTGCGCAGGTTTTCAGCTTCTTTCTCAAGATCGAGCTGATTTAACAGCGCCCGGATCGCCTCCGCGCCGATCAGCGCGGTGAAGGCGTCTTCGCCGTGCTCGTCTTGCGCCGCGAGATACGCATCTTCAGTCAAGAGTTGCTTGTTCTGCAGCGAGGTGAGGCCAGGTTCGGTCACCACGAACTGCTCGAAGTACAACACCTTTTCGATGTCCTTCAGCGGCATGTCCAGCATCAGGCCGATCCGCGAAGGCAAGCTCTTCAAGAACCAGATGTGCGCCACAGGAGCGGCCAACTCGATGTGGCCCATCCGCTCGCGCCGCACCCGTTGCAGGGTCACTTGCACGCCGCACTTTTCGCAGATGATGTCCTTGTACTTCATCCGCTTGTACTTGCCGCACAGGCACTCGTAGTCCTTGATAGGACCAAAGATCCGCGCACAGAACAGCCCGTCACGCTCTGGCTTGAACGTGCGGTAGTTGATCGTTTCTGGCTTTTTGATTTCACCAAAAGACCAGGACCGGATCTGATCGGGCGAAGCGATCGAGATCCGAATTTGGTCAAACGCAGGGGCCACCGGTTGCTGGCCAAACACGTTCATAAGGTCGTTGTTCATCGCGTTCATGGGATCTTTTCCCTAAAGGCGGCCCCGGATCGGGGCATCTCAAGACGGCCGGGCCTCATGCGGGATCGCGCGACGGGGGCCCTCCCCGCCGCGCGCCCGACTAACTACTCAGCGGCTACCTTTTTCGGTGTTCCGCCCAGCTCCACATTCAACCCAAGCGAGCGCATTTCCTTCACGAGCACGTTGAAGCTTTCCGGGATGCCCGCTTCAAACGTGTCTTCGCCGCGCACAATGGCCTCATAGACCTTGGTGCGACCCGCCACGTCATCGGACTTCACAGTCAGCATCTCCTGCAGCGTATAGGCCGCCCCATAGGCTTCCAGAGCCCAGACTTCCATTTCGCCGAACCGCTGCCCGCCGAATTGGGCCTTGCCGCCCAGCGGCTGCTGGGTAACCAGCGAATACGGGCCAATCGAGCGGGCGTGGATTTTGTCGTCCACCAAGTGGTGCAGCTTCAGCATGTAGATGTAGCCCACAGTCACGGGCCGCTTGAACTGCTCGCCGGTCAACCCGTCAAACAAGATCACCTGCCCGGTGTCAGACAGGCCGGCCTGGTTCAACATGTCCCGGATGTCGCTTTCCTTGGCCCCATCGAACACGGGCGTGGCAATCGGCACCCCCTTGGACAGGTTGTGGCCAAGTTCGATCAGACCCGCGTTGGTGTCTGGCAGCTCTTGGTCCTTGCCGTAAATGTCCTTGAGCGTGTCCTTCAAGCGCTTGGCATCGCCGTCGCGCTCCAGCGCTTCCACCGCCGCCCGCACTTGCCGGCCAAGGCCCGCGCACGCCCAGCCCAGGTGCGTTTCCAAGATCTGCCCGACGTTCATCCGCGACGGCACGCCCAACGGGTTGAGCACGATATCGACGTGGGTGCCATCGTCCAGGAATGGCATGTCCTCGATCGGCACGATCTTAGACACGACCCCCTTGTTGCCATGGCGCCCGGCCATTTTGTCCCCGGCCTGCAGCTTGCGCTTCACAGCCACGAACACTTTGACCACTTTCATCACACCCGGAGGCAGCTCGTCGCCGCGCTGCAACTTGTCCACCTTGTCGCGGAACCGGTCCTCAAGGCGCTTTTTGGCGTCATCGTAGAGCTTCTTCAGGCCCTCCGCTTCGCTCATCGCGCCGTCGTCATCAAGCCCAATCTGCCACCACTGCCCACGGGTGAACCCAGCAAGCATGTCTTCGCCCACTACGCTCTTCTTGAAGCCCTTCGGGCCAGCCACCGCTTGCTTGCCCAGCAGGATTTCCTTCAAGCGACCATAGATGTTGCGCTCCAGAATGGTGAGCTCGTCGTCGCGGTCCTTGGCCAGGCGCTCGATCTCTTCGCGCTCGATCTGTTGGGCCCGCTGGTCCTTATCGACCCCGTGGCGGTTGAACACGCGCACTTCCACGATCGTGCCCTGCACCCCCGGCGGCAAGCGCAGACTGGTGTCGCGCACGTCAGAGGCTTTCTCACCAAAGATCGCCCGCAGCAGTTTTTCTTCTGGCGTCATGGGGCTTTCGCCCTTTGGCGTTACTTTGCCCACCAGAATGTCGCCGGCTTCAACCTCGGCCCCGATCGCAACGATCCCCGCTTCGTCCAGGTTACGCAGCGCTTCTTCCC
>JBMOEW010000028.1:0-37948 GCA_049314555.1 Caulobacterales bacterium
CAAACTTTTTCAGGGCCGCAGGATATGAGCCCGAGTGATCGGAATCTGCTCTAGAAGCCTGGCTAAGAGGTCGGTCTGCCGAGGATGCGAGAGTAATTGCTGCGCGGTTGGCGCTGCGCGCCGCACCTACTCTACAGGAGGCGGGACGACAGCTTGGAGATGCCGACTGGCCGCGAGGGATTATTTTGATCGCATTCCTCAGTTACGCGGTCGCCTGGGTCAACGTCAAACTTTCAGCCCGCTCTACCGATCTGGCAGCAGCTGCTGCCACTCGCATCGCCGCCGCCCACGGCACCGCCGCCGCTGCATTCCGCACTCCCGACTTCTTCACTTCTTTGTTCGAGTGGC
The DNA here is from genome assembly GCA_049314555.1 of Caulobacterales bacterium. Lineage (GTDB taxonomy): Bacteria > Pseudomonadota > Alphaproteobacteria > Caulobacterales > Aquidulcibacteraceae > REEB509. Next base: position 349 of record JBMOEW010000028.1, read on the forward strand.
CCTTTAACCGCTACAATGTCTTATTGCCCTCTTCGTCTACCTCCTATTCTGCCGCCTCCGTTGTATCCCTCATGGTTGGCCACGCCACCAGCGACTTGTTTAATCGGCCTGGTTACAACCGCAGACGGGATGCTGCTGCAGCGACAAGAGAGATCTGGGACGAGGTACGAAAAGATGCAGAAGCGCTGGAGAGCGGCACGGCACCGGCGCAACTAGCTTCGACGCAATTGTGGGGAAGGAGCAATCCGTTATGGCCTCATTTAAGATTCTGGAACGACCTGAAAAGTGAGCTGATTGCCCGCTCCATCGAACACTGGGACGTGTGGACCGACTGGTACGAGGCCCGCCTGCGCGGCGAGCCGGGTAACGAAGAAGAAGAAATCGCGCGCATTTTGGAAGTGACGGAAGACGAATGGGCCGCCGGCCCCGCTGTCGCCAACAAGAAGATCAAGGACATCATCGCGCGGTTTCGCGCCAATCCCGCGTCGGCGACCGCGCCGCCAGAGACGTCCCCGAAGGAAGCCCGCGCGCCCCTCTTCATCTCCCACGCCACGGCCGCCGACGGCGCGGCAGCCAACGCCCTGGTCGCCACCCTTGAAGCCGCCGGCCAGCCCTGCTGGATCGCCCCCCGCGACATCCCTGCCGGCGCGGACTGGAACGGATCGATCCTAGCCGCCATCGAGGCCTGCGCCGGAGTGGTGCTCCTGATGTCAGAGGCTTCCGTCGCCAGCCGCTTCGTTCAGGCCGAAATCCAACACGCCTTTGAACACGGAAAGCGCATTGCGCCAGCGCTGCTCGACCCAAGCGCTCAGCCCGCCATGATCGATTTGCGTTTGAAAACCATTCAGCACATCCCTCCTTCGAAAGACTCTGGGCTTTCCGCCCGCGCGATCCTCGCCGCCCTGCCCTAACCCCCGCTTGGCACCGGTGGCAACGCACGCCATATCGGCGCATGGCCTTCACCGAAACCACAGACAGACCGAGCCACGGCGCGGAGCACGCCGCTGGCATCGCCGCCGCCGCACAGAAGCGCGAGCGGGGACGCAGCTTGCGTCCGTTGCGCAACCTGTTGCCCTACATCACGCGCCGGCGTGGCGACCTGATCGCGGCCGGGGTTTTCCTGGTGCTCGCTGCGGCGGCCAGCCTTGCGGTTCCGGTGGCGTTTCGCGGGGTGATTGACCACGGCTTTGCCGCCGGCGCTGCCAGTGCGGTGGACCGCGCTTTTTTGGTGCTTGGGGGCGTTGCGCTGTTGATGGCGCTGTTTTCGGCGGCGCGGTTGTATTTCGTGAGCAAGATCGGCGAGCGGATCGTTACCGACTTGCGGACGGACGTGTATGACCATTTGCTGACGCTTTCGCCCAGCTTTTATGCCCGCGTGAGCACCGGGGAGGTGTTGTCGCGCTTGAGCGTCGATGCGGCGCTGGTGGACACCCTCGTTGGCTCGACGGCCTCGATGGCCACGCGCAGCTTCATCACCTTGGTGGGTGCCAGCGTGATGATGGCGATCACGAACCTGCAGCTGGCCTTGCTGTTGGTGCTGATCATCCCGGCGATGCTCGCACCGATCCTGCTGTTTGGGCGGCGGGTTCGCACCCTTTCGACCGCAGCGCAAGACCGCGTAGCGGAGGCGTCTTCCGCGGCGGCGGAAAGCATCGACGCGATCGACACGGTGCAAGCGTTTGGCCGCGAAGATGCGATGCGGACCCGCTTTCGCGAGGCGGTGGAAAGCGCCTTTCAGGCCGCGCGCAACCGCATCCGGGCCCGCTCACAACTCACCGCAGGGGCGATCAGTGTGATGTTCCTTGGGGTGTCGTTGGTGCTGTGGCTGGGGGCACGGTCGGTGATTGCCGGCGATATGAGCCCGGGGGCTTTGGCGCAGTTTGTATTGTTTGCGATGTTTGCGGCGGGCAGCGGGGCGACGGTTTCTGAGGTGTGGGGCGATGTGCTGAAGGCTTCGGGTGCCACCGAGCGTTTAGCGCAAATCCTGGCAGAGCGACCAGAGATCGCTGCCCCTGCCCATCCGATCGCGTTGCCCAAACCAGGGCGTGGCGCGCTGCGGTTTGAGGGGGTGTCGTTTGCTTATCCAGGGGCTGGGGCACGGTCTGCGCTGAAGGACTTTTCGTTGACCGTGAACCCTGGGGAAACGGTTGCTTTGGTGGGGCCGTCCGGAGCCGGCAAGAGCAGCGTGTTTCGCCTTTTGCTGCGATTTTATGATCCGCAAGGGGGCCAGGTTTTTTTGGACGGTGTTGAGGCGCGGGCGGCGGATCCGCGCGATTGGCGCGAACGCTTTTCGTATGTGTCGCAGGATGCGCATTTGTTTTCGGGCACGGCGGGGGAAAACATCCGCATCGGTCGCGCCGACGCCTCGGACATTGCGGTGGAAGCCGCGGCGCGGGACGCAGAGGCTTGGCCCTTCCTGCTTTCTCGCGGGGGGCTTGATGCGCCGGTGGGTGATCGCGGGCGGGCGTTATCCGGCGGCGAGCGGCAACGGCTGGCGCTCGCGCGGGCGCTTGTGCGGGAGGCTCCGGTGTTGCTGCTGGACGAGGCCACCAGCGCGCTTGACGCGCAAAACGAGCGCTTCGTGCAAACCGCTTTGGAAAAAGCGCGCCAGGGCCGGACCACTCTGGTGATCGCGCACCGGCTTGCCACTGTTTTGCAGGCGGACCGGATCGTGGTGATGGATGGAGGCCGGGTGGTGGAACAGGGCGACCATGCCAGTCTTATGGCGGCGGGTGGTTTGTATGCGAAGCTGGCGGCGCTGCAATTCATGGAGGGCTAGGCGATGGCGCTTTTGCACTTTGAGCGGGGCTCGAAACCGCTGGCTTCGCGGCGCGTATTTTTTGGACGGGTCGCTGCCAATGCGGGCGTTGGCATGGCGATCGTGGGGGTCGCGCTTGCTGTGGGCATGATCGGCTACCGCGCCATCGAAGGGATGAGCTGGCTGGATGCCTTTTTGAACGCGGCCATGCTGTTGGGAGGCATGGGGCCGGTCGATCCCCTGCACACCGATGCCGGAAAGGTTTTCGCGGGGGTTTACGCACTGTTTTGCGGCCTGCTGATTGTTTTGGTCTCTGGGTTGATCCTCGCGCCGATCCTGCACCGTGTTTTGCATGCGCTGCACCTGGAAGACAGCGAAAGCTGAAAGGGGTTGCGATTGGGCGGGCAAGCGTGGAAGTTTCCCGTCAAACCAAAGGACGCAGCCATGAGCGACACACCGGCATCGCCGCCCGCGGGGCGCTACCAGAGCTTTCAGGCCTTCTATCCGTTTTACATCAGCGAGCACGCGAACCAAACCTCGCGCCGGCTGCATGTGATTGGCACTGGCCTGGTGATCGCTGCGCTTTTTGCCGGCGTGTTTTGGAGCCCCTGGTTTTTTGCTGCAGCGCCCGTGGTGGGCTATTTTTTCGCGTGGGTCGGGCATTTCTTTTTTGAAAAAAACACGCCCGCCACGTTCACCTATCCGCTGTGGAGCCTGATGGGCGACTTCCGTCTGTTCTTTGAGACCGTATCCGGCCGCCGCCGCTTCTGAAGCAGCGGCAACCGGACACGAGCGCGGGCGTTACAGGCGCGGGCATTACAGGCGCGGGCGTTACAGGCGCGGGCGTTACAGGGCCAGCTTGCCACGGACGTGGGCTGCGTAGTCTGTCAACATGGCTTCACACACCGAGCCGGGCTTGAACTTGATGCCGGCGATCTCGTTGACGGGGGTGACTTCCGCGGCGGAGCCGGTCAGGAACACTTCGTCAAAGCTTGCGAGTTCGCCTGGGAAGATCGCGCGTTCGACAATCTCCAGATTGCGGCGACGGGCCAGTTTGATCACGGTTTGGCGGGTCAAGCCGTCCAGAAAGCAATCCGGCGTCGGGGTGTGGATCACGCCGTCGCGGATCAGGAAGATGTTGGCGCCGGTCGCTTCGGCGATTTGGCCGCGCCAATCCATCATGATGGCGTCTTGGAAGCCTGCGTCCTCGGCGGCGTGCTTGGACAGCGTGCAAATCATATACAGGCCGGCTGCCTTGGCTTCGCAGGGGGCGGTATCTGGGGCCGGGCGGCGCCAGGGGGCCACCATCATGCGGATGCCTTCCATCTTGTTTTCAAAATAGCTGCCCCACTCCCAGGCGCAGACAGCCAGATGGATGGTGTTGGCCTTTGCCGAAACGCCCAGGGCCTCAGACCCGCGCCAGGCGAGCGCCCGGATGTAGCAGGTGGACAGGCCCATGCGCTCCATCACTTCGGCCTTCGCCGCGCAGATCTGTTCTGGGGTAAACGGAATCTTGAAGCCAAGCAGACGCGCGGACTTGTGCAGGCGCTGAGAGTGCTCTGCGGACTTAAAGACCTTACCATCGTAGGCGCGCTCGCCCTCGAACACGCAGGAGCCGTAATGCAGGGCATGGGTCATGAGGTGCACTTTGGCTTCCCGTTGGGGCACCATTTCTGCGTCCATCCAAACCCAGCCATCGCGTTCGTGGAACGGGACAAGCGACATGGAACCCTCCTCCTTCGCGCGACGCGGGGGCCGCGCTTGCGCATCTTTGTTCACCGACGCATGTTTACGCACAGCAATGGCAATCGATCAAACTCGGCAACGTTTTACGCAGGGCACGCCCCCAGACGGGGCGGATGCTAGATTATTTTTGCGCGAAGAGGAGCTGGATCGCGCAGCTGATCTCATCTTGGAAGCGGCGCGTGTGTTTTTTAGCGCTGCCCAAGGGCCGTTGAAGGATCTCAAACTGGGGGCGGCGCACTATCGGGCGCTTGCGGCCATTCGGCGGGGGCCAGCGGGGAGCGTTTCGGTGCTTTTGTCGCAGCTCAAAGTGCGCAAGCAGAGCCTCGCGCGGGTGTTGAACGACCTTGAGCGGGCCGGCCTGATCGTGCGCGAGCGGTCAACAAGGGACGGACGCGCCCGGGCGGTGGTGTTGACGGCTGCTGGCGAAGCGGCGGAACGTGCGACCTCTGCTGCGCTGCGTGAGCGGCTGGCGGAGGTGTTTCGCGTGTCGGGCGCTGAGGCTGTGGCTGGGGCGCGGTTGGTGTTGAGCGCCCTGGCGAAGGACAGCGAGGACGACACATGAGCATTCCGATCGTCGACGCCCAGGGGGAACCCGCGCACCTGTTGATTGTCGATGACGACGACCGCATCCGCGACCTGCTGCGGAAGTTTCTTTCCAAGGGTGGAGCGCGGGTGTCTGTGGCGCAGGACGCGGATGCCGCCCGGCGGATGTTGGGTGCCTTTTCGTTCGATGTGATCATCCTGGATATCACGATGCCCAAGGAGGACGGGTTCTCGTTGGCGGAAAGCATCCGCAAGACCAGCCAGGCCCCGATCATCATGCTGACGGCGCTGACCGATCACGAGCATTTGGCCAAAGGCTATGCGGTGGGCACGGACGACTACATGTCCAAGCCGTTTGAGCCCGCAGAACTGGCGCTGCGGATCAACGCGATCTTGCGGCGGGTGGCGGCCAAGCGGGGACAAACGATCGAGCAGGCCAGTTTTGGGCCGTTTGTGTTCAATGTGGCGCGAGGCGACCTGACACGCGATGGCAAGGGCGTGCGGCTCACGGATTCAGAGCTGACGTTGTTGAAGGTGTTGGTGGCCAAGGGCGGGGAGCCGATCACGCGCGAAGACCTTGCGCGGCGAACCGGGGCGGGTTTGGAGCGCTCGATCGATGTGCAGGTGACGCGGCTGCGGCGCAAGATCGAAGCGGACCCGCGCGCGCCGATTTTCCTGCAAACCGTGCGGGGCGTTGGGTATCGGCTGGCGATCGATTGAAGGGCCCTGGCCCGCACGAGACATAAGGCGACCCTATTTCACGGGTTGCAGCCTCAGGATCGCGCTTTGGCTGCCGGTGGCCATCAAGATGCCGTCCTGGCTGAAGATGTGCATCCGGCCATGGACGAAGCCGGAGCGGACGCCGTGGATGCGGATGTCCAAGAGCATCCATTCGGTTTGCACCAGTTCGCGGATGCGGATGGTATTGTCCAGGCTGTTGGCACCGGCGTGCCGGCCCAGGGCATGGCCGGTGCCTGAGGGCACGAAATCTGCCAGCATTGCCAAAAGGCCCGACGTGACGGGCGTGGTGTTGACCGCCCTGCCCCACAGCACGGCGTGCCCGTCTTCGCTGAATTGGCCATCGCCGCGGGCCTCGCCATAGCGGCCCTTGGCGACGCGCAGATCGAACTTGTCGTGCATGTCCTTGTCGTGGGGGTGCCAGCGGGGCATTGGCGGGCAATCTTCTGGCTTTGCCACATCGGGCAGCGCTGCCCATTGGCCCTCCACTTCGTTGGCGCGGCTGCCCAAGGCTGCGTTGACGGTGAAGATTTCGGTGTCAGCCACGTGGCCTACGGCGCGGGCCTGGGTGATGGCGTTGCCAGAGCGCGGCACCACCACGTCCAGGTCAACGATCTGCGGGGGGTGGGCATACGACAGATACTGCGCCGTTGCCCAGATCGTGGGACGACCGGTGGTGCGCTCCATAGCGGTGATCGCGCTTGCGAGGCCAACGCCGCCAAACAAGAATTTTCGCCCCGGCGGGCCTACCGTGACATCTTGGGTCACGGGCAGAACCCAGCGGTGCGAATTGTGGGTGGGGCGGAGGTCAAAGAGCTCTGTTTCGGCCATAAGCGCGTTGATGGCGCCGCGATGCAGCGATGTCTACTGGGGTCTTTCTCTACCCGGATTTGGGCAGCAGACGCACACCAACCCAAACGATGGCGAGGCAGAAGGCCAAAAGGGCGATTTTCACGGCGTAGTCGCCAGCGTCGACAAGATCGAGCAACAGCCCAAGAGCGGCACCGCCCACCACCAGCCAGCTTGCGGTTTGGAAGCTGCTCGTGGCGCGGTCGCGGGCCGCGACCAGTAGCGCCAAAAGGCCCGGTGCCAGCAGAAACACATCGATCGCCATCAGGCGCGGGATGATCAGCACCCCAACCGCCAGGCCCAGCCACACCCGTTCGCGGGCCGACAAGCCGCCATTGGCCGCAACCGCCCAGCCGCATCCCACGAGGGCCAAGGCAAAAACCAGATACGCAACGATCGCTGTTGGTTCGGTGCCCGGCACGCCAAACAGCGCAAGCCAGCCCCAAAAACCGTCTCCAGGGGCCACATCGACGGCCATTTCCCGGGTGACGGCCAGCCACGCGTCTATTTGCGGGCCGCCAGCCTGCAGCGAAAGCACCCAGGGCGGGAGCGCGATAGCCAGGGCGGCGACGCCGCCCAAGATTTTGCGCGGCCAAGAGATTGGTGCCAGCAGGAACACAACGCCGAACGTTAGAAGCAACGGTTTGACGGCCCCTGCCAGGCCGATGGCCAGCGCGAGGGGCAAAACAGAGGTTGTGACCAGCAGTGCGCCGCCCAAAATCAAGGCGTGCAGGGGAATGGCCACGTTGCCGAGTGCCAAGGCGCTGCCCGTGATCAGGCCGAGGAACAGGATGCGCTCAGCGAACCGGCCGGGAGCGAGGCGGGAGACAAACACGCAGAACAGCATAAATGCCGCCAAAGCGGCATAGATCACGGCGTAAGCCAGTTGAAAGCCCGTTTCTCCCAGCACGCCGATCGCGCGGCCTGCCCCTTCGGCCACCCACGGCAGATACACGTAAGGGGTGTGGGAGATATCGGCGCAGGTGCCCGCCTCGCCGTAGTAGACGGCCCCCGCTAGCGCATTGCGGCCGGCGCACAGGACCGCCTCGAAATCATCGGCAAAGCTGCGGCCGCCCTCCAACGTGCGGTTGACGAGGCCCTTCAACAGGGGCAACGCGAACAGGAACGTGAGCCAGGTCCGTGTTGAGGTCTTGCGCGTGCGGCGTTCTAGCCATGACAATGCATCGGTCATGGCCACGGTTTAAGGCATGGCTGGCAAGCGGTGGCAACTAGACGCCGCACTGAATGGGAATTGGGATGGCGCGGTACCTCTTTAGAGACTGGATGCCGAAGGGCCTTTATTGGCGAACCCTGCTGATCATCGTGGGCCCTGCTGCACTTTTGCAGCTGCTGATCACAATGGTTTTCTTGAATGACCATTGGGAAACCACGTCAAAGCGGATGAGCCAGGGGGTGGCCTCTGATATCACCTTGCTGATCCAGCTGTATGAGCGCGACCCGACGGCCGAGACGTTCGCAGATCTGAGGCGGATGGCCTGGGCCCCTTTACGGTTGGATATCGCGTTGACGCCCGCGACTGTTGCTGATCCCCCCCGGTGCTTGCCGGGCCAGCCGGGGATTGATCGTTATCTCACGCGGTCATTGGAGTTGGAGCTTAATCGGGCGGTTTGGTACGACAGCACGTGCGCCGGCAACCAAGTGCGGATCCGGGTGCCGATCACCGGCGGGGTGTTGGAGGTCCAGGCTTTCCGGGACCGGGTGCAGGCGCGATCCGGGCCCTTGTTTGTGGCCTGGATATTCGGTGCGACGCTGTTTTTGTGCATCGTTTCGGTGATCTTCATCCGCAATCAAGTGCGGCCCATCGAGCAGCTTTCGGATGCCATGGCGCGCTTTGGTCGGGGCGAAGAGGTGAGCATCTACAAAGCCCGTGGGGCGCGCGAGGTGCGCGCTGCGACCCACGCCTTTTTCGACATGCGCAACCGGATCAGGCGCCACATTGCGCAGCGGGCGCAATTGCTGGCTGGGGTAAGCCACGACCTGCGCACGCCGCTGACCCGGCTTAAGCTTCAGTTTGCGCTGATGGACGACAGCCCCGACCTGGAAGATGCCAAAAAAGACCTGGCGGACATGGAAAGTACGCTGGAGGAATATCTGGTTTTTGCGCGGGGCGAGTGGACCGAAGATAAGGTTGATGTGGACGTGGCGGCGCTCGCCCAGGAGGCCGTGGCGGCTCAGGCCCGAACCGGGGCGGTTGTGACGTTGACGCGGCCAGCCACGCCCATCGTTCTTCCGGGGCGGCCCGGGGCTTTGAAACGTGCGTTGGCCAATCTGATCGACAATGCCGCCGCGCATGGCGATCACGTTGCCGTAAGCGTGGCCATGGCTGGCAGTGCTTTGGAAGTGCTGGTGGAGGACGACGGCCCAGGGATTGACCCGGCGCTCTATGAAGACGCGTTCCGGCCGTTTTCACGCCTTGATGAGACGCGCACGCGCAACGCCAAAGGTGTGGGCCTTGGGCTTGCGATCGCGCGGGATGCGGCGCGGGCACATGGGGGCGATATCGTGCTGTCGCGCAGCGCGATGGGCGGGCTTAAGGCTTGCCTGCGCCTTCCGATGGCTGTTTAGCGCTGGCCGGGAAGCCGGCGAAGCGCCCAAAGGTTTCTTCCGCGCGCCGCAGGGCTTTATCCAAGGCAGACATCGTGCGGGCGAAGTCTCCGGCGGTGTCTTGGCGCCACGCTGCCCGGGCCTGCGCGATGATCACCGCAAGCCCCTGCGCGCGCGCTTGGCCCGTTACGCCTTCTGCATCCATGCCGGCCAAGCCCAGCACCCATTTCGCGCAGCGCACGTGGCGGTGGTGCTGGCCCGCGAGGGCCACGGGATCGCCCGTGCTTTCCATGGCGAGCACTGCGATACGGTGGGGTTCCATGGCTTCAAAGCGCTGCATCAGAAGATCAAACAGGCGGTCTCGCACCGATTGGGTGGCATCCAGGCCGGTCATGCCCTGGCCTATGGCGCGATCGAACAGTTCTTCTGCGCAATCTTGGGCGTCATGCAGGCTTGCGGGGAAAAACGCGCTGACAGGCAGTTTGGCGGCGCGGGCAAGATCAAACAGGCTGGCACCACGCCACCCTGAGTCTGCTGCAACCTTCAGGGCTGCGTGGCCGAGGGCTTCGCGCTGTTCGGGGGTCAAGAGCATTGGGACTTCCTTCGTTCAGCTGGCGTCTTTGCCCAGCGCGCGGGACCGTTCTGCGGCCGCTGCCACGGCGCGGCGCACCAACGGTCCTAATCCATCGGCGCTTTGTAGCACGTCAAGGGCGGCTTGCGTGGTGCCACCGGGGGACGTGACTTGTTTACGCAGGGCAGACGGTGCGGCGTTGGTTTCGAGCAGCAACGCGCCTGCACCTGCGACAGTTTGGCGCGCCAAGCGTTCAGCGACGTCTTTGGGCAGGCCTTCGAGTTCGGCGGCGGCGGCAAGGGCCTCGGCCATCAAGAACACGTAGGCTGGACCAGAACCTGAGACGGCCGTGACCACATCCATCAGGCGTTCATTGCCCAGTGGTTCGACCGGCCCAAGCGGGGCCAAGAGCTGTTCGGCGAAGGCTTTGTCGGTTTCATCGCAGCCGGGGCTTGGCACGAAGGCCGTGACCCCTTTGCCGATTTGGCCTGAGATGTTTGGCATCGCGCGGATCACCCGATCGACACCCAGCCCGCGGGCGAGGCTGTTCAGCGTGACGCCCGCCATCACGGAAATCACCAGGGTGTGGGGGCCAAGGAATGCTTTCGCCGCTGGGGCTACAGTCGCGAAATCCAAGGGCTTGACCGCCAGGACCACCACGTCTGCCACCGGAGAGTCCGGTGGGTTCATGGTGGCCCCGGCGGCTTCAAGCGCTTCGGCCAAGGCCGGGTCGAAGTTCGGTTCCTGCACAATAAGGGTCAGCCCACCGCCCAGGCGCACGGCATGGGCCCATCCGCGGGCCAAGGCACCGCCGAGTTGCCCCGCGCCGAACAGGACGACGGTGGGGGAGTCTAAATCCCTCACGCTTCCCCAACGGTCTCAAACAGGCCCGCGCAGGCCGCATCGGTGGGCGATTGCCCCCCCAGGATCAGCAGCATGAACGCTGGGTGGAACCGATCGGCTGCATCCAGGGCCGAAGCCAACAGGGCCTGGATTTCGCCGGCCGAAACATCCAGCCTGCCAACCATCGGCAGAGCATGGCGCAGGACGATCGCTCCGTCTTCGGACCATACGTCGAAATGGCCGAGCCACAGATTTTCGTTGATCATCGCCGCGAGGTGCGCGGCTTCAGCGCGGCGTTCTGGCGGTGCCGCCAGGTCCAGGCCGAAGGTGAACAGAATGGCTGGGAGTTCGTCGCGGTAGCTGAAAAAGCCAGCAGCTTCGCCCCAGGGCGCGCGAAAGGTGAATTGCAGATCTTCTTCGTCCAGCCGGGTGGCCGTGAACCGATCATCTGCTGCCAATACGGCTTCCGCGACCTCCAAGGGGTCGCCACCGACTTCCACATCGTCGTCCAAGGTGAGATCCATGCGCCCCTCCTCTGTGAGCGCCTCCGCAGGAAACGGAAGGCGTCGCCGGCGACAACCGGCAGGTCTACCTCCCTTAGTGCCGCGTGTTCAACACGCGAACGAATCATTCCCCAAGAGCAGATTATGTGCGTTTGTGTGACCGCGCAATGACAGCCCGGTCATGTGCCTTTTTGCATCGCGGCCATCGCCGCTTCGAGGGCCGCCAGCCTGCCGCGCAACTCGGCGGCCTCGGTTTGGGCGCGGGCGGCGAGATCCTTAACGGCCTCCAACTCTTCGCGGCTCACCAGGTCCATGTCGGCCACGACCCGGTCTGCCTGGGCGCGCATGAACGTCTTGGCTTCGTCCTGTAGGCCCTGGGCCATGCCCATTGCGCCCGTCATCAAGCGGGCCAGATCGTCGAAGACACCGGTGGTGCGTTCCATGCGTGTGGACTTTGCAATTGGCTTCAGAGAGCAGTGTATTTAGAAAGCCGTGGGTGCAGGCGCAATAGAACGCCCTGCCACAGGGGATATCGCATGGCCGACGCCACTTTGTTGATCGCCGCCGTTTCCAGCGGAATCCCGTTCCCAGACCTTGATCCGGTGGCGCTGCAGATTGGGCCGTTCGCGCTGCGCTGGTATGCGCTGGCCTACATCGCCGGGCTGATGATCGGGTGGCGCTACATCGTGAGCATCGCCAAAACGCCGCGGCTGTGGGGCGGAAAGGCTGCGCCGATCAGCGTTGCGCAGGCGGACGATTTTCTGTTTTGGGCGACGCTTGGGGTGATTTTAGGGGGGCGGCTTGGGTATGTGCTGTTTTATCGCCCCGACATCATCTGGACCTCGCCGTTAGAGATTTTTGCGATTTGGCACGGCGGCATGAGCTTCCACGGCGGTCTGCTAGGCGTTGCGGTTGCCATCTTCTGGTTTGCCCGCAGTGCCAAGATCCCGCTTTTGAGCCTGGGCGATCTGGCGGCGGCGGCGGCGCCGATCGGGCTTTTCTTCGGGCGGACTGCCAATTTCATCAACGGCGAGCTTTGGGGCCGGCCAACGGATGCGCCTTGGGGCGTTATCTTTCCAGCCGCAGGGCCAGAGGCGCGCCACCCCAGCCAGCTTTATGAAGCCGTGCTGGAGGGCCTTGTTCTGTTTGTCATTTTGCGGGTCGCGACGCACCACCGGGGTGCCCTGCAGCGGCCAGGCCTGACGGCGGGGCTGTTCTTGCTGGGGTATGGCGTGTTCCGGGCGCTGGTGGAGCTGGTGCGGGAGCCGGATCACCACATGCCGGAGGCGCTGCGGCACTTCTTGACCATGGGCATGTTGCTGTGTGTGCCGATGATTGTGGCCGGTGCCTATCTTGTGATGCGGGCGCGCCGGACCACGCCGGTATGACTGCGCTTGCGGCGCAGCTGGCTTTAGAGATCACGCAGGACGGGCCGATCACCGTTGCGCAGTTTATGCAGCGGGCGCTGTTTGATCCGGAGTTTGGCTATTACGCAACCCGTCCTGCGCTTGGAGCGGAAGGGGACTTCATCACGGCACCGGAAGCCAGCCAGATGTTTGGCGAGCTTTTGGGCCTTTGGTGTGCGCACGAATGGACCGTGCTTGGAGCGCCCGGCAGGGCGCAGCTGATTGAACTGGGCCCTGGGCGCGGCGCGTTGATCAGCGACCTCTGGCGCGCGGGCCGGGTGATGGAGGATTTTCGCGCCGCGATCGATCTCCATTTGGTGGAGCCAAGCCTACCGTTGCGGCGGCTGCAGGCGCAGGCGCTGGCCAACGTGGGCGCTGTAGGCCAATGGCCAGACAGCCTCGCGGATGTGGCAGCGGGCCCGACCTTGTTGATCGCTAACGAGGTGCTCGACTGCCTGCCGATCCGCCAGTTCGCGCATAGCCCGGAGGGCTGGCGCGAGCGGCTGGTGGGGGTAGCGGACGGCGCGCTGGGCTTTGGCCTTTCTGAGCCCTTGCCCGACACGACACGTGCGGCGGGCGTGCCAGACGGCTTCCTGCGGGAGATTGCGGTGGGCTTGGAAGGATTTTTGGACCCAATCGCTGCGCGCCTGCACGCAGCCCCAGGGCGTGCGCTTTTGTTGGACTATGGCTATGTGACGCCTGATGGCGGGGACACGCTGCAGGCCCTTCGTGGCCACGAAAAGGTCCACCCGCTGGACGCGCCAGGGATTGGCGACCTCACCGCGCAGGTGGACTTTGCGGCGGTGGCTGAAACCGCGACCGGGCTTGGATTGGAGGTTGCAGGACCGCTCGAACAGGGTCATTTCCTGCAGGCGCTGGGGATTGCTCAACGGGCTGCTGCTTTGGTGCAGCGCCACCCGGATCGCCAGGATCGCATCGGGCGAGAATTGAACCGGCTCGTGGCACCCGACCAGATGGGGGTTTTGTTCAAGGCGATATGTCTGTCCAGTCCTGGCCTCCCTCCCCCGGCGGGGTTTTAGACCTCGCGCCTGTTTCCGCTGCCACGCTGGCATTTGCGGGCGTGAAGCACGGTTTTTTTGGCCGACGGGGGGGCGTTTCGGAGGGCATTTACGCTGGCTTGAACGCGGGCCCCGGCTCCAATGACAACCCGGCAGCGGTGGTGGAGAACCGGCGCAGGATTGCCGCCTGGTTTGGGGTGGAAGCTGACCATTTGTTAAGTGCCCACCAGGTGCATTCCGGGTTGGCGTTGGTGGTGGATGGGCCGTGGTCTGGCCCGCGCCCGCAGGTGGACGGCCTGGTGACGGCGCGCCCGGGCCTGGTGTTGAGCGTGTTGACGGCAGACTGCGCGCCGATCCTGATGGCCGATGCGCGGGCTGGCGTGATCGGTGCGGCGCATGCCGGTTGGAAAGGTGCTTTCGGTGGCGTGATCGAAGCGACTTTGGCGGCGATGGAAGGATTGGGTGCGCGACGGGATCGGATTTGCGCGGGGGTCGGCCCCACCATTGCGCAGGCCAATTACGAGGTTGGGCCCGAGTTCCGCGCGCGCTTCGTGGATGCGAATCAGGATTACGCCGACTTCTTCGTATCCGGGGTCGGCGATCGATTTCTGTTTGATCTGCCCGCGTTTTGCGTGACGCGTTTGCAACAAGCCGGCGTCAATCGCATGACAAACGTTGGTTTGGATACGTTCTCGTCACCGGAACACAGCTTCAGCCATCGCCGAAGCGTGCGCGACTCGTTACCAGACTACGGACGCAATTGTGCCGCGATCATGCTCCTTGAGCCCTAATCGCTGCACCAGCTGGGGCATGCTCTGATGAAGCTGTTGGCGGGCAACTCCAACCAGGCCCTCGCCCGGGCGATCGCTGAACACTTGGACACGCCCCTGTCGGAGGCGGAGTTCAAGCGCTTTAAGGATCACGAGATCTTCGTGACGATCGAAGAAAACGTGCGCGGCGAGGATGTGTTTCTGCTGCAATCGACCTCGAAGCCGGCCAACGACCATTTGATGGAGTTGTTGATCGGGATCGACGCGCTGAAGCGGGCCTCGGCCCGGCGGATCACGGCGGTGCTGCCCTACTACGGCTATGCGCGCCAGGACCGCAAGACGGGCGGGCGCACGCCTATTTCCGCCAAGCTTGTGGCAAACCTGATCGCGGAAGCGGGCGCAGACCGCGTGCTAACGCTGGAGCTACACGCCGGGCAGATCCAAGGCTTTTTCGATATTCCGACCGACAACCTGTTTGCGACGCCGGTGTTGGAAAAAGACATCAAGGAGCATTACGGCCAGTCGGAGGGGTTGATGATCGTTTCCCCCGACGTCGGCGGCGTCGTGCGGGCGCGGGCGCTTGCCAACCGCTTGGGCGCTGACCTTGCGATCGTCGATAAGCGTCGGCCGCGGGCGGGCGTGGCGGAGGTGATGAACATCATCGGCGACGTGGAGGGACGTCGCTGCATCTTGATCGACGATATCGTCGATAGCGCCGGGACGTTGTGCAACGCGGCGGCGGCGCTGCGGAAAGAGGGTGCAAAATCTGTATCGGCTTACGTTTGCCACGGGGTGTTGTCGAACGGGGCAGCCCAACGGGTGGCGGACAGTGAGCTGAAGGAGCTGGTTTGCAGCGATTCCATCCTGCCCAGCGACACGGTGAAGGCCTGTGACAAGATCCGGGTGATTTCCGTGGCACCGCTGATTGGCGAGGCGATCTGGCGGATCGCCAACGAGCAAAGTATCTCTGTCCTATTTGAATAACGTATCGCGCGCCGTTGCTGCACTCGGGCGCGGCGTGCTTGGCACGCGCTAAGGCGCTGCGGCTCAACGGCTTTTTGCTGCACTGCGGTGCGATTGCAAAAAACACGGCGTGTTTCGCATCCAAATGAGCTGACACCCGCATCCTTCAAGTCATGAACGGCTTGGAACCCTGGGTGATGCGTGTCGCATCCTATCCACCCCAAACCGCTCCCAAAACACCGCGGGCAGATATGCTGCCATATAACTTGACTGCAACGGAGATATTACAATGAACTCGAACACTTCATCTTTCATCGTTAGCGTTTCTGCTTTCGTGGTTGCGGTTTTTGCTGTGGGTGCCTTCATGGTTCCTGTGCTGCATCAAGCTGCTTTGATGCTGAGCTAAGCGCGCGCCCGCGCCTTCACTCTAGAAAGGATACCCGCATGGCTGCCCGAACCGATATTCGCCGCTGGGGCCTCGTGCTGAGCTTGTTGATCGTGATCGCCTTAACCGGGCCAGAGCTGTTCACGAGTTTAGCGATTGCCCCTTAGGGGCGCATAGCTGATGCCCCTACCCCCGAACCCAAAGCGGCCGTTCCAACTGGAACGGCCGTTTGCGCGTTTGTGCCACCACCCTTGACCCGGCAGGGCGTGCGCGGTTGAAGGGTCGATCATTTTACTCGATCCCGCCAGAGGAGGCGCTGATGTCCGAATGGTCGATGCCAAAGGGAACCCTGATGCAGGGTAAGCGCGGGCTCATCATGGGGGTGGCCAACCAGAACTCGATTGCGTGGGGGATCGCCTGCCAGTTGGCCGCGCAAGGGGCTGAGCTTGCGTTTACCTACCAGGGCGAGGCGCTGGAAAAGCGGGTGCGGCCGTTGGCGGAGTCCGTTGGGGCCAAGCAGGACATGGTGATTCCCGCTGACGTCACGGACGACGCGAGCATGGATGGCGCGTTCGCGAAGCTTGCTAGCGCCTGGGGGTCGATGGACTTTTTGGTGCATGCCATTGCCTTTGCCGACAAAGAACAGCTCAAGGGCAGTTTCGTTGAGAACACCACCCGCGAGGGGTTCTTAAAGTCCATGGACATCTCGGCCTACAGTTTTGTGGATGTGGCCCGGCGCGGCGCGGCGTTGATGCCGAACGGCGGCTCGATGATCAGCTTGACGTACCAGGGGTCTGAGCGGGTCGTGCCGAACTACAATATGATGGGGGTGGCGAAGGCGGCCCTGGAGGCAGCGACGCGCTATATCGCCCGCGACCTTGGCCCTAAAGGCATTCGGGTGAATGCGGTGTCGCCTGGGCCGATGCGCACACTGGCGATGGCCGGGATTTCGGGGGGGCGTGGCCTGATGACTGCGGCCCGCGACTGGAGCCTGCTGAAGGAAGATACCTCGATGGAGGGCGTGGCGGGGTGTGCGCTGTGGCTGTTGTCTGACCTTGGGCGCTCTGTGGCGGGGGAAGTGATCCACGTGGACGCGGGCTTCCATGTGGTGGGCGTGCCAGAGGGGCTTGAGGGCTGAAACCTGCTTGAAATCCGGGCAACTGCAGGCAATCCTCGGTTGCGCGCTGGAGGGAAAGCCCAAGCTGGTGGTATAGGCTTGCGAGTTTGAATGATTTGGAGGGCGTGATGCTGCGCGCGTTGTTTGTTGTTGCTGTATTGAGCGTGTCTGGCGTTGCTTTCGCGCAAACACCGGATGTGTCCTCCCCTGCGCCGGTGGAAGCGGCGACAGACCCAGCCGCTGCTGCGCCAGAAGCCGGCGGCGAGACGCGCGCTACCGGGGATGATGCAGTGATCTGCCGGACGTTCCGGGGGCTTGGTTCAAGGCTCAACCGGCAGCGGATTTGCCAGACCCGGGCTGAATGGCGCGGGGACCAGCAGGACGCCTCCGATGCGGCCAACGACGCCACCCGGCGCGCCTTGACCACCTGCATTCCCACACCAGGCGGCTCTTGCGGCACGTAAGAGAACATCAGGCAATTGAGCCTGGGCTGTTGCGCGGTGCCCCGAGTTCGGCTATGCACCGCGCCTTGTTTTCCGATCGATCGGGGGCTTTGGCTTGGCGTGCTTGCGCGCGCTTTGCAATCCTTGGTCTTTAACCATGAGGGCTAAGCCGTGACTGGCATTGTATTGAACGTCGAAGTGCGGGAGCAGTCCGGCTCGGGTCCGGCGCGGTCGCGTCGGCGGGCGGGCATGGTGCCGGGCGTGCTGTACGGCGGGCCGCGGGGACCGGTGTCGATTGAGGTGGCGGACCGCGAACTGCTGAAGGCGATGCGCTCTGGCAAGTTCGTGTCGCACATGGTGACGCTGTCTTATCGTGGCGAAACGCAGCCGGTGATTCCGAAGGCCATTCAGTATCACCCTGTCACAGACGCGCCGCTGCACTTTGACCTTTACCGCGTGGAAGAAGGCTCTGTGATTGGCGTGGACGTGCCTGTGCACTTCATCAATCAAGAGATCTGCCCCGGCCTGAAAAAGGGCGGCGTGCTGAACATCGTGCGCCACACGGTGTCGCTGAAGGTGCCGGCGAACGCGATCCCGGAAGAGATCGTGATTGACCTCGCGACCTCTGAAATCGGCGACGTGATCCACATTTCTTCGGTGACACTGCCGACGGGGGTGAAGCCCACCATCAGCAACCGGGACTTTACGATTGCCACCATCGCTGGGCGCGGTGGCAAGCTGGATGCTGAAGCCGCCGCTGCGGACGCCGCGGCCAGCTAAGCGTTTGCACCTTGATCGCAACGCGAACGCCCTGGCCGCTGGCCGGGGCGTTTTTGCTTGAGGGGGTCTGTTTGATGTTGCTGCTCGTTGGGCTTGGCAATCCGGGGCCGAAATACGCCCTCAACCGGCACAACGTTGGGTTTATGGCGGTGGAGGCGATAGCGGCGCGGCACGGGTTTGGGCCATGGCGGAAACGCTTCCAGGGCGAGGCGTGTGAAGGCACGATCGATGGGGTCAAGTGCCTGGCGCTCAAGCCGCAGACGTTCATGAACGAGAGCGGGCGCAGCGTTGGTGAAGCGGCCGGGTTCTTTAAGCTTAGCGGGGGCGACGTGGTGGTGTTCTATGACGAACTCGACCTCGCGCCGGGGCGATTTCGGATGAAGACCGGGGGCGGTGCGGCGGGCCACAACGGGATCCGCTCGATCAGTGCCAGTGCACTTGGCCCAGACTTTCGCCGCGCGCGGATGGGGATCGGCCATCCTGGCCACAAGGACAAGGTGCTTGGCCATGTGCTGAGCGATTTTCACAAGGCAGACCAGATGTGGCTCACGGCCTTGCTGGGGGCGTGTGCCGATGCTGCGGCTGTGCTGGTCAAGGGCGAGGACGAGAAGTTTCAGGCCGAAGTTATGCGCCTGGCTCCTGCGGAAAAGAAAGATCCCCGGAAGGGCGATGACGCCCCCTAGAGCCCCTTCCGATCCGATGGAATCGGATCGAGGGCTCTAAACATTTACTTTGTCGCGCTTTCTTTCGACCAACCAGCATCCACTTGGTCGGAAAACGCTCTAGGGCTGGCTGTGGGTTGGTGTCTTGCGGGGCCAAAGCGCTGCGGCGCGCTTGATGGCTGGACCAATGAGGTGTTTGGCCAGCGGATCGACCAGCGCGCCAATCGCGAGGCCAATGACGGCGGCGATCGAGGCCTGCACAAACCAGGTGAGTAGGCCTTTGATCGCGGGCACAGTTTGGCCAATGGCCACAGCGAGGCTGTGGATGGTTTCTTCCGGCCACGCCCACCAGTGTTCGACGTGGAGGCCGTGGATGATGATGCCGCCACCAACCCACAACATGGCGACCATGCCGATCTGACTGAGCACGGTGAGGAAGAACGGCATGCCAGTGACGATGCCGCGCCCGACAGCGCGACCAAAGCCCGAGCGGCCACGGGCCAAGTGCATGCCGACGTCATCTGCCTTCACGATGAGGGCGACGGCACCATACACAAGGACCGTCATCACCACGCCGACGATGGCGAGGATCGACGCCTGCAGCCAGATCGGGGTTGGCTCGCCGGTGCTGGTCTGACTGATCGTGGAGAGCGCAATCACCATGATTTCAGCGGAGAGAATGAAATCTGTACGGGTGGCGCTTGCGACCATCAGCTCTTCAACTTCTGCCGCGGATTTTGCTTCGACTTCAACCGGGGTGTCGTCGTGATGGGCATGCGGGCGGATCAGGTCTAGAACCTTGTGGTAGCCTTCCATGCAGAGATAGGCACCACCGATCATTAAAATCGGCGTGATGGACCACTGGGCCAGCATCGACAGGGCAATCGCTGCGGGCAGAATGAACAGCAGTTTGTTGATCAGCGAGCCGCGCGCGATTTTGGCGATGATCGGCAGCTCGCGGTCTGCGGTGAAGCCCACCACATAGCGCGGGGTTACGGCGGCGTCGTCGATGACGATGCCCGCGGCCTTGCTTGCTGCCTTGGCGGACTGGCCGGCGGCGTCGTCGATGGTGGCGGCGGCCACTTTGGCCAGCGCGGCAATGTCGTCTAGAAGCGCGATTAGACCTGTGCTCACGTGTTGCCCTCGTTGTGCGCCGCGACCACCTGGGCAGCCTTGCTCCTTACCTGACGGCAAAGGGGCGAAACGTCAAACGCTTGAGAGGATCGCTGATCGTGGCGGGCGGCTGAAGTGTCGGTCTGGCGCGGGTGCGGGTGAGGCGCTATCAGGGGCGACACAGGCTTAGCCAGACAAGAATCGAGTGCTCCTCCCATGGGTTTCAAGTGCGGCATCGTTGGTCTGCCAAATGTTGGCAAGTCGACCCTTTTCAATGCGTTGACCAAAACCGCCGCCGCGCAGGCCGCGAACTATCCGTTTTGCACGATTGAACCCAATGTGGGCGAAGTGGCAGTGCCGGAGCCGCGGCTGAAGAAACTGGCTGAGATCGCAAAATCCAAGGAAATCATTCCCGCGCGGATGAACTTTGTGGACATCGCCGGCTTGGT
Source organism: Caulobacterales bacterium (assembly GCA_049314555.1). Taxonomy (GTDB): domain Bacteria; phylum Pseudomonadota; class Alphaproteobacteria; order Caulobacterales; family Aquidulcibacteraceae; genus REEB509. The sequence continues at coordinate 20,572 of JBMOEW010000028.1, forward strand.
GCGCGGGGCGTCCAAGGGCGAAGGCCTCGGCAACCAGTTCTTGGCCAACATCCGCGAGTGCGACGCGGTGGCTTATGTGCTGCGCTGTTTTGAGAACGACGACATCACCCACGTCGAGGGGCGGATTGATCCGTTGGCCGACTTGGAGACCGTCGAGACCGAGCTGATGCTGGCGGACCTCGAAAGCCTGGAAAAGCGGGTCAATGCGCTGGAGAAGAAGGTCAAGTCTGGCGACAAGGAAGCCAAGGTTAGCCTAGATTTGGTGTTGCGGGCCAAGGTGCTTTTGGAAGAGGGCAAGCCCGCGCGCATGACCACTCGCAGCGCGGATGAAGAAAAAAGCTTCCAGATGCTGCAGTTGTTGACGGCGCTGCCCGTCTTGTTTGTGTGCAACGTGGAAGAAGGCGATGCCGCTACTGGAAATGCTTACTCCAATGTCGTGGTGGAGCGGGCCAAGGCGGAGGGGGCTGCCTGTGTGGTGATTTGCGCGCAGATGGAGGCCGATCTGGCGGCGCTGTCTGATGCGGAACAAGATGAGTATCTTTCGGCCGCAGGCCTTGATGAGCCCGGCCTCAACAAGCTTATTCACGCGGGCTATGACCTGCTGGGATTGCGCACCTATTTCACGGCCGGCCCCAAAGAGTCCCGCGCGTGGACGATCCACAAGGGATGGGCCGCGCCAAAGGCCGCCGGGGTGATCCACACCGACTTTGAACGCACCTTCATCCGCGCCGAAACGATCGCGTTTGCGGACTATGTGCAGTTCAACGGCGAAGCCGGGGCCAAGGACGCCGGGAAAATGCGCTTGGAAGGCAAAGAATACGTCGTGCAAGACGGGGACGTGATGCACTTCCGGTTCAACGCCTAGCTGCGCGCCACCACATCACCCACCGGCGTGATCAATCGGCGGTCCAGCCGCCGTCGACCACCAGTTCTGAGCCGGTCATGAAGGACGAGGCATCTGACAGCAGGAAAAGGATCGCGCCGGCGATGTCGGTCGGTTGGCCCCAACGACCGATGGGATGGCGTTGTTTGACCAACTCACGGCCGGCTTCGTAACTCGGCAGGACGCCGATGCCCGCCATAACGCGGAGCGGCTCGGCGGCCAGTTCCGTGTCGATCACGCCGGGGTGCACGCTGTTGACCCGCAGCGCCAAGCCCGCCCTGCCCCACTCGATGGCTGCGGCTTTGGTGAGCAAGCGCACCGCGCCCTTTGAGGCGCAATAGGCCGTGAAGGCCTGCGAGCCGACGATGCCGTAGATCGACGAGAGATTCACGATCGAGCCGCCCTGGGGCAGCATGGCGGGGCCGGCGTGTTTCATGCCCAAGAACACGCCCTCGACGTTGACGGCTTGTTGGCGGCGCCAATCCTCTAAAGAGGTATCGAACAGCGGTGCCATCAGCATAAAGCCCGCATTGTTCACCAGGCCGTCCAGGCCGCCGAACGCGGCCTTGGCAGCGGCGACCCCGGTTGCCCAATCGGCCTCGCTGGTGACATCGAGCTTGTGAAAGTGCGCGTTTGCCCCCGCTTCGCGCAGGGCTCCAGCATGCGCTTCACCAGCGGGGTTGATGTCGGTGAGGAAGACTTTGGCGCCGGCCTGGCCAAGGAGTTCGGCTGTGCGGCGGCCGATGCCGTTGGCAGCGCCTGTGACCAACACGCGCTTGCCGGTGAGATCGAACAGTGTGGACATGCGAAAGCCTCCTCGCGCCATCCCATAGGGGCGCAAGGAGGCCTACTCCGGCAGTGTGCAGGTTGGCAATCGCGGGTTCGAGCTCATTGCGATCCGATGGGATCGGATCGCGCGCTCTCGTTTTTGTTTGGACGCGTTTTCTTCCGACCAACCGGCACCCACTTGGTCGCAAAACGCTTTAGCGCGTTGCGGTCTTCAGGCTGCGGACGACCTGGCATTCCCAGCCGTCGTAGTCCACGGCGTGAATCTCTGCCCAGTGTTCCATCAGGCGACGGGCGGCGTTGACGACCTCCACCGACATCGACTGCTCGATCTCCAGGATCAGCATGTCGGACCGCTGTTCGCCGACTTTGAAGCCCATGTCGGTGGCTTCCTCGACCAGAACCGAGAAGTCCACCGTGGCTTCTTCGCCCTTGATTGGATTGAAATAGAAGCGTGTGTGACGCGCTGGAAGCAGGGCGTCGCCTTGTGCGGCAATAAGGCTGAGAATGCGACGGTCGTCGGCATTACCGACATCCGACAAATCGACAGACTTCGCCTTAGGCTTTGCTTTAAGTGCAGAGAGCATAACCACCATCCCGGATCATTTTTCGATCTCACGGGGACAGAACCACAGATCCATCAAGTTCTGGTTTAGAGATATGCCTAATGACCTGGAAAGGATACCAGGGTTCGGACTGGCACGCCCATCGCCTTTATTCGGTCTGCTCCGCCCAGATCTGGTAAATCAATCACAAACACCGCACCGACCACATTGGCCCCGGTTTGGCGCAGGAGCTTCACCGCTGCTTCGGCCGTGCCGCCGGTGGCGATCAGATCGTCGACCACCAGCACCGTCTCTCCTGGCTGGATGGCGTCAATATGTATTTCCACTTCGTCTTCGCCGTATTCGAGGGCGTAGGTTTGACGCAGGGTTTGGGCTGGCAGCTTGCCGCGCTTTCGGATCGGGGTGAACCCGGCCGAGAGTTGATGCGCAACCGCCCCGCCCAGGATGAAGCCCCGTGCCTCTATCCCCGCCACTTTTTGGATGGCAGAGCCCGCGAAGGGTTGAACCAGCTCGTCCACTGCCCGGCGGAACGCTCGCGCATCGCCCAACAGGGTAGTGATATCGCGAAACAGGATGCCTGGCTTTGGGTAGTCCTTGATGGTGCGAATGGCGTCGGCGAGGGACATTGGGGATCCTTGAACAAACGCCAGGGGGAGCGCGGCACTTGTGGCTAAGCTTTTGCCTATTGCGATACGGCCCGGCTGCCAAGGGATCGATGCCTGGGGATCGCGGCGAAGGCGCGTTTGCTTGCTGATCGGGCACCGGGTCCTTCGGCCTTGGGCTGAAACTCCGCTGCGTTGGGGGTAGGCAGGCGGGGCAAAGCTTCCTACGTTGCGCCCATACTATTGGAGCGCTGAATGATCCGCTTGTCCGACGAAGAGAAAACGCCCGCTGAAGCACCGATGTCGCCGCCGGTGGAAAAAGCCCTGTTTAACGCCCGCGTGGTGATGCTGACAGGGGAAGTGAATGACGTGCAGGCCCGCCGAGTGACTGAGCGGCTGTTTGCGTTGGCGGCGGAAAGCGACGCGCCGATCACGTTCGTGGTGTCTTCGCCGGGCGGGCACGTGGAAAGCGGTGACATGATCCATGATGTCGTGAAGTATATAAAGCCGCGGGTGAAAATGCTGGGAACCGGGTGGGTTGCCAGTGCGGGGGCCCTGATTTTCTGCAGCGTGCCCAAGCAGGACCGGTTCTGCCTGCCCAACACACGCTTCTTGCTGCACGAACCCCGCGGTGGGGTTGGCGGGTCTGCCTCGGATGTGGCGATCCAGGCGCGGGAAATCCTGCGGATGCGCGAGCGTCTGAACAAGATTTTCGCGGTGGCGACTGGCCAATCCCTGGACCAGATCAAAAAAGATACAGACCGGGACCTTTGGATGTTCCCGGAAGAGGCCCTTAATTATGGGCTCGTGGGCAAGATTGTGACCGATCACGCCGAGCTGGAAGCGGCTTAAGCGCCTAAAAACCTGATGGGCAGCGGGCTCCCTTAGCGCCTGCGATCCCCGGCCCGTGCGCACGCGGGGGCCGGGATTGCCGGGACGTTTTTTAGGTTGGGGCGGCTTGCGCCAAGACCTCCGCGTAGCCGTTGGCTATTTGCATGCGCGGGTGCACGCCGCGGGTGCGCAGCACGGCATGCGCACGTCCAAGCCGGTAACACGGCAAGTGCATGAACATATGATGTTCGGCATGGAAGTTCACCCAATAGGGCGCAATCAGGAGGCCCTCCCACCAGCTCGCACGGGTTGTGCGGGCTTGGCGATAGGGATCGTGGGGATCTGTGAGGCAGGCGTGCTCGGCGATGTTGCGCAGGCGCGTGACCAGTTGATTCCAGGTGGCGAACGGCACCAGCCATAGGGCGAAATAGGCCCACCACAGACCGGCGGCGGTGAGGACCGCTAGCAGGACCGCGTTTGAGACCAAGAACGGGATGGCTCCCGCTGGCGGCTGCGACAGGTTGGGCGTGCCTTTCAGTCTTTGCATCTGGACCCGCAGGAGGCCGCCGAGTTGGGCGGTGCGTTGCTTGAGGAAGGTTTGGCCGGTGAGGTCGCGCAGGACCTTGCGCCACAGCGAGGCGCGGCGGATCGGAAACGGGGCAGCCAAGCTTAGGTCTGGGTCTTCTGGCTGGTTGGCGAATTTGTGGTGCTGCAGATGATAGCGGCGGTAGCTTTCGACGTTGGCACCCACAGGGGCGGCGCACAGCCATTGGCCCACCCAGTCATTTAGGCGCTGGTGTGGGGAAAGCCCGCCGTGGGCGGCCTCGTGCATCAAGACAGCCAGGCCCAGTTGGCGGGCCCCGATCAGCATAACCGCCAGAAGATAAGTGAGCGGGTTGGGCCAGAGCACAAACAGCGCAGCGGCCGCGATGATCACCGCCCAGGCGTGGGCCACCAGCGCCAGGCCCCACAGCGTGGAGCGCGCGCGCAGCCGCTCCCACTCTTCAGGGGTGAAGACGTCGGTGGGGGATAGTCGGGCGGCTGCAGGCATGGCCCAAAATGCGTCCGGCCGAGGGGCGCTGTCAAACGCTCCCTCGGCCGGTTGTGTTGAGCATGGGTGGGTTGGTTAGTGCTTCACACCGCGCCAGACTTGCTTGTAGGCGGCGTAGAGCAGCAGGGTGAGCACCAGCAGAAAGATCATCACCCCAAGGCCCATCTGTTTGCGCAACTCCATTTTCGGGTCTGCGGCCCATTGCAGGAAGGTGACGACATCTTCTGCCATCTGTTCCTTGGTGGCGACGGTTCCATCGTCATAGGTGAAGGCGGCCGCGGTTTCGTCCGTGATCGGCGGGGCCATGGCGATCAAGCCGCCCCCCATGTAGGGGTTGACGTATTTGCCGTCTTTGCGCTCGCCCGTGTAGCCCAGCAGCAGGGACCGGACATAGTCTGGGCCGTAGTGACGGGCGTGGGTGATCACCGACAGATCCGGCGGGTAGGCCCCGCCGTTGGCGGCGCGGCCTTGGATTTCGTTTGCGTAGGGATAGCGGAACTTATCGGAGGGACGACCATCGCGGGTGGTTTCCAGGCCCGTCTCGGTGTCGATCGTTGGGATTTGGTAGTCGTTGGCGATCGCGCGGACGTAGGGGTTGTCGTTGGGATCGACAAGCCGGCCATGGCCGCCCAGGTGGATCTCTTCTTCGCCCGTCTCATGGTTCATGGACTGGTAGGCCGCGAACGGCCCGCCGCGTTCACCAAGGTTGCGATACGACAAGTGACGCATGCCATGGCAAGCGGAGCAGACCTGCTTGTAGACCGCAAAGCCGCGCTGAACAGCGCCGCGATCGTAGGTGCCAAGCACGCCTTCCCAGCTCCAAGCGTGCTCATGGGGATGCTCGCCTTTGGCGGCGAACGCCGGCCCCGCAAGCCCGCCGAATGACAGGGTGAGCGCAAGGACAGCGATCAGGCGTCGCAGCATTTTGGGCAACATATCGGCCTCACTCAGCAGGGGTCGCCGCCGCAGAGCGGCCAGCTGCTATGGACTTCGCCACAGTTTCTGGGACACGAGCGGGGGTTTCCCGAATGCCCAACAGCGGCAGCACCACAAGGAAAAACAAGAAATAGTACGCGGTCAAAACCTGGGAGAGGTTTGTAACCGTAAACCGGTACGCCATGTTGCGATCGGTTTGGATCAGCTGGGCCCCGCCGGCGAACAGCTCCGCGCGCTTGGCTTCGATGGCTTTTTCCAACTCGTCTTCCGTTTTAGCGGCGACAGAGACGGTCTGGGTGGTGCCACCAGAGATTGTGATCAAGGCTCCGGCGGTGGCCGAATCCCGCTCCACATGCACGATGCCAGCCCCAGCTTGGCGCAGCGCCGCTTCTTGTGCCGTGATCACGCTTTGCAGGGTGGGACCGTCTGCTGCGATGATCGACTGACGGTTCAACGTGCCGCCTTGGACGTAGCTGATGGAAGCCTTGTTGTCTCCGGCTTGGAAGACAGCATTGGACGGGAGTTGGCCGCCGGCCCAGCCGAGGGCAAAGCATACCACCGCGAAGACCCAGAAGAACATGCGGGCGGCTGGACGGTAGCGCATCGAGCGCACCTTGGAGGTGTCCAGCCATGGCAGAACGAACAGCACCGCGATGGCCGCAAACATGGCAATCACGCCGCCGAGCTTTGAGTCGATCGGGCCGATATTGAAGTCGATCGCGCGCAAGATCGCGTAGAATGGCAGCAGATACCATTCAGGGACGATTTCGGCTGGCGTCACCAGGGGGTTTGCAGGGATGAAATTGTCGGCGTGGCCCAAAGCGTTCGGCATGTAGAACACGAACGCAGCAAACATCAGCAAGAAGACGCCCAGCATGAAGAGGTCCTTCATGGTGGCGTATGGCGTGAAGGGTACGGTGTCTTCTTCGTTTTTGGCTTCGACGCCTGACGGGTTGTTCTGACCACTCACGTGCAGCGCCCAGACGTGGAGGATCACCACGCCAAAGATCACGAACGGCAAGAGGTAGTGCAGCGAGAAGAACCGGTTGAGCGTGGGGTTATCGATCGACCCCCCGCCCATCAGCCAGGTCTTGATGCCCTCCCCGATCAGCGGAACGGCCCCCAACAGGTTGGTGATCACCGTTGCGCCCCAGAATGACATCTGACCCCAGGGCAGCGTGTAGCCCAGGAAGGCGGTGCCCACCATCAGCAGGTAGATCACGCAGCCCAGGATCCACAGCACTTCGCGGGGGGCCTTGTAGGACCCGTAATACAGGCCGCGGAACATGTGAATGTAGACCGCCAGGAAGAACATCGAGGCGCCGACGGCGTGGATGTTCTGGATCAGCCAGCCGTAGGGCACATCCCGTTCAATGCGCTGCACCGAGGCGAAGGCATAGTCGACGTGAGGCACGTAGTGCATGGCGAGCACGATGCCGGTGACAATCTGGGTGATCAGGCAAAACGTGAGGATCGCGCCAAACGTCCAGAAATAGTTGAGATTTCTGGGGGTTGGGTAGGCCACGAAGCTGTCGTGGGCCAGGCGCAGGATCGGAAGGCGCTTGTCCATCCAACGGGTGAAGCCACTGGCTGGCTTGTAGGTCGAGGGTCCGCTCATCGGTGCTTATCCAATCCGGATCGACGTTTCAGAGAGATATTCATAGGGCGCAATCACAAGGTTGCGGGGCGCGGGGCCCCGGCGGATGCGCCCGGAGGTGTCGTAGTGGCTGCCGTGGCAGGGGCAGAACCAGCCGCCGTAATCGCCCTCCGCAAACGTGGGGACGCAGCCCAGGTGCGTGCAGGCGGCCTGAAGGATGATGTAGGCCGGTTTGCCCTCGGCACCGGTTTCTTGAACGATCCGCGTGGCGTCGGTGGCGGGGTCCTTCAGGGTGGCATAGTCATCCCGCTGGGCGGCGGACACTTCTTCCGGTGTGCGGTGGCGCACAAAAACGGGCTTGCCCTGCCAGGTGACCACCAGCTGTTGGCCGGTCGCGACCTTGGAGAGGTCCACTTCGGTGGTGGACAGGGCGCGGGTGTCTGCGGCCGGGTTCATCTGGTCGATGAGGGGCCACACCACCGCGAGTATACCGACAGCACCTGCGGCACCGCTGGCAATGAAGATAAAGTCGCGCCGCGTGCCATCGCTTTGCGCGCCGTCGGTGTGGTTCGCCGTCGTCTCGGCCACGTTGGTCTCCCGGTCCCAGATGCACGCGGGGCTGACCTCGCGCGGCAAAGAAGCTATGACGGGAGCCCGGTTTGGGTGCGTGGCGTAGCGCCGCACGAGACCCATGACACGTTCGAGCCCCCGTATCAGGAGCACGCGATATCGTGCGTCTCGCCTTCTATCAACCAGACATTCCACAGAATCTTGGGGCAGCCCTGCGATTGAGTGCCTGTTTTGGCACCCCTTTGGACATCATTGACCCCTGTGGATTTCCTTTAACAGAAAGGGCTTTGCGCCGTTCTGCCATGGACTACCAGGCGCATGTGGAGGTGACGAGACATGCCTCATTTGTCGCATTCATGACGCAGCAAGAAAAACGCTCGGGACGGCTGATTCTGATCGAAACCGACGGTGCCGTGGGGCTTTATGACGCTGTGTTCGGCGCAAACGACACGCTTATCCTTGGCCGGGAGAGCGCCGGCTCACCGCCGGAGGTGCGAGCCGCTGCCGACGCGATCGTGCGAATTCCGATGGTTGCAGGCATGCGCTCGCTCAATGTTGCGATGGCGGCGGGGATCGCGTTGGCGGAGGCCCTGCGCCAGACCGGGGGCATGGCGCAGTTGGGAGGTGGGGCATGAGCGATGAGCAAAAGGTGCGCGCGGCGGCGTGGTTTACGAGCTTGCAAGGCCAATTGATTGGCGCGTTTGAGGCGCTAGAGGATGACGCACCGGGCGATCTTTACCCCGGGGCCGCGGGGCGATTCGAGCGCTTTGCGTGGCGCAGGGGCGATGGCACCGCGGACGAAGGCGGCGGTGTGGGCGCGCTAATGCGCGGGCGGTTTTTTGAAAAGGTTGGCGTGCATTTTTCCGAAGTGAGGGGTGTGTTTTCGCCCGAGATGGTGCGGTCTGTGCCGGGGGCTGCGGAAGACCCATCGTTTTGGGCCTGCGGCGTTAGTCTGATCGCCCATTTGCGCAACCCGCATTGCCCTAGCGCGCACATGAACACCCGCCACATTCGCACGCAGGTGGGGTGGTTTGGCGGCGGGGGCGATCTGAACCCCACTCAAGCTTATCAGCGCGACCCGGCGTATGAGGACGCGGTGGCGTTTCATGCAGCCTTCAAGGCCACCTGCGACACTGCGGACCCACATTATTTCGATAAGTTCAAGGCCTGGTGCGACGACTACTTCTGGCTGCCCCACCGGAACGAGCCGCGCGGGGTTGGCGGCATTTTCTATGATCACTTGAACACGCAGGATTGGGAGGCGGACTTTGCCTTCACCCAGGCGGTCGGGAAAACGTTTTTGGCGACCTATCCTGCGATTTTGCGGCGGCGGATGGGTACGCCTTGGACCACTGAAGACCGCCGTGCGCAGTTGATCCAGCGCGGTCGATACGTGGAGTTCAACCTGCTTTACGATCGCGGCACGGTGTTTGGCCTGAAGACCGGCGGCAACATTGAAACGATCCTTTCGTCCATGCCGCCGGAGGTGCTTTGGCCGTGACGTGCGCTTAGCCGCCCGCCCGGGTCCCAGACGGGCGGCCAAGGATTTGATCAGCGCACAGGCGTGTAGCGGTCGCGCAGGCGGGTCTGGCGCGACACAAGGGGGATATCGCGGCCGTCGATGAACACCGCGGTTGGCGCACTCATGACCTCCAGCGGATCGCCGTCCCACACCACCACATCTGCGATGGCACCGGGGGCCAGCCGTCCCAGTTCGCGGCCGACGCCGTAGATATCGGCGGGGCCGCTGGTCACGGCGGCGAACGCGGCCTCCCAGGGCAGGCCGTTGGCCACGGCGTTGCCGGCCAGCTGCAGGACCAGCCGGGACTGGTGGGCATCGACCGAGCCTGGGCCCGGCGCAATGGCTATGCGCACGCCAGCGGCGTGGAGCAAGGCGGCGTTGTCGAGGCGCGCGGAGAGGCGCTCGAAGCGGTCTGGCAGGTTGGCGAAAGGATCGAGAATTACTGGAATGTTTGCGGCGGCCAGTTCGCCGGCCACTTGCCAAGCCTCTGCCCCGCCGTGGATGACAAAGCGCAGGCGGGGGTTAGCGGCGGCGAAGGTGAGCAAGGCACGAATATCGACGGCGCGCTCCACCTCCACCACGAATTGGGCTTGGCCGAGCGCATAGGGCTTCAGGGCTGCGGCATCCACTTCGTCCAGGATGGCACCGCCTTGGCCGGAGGTGTAGCGCTGTGGATACTCGCGAGCGTCGCGCAGGGCGGCTTGGAGGCTGGGCCAAAGGGCAGCGCGCGAGCCGCCAACCCGGCGGGCCCCCTCTTCCCCGATCTGGAGCACCTGGAAGGCGCGGGGTCGAAACAGGCTTTCGGGCTGGCCGCTCATCGACACCAACGCGCCTTGGCCGGAAAACAACGATCCCGTGGCATTGGGCGCGATGGCGAGGCGGGTGACGCCTTCGATGCGGGTGACAGCGATGGCCGTGGCGGTGGGATTAAAGGCCAGGCCCGCATCGACTGCTGCGGAAAGGCCATCGTCTTCCACTTCGGCGTCGTTGGGGGCACCGGAGCCCGAAATCTCATTCAGGCCCACCTGGCTCATCGCGGCGAAGATACCAGGCGTGACCCAGCTGCCGGCGGCGTCTATGACCCGCGCGCCACGGGGCACGGGCAGATCTACACCCACCGCGCGGATGCGGCCATCGACCAGCACGACGTCTGCGTTTTCAAGCACGCCGACTGTGGTGTTGGTGACGACCTTGCCGTTCTGGATGACGATTGTTTCGGCGTGGGCGATTGCGCTGCAGGCGAGCGCTGCGCTCAAGAGAAAGGCGCGGATCATTGGGCGGGCTCCCGGTAGTCTTGGCCAAGTTCGAAGTCTGAGGCCGGGTCGCCGCGATGGGCGCGGTCATAGACCATAGCTCCGTCCATGAAAACCTGTTGGGCCACTGCGTAGACCGAGAAGGGATCGGCCGACCAGATCACCACATCGCCCGCTTTACCCACCTCCAAAGAGCCGGTTTCATCGCCAATCCCTAAGGCCGTCGCCGGGTTGAGGCTGAGCCAGCGCCAGGCGTGAGCGCGGCTGATCTCTAAGCCGGCGCGACGCCCATCTGCGACGGCTTTGGCCGCTTCCTGGTTGAGACGCTGGATGCCAACTTCGCTGTCGGAGTGGACGATCGGGCAGCCGCCGGCCGCATCGTTGAACGCGATGTTTTCGCGAATGCCATCATAGGCTTCGAGTTTAAAGCCCCACCAGTCGGCCCAAAGGGCGGTGCAGATGTTGGCTTCAGCGAGGATGTCGGCGATCTTGTAGGTCTCGACGCCGTGGTGGAACGCGGCGATGTGAAAGCCGAACTCTTCGGCTACGCCCATGGCGGTGACCATCTCATCAGACCGATAGCAATGCCATTGGACGAGGATGTCGCCTTCCAAAACGCCCACCATGGTTTCCATTTGCAGGTCGCGGGTTGGGGGATCTGGCGGCTCTGCGCCCTCCTCAAGGTCTGCGAGTGCGGTGCGATAGTCGTTCCAGGTGCGCTGGTAGGCTTGGGCTTCGATCCAGGCTGCGCGCCAGCCGGCCACGTTGCCCATGTCTGTGGCGGGGGACTGGTTGCGGCTGCCATAGACGCGCGATGGGTTTTCGCCGCAGGCCATTTTCAGGCTTTGCGGCGCATTGGGGAATTTCATTTCCTGGTAGGTGCGGGCCCCCAAAACCGGGCGCAGGGTGACGCCGCGGCCGCCAAACAGGTTGGCGGAGCCCGGCAGCACGTGAAGCGCGGTGATGCCGCCGGCGACGGCGCGCTCGAAGCCCGGGTCCATCGGCCAGACGGAGTGTTCGGCCCAAACCTGCGCGGTGTTGAGGGAGGTTGCTTCGTTGCCGTCGCTGGTCGCGTCGATGCTAGGCGAGGGATAAACGCCCAGGTGGGAGTGAATGTCGATGATGCCGGCGGTGACAAACCGACCGGTGGCGTCAATCACGGTGGCAGCTTGGGGTGCTGTCAGGTTGGGGCCGACGCCCGCGACCCGCCCATCGACCAAAAGCACGTCGGCGTTGGCAAATTCGCCGCCTGCCCCGTCAATCACAGTGGCGTTGCGGATCAACGTAGGGCTCGAAATCGGGCGCACATAGGTTGAGGCGAAGGGTTCAACCGGGGCCGCAGCAGGGGGAGACCCTGCCGTCGCGGTGCCGGCGTCCACGGTGGCGCACCCCACCAGGGCAAGTCCCGCCACGCTGGCCAGGATCACGCGAATTCCAAAGGGCCTGCCCGGCTCCCTCACCTCAGTTCTTGCCATAGGGGTTTCCTCGATCGTTGTCCGCACATTGGATGCGGGATGATGGGCATTTGAGGCAAGCATGCTTCACCCAGGAGGGGAAATTCGCTGCAGTTGCGCGTGGATTCTCTTGGGACGTTGCCGGTCTGGACAGCGCCCGATAAACGCGCCAGTTCAACGGCCATGACCGATGCCTCCCCTTGGCCGCCCCTGGTGGCGCAAAACCACCCGCTGGGCCTTTGGCAGGGACCTGGCGATGGAGACTGGCCGCTTTACGGGCTGTGCGATGATGTGCGCGATGGCATCGCCACCCTGCTCCGGCTTGGCCTGCCAGGGGCGCTTGCGACTTTGGTGCGGGCTGCGGGGCCAAGTCCTCGGCCGATCGGATCGCAGATGCTGGTGGATCTGCAGGGGCGCGCGGCGGGGTATGTCTCTGGGGGGTGCGTAGAGGGCAACCTTGCCCTGATCGGTCAAGAGGTGGTGGCGGTGGGCACGCCCCGGCTCTTGGTGTTTGGGGCCGGCAGCCCTTATGCCGACATCGCGCTTCTGTGCGGATCGCGGATTGAGGTTCTGGTGGAGCGGGTGGACCCGTTGGACCGCAGTTGGGCCGATATGCTGCGGGCGCGGGATGCGCGCCAAAGCGTTGTGCGCCGGCTGCTTTTTTCTGGCGCTGCTGTTTGTGAACCCGCGCCGGTCGGCGGCGATTGGGTGCTGGAGGCGGATGAGAAGCACCTGTCGCGCCGCTATGACCCGGTGGCACGCCTGATTGTGTTTGGACGGGACCCGGTGGCCATCGCGCTTGCCAGCCTGGCGCGCGCCAGCGGGTTTGAAACCATCTTATCCAGGCGATTGGGCCCCGAGACGGTGCCGGACGGCCTATGCGATCACTATGAGCGGGGCTCGCCTTCCCGCACGCTTGAGGCGTTTGGGCTTGATGCCTGGACCGCGGTGGTCACCACCACGCATGACTTGGACGAAGACCATGAAGCGTTGGCTGCGGCTCTGGTTTCGCCGGCGTTTTTTGTGGGGGCTTTGGGCTCGCGGCGGCGGCTGGCGGACCGGGTGCACCGGCTGGAGGCCGCTGGGGTCGGCTGGGAGGCGGTGAAGCGTTTGAGTGCGCCGGTGGGGCTTGATATCGGGGCGGCTTCGCCGGGCGAGATCGCGATTTCGATCCTGGCCGATGTTGTGCGGGCGCGTCGGGCTGGCGGGGCATGACGGTGCCGCGGTTTGGCGTGGCGGTTTTGGCGGCGGGTTTGTCGTCCCGGATGGGGGGCGACAACAAGCTGCTACGCGCTTATCGCGGGCTGCCATTGGTGGCTTGGGCGGGCGCGGCTGCGCGCGGTTGCCAAGCGCAGGTGCGCGTGTTGGTAACGGGTCGCGATGCGGCGGCTGTTGCCGATGCGGTGGGGGCCGACGGGGGTTGGGCCATCGTTGCAATGGACCAGCAGCCGGCGGCGCTTTCAGCGTCTTTGCGGGCCGCGTTGGTGGCGGCTGGCGCGGTCGACGCGATTTGCGTTGTGCTTGGGGATATGCCCGAGATCGATGCCGCGTTGATCGACCGGCTGTTTGCGGCTTGGGTGCCGCAGGCTTACGGCGTGGTGGCGCACTGGAACGGTACGCTGGGCAACCCTGTGGTGTTAGGGCGTGCGGCGATCGCTGACTGTATGGCCCTGAGCGGCGATCGCGGGGCGCGCGCGCTGCTTGAGGCCAATCGGGCGCGGTTGGTGCTGGTGGATGGCCAAGGCGCAGGCGTGCTGCGCGATTTGGACACGCCAGAGGATTTCTCTGGCGTGTCCTGACCTCTGGCGCGTCTTGATCGCGTGGTCAGCTCTGCTTGAAGGGCAGCTTGGTGGTGGGGCGCCCAGACAGGGCCAACATCGCATTGGCGACCGCCGGGGCGATCGGCGGGGTGCCCGGCTCGCCTGCCCCACTTGGATTGGCGGTGGAAGGCACGATGTGGGTTTCCACCGCCGGCATATCGGCGATGCGCAGGCTCGGGTAAGCGTCAAAGTTCTTTTGAGCCACCTCGCCGTCCACCAGCGTGATCTGGTCATACAGCGCCGCACCCAGGCCATAGCCAAGGGCCCCTTCGGACTGGGCGCGCATTTGGTCTGGCGTCACGACGATGCCGCAGTCAAAGCCGACCGTGACCTTGTGAACCTTCGGCATGCGATTGACCACCGACACCTCCGCCACGTGGGCAACGACCGAGCCGAAGCTTTCGTGCACCGCCACACCGTAGGCATGGCCGGCGGGGAGCCGCGCTGGGTAGCCGGACTTCTCCACCGCCAGATTGAGCGCGCCCAGGTGACGCGGCGAAGCGGCCAGCAGGGTGCGGCGGTAGGCGACCGGATCTTGGCGGGCGGCACGGGCGCACAGGTCGATCATGTGTTCCATGACGTAGGCGGTGTGGGTGTGACCGACAGACCGCCACCAGAGGACCGGCACGCCGACCTGCGCGTAATGGCAGCTCAAATCCACATTGGGGATGGCGGCGAAATAAGGGGAGTTCTGGGCCCCCTCGACCACGGTGCCGTCTGGTTGGCCCTCCACCGCGAAGGGCGTACCGGCGGTGATGCCTTGCGAGACGATGACGTGGCGCCAAGCGACGATCGCCCCGTTGCGATTGAGGCCCGCTTGCACTTTGTGGACGACCATCGGACGATATTTGCCGCCGGTCATGTCGTCTTCGCGGGTCCATTGGACCAGCACCGGTTGGCCATCGTTCATCGCTTTCGCGACGTGGCAGGCATCGGCCACGAAGTCTGCCTGAAAGTTGGCGCGGCGACCGAAGCTGCCGCCGGCCAGCAGGGTGTGGATCGTGACGGCCTCTGGATCAACGCCGGCGATGCCGGCTGCGGTTGGCTTGTCGATGGTGGGGAATTGGCTGCCGGTCCAAATATCCACTTTGCCGGCGCGGATTTGTGCCACCGCGTTCATCGGCTCCATCGCCGCGTGGGCGAGATAGGGGAACTCGAAGGTCTGCTCGATGACGCGGGCCGCGCCGCGCAGGCCGGCTGCGACATCGCCTGTCCGGTTGACCGAAACCGGGCCGGGCGTTTGGGCAAGGGCGCGGAACTCTTGAAACAGCTGCGGCGAGGAGCGGGTTTCTGCGGCGGCGAAATCCCATTCGATGGTCAGGGCTTCCTTGCCCTTTTTCGCGGACCAGAAGTCATTTGCGACGACCGCCACGCCTGAGGGAACCTGAACCACGCGCACCACGCCGGGGACTTGCTCTGCTGCTTGCGCGTTGAAGCTTTTTACGGTTGCGCCGAATTTGGGTGGGCGCGCAATCAGGGCCGTGCGGGTGCCTTCGGGCCGGGTGTCGATGGTGAACTTGGCCGCGCCGGTGGTTTTTTCGCCGGAGTCCAGCCGGCGTGGGAGGTCCGTGCCGATCAGGGTGAACTGGGCAGGGTCTTTCAGGGTTGGCGTTTGGGGTGGGGCGATCTTGCCGGCGGTCGTCGCCAGATCGCCGAAGGTTGCCTGCCGGTTCGAGGCGGCATGGGCGACGACGCTCTTGGTGACCGTGATTTCAGCGGCGGGCACGCGCCATTTGTCGGCTGCTGCTTGCACCAGCATGGCACGGGCGGCCGCGCCTGCTTTGCGCAGCTGGGTCCAGGAATTGGCGATCGCTGTGGAACCGCCGGTGCCCATGTTGCCTGGGCCCATCAGCGTGTTGAAATAGACGGCCAAGTTGGCAGGCGCTGATTCCGTGCGCACGAGGGCCCAATCGGCGTCCAGCTCTTCGGCGACGATGGCCGCCAAGCCGGTATGGGCCCCTTGGCCAAACTCGATGTGTTTGGCAACGACCGTCACGATGTTGTCTTCGCCGATCTTGACGAAGGGGCCCAGCACCGCCTGGCCTCCGGAACCAGATCCCCCGGGCGAACAGCCAACGGCGAAGCCTGTGCCAACGGCGATTGTGGTGATCAAAAAGCCGCGACGCGACAGCGCGAGCGATGGGTCATGATGGGTCATGGCTTATCCTTGCGGAGCGGTTTGGGTGCCGGCGGCGATCGTGGCGGCTTCCTTGATGGCAGCGCGCACGCGGTGATAGGTGGCGCAGCGGCAGATGTTGCCAGACATGGCGGCGTCGATGTCGGCGTCGGTGGGGTTGGCATTGCCGGCGAGGAGCGCTGCCGCCGCCATGATCTGGCCAGACTGGCAATAGCCGCACTGAACCACGTCCAGCTTGCGCCAGGCCTGTTGAACCGGGTGATCGCCCGCGGTGGCAAGGCCTTCGATGGTGGTGATTGTGACACCGGCCAAGGCGTCGATCGGGGTCGAGCAGGACCGAATGGGCACGCCATCGGCATGCACGGTGCAGGCCCCGCAGAGGGCCACGCCGCACCCGTACTTCGTGCCGGTGAGTCCCAATTCGTCGCGCAACGCCCACAGCAAGGGCGTATCTCCTGGCGCGGACAGCGTGCGCGACTGGCCGTTGATTGTGAGCGTGATCGACATGCCCAACCCTTTCCCTCGATGATTACCCTGCGCGAAATAGAACAAACATCGTGCGGCGTCGAGGGTGCCTGTTGGAAAGGCCCATGCGGGATCGCAATACAAAGAGCGACACTTGATGCTTGGACGCCTTGGGCGCCATCAATGATGCTGCGTCTGAGGCTTTGAAGATTTGATCCAAAGGGAAACCACCATGAAGCCGGTGCTGAACAATCCTGACGTTGTGGCCGCGCCGCTCGGACGCTACACCCATGTGGTGGAAACGCCGCCCGGCGCGGGGCTTGTGTTTATTTCGGGCCAAGTTCCCGTGGCTTTGGATGGACACGTGCCGGCCACGCTCGCCGAACAGGCGGACCAAGTTTATGCCAACATCGTGGCGCTGCTGACGGACCGCGGCGTTCCCGTGTCCAACATCTTGAAGCTGACGACCTTCCTAACCGAGGACGATGACGAAGACTGCGTGCGCAAGGCGCGGGCAAAACACCTGGGCGAGCACCGACCGGCATCAACGGCGGTGTTTGTGACGCGGCTGGTGGATCCCGCCTGGAAGATCGAGATCGACGCGGTCGCGCTGCGACCGTGATGGGGTGCGGGCACGGTCGTCTTGGGACCCCTGAGGGATCAGCATCGAGGCTCGGAAAACACAGCCCGCACGCCAGCGCTTTGCAGCAAAGACTGCAGCACCGTGCTCGACACCGCGAAATAATACACGGCGTTTGTTTGGTCGTCGTTCATCAGGACCCACGTGTTGATGCCAATGACGCGGTGACAGGCATCGAACAACGGGCCCCCTGAATTACCCGGGCTTACGACTGAACCACCCCGAGTTTGCCGGAGGCTCCAAATCTTGAGAGGATGGAGCTAT
>JBMOEW010000029.1:0-37105 GCA_049314555.1 Caulobacterales bacterium
GGCGACGGCAAAGCCAGATACGGCGGACTCGTGGGTTGGATCGCTGCTCACCGGCGTCGTTTAAGCCACCACGGCCCATGCGCCAAGGGCGCGAATTCAGCGATTTGGTGCGTTTTTCACCAGGGGCGCACCCTTGACTGCCAGCAGAACCCAGCGTATCAGCGCCGGCTCGATTTGATGCCCGTAAGAGGCCCCCGGTGAAACGTACATTCCAACCTTCCCAGATCGTGCGCAAGCGCCGCCATGGCTTCCGCACCCGCATGGCCACTGTTGGTGGCCGCAAGGTGCTCTCGCGCCGCCGTGCCAAGGGCCGCAAGCGCCTCTCCGCGTGAGCCTAGGCGGGCTCCAGTCCCGCAAGGAATTCCTTTTCGTACGCCAGGGCGTGCGGGCTGGCCGCGCGCAACTGGTGATTGAAGCCCGCAGACGCGCGCCCGATGGGCCAGCGCGTTTCGGCCTCACCGCCACCAAAAAGATTGGCAACGCGGTTGTCCGCAACCGGGCCCGCCGTCGCCTCCGGGCTGCCGCACGGGCTCTGCTGCCAGAGCTGGGCGTCCCTGGGGTCGACTATGTGCTCATCGCCCGCAACGGCACGGCTGCATGCCCCTGGACCGCTTTGCTTGACGATCTTCGAAGTGCGCTGATAAGCGTGCGCGATCTGATCGACGGCCAGGGAGCCGGCGGTGCGCGGGCACGCGGTGCGCGCCCAGCCCGCCAGCCCCCTCCAAAGCCTTCCTGATCGCCCGCAACACGTTACTTCTGCCACGCGCGCCGCCGCGTTCGGAAAGGCCATAATGACCCCCCAAGGCTCTGACACCAACGAACAGCGCAATATGATCATTGCGGTGGTGCTGTCCCTGGCGCTGCTGTTCTTGTACGACATGTTCGTGGGCCAGCCCGAACGCACCCGCATGGCCAAGGAACGCGCCGAGGTTCAAGCCACCGAACAGGCACCGGGCGCGCCGGCCGCTGAAGTGGCCCTTCGCCCCCGCGCTGACATGCTGGCGGAAACCCAAGGCGGCCGCGTCCCGATCGACACCGAAGCCCTCGACGGCACCTTGAACCTGGTCGGTGCCCGCTTTGATGACCTCAATCTGCGCCGCTATCGCCAAGAGCTTGAAAGTCCAGAGGAAGTCACGCTGCTCGCCCCCCGGGGCTCCGAACATGGCTTCGACGTGGTCTTTGGCTGGGAAGAACAAGACGCCCGCTTTGTTGGCGTCGGGGCGGACCTGCCCTGGACAGCCGCCCCCAACCAAACCCTCACCCCAGAAACCCCGATCACGATCTCCACCGTCACCGGCGATGGCCTGGAAGTGACCCGCACGATCGCGATCGACCAGAACTATATGATGACGATCACCGATGTGGTTCGCAACGCCAGCGATAGCCCCCGCCAGGTTCGCCCCTACGCCACCGTGCGTCGTCAAAATCTGCCGGAAGACTTCGTCCCCAACCAGATCGTGCACCAAGGCTTCACCGGGGTTTTCGGCCCCGAACAGCGCCTTCATGAAATCGTCTACCAAAAGGCCCAGCGCCACGCCAAAGACCGCGAACGCGGCAAGGTCGGTGAAAATGAACGCCTCGAAGACCTGACCGGAACTGGCGGATGGCTAGGCCTGGGAGACCATTATTGGCTCACCGCTGTCATTCCTGACCAAACCGAAGAAATCAACGCCTGGTATGACGCCCGCCAGCGCGACACCTACATGGACTTCCGGGCCGCCTACACCGGCACCTTCCGCACCATTGCCCCTGGTGCCACCGCCGAATACACCCAGCGTTTCTACGCTGGCGCAAAACGCGTGCAATTGCTCCAAAACTATCAGGAAACCCAAGGCATTCCCGCCTTCGACAAGGCCGTGGATTGGGGCAATTTCTGGTTCCTCACCCGGCCCTTCTTTGCGCTACTGGAATGGTTCTATGGGTTTGTGAAGAACTTCGGCGTGGCCATCCTGCTCACCACGATCGTCATCAAGATGGTGCTCTTCCCGCTGGTCTATCAAAGCTACAAAGCGATGGCGAAGCTGCGCCAGGTGGCACCGCGGATGAAGGAAATCCAGGACAAGTACGCCGCCGACAAACAGCGTCAGATGCAGGAAATGCAGCGCCTGTATCAGACCGAGAAGGTGAACCCCGTGGCCGGCTGCCTGCCGATCCTGCTTCAGATCCCGGTCTTTTACGCGCTGTATAAGGTCCTCACAGTCACCATTGAAATGCGCCATGCGCCGTTCTTTGGCTGGATCAAGGATCTCTCCGCCCCCGACAGCGCCTACATCACCAATCTCTTCGGCCTGATCCCCTATGATCCCTCAAGCGTGCCGGTTTTGAGCTTTATTCTGGCGATTGGCATCTGGCCAATTCTGTATGGCATCTCGATGTTTGCCCTGCAGGGCCTGTCGCCGCCACCGACTGACCAGATTCAAGCCCAGGTGTTCAAGTTCTTGCCGATCGTCTTCACCTTCCTGTTCGCCGGCTTCGCCGCCGGCATGGTGATCTACTGGACGTGGTCCAACTCGCTTTCGATCCTCCAGCAGTATGTGATCATGCGCCGCCAGGGAGTTGAAACGGAATTCGACAAATTCATCGCCAAGCGCTTTGGGAGCAAGGCGGCCTCGCCTGCCAAATGAGCGGGCACCGATCATGACCATCGACGCGCAAGCCGCGGAATACGAAGCCAGGATCGAAAAGGGCAGGCTCCTGTTTGCGGGGCCCATCGTCTTTGAACTGGGCGTCGCCGCCATGGACGGCCTGCCAGAGGTGAGGGCACCGGAGCTGGCCTTCGCCGGCCGCTCAAATGTCGGCAAATCCAGCCTGATCAACGCCATCACCGGGCGCAAGGCTTTGGCACGCGCGTCTGGCGAGCCCGGCCGCACCCGGGAGCTGAACTTCTTCGACGTCGGCGGCCGCTGCCGTATCGTAGACCTGCCAGGCTATGGCTATGCCAAGGCCGCCAAGGAAGACATCTCCCGCTGGACCGGCCTGATGCGCGACTATCTGCGCGGACGTCCCGGCCTGGCGCGGGTGTTTCTGCTGGTCGATAGCCGCCATGGCATCAAAGACACCGACACCCTCGTGATGGCCGCCCTGGATCAAGCCGCAGTGGTCTACCAAGTGGTCTTGACCAAAGCCGACAAGATCAAGCCGACCGAACAGGCCAAGGTCCACGCGGCCACCCAAACCCTGCTCGTCAAACGCCCCGCGGCCCACCCGCGCGTGCTCTTGGTCAGCGCCTACGGCGGCCAAGGCATCGAAGACATGCGCGCTGAAATGGCAGACCTCGCATGGTCGGACAGCGATTCATCAAAAACGCAACGTTAACTTTGCGCCGCTAAGACCAGTCCTCATCCCATGGAGGACACTGGTATGTGGCGTCGCACACTCGGATTGGCAGTCATTGCGGCCGCAGCACCCAGCGCCGCGCACGCTGAAGGCGGCTTGCGCGGCTTCCTGCCAGAGGGCTCCTACTATGTGCGCGCCGAACTTGGCGCGTCCCTGGAAAGCGACATTGAAAACGAGCTGCGCGGCAGCCTCAACAGCGAAACCGATGTGCGCGTGCCAGAGGGCATTGTCGGGGCGGTTGGGCTGGGCTGGGCAGCCCCAAACTCCGGCCTGCGCGTTGAAGCGCTGCTGGAGTATGGCGAAGCCGAAGAAGATGGCCTGGTGTTTGACGTCGCAAGCGCAAGCAACGTGCCCTTCACCAGAACCTACCGCCTGGGCGGCGGCTGGATTATGGCCCACTACGACTTCCTTTATACTGAGCGGGTCCAACCCAGTATCGGCTTTGGCCTTGGCGCTGTGTGGGCTGACACCGAAGTGGAAAGCAGGCCCAGCGTTAACGCGGCAAGCCTTGCAAACCTCGCCGATTCGGACGTGACCTTAGGCCTGCGCGCCTCGCTGGGCTTGGCCTACGTGCTCACTGACCGCTGGGTCGCTGAAGTGGGGTATCGCTACATCTTTGCCCCGGATTTGGAATCGACCTTCCGCCTTCCAACAACCGGCCAGCTGGTGACCTCCGAAGACGATATCCAAAGCCACGCCGTCACGGTCGGCATGCGCTACGCCCTTGGCAGCATCGATCACTAAAAGCGTTCAGCTTGACCTTCGCCACAAGCAAGATAAGCCCTCCGCATGACCGATATCGCCACGCTCGCCTCCGCCATCGACGCCCTGTGGGCGCGTCGCAACGACCTCACCGTTGAAACACAGGGCCCCGATCGAGATATCGTCGATCAGGCATTGGGGCTGCTGGACAAAGGCACCGCCCGGGTCGCCGAGCCAGATGGTCAAGGCGGCTGGCAGGTCAACCAATGGCTGAAGCAGGCGGTGTTGCTGTCGTTTCGGCTCAGCCCCAACCGGATCGTCTCCGACGGCGGCCCCGACCAACTGAGCCGTACCGCGTTTGGCCGCGCCTACGATAAGGTCCACCTCAAGACCGCCGCCTGGAGCGAAAAAACCTTTGAGGAAGCAGGCTTTCGTATGGTGCCCGGTGCCATCATCCGGCGCGGTGCCTTCGTGGCGCGCGGCGCTGTGGTCATGCCAAGCTTCATCAACATCGGCGCTCACGTCGGCGAGGGGGCCATGATCGACACCTGGGCCACGGTCGGCTCCTGCGCTCAGATCGGCAAGAACGTGCATATTTCAGGCGGTGCCGGCATCGGCGGCGTCTTAGAACCGCTCCAGGCCAACCCGGTGATCATTGAAGACGATTGCTTCATCGGCGCCCGCGCCGAAGTGGCAGAAGGCGTGATCGTACGCCAGGGCGCGGTTCTGTCTATGGGCGTCTATCTTGGTGCCAGCACCAAAATCGTTCACCGCGAAACCGGCGAAATCATCCGCGGCGAAGTACCGGCCTATAGCGTCGTGGTGCCCGGCACCATCGGCGGCGGCGGCACGGCCCCGGCCCTTTATTGCGCCGTCATCGTCAAGCAGGTCGACGCCCAAACCCGCGCCAAAACCGCCATCAACGAGCTGCTACGCGACTGAAACGGTGGACCGGCGCACGAACGCCACCGCTCCGCCGTAGGTTAGCTTGCGCCACACCCATTCCAGCGGCCCGTAGTGGAACTTGGACAGCCACAGCGGGCTCCAAATCAGCTGCAAAACCCAAATCGTCACCACAATGGCGATCAGCTCCACCCGCGTCGCTTCGCCAAACAAACCAAGGCCGCGCGCCCCAAAGAACAGGCCGGTCATGATCAACGACTGCGCGATGTAGTTGGAAAATGCCATTCGCCCCGCGGCAGACAGCGCATGCCCGATGAACCCCATCGCCCCCCGCCGCAGCAACAAAACCACCACGCCGATGTAGCCGAGCGTAACCAGCGGCGAGAGCACAAAATTGGCGATCTGATAAAGCCCCGCGCCCTCTGGGAAAGGGAAACCCTGCGCAATTTGCACAAGCGCCTGGCCCCCGATCACCAAAAGCGAGAAAGCCCCAAGCGCAATCCAGGTCCAATAGGTGCTGGCCCGGCCCTGCCCCTGCAGCAAGCCCATCTTGAACAAGGCAATCCCAATCAGCATCAGGCCGGCGGTGCGCCAAAATATGAAAACAAGGAAGCTGCCCGTGAAGAAGTCCATCCAGGTGTGAAAATTCCCCCAGAACACATCAAGCAAACCGCCGCGCATCTGCGCAGATAGTTCCATCAGCGTGGCCCGTTCCGGGCTCCAAAACGCTGTGCCGATGGCTGCCATTTCATCCGGGCTCATCGCATTTTCGGGGACAAAGGCCAATAGGGCCAAAGCCAGGGTGGCAAACTCCCCAATCACAAACAACGACACCCCGACCCGGATCAATGTGCTCACCCGCCAAGACCGGCACAGCAGCACCACAAACCCGCACAGCGCATAGCTCAGCAGAATATCGCCGTACCAGATCAGCGCCCCATGGATCAGGCCAAACACCGTCAGCCAGATCAGCCGCCGCCGCAGCGTGGCCCCCTTCTGAGCGTCGCTGCGTTCGCCCCCTATCAGAAACAGGCTGGCCCCAAACAACAGCGTGAACAGCGTGATGAACTTCATCTCGAAGAACACGTGCGTCACGAACCAGCCGGTCACTTCGCCCCCCTCGAAGGGATAGGGGCCGTTGAGCGGGTTTTGATACGCTTGCCAGGGCCAGGCAAAGGCCACCGCATTGACCATCAAGATCCCAAGCACCCCAAGCCCGCGCAACACATCCAGGCTGGCGATCCGTTCCGCTGGCGGTCTTGGTGGTGTAGGGGCCGGCGTCGAAGAGGGCGTGCTCATCTGGGCCTCATGGGAGCCATAAAAACGGCCGAGCGGAACAATCCGCCCGGCCGCTTCTGCTTTAAAGCCGAATCAGCGTCCAGCAATGATCGAAACGGTGATGGTCTGGCCGTCGTCGTTCTGCAAGGTCCAGGTGTCGCCCACACCTTTGCCGCTCACGACCGGCGCGCATTGCTGCGCTGATCCATCCGATGGCGTCACGCAAAGACGCTCGGCCGATTGCGTCCAGGTGCCTGTCGCGCTCGCGCCGTTTGGCAGCGCCATCGCGTAGCTGCCGTCGGCATTGAAGTGCCAACGCACGGTTGCGCCATCCGGACCGGTGGTGGTCAGCGTATTGCCAAACGAGTTGGTGATGGTGTCAGCGGCGGCCACCGCGCCAAACAAAGCCGCCCCAGCCAGAACTGCAGCAAGAATCTTCTTCATCGCAAAGTCTCCCTAAGTGAGCGGCCGTTCTTTTGCGTGGCCGCACCGTTTCGCGGAAGCTCTGCGCCCCGCCAACGGGTAAATGCGATCCGGCGTGCGCTTGGGCAAGCCCCTAAATGCGGCAAGCTGGCTGGCAAGTGCACACGGTTCGGCTATGTCCATTTCCATGGACACCACCTCACCCGCTCCACCGCAAGATCCCTTACCCCTCGCCCAAGCCCTGATCCGCTGTCCCAGCGTCACCCCCACAGATGCAGGCGCATTGGACGTTCTGGGAAATGCGCTCGCGCGCCTGGGCTTCAGCCTGCATCGCCAACGTTTTGAAGAGGTTGAAAATCTCTACGCCGTCCTGCGTACCGGGCAGGGTCCTAACCTTTGCTTTGCGGGTCATACCGATGTCGTACCGGTTGGCGATGCCGCTGGCTGGTCACACGACCCGTTTGGCGCAGACGTGTCCGATGGCATGCTGTGGGGGCGGGGTGCGGCAGACATGAAAGCAGCCATTGCCGCCATGGTGAGCGGCGTCGAAACCCATCTGCTCGCCCATGGCCCGCCCGCCGGCGCGATCAGCTTTCTGATCACGGCTGATGAGGAAGGCCCAGCCCTACATGGCACCAAGCGCATGCTCGGCTGGTTGAAAGAGCGCGGCGAAACCATCGACCACTGCCTCGTGGGCGAACCCACAAGCTCCGACCGCTTCGGCGATACGGTAAAAAACGGTCGCCGCGGCAGCCTCAACGCCGTGATCACCGTTTCCGGCAAACAAGGTCATGTGGCGTATCCCGAAAAGTCGGCCAATCCGGTGCCCGCGCTCTTGGCCCTCTGTCAGGCGCTGCTCGCCCGAAAACTGGACGACGGGGCCCAAGGCTTCACCCCCTCCAATCTCGAAGTCACGACGCTAGATGTCGCCAACGTCGCGCACAACGTGATCCCCGCCAAAGCGGAAGCGAAGTTCAACATCCGCTTCAACACCGCCCACACAGGTGAAGCCCTTCTGGCCTGGATCGAAGACACCCGCGCCGCCACACAGGCCCGCTTCCCGGGCTGCACCCTAACCATCCGCCCGGTGGTAGGCGCCTACCCGTTCTACACAACGCCCTGCAGCTTCATTGACGTGATCGTCCGGGGCGTAGAAGCCACCACCGGCCTTAAACCCGAACTCTCCACCACCGGCGGCACCTCCGACGCGCGATTCATCAAGGACATCTGCCCCGTGGCGGAGTTCGGCCTCCTGAACGAAACCGCCCACAAGGTGGACGAACACGTGGCCGTTGCCGACGTGCGCACCCTGGCCAAGGTGTATGCAGCCGTCATCGGCGGGTACTTTGCTGCGTGATCAAAACGAAGTGTTCGCCAAATCGCCGCACGATCTAGCCTCAAAGGTAAATCGTGGTTAACCTTTCCCCGCGTCCTTGGGGAGCACTAATGGCTGACGTCTTCGTCTCTTACGCTGAAGCAACGCGCGACCGCGTCGAACCAATCGTGCGCGCTCTGGAAGCCAGCCATCTATCCGTGTGGTGGGACCAGCAATTGCGCTTGGACGAAGCCTATGGCGAAGCGATCAACCGCGAGCTGGATGGCGCAAGCTGCGTGCTGGTGGCGTGGAACACGCAGTCCGCGTCACAGGCAACTACCAAGGCCGAAGCCGCCCGCGGCCGTGAACGCGGCAAGCTCATTCAAGTCGTCCTGGATGAAACCTCCCCGCCAAAACCCTTTGACGCGATACCGTCGATCGATTTCACGGCCTGGCGGGGCGATCCCAACGCCGAGGCGCTCAAAAAAGTGTTGCTGGCCGCGGCCAGCGTCCAAAACAGCAGCTCCGATGCGGGCATCCACGTTGCGCCCTTGATCCGCGATCTGGGCCTTGCCACCGATTGGAACGCCGGCGGCAATGAGTTCACCGCGGCCCTGGAACACGCGCGCGCCGTCATCGAATGGGCGTTCCACGACTCAGACTTTGCAAAAGAGTGGCGCACCAATGGCTTTGGCCTTAGCCAGTTCCAAAAGGCGTGCGAGGTCCGGGATATTGCCTATGTCGACCTTGGCTTCGACGGGGCCGCGCAATTTGCGCGCTATGTGTGCACCGGCACGCCGTGGCGGGTCTTAAGGTCCTCGGACGGTCATTTGGCCATCCAACATCTGCGCCGCGCCACTGACCCGAGCGAGCCGCCCCTGTCCTTGCACTCGCAAGAGTATTACCGCGTCATCCTTTACCGTCGCCCGAAGCGAATTCACCCGGTCCCAGAGGCCGAAATGGAAGCAATCCTGAACGTGCTGAAGGGGATTGTCGGCCCCTGGGGTGGCAACAGACTGCAGACCGAACTCGTCGACCGCTCATCGGCAACCTTGAACCCGATCAGCGTCCGCAACACGCTATGGACGCTCCGCAACTGTGACTTGATCCAGTTCCACTCCCATTCAGGCGGCATCGACGCCGGCCAATATACGATCCCCAATGACTTGAGCCCAGCAGCCACGCTCCAACAGCTGCGCCAGATCGCAAAACTGAAAGTCGAGCTGTCCATCGGTGCCTGCGCCCCCGACGTGCTCCACAAGACGCTGGAGCGCGGGGCCCTTTCGCCGGTTTAGCCCCCTTCACAAAGCCCCCCGCTTCGCCCTATACACACAACAAGGTTGATACGCCGTCGCGTGTCCCCCGTTGATCCGCCCTTGGGCTCCCAGCCTGGCGACCAGCGCCGGGCCACGCGGCTTGTCTGCAAGGAGCCCCCATGGCCACCGTTCTAATGCCGAAGGCCACCGCCGTGTGGCTGATTGAAAACACCGCGCTCAGCTTTGAGCAGATCGCGGCCTTCTGTGGTTTGCACCATTTGGAAGTGCAGGGCATTGCCAACGAGGAAGTTGCCAAGGGCATCCGCGGCATCGATCCGATCGCTGGCGGCGTTCTTGCCCGCGAAGAAATCGCCCGAGGCGAGGCCAATGGGGCCTATCGCCTCAAGGCCCTGGACCAGAACCGCATTGAGCTGCCGGAGCGCAAGCGCAAAGGCGCGCGCTTTGTGCCCGTGGCCCGCCGCGGCGATCGCCCGGATGCCATCGCCTGGTTTGTGCGCAATCACGCCGAAGTCTCAGACGCCCAGATCGTCAAGCTGATTGGCACCACCAAGGCCACCATCGAACAGGTCCGTGGGCGCACACACTGGAACATCTCCCAGATCAAGCCAGTGGATCCGGTGTCGCTTGGCCTGTGTTCGCAAATCGAACTGGACGCGGTGGTCGCCAAGGCGGCCGAGACCCGCGCGCGCCAGAACAAGCGGCTGGGAATCGAAGACGGCCCAGGCCTGCGTCCGGCCCAGGAAACCACTAGGATTGTGGACGACCACGCCGATTTCGAAGATGCCCCTCACGCCGATGAGGATGACGACCACGACGACGCGTGAGCTCTAAGCCAGCAGTCTGAAATGCCACGCCCCCAAACGCAAAAACGCCCGGCCTGCACACGCAAAGGCCGGGCGCCTGGACTGCTGGGCTTGGCTCCTTGGAGCCCCCAGAAGCGACCGCGATCAGGTGTGGCGCGGACCGTCTTCCTTCAGTCGACTAATCTGCTCCTTCAGCTTCAATTTCTGTCGCTTAAGCTCGGTCAAGTGCAGGGGATCGTGAGCAGGTTTGCGGATCTCGTCCTGGATCGACTTATCCAGATCGCGATGCCGCGCATTGAGTTCCCGAATTCGCGCGTCGAGCGCCATGGGCTCCTCCCTCTAGGTCAGACACCCAAGATCGTCGCACCGAAAAGACAGCCCGTCTCATCAATAAATGTTGCATTGTAGCCACACGCACGAACCTAACAGTACGCTTTACAAAGCGTCGTTTGATGTGCCTTCTTGCGGCCTCAATGCGATCAAGGAACGGGCGGCGACCATGGCGGGCGACGGAGAAGGCGAAGGAGGCGTCGAAGAGATCGACATCGCCGATAGCCCAGAAATTCGCGCCGCAAAGACCCGCCTTGTGGAGATGCGCGAAGAGCATCGCGCTTTGGATTCAGCGATTTTGGCCCTGGCCAACGATGGCGGCGATGCCCTCCAGCTCGCCCGGCTGAAGAAGCGCAAACTGGCCCTTCGCGATCAAATCCAATGGATCGAAGACCGGCTAACGCCAGACATCATCGCCTAAGCACTTCCAAGATTAAGATTAAAGGCAGGCTTTGCTTTATGCGTCCGGCGTCGCCAGCACGCCCCGCAGCTTGCGTGCATGCTTGTCGGCATACATTGCCTCATCCGCCCGCGCCAAGGCGGCCTCCGGATCCTCCATCGGCTCCAACAGCTTCAGGCCATAGGAGGCGGCGAGTTGGTGGACGGTGTTGCCATAAACGAACGGCGTTTCGGAAATCAGCCGCGAAAGCGCCGCTGCCTTTTGCACAGCTTCCTCCGGCGACACCCGCGCCAGGACCACGCCAAACTCATCCCCGCCCAGCCGCCCGACCGAATCGGAGTCGCGCACATTGCCCATCAACAGCCGCGCAACGTGCAGCAGCACCTTGTCGCCAAGCGCATGGCCATACCCGTCATTGATCGCCTTGAACCCATCGAGGTCCAAAAACACAACGCCAGCTTGCGATTTATAGCGCTCCACAAAGCTCGCGGTCCGGTGCAGCACCCGCATGAAACCGCGGCGGTTCAACGCCCCTGTCAGGCCATCGCGCTCTGCCAGCGCCTCAGCATCACACAGGCGCGCCCGCAGGCTGGCATTCTCCGCCTCCAAGGCCTCCAACGCCGCCCGCACCGCCGGGGTCAACGCCTTGGAGGAAAGGCCAAACCGGCGAGCCAATGCATCCTGCGCGACTGCTTTTTGTGACGTGTGAAGTTTGAAGCCCATAGCCCCCTCGTTCGGGATGCAACCTGACTCGGGCATGGTAAAGGCGGCCTTAATTGGAAAACTTTGCGTCGCATCGCGAAGCCCTGTAACGTCACCTTTTGCGCTTCGCCGGGCCCCCCCGCGCGAAGCGTTCCGCTTTTCGGGAAGGACCCGCCCCTTGCAGACAACCGCGCAAAGTCCGCTTGTTGGCATCATCATGGGCAGCGCCTCAGACTGGCCGACCATGGGCCTTGCCAGCAAAACTCTGGATGCGCTGGGTGTGCCGCATGAAAGCAAAATCGTCTCGGCCCACCGCACCCCAGAGCGCCTCTTTGCCTATGCCAAGGAAGCCCGCGGTCGCGGCCTGAAAATGATCATCGCCGGCGCGGGCGGGGCGGCGCATTTGCCGGGCATGGTGGCGGCGCTCACGCCCTTGCCCGTGCTGGGCGTTCCCGTCCAAAGCGCGGCTTTGAGCGGCATGGATAGCCTGCTTTCGATTGTCCAGATGCCAAAGGGCGTGCCCGTTGGCACCCTGGCGATCGGCGAGGCGGGGGCCGTGAACGCGGCCCTATTGGCTGCGGCCATGTTGGCCAATGAAGATATCGGCCTCGCCATGCGCCTCGATGCCTATCGCAAGGCACAAACCGACGCCGTCGCAGACCAACCGCCCGCCGCATGACTGCGCCACTTCCCCCAGGGTCTCGCATTGGGATCCTTGGCGACGGCCAATTGGGCCGCATGCTGGCCACCGCCGCCGCGGAGCTAGGCTTTGATATCCACATCTTCGCCCCAGAACCAGACAGCCCCGCCGCCCGCGTCGCAGCCAGGGTAACGGTCGCCCCCTATGACGACGCCGGAGCAATCAGCGCATTCGCCCAAAGCGTCGATGCGGTGACGTTTGAGTTCGAAAACATCCCCGTCGCCACCCTGGCTGCCTGCGCCGCGCATGCGCCCATCCGCCCCGGCGTCGCCTCGCTCGAGCAAACCCAAGATCGCCTGATCGAAAAGCGCTTTATCGAGAGCCTTGGCCTGCGCCCCGCCCCGTATCGGGCGGTGAGCACGCGGGCAGATCTCACCTCAGCCATCGATCAGATCGCAACGCCAGCCATCCTGAAAACGCGGCGCATGGGCTATGACGGCAAGGGCCAAGTCCTGATCCGCGCGCCACAGGAGGCCCCAGAGGCGTGGGCTGCCCTAACACACGCCCCAAGCGTGCTGGAAGGCTTCGTGGCCTTTTCCTGCGAAGTGTCCGTGGTCTTGGCCCGCGGCCTCGATGGGGCGTGCGCCCCCTTTGCCGTGACCCAGAATGAGCATCGCGACGGAATCTTGCGCCGATCGATCGCCCCCGCGCCGGTCTCGGCCCAAACGGCGGCCGCAGCCATCGAAGCCGCCGCCGCCATCGCCAACGCCCTCGATCATGTCGGCGTGCTGGCGGTGGAGTTCTTCGTGGAGCCCGACGGTACACTGCGGGTCAACGAGATCGCCCCCCGCGTCCACAACTCCGGCCACTGGACCCAAGACGCCCCCGGCCCAAGCCAGTTCGAGCAACACATCCGCGCGGTTGCCGGATGGCCGCTGATCGCACCACCACCCCAATCGCACACCTTTGAGATGATCAATTTGATCGGCGAAGATGCGACGGATTGGCGCAAATGGGCGCAAGACCCCCACGCCCGCGTCCACCTCTATGGCAAACGCCAACAGCGACAAGCGCGCAAAATGGGCCACATAACACGCTTCAAAACACCTTAGAGCCGGGTGTTCGCGTGCACCAAACCGCAGCCCCACGCACACCGCTGCGCTTACAAAAACCCTTGCCCACAACGCCAAGCCGGCAAAGACTGCGCCACACCGTCACGCCCGGGTGTCCAACCTGCGGTCACTCGGTTATAAAAATTGCGAGAGTTCGGCCGGCGTTTGCTGCGCATCGAACCCAAACAGTGAGGATGAGCGCATGTTGACCAGGCCGCTTCTGACCGTTCATGAAACGGCCGAACAGCTCAAAGTAAAAGAAAGCACGATCCGGGCCTGGATCCGGAACGGCAAGCTGCGGGCGATCAAGTTCGGTCGTGAATGGCGCATCACGGTGAAGGATCTGGAGCGCTTTTTGAACGAAAACGCCAACTTCGCCGCCGCCGCCGATTGACCTCATAGAGTTCAAACGAACGGTCCGCGGCTAGGGTTGGCCGCCACCTATGGTTGGCCGCCACCTAGGGTTGGCCGCCACCATAGCGCGCCCGGGCAGCAAACCGGGTGATCGTCTCCCCAAGCCCGCCCAACGGCTTCAACCGCGCCTTCACTTTTTCGATTTGCATCACGTTGGCGATCCGGTCGTCCAAAAACGCCCAGGTCGCCTCATGTTGGGGGCTATCGTCCGCCAACCAGCGCGCATAGGTGCTCGCCAGCACGCCAGACAGGATTGCGCGCTTGGAATAGAAGTTCGCGTCCGTGGAAAGATCGCCCAGCGCCCTCCAAATCCGATCGGCAGTGCGCCAAACAAACTTCGGCCCCTGGTGCGCGCCCCCATGCAGCATCAGGCCCATCGGCAACTTCGCCACCGCTGCCTTGAACGGCACCTGCGCCTCGATCCGCAGCCGCACAGCCAGTGTTACCCGCTCGCGAACTTTTAACCGCGCTGCGTCCTGCGACGCCAACCCTTCCATCATGTCGCGGTCAGCGCGGTCCAGGAAGGCATCGATCATGTCAATCACCCCATCAGGGGCAGCCAACATCCGCTCACCCTCGCTGAGGCCAGCGTCCGAGGCTGCCGCCCGCAGCGCTGCGTCGCTCCAGCCAAACGTGCTCACGTGCGCCGGTAAAGCCGAAAGCAGGCGGGCCCGAAAGCGGTCCGAAGGGGGGGTGGTGGTCTCTGGCGTCATCCCTAAGCATATAGGTCGGGCTTGCGAAATTGCGCCTGCGACCTTCCGTCAGGCCGACAAGCTGCAAATCAGAGCCCTTTGACGATCTCTTCGGTCATCTTCTTGGCATCGGCAAACAGCATCATCGTGTTGTCGCGGAAGAACAGCTCGTTTTCCACCCCGGCGTAGCCAGATCCCATGCCGCGCTTCACAAACAGCACCGTCTTGGCCCGCTCCACGTCCAGGATCGGCATGCCAAAAATGGGCGAGGCGGGGTCTGTTTTGGCCGACGGGTTGGTCACGTCGTTCGCACCGATCACATACACCACGTCTGCTGTGGCGAACTCGTTGTTGATGTCTTCCAGCTCAAACACTTCGTCGTAAGGCACGTTGGCTTCCGCCAGCAGCACGTTCATGTGCCCCGGCATCCGCCCCGCCACCGGATGGATGGCGTACTTCACCTCAACACCTTCTTTTTTCAGCATGTCAGCCATTTCGCGCACCGCATGCTGCGCTTGCGCCACCGCCATGCCGTAGCCGGGCACGATGATCACCTTGCTCGCGTTTTTCATGATGAAGGCCGCGTCGTCCGCGCTGCCTTGCTTGACCGGCCGGGTTTCGACCTTGCCGCCCGCCGCCGCGGTCTCCCCGCCAAAGCCGCCAAGGATCACCGAAAAGAAGTTTCGGTTCATACCTTTGCACATGATGTAGCTCAAGATAGCCCCGGAAGAGCCCACCAGCGCCCCGGTAATGATCAGTGCGATGTTTTCCAAGGTGAAGCCCAGCGCCGCCGCAGCCCACCCCGAATAGCTGTTCAGCATCGATACCACGACCGGCATGTCCGCCCCGCCGATCGGCACAATCAGCAACACACCAATCAAGAACGACAGCAAAGCCAGCGCGATGAACCAGTGCTTTTGCGTCCCACCGGATTGAATCATCAGCACGATCAACACTACGATCGCCACCGCAATAGCGATGTTGATCAGGTGTCGGGCCGGCAGCAGGATCGGTGCCCCGCTCATGTTTCCGTTCAACTTGGCAAACGCGATGATCGACCCGGAGAAGGTAATCGCCCCAATCGCCGTGCCGAGCGAAAGCTCGATCAGCGAAGCAGGCTTGATCGCGCCGGGCACAAGGCTCGCTGAATCAAGGATATGGAATGCCTCCGGCGCGTACAGCGCCGCCACAGCCACAGCCACGGCCGCCAAACCCACCAGCGAGTGAAACGCCGCCACCAACTGCGGCATCTGGGTCATCTGGATGCGATTGGCCGTCACAGCGCCAATCCCGCCGCCCACCACGACCCCGGCCAAGATCAAGCCAACGGTGACGGAATCGAGCCGCACCTGCGCCAGGGTAACACCGATCGCCAACGCCATCCCCAGCATACCATACAGATTGCCCTGGCGGCTGGTTTCGGGGCTTGAAAGCCCGCGCAACGCCATGATGAACAGCACGCCAGACACAAGATACAGAATACTCGCGAGATCAGCGTTCATGGCATGCCCCTGACGAACAGTCCCGCACGCGGATGCGCCAGGATTGGCCCCTGTTGGTCCAACAAAAACGTTGACCCTATTCGCCCATGTCACGTCAAGAGTCGCAAACGATCTATCGTCGCGACCGCCAAGCCAGCACACTGCCCAACTGGAAGGTCAGCGGCAGGGCCAAGAACACCAAACCCGCAAGCCATGGGGCCCACTGCCAGCCATCCATCGCCCCGAAAAACGCGATCACGCTGCCAACAACGGGGATGAATGTCAGCACAAACGCCGCGACCGTAGACAACACCGGCCCCAGATGCGCCACCCGGTCCACTTGCTCCGCGATCGCAAAAACCTGCAAAATCCCAACGGCGGCCCAGGTCGCCGCCACCGCGCACCCCATCCCGATCCCTGCGGCAAGCCGCGGCGGCACTCCTAAGGGCGGGCGCCCCGCCACGCCTGGCGGTGGCGTTTGCGGTCCAGCCGGCCGTGGCCCCGGACCGCTGCTGGCCGTTTCGGGCGGGGCCAAGCCCAACAGCGTCCGCCGCGCCGCCACCATCAGCTGCGCGTCGTCCGTCACGTCATGGCCGCGCCCCATCGGGTCGCCGCCATACGCGTCCACTACAAAAAACAGATCCTGGATGGCGGAAGGCACAAGCCGCTGCGCCGAAAACGCCTCCAGGAATCGCCGCTTGAAGGAATCAGCGCTTAACCGCCCAGCGACGTAGCTGTCGATCAGTTCTCGCCACTGCGCCTCGGTCATGGCCTACAACCAGTTGGATCAGCTGCCGGCTCCAACCTCCGACGAGGTTACGGCCAACATGCTCGCTTCGGAAGGAATGACGAGCCGAGTCACCGTATAGCGCGCGTCTCCCAAAGAGGCGATTCGATAGCGCCCCGAGCTGAAAAGAAATTCATCGGTCGTGCCGTCGATTAGCACGCCGCGCTCTTCCCAGGTTTCGTCACCAGCCTGAACGCGGAACCGCGCCCGTTCCTCACCAACGCTGGCAAGACTGAGGGAATAGGCCATCGCTTCAAAGCGGAACGCGCCATCGGCTGCATACGCCAGCGGCGCGACCGGCACTAAAGACTCAAGCTGGGAAATCAGATACCGCCCGCCATTGTAGTCATTGGCGCTGACGTACCCACCATCAAACGTGCCGTCGTTGTTGAAATCCCGAAAGCACTGCACGCGGCGCTCGTCGTTTATCCGAAGGGGCTCGCAATAAGCCATGCCGCCCTCAAGCTGATAGCCAAACAACATGGTGCCCGTCGCAAACCCGGGCGTCGGGCCAGGACGATTGCGCCGGTTCACGTCCCGCGTCACCCGCACCGCATAGAAAGGACTCAACGTCAAAGTTGCAAACACGCCACCATCAATCCGGGTGGTCCACGGTCCTTCGCTCGACACGGCCACGATCCGCATCGGCACGCTGCCAGCCTCCGTGCGCGCTATGGCTTCAGCGCCAGCAGGCTCAACCAAGCCCGCAGCGACCATGCCAAGCGCCACAACGCCCGCGGCAAGGCCGCCGAAACCGCGCCCGCGCGGAGTGGTCCGTTTCATTTTGCTTTGTCCTTCTTTTTGTACATGGCCAGCATCCGCTGCGTGACCATAAAGCCGCCGAAGATGTTGACGGCCGCAAGCCCCGCGGCCAGAGCACCGCTTCCCTTGGCAACCCAAGTGGCTCCGCCAGTGCCGGGCTCCCCGCCAGTGGTGGCCGCCGCGGCGGCAATCAACGCCCCCACGATGATCACCGACGAGATCGCGTTGGTCACGGCCATCAACGGCGTGTGTAGCGCCGGCGTGACCGACCAAACGACATAATAGCCGACGAAAATCGCCAGCATAAAAATCGCCAAGTAGAAGACAAACGGGCTCACTTCAGCCATTTGACGTGCTCCTTATGGGTTGGATGCGTAGGCGGGCGCGCCCGGATGCGGGCCGATCAACTTTTTTGCAGAGGTAAGGCCCTGCAAATCTCAAGGCACACCCATCGGCGTTGCCTCATAAGCGGTGTCAGATCGAATGATGAGGCCCTCGCCGTCAACTTCGTGCGTTTCCGCAACGATCACGCCAGTATGGTTGCGGTACACCATGGTATAGCCCCGCGCGCCCACACACGTAGCGATCGGTTCAAGCTTCAAACCGCCGATCCGGGGCAACGCAGATTCCAGATACAGCCGAAACATCTGTTTGCCGAAAATCACCCCGTCATGGGAAAATCCAAGCGCCGCAACAAACGGCGAAGAGATCTCAGTGTCCTCCGCATAAAGCAAGAGGATTGCTTCAAGATCACCTGCGTTCCACGCAGCATACCAAGCCTCGGCGACTTTGCGGTCCATCGTCAAACGCCTCAGGCACCGGCCGCAGCAGCTGGCGCGAACGAGGGATGAACCACTTTGCCGTCGCGGGTGAGCATCGCGCCTTGGATGATTTCGTCGTCCCAGTGCGGCGCAAACCCTCCACCTTCTTTGGCGGTCAGCAGCGGTGCCAAAGCCAGCAAGTTCTTCGCATAAAGCGCTGAGGTATCAGCAG
This sequence comes from Caulobacterales bacterium, assembly GCA_049314555.1. Lineage (GTDB taxonomy): Bacteria > Pseudomonadota > Alphaproteobacteria > Caulobacterales > Aquidulcibacteraceae > REEB509. The sequence continues at coordinate 18,351 of JBMOEW010000029.1, forward strand.
CCATCCGCGCTGGCAGGTTGGCAAAGCCAAAGATCTTGACCCCGTTCGCGGTTGTCACGAGCTCGTCCGGCTTAGACAGCGGGCAATTGCCGCCTTGGCTCACGGCAAGATCGATAATCACCGAGCCCGGCCGCATGGCCTTGACCATCTCTTCCGTCACCAGCACCGGTGCCGCCCGACCGGGGATCAGCGCGGTCGTGATCACGATGTCCTGTTTGGCGATGTGCTCGGCCACCAGAGCCGCCTGCTTTTTTTGATACTCGCTGCTCATTTGTTTGGCATAGCCGCCCGCGGTTTCGGCTTGCTTGAACTCTTCGTCCTCAACCGCGATAAACTTCGCCCCCAAAGACAGCACTTGTTCCTTCGTCGCTGGGCGCACGTCAGTGGCGGTCACAACCCCACCCAACCGGCGCGCCGTCGCAATTGCCTGCAGCCCGGCCACACCCACGCCCATGATGAAGGTTTTGGCCGCCGCAACCGTGCCCGCCGCCGTCATCATCATGGCATAAGACCGCCCGTACAGGGTCGCCGCCTCGATTACCGCGCGATAGCCAGACAGGTTGGCTTGCGACGACAGCGCATCCATCGACTGCGCCCGCGAGATCCGCGGAACGAACTCCATCGCCAACGCCGTCGCTTTTGCGCCAGCCAAGGCATCGATAAAGCCACGGTCGCCATAGGGCTCCATCAGGGCAGCAACGCCGGTGCCGGGCTTAAGCTTGGCGATCTCTTCAGACGTCAACCGGCGAACCTTGAACACAAGGTCAGCGTCCTTGAGCGCTTCGTCGAAGGTGGCAACAACACTGGCCCCGGCAGCCACAAAGCCATCGTCGGGAATGCTCGCGCCAATGCCCGCACTAGCTTCCACCACCACCGAATGGCCGGCCGCGATCAGCTTCTTGACGGTATCAGGGGTTGCCGCGACACGGGTTTCCCCAGGGGCCCGTTCCTTCAGAACTGCAATCCGCATAGCCTCGCGACCTCCCGGGTCAAAGCAACGTTTAGACCAGCGCCAAGATGCCCGAAACCACAGCACCACCAAGCGAAAGCACAATCAAGCTAACAACCAGCGTCGCCCACCAGGCCCCTCCCATGCGCATCAAAAGGCCGCCAACGCCGCCAACGATGGCAAACGTCATCACCCCGGGAAACCAGCCAAAGTTCATGGCAAAGGCAACCACAAGCCCGGCGACGCTCGCAGCGATTAGCAGGCAAGACCACACCGTAATCGACATGAAAGCCGAAAAAGTGCCGCGTTGGTCCGAGATGTCCATGCCGGACGTTGGCGCAGAGGAATGAGTGCTTGAGGAATGACCGCTTTGGGCCATGGTCGGTTCTCCTGAAATCGAAAGACCCGTGTAAACTGTGCCGGCCGCATTCCGCAAGCCATTGGCGTCATGGCCAAACGGCGAAAAGCCCGCGCAGCGCTGAAACCAGCGCCAAAGGCTGGTCCAACATCACGTGATGTTGCGCGTAAGGGATCTCGATAGCCGGCCCCCGCGGCGGCAACAGCGTGCGCATGTAGGCAGCCACCCGCGGCGTCACCAACGCAGACTGCGCCCCCCAAACAAAGCCCACAGGGCAGCGCGCGCCGTGCGTCAGCGGGCCGTCCCCGTCAAACTCAAACCGCTGCCAGATGTGAGGGTCAAACTTCCAGGTGAAGCCGCCTGGTGCCTCCTTGATTGAACGCCGGCCAATAAAGTCGATGGCAGCCAAAAGGTCGCACGGCTGTGGCGGGGCCAAACGGAACCGGGCCAAAGCTTCTTCAACGGTCGCATACACCCGGTTCGCTTTGCTGCGCGCAGGCGGTCCGCCGTGCTCTTCGCCCGGCGGATCAAGCGGTGTATCCAAGGCCACAACCCCAGCCAGCCGCTCGCCAGCAGCCCGCGCCAACCAAAGCGCCGGAAAACCGCCAAACGAATGGCCAAGCACAAGGGGCTTGCGCTCCCCCTCAAAGGCACCGCCCGCTTCGCCGGCCGCCAGCGCCTCAGCGCCAAAGGTTTCAACATGATAGCGCGGACGCCAATCGCTGTCGCCCATCCCAGACCAGCTCGGGGCCACGATCCGGAATTGGTCTGCGAGAAACGGCGCAATGAAGCTCCACCATTCCGCGTGCGCGCCATTGCCATGCAACAAGATGAGCCCAGGATTGCCCCGCTTGCCCCAAGCAAGGCAAGCAATCTGCGCCTCTTGGACAGAAACGCTAAACCGCTCCGGTGCCTGGGCGATCGCCCAGTCAAACCACGCGGGCGCGGGCGGAACGCGCCCCTGCAGGTGCGCCAACGGTCCAGCACCCCCGGCATCCACAGACAAGCGATCAGTTTCGGAATGAGCCATGGCCAAGCGTCATGCACATTCCCCAAGCGTCAACACAAGGCCAGTGTTTCCAAAAACCCTGCTTTGGCCCCTCACCGCGGATTGGCTTCCAAGTCCCGCGGCGCAATTGCTTTAAACAGGCCTTGCCCGGTCAGGATCGTGCGATCCCCCACCCAAACCCGTCCGCGAATGGAAAAAAGATCGTCCTGCATGCTCAGGATGGTGGCGTTGCCCTCCACCCAGTCGCCCTGGCGCGCACTGGACAGGAAGTCGCACGAAAGCCGCACGGTCACCCACCACATCGCCTTTTCCGCGCTCACCACGTGGCCAAACGCCATATCCGCAAACGTCAGCAACATCCCGCCGTGCGCATTGCCCATGCCGTTGGCATGATGGGGCTCCACCCGAAACGCCCGCGCATAGCTGCGCCCTGGACCCTTCTTTTCATAGAACGGCCCAGCGACGGTCCCAAACCCGCGGGTCCAGTCGATCAAAGTGTAGCCATCAGGGATTGGCGCGGGTGTCGGGATCGTTTCTTGCATCGACGCGTTGTTGCGCCCGAACGGCGCTGGCGCAAGCCCTCGCGCCCCTTGCGCAAGCACGGCGTTGACAGACATAGACAGACACGGCGATGGGGTAGCCGGGGTCTGCAAGACCAGCGGGGCATAAACCAATGATGGCGCGACTTGCGTTCACAACACTCCTGGCAGCGCTGTGTTTTGCCGGCTTCCTGGCCTTTCCGCTCAATCTGGCTGTGACCAATTCCAGCCTCGCGGCGGCCTTTGCGGGCCTGGCAGCACTGCTGTTACTGTTCCCGTCCGGGCGCTTGGGCCTGGCAGCCGCCCTGCGCCGTCATGGCGCAGCGATGGCAGCGTTTGCAGTGCTGCTCACCTATCTTGCCCTGTCCCATTCGTTGGCAGCCGCCGGCCCAAGCCCCGGCTTGACCGGCGCCTGGTACGCTGCTGCGGGCCTCGGCCTGCTGTGGCTTGCCGGCGTTTGCTTGGCCAACGGCGTCCACACGCGCGAGTTGATCACGGCCTTTTTGATTGCAGGCATTGCCACCGCTATTGTCAGCCTCGGCCTTGGCCTGATTGAACGCGCCCAATCCTTGGGTGGGGCCGGCTTAAGTGCCTTTATGGTGCTCGGTGCCTTCGCCACCATCGACCAGATCCGCCGCGACCACCGCAACGCGGCCCCTGAGGCCCGCCCAGCGCCGGCCAAACTCGCGCTGCCCGCCGCCTGCTATTTGCTCACGTTTGGGGCGATCGCTGCCGGGCAGATGTGGCCCGCGGCCCTGGCAGGATTGGTTGGCTCCGCCCTCGCCGGAGCGAGCCTCCTGCTGCGCACGCCTGCCGCCCGCCGCCAAAATGCCACCAAAGGCCTGGCCATCCTGCTGGCAATCCCGTGTGTCATCCTGGTGATCGCCCTAAGCTTGGCTTGGCTTGGCGCATCCACCCATATCGCCACCGCCGCGGTGCCCGCCCAAACCATGCAGGCCCTGCGCGCCGCCTGGGCCGACCAACCGTTCCTAGGAGCAGGGCTTGGCGAACTGGCCGCCGAAATCGGCATAGCCGACGCCAACACCGGCGCGCTTTACCTGGCCGAGGCCGGCTGGATTGGCGTTTGCCTGGCTTTGGTGCCCCTGATTTTACTGCTTGTGGCGCTCGCAACCGCCAAAGAACGTCGCCGCTCGCCGCCCACTGGCTTTGCCCTCGCGCTGGGGCTCACCGGTGCCATTGCGGTGCTCGCGCCCTTCACGCAAGACCTGACGAGCCTGAGCCATGCGGGTGCGTTTTTGGCGCTCTTGGGAATTGCCGCCGCGATGGCAGACCCGGTCCGACGCAGCGCCCTTAGGGCTGAGCCTCAGGAGCGCGCCAACACGCAACGTCTGTGACCACGCTGCGCATCGCATCCGCCGCCACCCGGTCGCGCGTGCGGGCCGCCTCCTGCGCCAGCGCTTCGTGGCGGCCATCCCCAGACCGCACGTAGGCGCAGGCTTCCACCAGCGCCGAAGCCTGTGTTTCAAGACCAAGTACAGACCAGACCGAAAAAGCCAGCGCCGGACGCCACTCAAGCAGGCTCTCATCAAAGGCCGCAAGCCGGTAGCTCGCCCGCAACGGTTCAGCGATCGCTTCAGGCTGCGCGCCAGTCAGCGCCCGCGCCTGCGCCAACCTTGCCGGCGGCTCCGGCCAAGCCGGTCGCAACGCCATCGCCCGCTCCGCCGCAACCACCGCCGCCGCAGCCAAGGTCGGCGAAACCTCGTCCACTTCCGCGCCCACCGCCTGCAGATGGCGCACCTTGGCCAAATCGAGCCACGCCTGCGCATTGGCCGGCACCACCGCAAGACTGCCGCTCAAATCGGCCTGTGCCCGATGCAACAGGGCATCACGGTCCGCCCCGCGCGGCATCGCTTGGGCTAGCTCCAGCGTTTGGCCCCCATGGTCGCCCGCAAGCGCGGCGTAGGCCTGCCGCCCAGAACCAAAGCAAACACCCGCGGCTGCGAGCGCAAAAACGCCGCCCAGCACAAGCCGCCGCAGATTGTCAGTTGATGTAGTACGACGAGTAGAGGTCACCGCCATATTCCCGCTTGTCATAAATCAGGCGCGACACGAGGTTCTGCTCCGTGCCGCTCAGCACCACGCCCACGATCTGTCCGCCGTGTGTGGTCAAGCGGTTTACCGCCTGGCGCAGCGCGTGCGCTGGGGTCTTGCCCCAACGCGCCACCAGGATAACAGCATCCGAAAGCCCCGCCAGCACCCGCGTGTCAGCGATGGGAATAACCGGCGCACTGTCCAAGATCACCATGTCATAGCGCGCGCGCAGCGTATCGAGCAGCTGGCGCATCGCCTGAGACCCAAACAAATCCCGCGGCGTAAACTCCGCCTGCGCCAACGGCAGCACCGCACAGCCGCTTTCTTCGTCCATTTGCAGCGCCTCTTCCAAGGTGCAGCTCTTGAACAAAACCTCGGTCAATCCCTGGTCCACCTGCAGCCCCAGCCCGTTGGTGGCCGAACGCCGCCGCAAGTCACAGTCCACCAACACCACGTTCGATCCGGCCATCGCCGCAATCCGCGCCAAACTCACCGCCGTTGTGGTCTTGCCTTCGTTCGGCAGCGCAGACGTCACACACACGACGCGCGGGCGCTGATCTGGGTTTGCAAAAAACACCCCGGCCCGCACCGTGCGCATCGCTTCACCAAAGGCGCTCATTGGGCGCTTCAACACAAAGTCTTCCGGCGCCACGAGCGCCCCGTCCACAACCCGCGTGCGCCGATCCAAGAACGGCGTGGATGCAAGCCAAGGCAAGTCCAGCTTGTCTCCCACATCTTCCGGCGTGCGCAGCGCCTGCTCAAACAGTTCCACCAGCGCAACCGCTAGCGTCCCAAGGACTAAACCGGCCAACAGGCCCAAGAGCAGAATACGGTCCAGGCGCGGCCAGCTGGCCTGCAAAGGCGCACTCGCCGCAGAAACCACCCGCGCGTCCGCCCGCTCAATCCCGCTGGTTTCCGCCACTTGCCGGAACCGGGCCAAAAACCCCTCCAAGGTGGTGCGGCTGGCTTCGGCATCCCGCTCCAAATCCCGCAACCGCACAGACCCAATGTTGCTTTGGTCCAGATTGCCCCGCACCCCGGCAAGGCTGTTCTCGATCGACCGCACCCGCTGCTGGGCCGCCCGCACGTCGCCCCGCAGGTTAGATTGCACCATGCCCAGTTGCTCACGGATCCGTGCGTCCGTTTCGGTGATTTCCCGCTCCACAGCCATCATTTCAGGATGGCGGGGGCCATAGCGCGTGGACAAATCCGCCCGCTGCCGCTGCAACTCTGCCTGCCGCTGGCGCAGGGCCGTCACGCTGGCAGAATCTCCCGCCACCGCCGAAGCCCCGGAAGAGGCCCCGTTCGCCCGCGCCTGCGACGCCGCAAGATCGGCCCGCGCCCGCTGCAACTCGCTGTTCAGCTCCATGATCGCCTGTTCGGTCAGCGTGGCACCACCTGGCGACATCACGCCCATCCGCGCGCGCTCTTCTTCCACTGCCTGCTCTTTGCCCGAAAGCTCTTCGCGCAACGCCGAAAGCCGGGTGGCGATGAACTCGTTGGCCGCCTGAATGTTTTCGAACTTGGTTTCGAGCTGCATCGTCAGATAGTTTTCGGCAAAGCCGTTGGCCAGATCCGCAGACCGTTGCGGGTCCGGGGTGGTCGCAGAAATCCGCACGATCAGGGTATCGCTGGCCCGATCAACACGAACCTGCCGGCGTACATTCTGGATCGTCTCAGCACGCACTTCGGCTGGGCTTGCGCTCTGGGCAGAACGCCCCGTCGCCAACGCCCGCACCTGCGCCCAAAGACTGCCGCGCGGCGACGGCGCAAACAGGGGGTCTTCGGTGAGGTTCAAGGCGTCAACCACCCGCCCCGCGAGCGAAGGCGACCGCATCACCTCGGTTTCAGTTTGGATCGCCACCTCATCGCCGGCCCCAGAAACCCCGCCGAGGTTTTGGTTCAGCAATTGTGCATTGCGCACATCAAGCTGAACCAGCGCCGTGGCGGTGTATTGGCGGGTCGCAGAAACGCCAAACACCAGCGCAGCTACAAGCGCCACCCCAAGAATCAGCAAAAACAGCCAAAGGCGCCGCTCAAAGGCCCGCACAATCCGCCGCAAAAACCCGAGCTTCTCCCCAATCGCCATAGGCACCGCTGGGGTCGATTGCTGCAGTACCCGTCCGCCAGTATCCGCCATCGACGCCTTGCCTCCCGCCGATGCGCAGTGCGCCGGCGATCCCTTACAGTCGCACCCGAACCCCAACGAACCCGCGATTAATGTCGTAGTCGCGGTCGCGGCGAGCGCCGTCGGAGGTTTGAGCATCGAACGAATAGCCCGCCTGAACGCTCACGCGCCGGTTGACCAGATATGTCGCGCCTACCTGCAAGCCCCGTACCGTGTCATCGCGGTCAATACCCTCATACTCCCGCTGTCCCAGGCGCGCACCCGCGCTGACGATGACATTGCGCCGCAGCTCGTGATCCACCTGCAGGCTGGCTTCGGTCGTCACATAGGTGCGCGCACCCTGGAGGAAGGCTTCCTCCACCAAGCGCCGCGCCTGGCCCGAAACGGTGGTGCGTTCCGTTGGGAACCAATCCACCCGGGCATTCGCCGCAAGGCCAGAAATCTCACCGATCGCGTTGTCTTTATAGTCTTGGTTAAACGCGCCTACGCTCACTTCGCCGCGCACCAGGTCGGTCAGGTCAAAGTTGGCCCCCACCAGGTAGGTTTGACCGGTGGAGTTCCGCGAAATCCCACCCGGAGCCAAAAACTCATAGTCCCGGTCGTTGATCTGCACTTCCGCCAAAACCGCGGTGTCGGGGCTTAACGCCAACTCCGCCCGCGCCGTCGCCACCCGCTCGGTGCGGTCGCGGCCGTCTTGGTCGATCCGCCCACCCGTCCGGGTGATCGAGTCGTCGTAATCCAATTCAGTAGAACTCAAGGTGCCGCTCACCCGGATCCGATTGAACTGATAGCGTGCCTCAATCAGCGCTTGCTGACCGTGGATTTCCACCGGTGAAATAGCCGTTTCAGGCTGTTCCGGCGAACCCCAGGTCTCTGATTGCTCATAAGACCGTACGAGCCCCAGGATCCGACCGTTGCGCCCAAAGTCAAAGCGGCCTTCCGCCTCCAAAAACGGGTCAAATACGTCCGACTTTGGAAAATCGTTGTACATCGTGCGCTCGGCCCCCGCCGACAGCCGCAGCCCATGGCGAGACCACGTCGACCGCGCATCGATCCGGGCGCGAAGGGTGGCTACAGTGTCGCTCTCGGCGTTGTTTTCGTCGGCAAACACGTTGTCTGTGAACCCAACGTCCGCCTCAAACCGGGGCGCAATATTGAAAGAACCCACTTCAATCCCGCTGGGCTCATAGTCTGGCCGCGTCCGTTCGGTCACCGACACATTCCGGTCGCGGTCGTAAAGCGGCTCGATGTCCTGCGCCACCGCCGGCGGAACGCACAGTCCAACCAGTGCAAGCCCGCACACATGGGCCACAAGCGAAAGCTTCTTGAATCGACGAAGCGCCATGACAACGAAACCTTTGTCAAAAGGGAAAGGGTTAAGCTGGCCAGAAGCCAGACACATAACGCCGGCAGCAACCCGATGCTCCGATCAGGCGAATTCTGTCTCAGTCCGCCTGCGCAGAATTTGGCGCAAAATCACACGGCGGCTTAGAAGTAACGCTCTGCGATCCGTAGCGTATCGCCAGACTGCACGCGCAAATCCGGCGTCAAGCGATAGGCCCGCTCCTCCGCTTCGCCGGCCCGCTGGATCAGCACCCGCGTCTGGTTGGCCCGTGTGGTAAAGCCCCGCGCCGTGGCGACCGCGGCCATAACGGTCAGCCCATCGGTAAGCCGGTACTCCCCTGGATTGTTAACCTCACCCAGGATGTAGAACGCAGACTTCAAGAACCGCACCTCATCGCCTGGCGCGACGATCGTGGTGGCGTTCAACGGATATTCCACCGCGGTTGTTTCGCCAGCGGCCCGGATCGCAACCCGAGTTTGGTTGGCCATAGTGGTAAACCCGCCCGCCGCAGACACAAGGTTCAACACCGTCAGGTCGCCCCGATAGGCAATCTCGCCCGGCGATTGCACTTCACCGATTACCGTCACCGGCATCAGCGTCAAAACGTTTAGGCTCACCTGGGGATTGTTAAGATATCCATCCCGCAACGCCGCAGCGATCGCATCCTGCACCGCCGCCACGGTCTGGTTGGCGGCCGGAATCGGCCCGATTAACGCCACATCGATCAACCCAGCCGGGCCCACCACGGTTTCGGTGGTCAAGCTGTCTTCCCCCGCCACTCGAACACTCACCCTGTCGCCCACGGACAGAACAAAGCCGGCAAGGTCAAACCGCGGCCCCGCCGCAGCGGGCGCAGGCGCAACCGGCACCGCAGGCGGGCTGGCGGTCGCGACGGTTTGGGCAAACGCCCCGGCCGTCCCAAACGAAAGCGCCAGACTGGCAAAGATCACAGCGATCAGGCAGGTAAGCGCCCGAAATCCCTGCTCCAAAACGCACCGATCGCGCCGTTCCATTGCGTTAACCATACCCGCCTTCCGTCACTTCTGTCGAAAGCCCTAGCACAGCGACCATATCAAGCCGTTTCCGCCCTGACCAGAGCCAGTCGCCGCAAGGGTTTTGCAGCAAGACCGCCGCGCTCAAGGCCCGCACGATACCCACCTTAACCCTGAAAATCCGGCCAGGACTGATCTTTGTCGTTCATCACAGTGGGCACCAGCGGCCAATCGATCGCAAAGGCTGGATCGTTCCAGCGCACGCCGCAGCCCGCTTCCGGAGCATAGGCGGTCGAAATCCGATAGTCGATCAGGCAGTCCGGGCTAAGCGTTTGAAAGCCGTGGGCAAATCCTTTTGGAATATAGAGCTGCTCAAAGTTTTCCGCGCTCAACTTCACGCCAATCCATCGCCCCTGCGTTGATGATCCCACCCGCAGGTCGATCACCACATCGAAGATCTCGCCCCGCAGGCACCGCACCAATTTGGCCTCTGCGTGCGGCGGCCGCTGAAAGTGCATCCCGCGCAGCGTGCCGCGCTCCTTGGAAAACGAGATGCTGTGCTGCACAAAATCGGTTTCCAGCCCCTGAGCCGCAAAACTGGCCGCACAAAACGTGCGCGAGAAGAATCCCCGCTCGTCTCCGCGCGGCTCAAGCGCAACCCTTAGGCAGCCTGACAAGCCTGTTTCAATAAAGCGCATCTTGAGCGTCCAATCGTGTCATTCGTTTTGCATCGGGCGACCCGGCGCCACATTTAGCTTGCCTCTGATAATGGCAACGGATGTGGTGCAAACATTGCACCGCAGCATGACGGATTTACCTTATTTGGTCACGCCGATGTGCCCAGGGGATAAAAGCAAATGACGACGGAAATGAAGCGCCACACGTTCGGTGAAGCCCTTGTGCGCACCGCGTGTCGGTCCTGCGGCGGCCCCCTGGCCACGGTCTTTGCCGACTTGGGTGTTCAGCCGCCTGCCAACTCCTATTTGCCCAATGCCGCAGCGATCTCTTCAGAGCGCGCCTACCCCTTGCGCGCGATGGTGTGCAGCGACTGCAAACTGGTCCAGGTTGATACAGATGTCCCCCCCGGCGAGTTGTTTTTCGACTACGCCTATTTTTCCTCGTTCTCCCCAAGCTGGCTGGCCCATGCCAAGGCCTTCACCCAAATGGCCACGACCCGTTTTGGCCTGAATCAAAACAGCTTCGTGGTCGAACTCGCCTCAAACGACGGCTATTTGCTGAAAAACTTTGTGGCAGACGCCATTCCCTGCCTCGGCATCGAACCTTCCGATACCGTTGCCGCCGCCGCCGAACAGATCGGCGTCAAAACCCTGGTCGAGTTTTTCGGGGTGGACGTTGCCCGGAGCGTCGCGCAAGCGCAAGGCAAGGCTGATCTCATCGTTGCCAACAACGTCTGGGCCCACATCCCAGACCTGACAGATTTCACCGCCGGCATTGCAGAGCTCCTGAAGGACAATGGCGTGGCCACCATTGAAGTTCAGCACTTGCTGCGCCTGATGGAACATGTCGAGTTTGACACAATTTACCACGAACACTTTGAGTATTACTCGTTGCTCGCAGCAGAGCGCGTCTTTGCCCGCGCCGGCCTGCGCGTCTTTGACGTGGAAGAACTCAAAACCCACGGCGGCTCCTTGCGGTACTTCGTCTGCCACGCCGCCGCTCCCCATCCAGAGGGGGCCACCCTCAAAAAGGTGCGCGCCGACGAAGCCGCAGCCAACCTCAAAGATTTGGCAACGTACGCCCGCTTTGCCGAGCGGGTCGCTACCTGCCGCGAAGCGCTTTTGGAAATGCTGACGGCCGCCAAGGCCGAAGGAAAAACGGTTGCAGCCTACGGGGCCGCTGCCAAAGGCAACACGTTGTTAAACTTTTGCGGCGTTAGCACGGACTTGATCGTCTGCGTGGCCGACAAAAACCCCCACAAACAGAACAAACTCCTGCCCGGCAGCCACATTCCAATCGTGTCGCCAGAAGCGCTGATGGCCCAAAAGCCCGATTATGTGCTGATCCTGCCCTGGAACCTGAAAGACGAGATCATCGCCCAACTGGCCGACATCCGCACCTGGGGTGGCCGCTTCATCACCCCGGTGCCCACCGCAACAATCTGGGACTGACGCCCATCCCGTTCGCCCAAACGCATCCAAGCCCTGGAGGGTCGCTTATGAAAGTCCTGTTCACCGGCGCTGACGGTTATGTTGGCGCGCTGCTCGGCCCCTACCTCATGCAAAAGGGCATCGACGCGGTCGGCCTCGACACTGGCTTCTATCGCCAAGGCTGGCTTTATCCTATGGCCGGGGCCCGCCCGCAGATCATCACAAAGGATATCCGAGAAATCACCGTCGATGATCTGCGCGGGTTTGAGGGGATTGCCCACTTGGCGGAACTCTCCAACGACCCGCTTGGCCAACAAGATCCAGGCTTGACCCACGAAATCAACCACATGGGGTCGGTTAATCTGGCAAACAACGCACGCAAGGCCGGCGTGAAGCGCTTTGTCTATATGTCGTCTTGCTCGGTTTACGGGGTTGGTCAGCCCAATCAGATCCTTGACGAAACCAGCCCCGTCAACCCGCAAACCGCCTACGCAGAGTGCAAGGTGAAGGTCGAACAAGACCTCACCCCAATGGCCGACCACGACTTCGAACCCTGCTTCCTGCGCAACGCCACCGCCTACGGGGCCTCCCCGCGCCAGCGCTTCGATATTGTCCTGAACGACCTGTGCGGCCTTGCCTGGACCACCAAGGAAATCAAGCTGTTGTCCGATGGCACGCCCTGGCGCCCCTTGGTCCACGCGCTTGATATGTGCCAAGCGGTGTGGCGCTCACTGATCGCGCCCGCCGATGCAATCTCTGGCCAGAGGTTCAACGTCGGCTCCAACGACCAGAATTATCGGGTCCGCGAAATCGCAGAAATCGTCGCCCAGGAATTCCCCGGCTGCAGCCTCACGATTGGCACCCAGTCCGCTGACAATCGCAGCTACCGCGTCAACTTCGACCGCATCCAGCAAGTGCTTCCAGACTTCCGCTGCGAATGGACAGCCCAAAAAGGCGCCAAACAAATGCGCGAAATGTTTGAAAAGACGGCGATGACCGAGGCCGTTTTCCGCGCCGACCCTTACACCCGACTGAAAATGCTGACGGCCCACCGCAAAGCAGGCCTGTTGGACGATAAACTCTTTTGGACCTACGGATAACCAAAGTGCGCCAAGCCGAAGGGACCAGTGACGAACAGCAAACCGGCGCACGCCTCCTGGCGCTAATGGAGCGCCTGTATCCAATTTGCCGCTCGATCACCGGCCCTGGCGTGCGCGAAACCTTGGCAATCGTGGCGGAGTCCATCCCGCTGCAGGTCCAAGCCGTGAACAGCGGCACCGAAGTTTTTGACTGGACCATCCCCAACGAGTGGACCATTCGCGAAGCTTATGTCGCGAATTCAACCGGCCACCGCGTCATAGACTTCAAGGCCCACACCCTCCACGTCCTGAACTACGCCACCCCGATCCGCGCCCGCATGAGCTTAGAAGCGCTCAAGCCGCACCTCTTCACCTTGCCAGACCAGCCAGACCGTATTCCGTATCGCACAAGTTATTACAATGAAAACTGGGGGTTTTGCCTCAGTCACAATGCGTTGATTGCACTGTCGGAAGACGAATACGAAGTGGTCATAGACTCAACACTTGAGCCAGGCGTTTTGAATTACGGCGAATGCTTAATTCCCGGCGAAGACGACGAAGAAATTCTCATCTCCACTCACATTTGCCACCCGTCTTTGGCCAATGACAACCTGAGCGGCATTGCCATCGCCACAGAGCTGGCCGCCCGTTTGGCCGCCGGCCCCAAGCAACGGTACGGCGTTCGCTTCTTGTTTGTGCCAGGCACCATCGGCGCGATCGCTTGGCTTGCGCGCAACGAAGCCACCGTCCACAAAATCAAGCACGGCCTGGTCCTGACCGGGCTCGGCGATGCCGGCCCCCTGATTTATAAACAAACCAAGCGGGCCGGCGCTAAAATCGACCGGGTCGCAACCCACGTCCTGAAGCACTGGCCAACCCCGTCGCGGATCATCCCCTTTGATCCGTATGGCTATGACGAGCGCCAATACGGCTCTCCGGGCTTCAACCTGGGCGTTGGCCGCCTCACCCGCACGCCGCATGGCACGTTCAAAGAGTATCACACCTCCGGCGACAACCTCTCGTTTGTCCAACCAAACCAGCTGGTTGACGCCCTTGCAGCAATCGCAACTATGCTCGACGTGCTCGACCGCGATCGCACCTATTTGAACCAAAACCCCAAAGGTGAACCGCGCCTGGGTAAACGCGGGCTATATCGCGCCGTGGCCGGTCAAGCGGAACGCCAAGCCCAGGAAATGGCGCTCCTTTGGACGCTCACCTACAGCGACGGCCAAGACAGCCTGCTCGAAATCGCGGAACGTGCGCAGCGCCCCTTTGCAGAAATCGCAACAGCAGCTGAAGCGCTGGTGAATGCGGGATTGCTTCGCGAACGGCAGGCAAACTAACCGTGTTGGCCCAAATACAGCACATCAAGAGTTCGTTTAAAGATCATAGCACGCTCCAAGCGAACGTTTGAAGCATAGGCCACACAGCAGATGCATGACTCCTGTGTCATGACGCAGTACTTTGTTCCTCGCGCAATTCAATGCGCTGAAGAATTTCCGGTTCCCAACACGAGCCCACTGTCTGGCACGCGAAACGCATAGCCACCACTTGAGTTGTAGCCTCAAAAAGACCTGAAGGAGACGAACAATGAAGGTCGCAATTCTGGCGGGTGGATTTGGCACCAGATTGTCGGAAGAAACCACCATCCGCCCTAAGCCGATGGTGGATGTCGGGACCAACCCGATCCTGTGGCACATCATGAAGATCTACGCCCACCATGGGCTGAACGACTTTGTTGTCCTCGGCGGCTACAAGGTGGACTTCATCCGCAACTACTTCCTCAACTACACCAGAGGCTCGTCCGATTTCACGATCGATCTGTCTAGCGGCGAGCTGGTGTGGCAGCGCCCGAACGCCGAACCCTGGCGGGTCACCGTGCTCGACACCGGACAAGACAGCATGACCGGCGGACGCATCAAACGCGCGCGCGATTTCCTCGGCGACGAAACCTTTTGCCTGACTTACGGCGACGGCGTCACCGATCTGAACATCACCGATCTGATCGCGTTTCACCGCCGCATGGGCAAGGCCTGCACCGTCACTGCCGTCGCCCCGCCTGGCCGTTTTGGCGTCCTTGGATTTGATCCAAGCGGCGAGTTGGTCACCAATTTCCGTGAGAAAGACCAGGAAGATGTTGGCCTGATCAATGGCGGCTTCTTTGTCTGCGAACCGGCTGTGTTCGACGTGATCGATGACGACTCCACGGTGTGGGAGCAGGAGCCCTTAAACCGCCTGGTCCACCAGGGCCAGCTGGCCAGCTTCCGTCACCGCGGCTTCTGGCAATCGATGGACACCCTGCGCGACAAAGCCGTTCTCGATAAGCTCTGGGACAGCGGAAAAGCCCCCTGGAAGGTCTGGGACTAGCAGCCTGTCGGTCTGAGCCGCAAATCAGTTTATGCACTGGCCGTGGCTAACTTTGTTCCGTTTTACCGCGATCAGGCGTTTTTGCTGCCGCCGGATCTGAAGGAATGGCTGCCGGGCGATGATCTGGCGCATTTCATCATTGCGGCGGTGGAGCGCGCGGCTCGAGTATGGTGCCGAAACGCGCGAGCATCGCGGCGTCGACGGCGTCGGTCTTGGCGTTGGTTCCGATCGCTTCGGCGAAGCGGCGGGCCTGGCGCGGATTGACCTTGGCGAGGGTGAAGCCGGCTTGAAGAAAGCGAGCCTCGAAGGCGCGGTGATAGGCGCCGGTCGGCTCATAGACGATCCGTGTCACGACATAATCGCCTAGCCATCTGATCAAGGCCGTGAAGCCCTTCTTGTCATTGGCGAAGCGGCGTCTTTCGCCGCTGGGATGGAGATGGACGTCGAAGCTCTCTTTTGAGATGTCGCAGCCCAGATTTTGGGGTATGGAATTCGGTCATCTTTTCCAGGTCCTCTGCTTGTCATTCGGGCCCAGGAAAGGCTGCTCCTGGCCCAGGTATCCGTTCAGGCCTTGAGGAAAAGAGAGGGGCGGTCACACTCGAGCTCGGCCCGTCACAGCCAGCATTATCCCGACCCGTCCCCTCCCGCCGCCGGCGCGTTCGCGACTCGCCGGCGGCAACCCATTCTGGCCCTGAAAGGCCGGATCGTCATAAGACAAGCATTTTCAAGGAAAGTGGAGTCCGGTTTCCTGCTAGAAAATGCGACAAAACTAAAAATGGGGGTGTTCAAGGATCGGAGATCTTTGAACACCCTAGCCAGCGGTCCCGACAGAAAGATCCCTCATGCGCAGTGCCATCCCTGCCTCCTCGCGCCGCCTGGCTATCGGGTTTGGGCGAAACATGTGGCTGGCCTGCCTGCTGGCATTGGCGTCCTGCAGTCCGGTCGACACCCCGAACTTGCATCCCGATCGCGGCCCAACCCCCACCACCGAAAGCGCACCAAACGTGCCTTCCGTCACCTTGGTGCCGGTCGCTTGGCCCGCCGACAAAGTGGTTGCCATCCTGTCATCCTGCGACGGTCGCTCGCTGGTGCCTTCGACCACCCCAAGCCTTGCCCCGGTCTCCGACGACCTCACCCAACGATGGCTCGTGGAGCGCATCGGGCAAGACACCATCCGCCTAAAAGCCTATGGCGGGCAGGGCTATCTGGCGCGCCAACAACGCAACGCCCCCCTCAGCTTGACCACCGCATCCAACCAAGCTGCGGTCTGGCGGGTCGAAAAAATCGATCAGCGTCACACCCGCCTCACGCTTGCAACCGGCGGCGCTTTGGCTGCCCCCACCGCCGCGGACACCCCCCTCTTGGCCCCGCGTGACGAAACCTGCACCACCGCGCTGGTTCTGGATCAATTTCCCATGCTTTCGCCGGTCTCGCGGGTTGTCTGGGTTGATGGAAACGCCCCACTAGGCCATGGCGACGGCTCCAGCCAAAACCCCCACCGCACCATTCAAGATGCCCTCACCGGCGTCCAACCCGGCGATCACCTCCGGGTGCGCCCAGGCGTTTATCGCGAAAACGTGGTGCTGACGCCCGAACATTCTGGCCGGCCAGAAGCATGGGTTGTGCTGGAATCCGACGTTCCCCTCGCGGCCCGAATAGAGCCGCCCCAGGAGCGCCCGGCCATCCAGATTCTGGCCTCCTATATCGAAATCCACGGCTTTTCGACCACCAACACCACCACCGAGCCCTGCATCGCCACGGAGGCCCCTGGATCCTACATCCGCATCATCGAAAACACCGCCCACGACTGTGGCGGCGGCGGCATCACCCTGGTCCGCGGCGAAGGCTACCACGTAGAGGGAAACGTCGTGGCCCGCAACGCCTTCACCAACCGCTACCAAATGAGCGGCATTTCGCTGTTTCAACCCCGCGGCCCAGCCCAATGCGAGCCATGGTGCAACGTGATCTGCCGCAACATCGCCTACGCCAACGATAACCACGCCCAGCCCTTGGTAGGTAACGTTCGCAGCGATGGCAACGGCATCATCGTAGACGACAGCTACAACGAACAAAACGGCTCCACGGCCGGCCCCTATCAAGGCAGCACCCTCATTGAAGATAACCTCGCCTTTGCCAACGGCGGATCGGGGCTGCGGGCCTATCTCTCAGATCGCGTTTTGATGCGGCGCAACACCAGTTACCGCAACATGCAGCGCCCAGACCGTACCACCTGGCGCGGCGACATCATGAGCGTTTGGAATCGCGGAACCGAGGTTCACGACAATATTGCCATCGTCGATCAAGCCAATGACCACAACGTTGCGCTGTTTGAAAGCCACCGCCGGGCGCGCGGTGCCCCGGGTGAGCCGGGCAATTGGTCCGGCAATTTGGTCGCGACCCACAATGACAGCCCCGCGCTCGGGCGCGCTTTGGTCGGCGGGGCCCTGCTCTCCGAGGCCCGCCTGCGCGAAACGACCGCAACCCAAGGCCTAGTCCCGGTGTTCGAGCGCCCAGGCATGGACGCCAGCGCTTCCTTCCGGCTGATCGGCGTAAGGGACCAAACCAACACGCTGCGCCCGCCACCACAGGTCGGCGCCCGCGACGAGCTGCTGCCACCAATGCGATGACAAGAGGAACTCGTATCCGACGAGATCGGCCCAAGACATAAGCAGCACACCGCCAACGACCTCACTCCGCTGCAATTCAACAAAGTGCGCCAAGATCCCGCGCGTTTGGCTTGCTAATTGCTTATTGATCATGAGCAACACTGCCCAATCCCGGGCCAACATGGGATAACGAAGCCAGATGCGCGTAACGATGAGAGGCTCAGGCTATGTAGGTCTTGTGTCCGGGGCTTGCTTCGCCGTTTTCGGCCACGAGGTGACCTACGTGGACAAGGACGCCGGCAAGATAGAGCTCCTTCAGCAGGGCGAGATCCCGATTTTCGAGCCTGGTCTTGAAGATCTGGTGGCCCAGAACGTGCGCGAGGGCCGCCTGTCGTTCACCATCGATCCGCGCGCCGCGATCGCCGGAGCCGATGCGGTGTTCATCGCGGTGGGAACGCCTTATCGCCGCGGCGACGGCCACGCGGACTTGTCCTATGTCTACGGCGCGGCGGAAGAAATTGCCTATCTGATGAACGGTTTCACGGTGGTGGTCACGAAATCGACGGTCCCTGTGGGGACCGGCGACGAGGTCGAGGCGATCACCAAGAAGCGCCGCCCCGACGCCGATTTCAACGTGGTGTCCAACCCAGAGTTCCTGCGCGAAGGGGCAGCGATCAACGACTTCAAGCGCCCCGACCGGGTGGTGGTGAGCGGCGCATCCGACCCCCGCGCCCGCAAAGTGATGGAAGAGCTGTATCGGCCCTTGTTCCTGAACGAAACACCGATCCTGTTCGTCGAGCGCCGCACCAGCGAGCTCACCAAATACGCCGCCAACGCCTTTTTGGCGATGAAGATCACCTTCATCAACGAGATCGCCGACCTCTGCGAACACGTCGGTGCCAACGTCCAAGACGTCGCCCGCGGCATTGGGCTCGACAACCGCATTGGCCGCAAATTCCTCAACGCCGGCCCCGGCTATGGCTGCTCCTGCTTCCCTAAGGACACCCTGGCCCTGGTCAAGACCGCCCAGGACGCCGGCTCACCGATCAAGCTTGTTGAAACCACCGTGCGGATGACCGCCGCCCGCAAGCAGCAGATGACCCACAAAGTGATCGACGCCATGGCCGGCAAAACCATCGTCGTGCTGGGCCTGACCTTCAAGCCCAACACCGACGACATGCGCGACGCCCCTTCGCTCGACATCATCCCCACCCTGCAGGTCG
>JBMOEW010000030.1:0-36363 GCA_049314555.1 Caulobacterales bacterium
AAACACGCCGTTTAAATCCGGATCGGCTCTCTACCAAAACCGGGCAAGACCAGTTTGTCATCTGCGCGACGCCGTTGGCGGCTGCAGCGCGCACTTGGGTCGCTATAAAGGTTGGAATGATGTTCCGCTGCTGCCCCAATCCGGTAACGCCGCGGCCCCTCTCCCGCGCACACACAAAAGCGGTCCTTCGCGAGCATCAGGTCATCCAAATATCCCTGCGAGAGCACAAGAGGTCCTTGGTCTATACGATTGAGCCTATGGCGCACCGTCCGGCCTGTAAACGTGGCTTCATTCGAGCTGGGCTGCACCCGGTTGCGATGAGTCCTTTTGGGGTTTGCCCCCGGAACTCTCCGACCGAAACCGATCAATCTTTGCCGGACAAATACAGCGGCACATAAGATTAGCGCGCGCGACCTATCCAGTCACATCACTCAGCGGGCCGGTTCACCCACTCATGAACGCCGCCATGACCGCCGCAGGCACCGCGTCTCGATTTCGTATAGGAAAACCAGCCGTCCCTGCAGATCGCAGTGATGGGGATCTCTTCGCGCCACTCCACGGGATAGTGGGATAGCCCATCGTCCAGGACTATTGAAAAGTCCTCCATTCGCTGCTCTGGAAAAGCCGTGAGGTCACGCGGCGTGGCGCACGCGCACAGCAGCGCTAACGCAGCGACGATAAAGCGTTTCATCGGTCAAACGTCTCCGAGCACCTCCTACGACCAAGCCAGGATCGACGCTCAAGCCCGAAGCCGCACGCGATCGAAATCATCCAAAGGCTTGGCCCTAGAGCTCACGACAAGCCAACAAAAAGGGCGGCGAGGTTTCCCCCGCCGCCCGATCGTTTGACGCCCATCTTTGGACAAGCGTGCGCCGACCTTAGAAGTCGAGCGTCACGCCCGCGAAGAAGTACCGGCCCAGCGAATCATAGATTTGCGGGTAGGTGTTGCCGTTGCCGGTGGTGCCGACGCTGGCAGACAGCGGCGGATCATCATCCAGAACGTTGTTCACACCGAAGCGCAGGCCCGCGTTGTCACGCACTTGCCAGCTGCCGGCGAGGTCGAAGTAGTTCTCGGCCTCGAAGGTGTTGTCCACACGGCGTCCCGACGCGGTGTTCAGCGTCACTTCGCCGTAGTGGCGCCAGGTTCCCGACAGGCTCACGTTCCATGGGGTATCCCAGTTCAAGCGCGCCCGGTGACGGTACTCAGACTTCGGAACACCGCAGGTCGAGCCACCGTACACGCCAGCGCATTCCACCACCGGGAAGCCCCGCAAACCGGTGTCGGTCTCGTTGGATTCGAGCAGCGTGGCCACGTAGTTGATGCCCAAAGTTCCAGGGAAGAAGCCTGGGTCGAAGGAATAATCCGCCACGATGTCCACACCCGTGGTTTGCAGACCACCGATGTTGGTGTTCAGGTTTTCCACCCGAGCCGAGCCGACCCACAACTGGCCGTTCGCGTTACGCCGGATCCGGGCGCACTGGCTGGCGTCGTTGAAGTCATAGCAAGCGGCGATGATGTTCTCAGAGCCAGTGGTGCTGATCAGGTTGGTGATTTCGATGTCGAAGTAGTCGATCGAAAGCACCAGGCCTGGGGCAAACCGTGGAGTAAACACCAAACCGATCGTGCGGGTGTCACCTTCTTCCGGCGTCAGGTTCGGGTTACCGCCTGACAGCTGGTTGTACTGGCCTGCAGGGCTATCAAGCGCCGCGCTGCCGTAGAAGGAGGCAGGCACGCCTGTGGCCGTGCATTCGGCCAATGTGGCCGTCCGGGCCGGACCGCAGGGATCCTCGTCCAGATCGAACAGGCCAAATGACTGCGCCGAGAACAGATCGATCACGTTCGGAGCGCGAACGGCCCGTTGGAACGAACCACGAAGACGGACGTCTTCAATCGGTGCCCATTCCGCACCGACCTTGTAGGTGTCGGTCGAGATGCCGGTGTTGTAGTCCGAGTAGCGATAGGCAACGTCGATCGCCAGGCGATCAAAGCCTGGGCGGTTTTCGATCAGCGGGATTTGCGCTTCGAAGAACGCGTCCAGGTTGTCGGTCTTGCCGTTCAACCCGGTGGTGGCACCGCCTTGACCAGCGAGGTCGCCGGTCGAGAAGGCGGTATCAACGGTGTTGTCGAGCAGGTCACGACGGTACTCAAGACCGAACGCCATGCTGATGTTGCTTTCCGCCAGCGGGAAAGCCACGCCCAGATCGCCGAAGATCGTCCCGACAACCACCTGCTGCTGCATAGTGGCGCGTTGGATGCCTGGGGTTTGCACGTAGTTCAGAGCGCCTTGCGTCACACCGCCGAGGCGGAAGATGTTGTATGGCACGCAGTTCGGATCGGTTCCGTTCACCACCGAGCGGCAGGTTGGCACACCGCCGACATTCACGACGTCCAGCGCACGGCCGAGGCGCGTGGTGGAGAAGTCGTTCTTGTAAACGCGTGACAATTGCACCCGCGAGAAGGTGGCGTTGATGTCGTAGTCCCAGCCTTCGAAGATGTTGCCACCGATGCCCACCACAGTCCGGTAGGATTGGTACTGCAGATCGTCTTGGCGACCGCCGCCTTCGATGTTGCGGCGACCAATGTAGACCGTTTCGCTGGTGTCTGCCGCGATGTCTGCGCTCGAGCAGCCAATCGAAGCCGCCTGCGATGCCGACAACAGCGGGTTACCGCAGTTGAGGGTCGAGGTGGAGAAGAAGTTCCCGGACGGCGCGATCTGAGCGACCGTGCGATAATCCGTGAACATCAGCTGGGTGTAGAGTTCAGCGTGCTCGTTGAACGTGTACCGGCCAAACGCACCGAGCGAATAGCGCTCGTCGGGACGTTGGAAGTAGTTGTACGGGCCGAAGTTGAACGCATCCCGCGAGGTGCTGTACGGGATGAAGGTTTGGCCACCGTCAGCAGGGTTCAAGGTCAGCGCGAAGTTCACGAAGTCGGTGAACTGACCGCCTGGGCCGGTTGTGCCCGAACCGCCGCAAACGAAATTGCCGCCCGCCACCAGCGTGGCGATGTTGCCGGCGGTGCCGCCGATCGAGCAAGCCGAGTAGTCATAGTTGGCTTGCGTGATTTCGCTGTTGTTGCGGTAGCTAAGATAGGCCGTGATGTTGCCAGCACCGTCATCCGTGCCAACACCCATGATGCCGGTGATTTCACGACCGTAGCCATGGATCACGTTGTCATCTGGCAGCTTGAACTGCGATGGGTTTGTTGCAGAACGCGACGCGATCACCGAGCGCAGGTCGCCGTTGGTGTCGTAGTCGTTGTTGTGCTGGAAGAAGCTGTACTGCGCGTCCAAGCGCACGCCCTCAAAGTCATCCATCATGATGAAGTTGACGACGCCCGACAGCGCATCCGACCCGTAAACGGCCGACGCACCACCGGTGAGCACTTCAACGCGCTCAATCAGCTGGCCGGGGATCTGGTTCAAGTCAGCAGAGGCTTCGAACGGCGAGCCGTAAGGCATCCGGCGTCCGTCGATCAGCACCAGGGTCCGCTCAGAGCCAAGGCCGCGAAGGTCGACGGTGGCCGTACCGGTCGAGCCGTTGGAGACGGTCGATGCCTGCGCCGCAAACGCTTGCGGCAGCTGGTTGACCAGGTCTTCCACGCGGGTCACGCCCTGAGTGGTGATGTCTTCCGCCGTGATTGAGGTCACGGGGCTGGTGGTTTCGAGGTTTGGCTGCGGGATGCGCGAGCCGGTCACGACAATGACGTCGTCGCCCGATTCTTGAGCAACCGCTGGCGCGGCAAATGCGAAGCCTGTGGTCAGCGCCGCCCCGAGTAGGAACGATGTCGACAGGAGGCGTTCGCGACGATTCTGTTCAGCCAATTTTCGGCCCTCCGCTTTAAGAACGATAATACGTCCGTTTTCTTGTCCCAGTGAGGAATCGAGTTGGGCAAAAGCCCAGCTCCCCCGCCCGATAGCCTTCGGGATCGATTCACCTTGGGTGACGGTATGTCATCTGTAGGTCGCAAACCCGTCAAGCCGGCGACGCCGTTCCAACGCGCATTCGCCGCACAATGGTCGCGAATGTGGCGCCGAAGACGCAATTTCGCCGCTGTTCCCCCCGCCACTTTCGGCGCAAACACAAGCACACAGCGCCCCCGCAAACGCCCCTGCCCTGCCATTGCCGCATTTCGCGCCACCCGACGCCCAAGAGTGCGCCACACCGCTCAAGCCCTAGCAAAGCTGCCTTGCGCCCAGCTAGCGCCCCCAAAACGCCCCGCCCCCAAAACGAAAAGCGGCGGACCTTTCGGCCCGCCGCAAGTATTTCGAGAGTTAAGGGTATCGCGGCTTAGAAGCTCCGCGACACGCTCACGAAGCCAGTCCGGCCCGTCAGCAGGGAGCGGTTGCCCGCAAAGCCCGCCACGTTGCCCAAGCGACCGCCCGCGGCCACAGAGCCGACCGAGATCGACGGAGGCGATTCATCGAAGGCGTTTTGCACGCCAGCGTTGAACTGCCAGTTGTCCGACTCGTACTGCACCGTGAAGTCGTGCGTCGCGGTGAACTCCGCGTACTGCTTGTAGTAGCCTTGGATCGGCGAACCGCGCCAAGCGAAGATGTCGCCACCGTAAGCTTCGGTGTCAGACTGCTTGGCCTGGTAGTCGATGTCCCAGAAGTAGGTCCAATCGCCACGCTCGAACTGGAACGACAGGTTACCGACCGCATCCGGCTGATACACTTCACCGTTCAAGGTGTTTGGCGGCGAACGACCGGCGAAGAAGGTGATTACTTCTTCGAACGTCCAGGTGTTCGAGCTGTTCACCACAAGCGTGCCGTATGGGAACTCGTGCTCATAGCGCAAGGTCACGTCCAAGCCGCGCGTGGTTTGCTGATCCAGGTTCACATAGCTGTTGTTGACCTGGGTGATGTTGAACGGCGCATACGTGCCGCTCTGGGTTGGCCCGTTCCGCGTAAAGAGCGAGCAGAATGGGTTGTTTGGATAGTCCGCTTGGCCGTAGCACGCCCCGAGGATAGCGGCCGAACCGAACTGAGCCACCTGTCCGTTCACTTCGATTTCGAAGTAATCGAACGCGATGCTGAAATCGGCAAAACGCGGCGTCCACACAAAGCCCAAGGTCTTGGCTTCGGAGGTTTCCGCTTCCAGAACGCCCGCGCCACCGCCGGTCACGATCAGCGGGGAAGACCCCACACCGCCGTAGTTCAAAGGCACGCCGGCCGCAGCGCAGTTCTGCTGGATGATCGGATTTGCGCTGGTTTCCCAGAAAATGCAGGGGTCAATGTTCTGGTTGCCGAACGCGGTTTGGTTGGCGAGGAACAATTCAAACAGCGCCGGAGCGCGGTAGGAGGTGCCCGACGTTGCCCGCAAGCGGTACTCTGGCGTGATCTGCCAGTTGATCCCCACGCGATGCGTGTCGTTTTCGCCGTAGGAGTCATAGTCCGTGCGACGCGCGGAGGCGTTCACGGTCAAATCTTCGATCAGCGGAACGCCGCGAACCACCGGGATTTCCAACTCGGCGAACACTTCGCGCACAGCATCCGTGCCCCGGGTACGACCGGCGGAGGTTTGACCCCACAGGTTGCCCGCGCGCGCGTTGGCACCTGGCGTGTCGTCAAGCTCTTCTTCCCGCCACTCGAAGCCAACGGCCGCCGCCAGCGCGCCCGCAGGCAGCTGGAACACGTCGCCGGTCACAATCCCTTGGATCAAGGACTGGGTGTAGACGGTCTCGCCGGATTCTTTGGTCTCGATGAACCGGCGCTGATTGTCTGGCAGAACGCCATCGTTGATCCAGCTTGGGTTGAACCAAGCCACACCGGTTGGCACGTCAGCGCAGTTGAAGTTCGAGATGTTGGCAGCACCGGTGGCCTGAATGCAGGTGCCAGCGCCCGTTGTGGCGAGGACCCGGTCGTTCAGGTAGATGTTGTTGGTGTAGGTACCAACCGCTTCCCCGTACTGGCCGAAAATATCAAACGTCCAGCCCGGCACGAACGGCAGGTCGCCGGCAAAGCCAACCACAGCCCGATACGTGTCAACGGTTTGCTCGCCGTCCGAGTTCACGAGCGGAATGGACCGCGCCGTAACACCGAACGGGTTGTTGGTGTTGGTTGCAGCAACCGTTGGGAAGATTTGGCGCACGCTGTCTTGTGAAGACTCACGGCGGTTCCAAAGCGCTTCCCCATAGACTTCCACGTTCGAGGTCAGGTCATAAGACCCTTGCAGGAACAGCGACATCCGTTCCACCGGCGAAATCACCGTGCGGCGCGCGTTGCGTGGGTCGTTGTTGGGAACAACCGCTTGCGACTCCCGCCAAGCCGCTTCCACCGCCGAGAACTGCGCCGGTGTCAGCGTGGCCGCCAATGCCGTGTTCGAAGAGGTAAGAGCGGTGCCATACAGGCGGTTCGAAACCTGCGCGAAGCTCAAGCCCACCCGGCGCCAGCCGTTCAGGTTCAAGCCAAACTGGCCGCTACCGGCGGTGGCCGTGGAATCAGGCACAAACCGACCGATGTTGCTCAAGAAGGTCGCGTTTGTCGTGCCGCCGGCCCCCAAACGATCGGCCACGCCTTCCAACACGTTGTAGCACTTGGACTGGCCGGTCGCTGGATCGATGATGTCCAGAAGACGTCCACCGTCGCCGCCGAGCGAGGAGCCCGGAGCTTGTCTCACGAGATCCTGCGAGCAGCTCAGATAGTCGCGGTCGCCGAAGGTCAGCGAATCGCCGCGGAAGTAGTCAAACGAGATCGAGTAGCTGCCGCGGTCAAAGGTTTGACCCCAAGCGCCGTCGATGCCGTACTGCTCGCCGCCACCTTCAAAGCTCGAAATCACGCTGGCACCCAGCAGGCCGCCATCGAGGTTTTCGCGCGTGATCAAGTTCACAACGCCGGCAATGGCGTCAGAACCGTAGATCGAGGACGCGCCGTCCTTCAGGATTTCAGTCCGTTGGATCACCGAGTTCGGGATCACGTTCAAATCGATCGCGCCGACCTGGCCGCGCGTACCGGCTGGGTTCAGACGACGACCGTTCAGCAACAGCAGCGTCCGCGTGGCACCAAGGCCGCGCAGCGACAGCGTGTTCACGCCCGGACCGCCTTCGGTCACGAAGCCCGTGAACTGGTTGTTGATTTGGGTCGAGCCCGCAGCGATCGAAGACCCTTGCAGGATTTCTGCGGTGTCGATCAGACCTTCCAGCGTGGTTTGCTCGCTGGTGATGATTTGCACGGGGGCCGACGAGGTGAACTCGTTGCGGCGGATCCGCGAGCCGGTAACCACGATGCTGTCGTCGTCGTTATTGGCAGCGCTTTGCGCTTGGTTTTCGTCGTCGGCGGGAGGCGTCTGCGTTTGCGCCATCGCCTGCGGTGTCAAAGCCACGCCAGCAGCGATCGCTGCGACACCGGCTGTCCACCACAAACCCTTTTTCTCTTTCTTCATGTCGAACCCCTTCTCTCGAAACTTCCTCTAGGCTGGCCCGATGGACCGCCCCCTGTGTGACCGCCAGCGCTCATTATGGTTAAGCTTGCCTGACGGTCCCCACAGCGACACTGACACCATTGCGACACATTTCGCCGTCGAGCAACAGCCTCCCTGCAGGTGGCAGTTAAGAACCTGTTACCTGTTGCATTCGCGCACAGCCCTGCCCACAGAGCGGTCAAGATCACGGAAATTCGACCCAAAGGGATGCGTCTATGCCCTTGACTGAAGCCCAACACCGTTAAAGGTAGCAGCTAAGACACAAACCCGTCGCAAGAACGGGCAGGCTCAGTGGCAGCCTTCTCAAGGTTAACGCGCAGGCCATCGCCTCGGGTTCCCCTTGGGTGGCGCGTATAAGGGTAGAGGTTCGATGCGCTTAACTTCCATGATCTCCGCAACGCGAAAGCGTTTCGCGGCGGCACTCTGCATGCTCGGGGCTGTTTTCGCCGCCCCCGCAGCGGCCCAGGCCCAAGAGGCCCTTCAGCTCAATCCCCTGCCGATCGAATCGATTGCGCGCCTGCCAGCGATTCAAGGCGTCACGCTTTCGCCGGATGGCAAACACTTGGCCGCCTTGGTGGCTTCCCCCGATCACCGCTGGCCGGTGATCTCGGTGTGGAACCTGGAAACCGGTGCGCCGCCAGTGTGGATCCCATCCGCCACGATGCGCCCGCGCTCGGTTAGCTTCCTCGGCAACGACCGCCTCCTGTTCCTGGCCGATCAGCCCTTTACCTATGGCAACTATCAGGGCTTCACGGTGCAGGCGATCGTCACCGACCTTGACGGCCGCAACTTCACAGACCCCTTCCGCGTGCGCGGTGCCCTGGCCTCTGAAGCCGCCCGCGACAGCGAGCGGTTCGGCTTCAACTTTTCGGTACTCCAGGACGGCAGCGTCCAAGACCCTAATCGCTACCTGCTGACCCGCACCAACCTGAACAACTTCACCACCGAAGTGCTCAGCCTGGATGCACGCACCATGCGCACCGAGCGTGTGGCCCGCGCTGGCGACGATGAGAGCTTTATCCTGGCCGACGAAGTCACCGGCGAGTTGATGGTCAAGCAAACCGCGAATTTCGAAAACAATGCCTGGTATGTGCACCTCGAAATCCGCAATCGCGCCACCGATGCCTGGGAGCGTCACCCCGATCTCAGCTATCCAATCCGCGAACGCTTTACGATCAACCCCCTCGGCTTCCTCGAAGAAGACCGCAACAAGCTGTATTTCTCGATCAACCGCGGCTCAAACTTCGCCCAAATCCGCGTCTACGACATCGTCACCCGCACCTGGGAACCAGAGGCGGCCTTCGCCAGCTCAGAATTTGACATCGTTGACGTGATCGGCGGGCGCGACCCCGAAACCCGCCAACTCACGGGCCCCATTGGCTTTGTGATGGATGGCCCAGGTCGCACCCAAACGTTCCAAGACGCGCAATGGGCCCCGATCATGGCCGCCCTGCGCCGTCAGTTTCCGGGTCGTGACGTGACCTTTGTTGAACGCCGCAGCCGGCTGAATCTGGCGCTGATCGCGGTGGAAGGCCCCCGTTACCCCACTCAATACTATCTGATCCGCAACGGCCGCGAACTCACCTCGCTTGGCAATTCGATGCCCTGGGTGAACCCGGAGCAAATGGGCAACACCACCTTGGTTCGCTACACCACCCGCGACGGCGTTCAACTCCCCGCGTTTGTCACGTTGCCCCCCGGCTACGATCGTGCTCGCCACGGCCGGATCCCGGTGGTCGTCCACCCCCACGGCGGCCCGTGGTCTAGAGATTTCCTCGGCTGGGACAGTTCCGGCTGGACCCAATTCATGGCCACCCGTGGCTATGCGGTCATCCAGCCGCAATATCGCGGCTCCGATGGCTGGGGCATGGACATCTGGAAAGCCGGCGACCAGCAATGGGGTCTGCGGATGTCTGATGATGACGACGACGCCGGCATGTACCTGGTCAACGAAGGCATCGGTGACCGCAACCGCATGGCCATCTTTGGCTACTCCTACGGCGGCTGGGCAGCGATCGCGGCCACCGTTCGCCCTCAAAGCCCCTACCGGTGCGCTTTGGCTGGTGCCGGCGTAGCGAGCCTCACCCGCATTCAAAACGAATGGGGCGATAGCCGCATCCAACGCGAGCTTCAGGGCTGGACGGTCGACGGCATGAACCCAATGGCGAATGTTGAAAACGCCCACATCCCGCTCATGATGTACCATGGCAGCCATGACCGTCAGGCTGACACGGTCCACAGCCGCGAGTTCTACGCCGCCATGCGCGCGGCCGGAAAGCCCGTGGTTTACCATGAGATCGAAACCATGTGGCACCAGCTGCCCTGGTGGCCGGAATGGCACCGCGAGACCCTTGGCTACATCCAAGACTGGTTTGCCGGCCCGAATTGCTTCGGCGGACAGGCGGCCACCGCCCCCGCAGCCAACAGCAGCGGCTACTAACCAGTAGCCCAAGCCACCAAACACGGAAGAACACCGCCGCGGGCAACCGGGGCGGTGTTTTTTTTGGACCTTTTAGGTGATGAACAAAAACCCGTTAGACCGGATCGAACTTGAACCACCGCGCCCGGTGAATGTCTTCGATGTTGTCTGAATAGCCCTTGATGCGCGGGTCAATCAGGTTGCGCGAGGTATCAAACACGGTCGGACAAATCGGGCACTCGTCCAGCACGATCTGCTCGGCTTGCATCATGATCTCCATCCGCCTGATCGCGTCGCGCTCATTGTCTGCATCGCGCATCAGCTGATCGTAGATCGGGTTGGAGAACCCAGAATAGTTTTGTTCCCCCGTCCGGGTTTCGTGCAAGAACAGATAGTTCTTGGCGTCGTTAAAGTCCGCCACCCAGCCGCCATCCCCCGCCACGAAATCTTTGGCGCGCAGCGAGGCATAGTGCACCTGCACTTCGGTCCCCACCAACTCCACCGTCACCCAAGGCGCGATCGCACGCCAATCGCTTTGCAACACGACGGCGACCCGCGGATTGTCGCCGGAGTTGCGGTGCTTGAACTCAAACGTCAGCGGATTGTTCGGCCCATAGCCGGCGGCCTCCAAAAGCCTTCGCGCCTGCGCTTGACGCTCCGCCAGCGACTGCTCGGCCCAAGTATAGCGCGGCCCCGGCTCGCCTTTGCCCGGATAGGCTTCAATCCCATACGGCACGTTGCGATACGCCGGCAGCGGCTCGGTTTTGTAGATCTGTGTGGCGATGAACTCCCGGTTCACTGCCATCGTCAAAGCCTGGCGCACCCGCACGTCGTTGAATGGCGCACGCGTGGTGTTGAAAGACGTGTATTGCGTCAGCAGATACGGGGCCACCCGCACAGACCCCGGTGCCAACCGGGCCCGCAGATCGCGCACCTGGTTGGACGGGAAGTTCGTGGCCCAACCGCGTTCGCCAGAGGCCACACCCCGCGCCTGCACGTTCGCATCGGTGGTGGGATAGAAGTACAGCTTCTTGAACTGCACGTTGTCTGCATCCCAAAACAGCGGGTTTTTCTCAAACGTCACGATGTAATTGGAGATCCACTGCTTCAGCAGATAGGCCCCGTTGGTCACCACGTTTTGCGGCTTGATCCAGCGCGACCCTTGGCCGGGCACCAGGCCCTGCGGGATCGGGAATTTCGCATAATCGGGGGCAAAAATGTGCCGCGGCAGCGGATAGGCCGTGTAGTGGCGCAGCAGGCCCAACAGATATGGGGCCGGATGCTCCAAATCGATCCGCAGCGTTTTGTCGTCGATGGCGGTCACCCCCAGCGTGGTCAGGTCTTCCTGCTCGCCACTGTTGATCGCCTCGGCGTTCTTGATCGCGTAAAGCACAGACGCGTATTGCGCCAAACTCTCCGGGTTCATGATCCGGCGCAGGGCAAATTCAAAGTCATAGGCGGTCACCGGCACCCCGTCAGACCAGACCGCGTCGCGCAAAAAGAATGTCCAGCTCAACCCGTCCGCAGCGGTCTCCCACCGCAGGGCCATGCCCGGCACCGCATCGGCGAACTCGTCTTCGGTGGTGAGCCCCATGAACAGATTGCCCACGAGGTTGTTTTCCCAAGTGCCCGTGGCCTTGTGGGGATCCATCGACAGCGGCTCGCCAGCGTTGGCGATATCAAGCGAGGCTTCCGCCGGATTGAACCCAATAATCCGCGCGCTGGAACATCCAGCAAGCCCGGCCCCCGCGACAGTGACGGCTCCCGCTGAACCGGCCAGCAACCCGCGCCGCGTTGTCTTGAAGGCCATTCTTGCTCCGTTCGGTTCGTTGCAGCCTAAAATGGCTGACATTATCCCACCATACTCTAGAGTAGCTGAGAAGATTTGGGAGGCCCAGATGCGGTTGAACACGATCACAGCTGCGTTCGTTTGGACAGCAGTCGCAACCACGACCCCAGCACTGGCGCAGGCCCCGAATGCCGCGCCGCAAAGCCCCGAAGTCCTGCAGCAAGTCTATGCCTGCGCCGAAATCACCGAAGATGCCGCGCGCCTCGCCTGCTTTGACCGCGCCGTCGGCGGCCTGCGCACCGCCCAAAGTGAAGGCCAATTCGCAGCCGTAGACCGCGCCGCCGTGCAACAGGTGGAACGCGAAGCCTTCGGCTTTTCCCTCCCCAGCCTGCCGCGCTTGGCCTTCCCTGATTTTGGCTCCGGTCAACGCAACCCAGACCAAGGCTCGGTCGAAGAAATGGTCATGA
Organism: Caulobacterales bacterium; assembly: GCA_049314555.1. GTDB lineage: Bacteria > Pseudomonadota > Alphaproteobacteria > Caulobacterales > Aquidulcibacteraceae > REEB509. Next base: position 12,098 of record JBMOEW010000030.1, read on the forward strand.
CCATCGAACGCGTCAGCGCCCGCGGCGATGGCAACGCCGTGTTTGTGATGAGCAATGGCCAGCGCTGGGTGCAAGTGACGCCAGAACGCACCAACCGCGTGCGCCCCGGAGGCACCGTCACCATCCGCCGCGCCATGATGGGCAGCTTCCTGATGAGCATAGATGCCGGCGGCCCCGCCCACCGGGTGCGCCGCGAACAATAAGCGATGGCGGCAATCGCCCGCCTTAGCGATCCTTTGGGTCCAGCGCGTCGCGCAGGCCATCGCCCAGGAAGTTCAACGCCAGCAGCGTGATCAGCATCAACACCGCCGGCGACACCAACAGCCACGGCGAGGCTTCCATCTGCTGCGCGCCCACCGCAATCAGCCGCCCCAGCGACGTCAACGGCTCCTGCACCCCAAGCCCCAGGAACGACAGGAAGCTCTCCAAAAGGATCACGACCGGGATATTCAGCGTCGCAAAAATCACCACCGGGCCCAACACGTTCGGCACGATATGGCGCAACACGATCTGGATCGGCGTGGCCCCGGCGGCCCGCGCCGCCTCCACAAATTCCTTTTGCCGCAGCGCAATCGTTTGGCCGCGCACAATCCGCGACATGGTCAACCATTCCACCGCCCCAATCGCCACAAAGATCAGCACGATCTTTTGAAATGGATCGGTGGTTTGGATCGCCGTCATCAGCAAGATCACAAAAAACACGAATGGGATCGAATACAATACATCCACGGCCCGCATCATGATCTGGTCAATCGCGCCACCGAAAAAGCCCGCGATCGCCCCCCATAATACCCCAATGGTCAAGGCCACCGCCGTCGCGGTCAAACCCACCAGCAACGAGATGCGCAGCCCAAACAGCAGCCGAGCCACCATATCGCGGCCTTCGCTGTCGGTTCCGAGCCAGTGGTGGTCGGTTAAGGTGGGCGCAATCCCCACGCTGTCCCGGAAGATCGTGTCCACGTCATGGACCCAAAAGCCTGGGATCTTGAGCGGCCCGATCACGATGTCTGAGCCAAACAGCGCCAAAAACGCCAGCACCGCCACCACAAACAGGCTGATCACTGCCGCCGGGTTGCGCATCAGCCGCAGCTGCGCGTCGTCCCACAGCGAGCGCCCCTTGGCGAAGGCCACCGCCGTTTGCGCGTCTTGAGAAGCCAGATCCGTCATGCCGCCCGCCTCGCCCGGGGATCAAGCAGACCGTAAGCCAAGTCCGCCAACAGGTTGAACGTGATGATCAGGCCGGCATAAAGGATCACCACCCCCATCACCAAGGTGTAATCGCGCTGCTGCGCACCGATCACGAACTGCCGGCCAATCCCCGGCAGCTGGAACACGGTCTCAATCACGAACGAGCCCGCCAGCACCCCGGCAATCGCCGGCCCAAGGTAGGAAACGATCGGCAAAAACGCCACCGGCAACGCATGCCGCCACACCACCTGCCACTCGGGTAGGCCCTTTGCCCGCGCCGTACGAATGGCGTTCGAGCGCATCGCTTCAATCATCGAGGCCCGCATCAGGCGCGAAATGATCGCAATTTGCGGCAAAGCCAGCGTCACGACCGGCAAAAACATGTGCGTGAAGGTCATTTGGTCCCGCATCAGGCCAACCGTCGGCAGCCAGCCAAGATTAACCCCAAACAACAGCTGGAACACCGGCCCCATTACCAGCGGCGGTAAACACACCCCAACCAGCGCTATCCCCATGATGGCGTAGTCCTGCGGCCTGTTTTGCCCAAGGGCGGCAAAGATACCCAAAAGCCCCCCAATGAAAACCGCGAGCGTAATTGACGCCAAGCCGAGGGTGAAACTGGTGGGCAGGCCCTCGGAAATGATCTCCGCCACGTCCTTGTCTTTGTATTTCAAGGATGGGCCCAGATCGCCCGAGAGCACCCGGCTCAGGTAAATCCCAAACTGCTCGTACTGCGGCCGGTCCAGATTGTATTCAGCCTTCAGCCGTTGCTCGATTTCCGGCTGCATCCGCCGTTCGCTGTCGAACGGCCCGCCCGGCACATTCACCATCAGGAAAAATGCGGTTGCGGTAATAACCAACATCGTGGGAATGGCGATCAACAGCCGGCGAAGCACTTGAGCAAACATCTGCGCGGCGGTCTCCTGGCCTGAGTAAGCGAACCTTTCAACTCCGACACGCTTCTGTCAATCGCGCCACGCTGTTAAGCAGAACCAGCAAGCAGCGTTTGCCACCTCGCACCCCGTAAGAGACCCCCATGACCCAGTTTATCCCCGTCACCCCCGACTTTGCCGTCGCCGGTCAACTCACCCCGGAAGACTTCGCCGCAGCCCACGCCGGTGGCTACCGGCTGGTGATCAACAACCGCCCGGACGGCGAGCAGCCCGGCCAACTCACCGCCGCCCAAGGCGCGCAAGCAGCACAAGCCGCAGGCTTAGGCTATCTGCACCTGCCTTTTCAGGGCCAGCCCCCGGCAGACGTGGTTGAAAAAATGATCGAAGCCCTCGAAGGGGCGCAAGGCCCGGTGCTCGCCCACTGCCGGTCGGGCACGCGTTCGATCACGGCCTGGGCCCTGGCCAGTGCCATCAGCGCGAAACACAATCCCGTTGAAATTGTTCAGGCCGCAGACGCCGCCGGCTATGACCTCTCAGGCCTCTTGCCGGTGCTTCAGCGCCTGTCTGGTGCCTAAATCAGAGGCAAAAGCAGCGCCACCGCAAGCTTGGCAGCGATGATGGCAGCCAAGGTCAAAACCATAAAGCGCAAGCGCTCGGCGACGAACAACGCCGCGTCAAGAACGACGGATAAAGCTGCACGCGGATGTAACAAGGTTGTCGCTCCCAGCGACCTCTCTGCAGGAACCGCGCCATGCCTGGATTGCGGACAACACCGTGTCAGGCTAGGCAGCGACCCATGACGACGGTGCCCCAACAAGCCCCACTCACCAAGCGCAGTTGGTTTCGAGATTTTGAGCTCGGCCTCACCGGTTTGGTGGTGAAAAAGACCGGCGCCCGCGTGCCGTATAGCCCCGGTGTCATCTCCGAAGTTTTGGCTTGGTTTCGCTTCTTTTTCGCTGTGCAGGCCGCCAAAAGCGAACCCGGCCCCGCCTTCACGGTGGCGTTTTCGCCAGACCGCGCCCGCCCCTGGTATTTGGTATGGCCCGTGCTGCGCCTGGCGGGGGCGCGCATCCTGGACGACACCACCCGCGCCGATGTGGTGTTTCACTTTGAAGACGCCACCCTCTCAAACAACCCGCCACCAAAAACCAAGCCCGGCGCAAAGCTGATCAATTTCGCGGCCCACGATGTGTCCAAAAGCACGGTCGCCACCGCCTTTGCAAAAGCGTTCGGCTACCCCCTGACCCTTGATCCAAGGACCACTGACGGCGCGTATGTAGAAAAAGGCGAAGGCAACGGCGTTCACGACGGTCGCGTTTTCACTGCCCGCACAAACCCAATGCCCGGCAAAACCTACCAGCGCCTGGTCGATAACCGCACAGAAGACCTTCAATCGGTGGAAGATTTCCGCACCCCAACCGTAGGCGGACGCCCCGTCGTTGTGTTCATCAAGCGCCGCGAAGTCACCCGCCGCTTTGCCAACACCAACCACACCGTCACCACCACCACGCCCGAGGCCGTCTTCAGCCAAGAAGAAATCGCACAAATTGAAGCCACCGCCCGTAACCTTGGCCTCGACTGGGGCGGACTGGACGTGCTGCGCGACAGGCAGGAAGGACGGTTGTATATCGTCGACGCGAACAAAACCGATATGGGCCCGCCAACGGCCCTGCCATTGGCAGAAAAAATGCGGGCCGCGCGGGAACTGGCAAAGGCTTTCCGCGCCCTCGTCCTGCCCATGGAAAAGCAGAATAGTCCGGAGTGATTGATGGCCGTGAAAATCCCCTTTGTGCGCGAAATGGCGTTCACCTACGGGCATCCCGAGCAGGTCAGCCCCATGATTCGCCGCGTGGTGGCCAATAACCCCGGCCCCTTCACCTTCCACGGCACGGGCGTCTACATCATCGGGCACGGCGAAGTGGCCGTGATTGACCCAGGCCCCAGCCAAGACGGCCATCTGGAAATGCTTCTGGAGGCCCTCAAGGGCGAAACCGTCACCCACATTTTCGTGACCCATGGCCACATGGACCATAGCCCCGCCGCCAAGCCGTTGGCCAAAGCCACGGGTGCCAAAATTTATGCCTGCGGCGAGCCGGTGATCCCCTCAGAATCCGAAGTGCGCATGGAAGCGGGCGATGACCTAACCTTCGCCCCGGACATCGAAATCAACGACGGCGATCGCTTCGCCGGCAAAGGTTGGAACATCGAAGCGGTTTTCACACCCGGCCACACCAGTCATCACATGGCCTACGCCCTGGTGGAAGAAAACGCTTTGTTCCCCGGCGATCACATCATGGGCTGGTCCACCACCGTGATCAGCCCGCCGGATGGCAATATGGCGGCCTACATGGCCAGCCTGAAAAAGGTGCGGGACCGCAACTACGACACGCTTTGGCCCACCCATGGCCCGCCAGTGCGCGAGGTCCGCCCATTTGTGCAGGCCTACATCGACCACCGCATCAACCGCGAAAACCAAATCCTCGCGCAACTTGCAGACGGCAACCTGACCATCAAGTCCATGGTGCCAGTCATGTATGCGGATGTAGACAAGAAGCTCCACCCCGCCGCCTGCCATTCCGTGCTCGCGCACATGATGGCGCTGGTGGAAGACGGCCGCGTGGTCTGCTCAGGCGAGCCCTGCGTCGATTCGATCTACGCCCTCGCCTGACCGCACCGCTCAAGGGGCCTCAAACGCCGCCTCAAACGCCCGGATCCGCGCCGCATTGGCCCCAAGATCAGAAACCCCAACCCGCGACACACTGCGCACATCCACCACCGATCCGCCTTCAGCCTTCGGGCGCACGCGGATCGCGATGTCGTCCACAAAGCCAAACCAGAAACTGGTAGCCGTCGCTTCGATCACGCCGCCCGCCTCGTCGCGCGTGCCAATCGCCCACCCTTGCGCCTCCGCGACGGTCAACGCCCGCGCGTAAGCCGCCGCCGGTTCAAGCGGTGTAACGATCGGTGCGATGTCGCTATAGCCCTGCCGGTGCAGATCAATCGCCAACGGCCCAGGTTCGCCCCCGGCCATCACACAGGTCGGATCGGAATTGCCGCCCACCCGCTTTGTCGCGAAGTCCAGATCGTTGACGCACCGCGTTTGCGCCCGCGCCGCCACCACCGCCGCAGAAAAAGCCGGAGGGTCCGCCAGATTGGTGCTGATGTCATGGATCGGCGGAATCGTGGCCGCCCGCTGCTGCACATACCCCGCATAGCCAATGCCCGCCGCCGGGATCAACAGGGCCACAAGCGCCGTAATCGCCCCCCGCCGCGGCTTGATCAGCAGCGACAAGCCAAGGGCCAGCAAAGCAACGCCAAACCCGCCAAACAGCAGGATCGGCCCCACATCCCGCATCAGCGTGCCAAGGCCCACCCGCCAATCGTGCAGCCCAAACCGCGAGCCCAACGCCGCATAGGCAAAAAACACCGGAATAAACAGGCACACCAGCAAAGCAGAGCGGACAACGCCGTCCCGCATGCCAGCCATAGCCCCGCCTTCAGCCCCTGCTTTTGCCATCGCCATGATCCTTCATGCGGTGGGGAGCTTATAGTCCCCAAACATTTTGCGCAGTTCCAGCTTATTGATTTTCCCCGTTGCGCCCAAAGGAATCTTTTCAACAAACTGGACGTCGTCCGGCGTCCACCATTTGGCGATTTTGCCGTCAAGGTAAGCCAAGCACTCGTCCTTGGTTGGGGCGGCACCGGCCGCGGCCTCCACCACCAGCAATGGCCGCTCGTCCCATTTCGGATGATACACCCCGATCACCGCCGCGTTGGCAACGCCCGGCGCACCCACCGCGATGTTTTCAATGTCGATGGAAGAGATCCATTCCCCGCCGGACTTGATCACGTCCTTCGCGCGGTCGGTGATCTGCATGTACCCATCGGCGTCGATGGTGGCCACATCGCCAGTGTCAAACCAACCGTCTTCGTCCAGCGCCGCGCCATCCGCCCGCCGCGCGCCATCGCCCCGGAAATAGGACTTCACCACCGCCGGCCCCCGCACCAGCAGCCGCCCAAACGCCTGCCCGTCGTGCGGCTTTTCCACCCCCGCGTCATCGACGATTTTCATTTCCACCGTGAACAGCGGCCGCCCCTGCTTCATCTTCAGCTTGATACGGGTTTCATGATCCGCGCCGACGTGTTGCGGCGCAAGTTTTCCCAGCGATCCGATCGGGCTCATTTCGGTCATGCCCCAGGCGTGGATCACTTCAACGCCGTAATCGTCCTCAAACGCCCGCAGCACTTTTTCCGGCACCGCAGACCCACCGATCGTGACTTTCTTCAAAGTGGTGAGCTTGCCGTTGGTGGCCTGCAAATGCTGCAGCAGCATCAGCCACACGGTCGGCACTGCAGCCGTAATGGTCACCCGCTCGGTTTCCAAAAGCTCGTGCACGCTGGCCCCGTCAAGCTTGGCACCGGGCATCACCATCTTGCAGCCAGCCATCGGCCCCACGAACGTCAACGCCCACGCGTTGGCATGAAAAAGCGGCACCACCGGCAAAACGGTGTCAGCCGCCGTGATCCCAAAACAGTCTGGCTGGTTAGCCGCCAGCGCATGGATCACATTGGCCCGGTGCGAATACAAAACCCCCTTGGGATTGCCGGTCGTGCCAGAGGTATAGCAAAGCCCCGCAGGCGTTGTTTCTTCAAAGCCGCCCCAGGCGATGTCCTGCGCCCAGCCCGCGATGAAATCTTCATACGCCACTGCATTCGGAAGGCTGGTCTGCGGCATGTGGGCGCTGTCGGTCAGCACCACAAAACGCTGCACCGTTGGGATCGACGCCGCCAGCTTTTCCAAAAGCGGCACGAACGTCAGATCGACAAAGATGATCTTGTCTTCAGCGTGGTTGATGATCCAGGCGAGCTGTTCGGGAAACAAGCGCGGGTTGAGCGTGTGCAACACCGCCCCGATCCCCATTGTGCCAAACCACACTTCCATGTGGCGCGCAGAGTTCCAAGCCAACGTGGCCACCCGGCAGCCCTTCGCAACGCCAGCGTTGCGCAGCGCGGCTGATACCTGCCGGGCGCGGCCGTGGATCTCCCCATAGGTGGTGCGCACCATCGGCCCTTCGATGCTGCGCGTGACCACCTCGCGCGCCGGCGTGGAGCTGTTGGCGTGCTCAAGAACCTTATTGAGCGTAAGTGGCCAGTCTTGCATCGACCCGATCATGGGGACTCCCTCCAAGGTGCAGATTGTTTTTCTGAAACCTAGAGGGCAACCGCAATCACTGCAATCGCCGTTCGCCCTTGCAGCCCTTAAGCCGCCACCCGGGTGCCTTCCGGTCGAAGCACGGCCCGCCGCGGACGCATCGGCGCATCCTGGAGCACCCGCACCACGGTGGACGGCCGCCGCGGCGCCTCCGCCAGGCGATGGGCTTCGGCTTCATCCGCCACCACAAACCCGGCGGCGCGCAGCTGATCATAAAGCGCTGCAACCCCCACCCGCGGTGGCGGTGCCAGCGCCTTGCCCGCCGCCGGCGTCAACCGCACGACCTGCCCAAACCGCACCACAGCCGCGCCATACCGCGGGGCCACCAAACACTGGCCGGTCATGGTCGAAGTCCAAAGCGAAGCGGCCTGCGCCACTAACTCTGCCGGCGCAAACGTCATCGCCGCTTCCAGAGCCGCAAGCCGGCGCACCTTCGGAGGCGCTGGCCGTGCAAACAGCGTGCGCCGGCGTGGGCATGCCAACAAAAACACCGCCGCAGTTACCGCTCTGACCGCCCCGAACATGCCTGCCTCCCACAATCGTCTACAGGCGTTAACTTCCAGCACGCCGGTTGAAGATTTGGTAAAGACCGGCCCGCTTTACGGATACAGACGCTCGCGCCGCCATCCCCCTTCGGCCTGCAAGAACACCATCCGGTCATGCAGCCGAAACGGGCGATCACGCCAGAACTCGATCGAGACGGGCTCCAGGCGAAAGCCGCTCCAATGATCCGGGCGCGGAACCTCCCCCACGCCAAACTTCAAGCCAAACGCCGCCACCCGCTTCTCCAGCGCAAACCGGTCCGGCAGCACCCGCGATTGTTCGGAGGCCCAAGCCCCGATCCGCGCGCCGCGATCGCGGCTTTGGAAATAGGCGTCGGCCTCCGCCGCACTCACCCCCACTAAAGGCCCGCGCACCCGCACCTGGCGGCGCAAAGACTTCCAGTGAAAGCAAAGTGCAGCCTTCGGATTGGCCGCCATTTGCGTGCCCTTGGCGCTTTCCAGGTTCGTATAGAACGTGAACCCGGCGCTCGAGACGTCCTTCAACAACACCATCCGCACATCCGGCAGCCCCTCCCCATCCACCGTAGCAAGCGCCATGGCGTTGGGGTCGTTTGGCTCCTGGGCTTTGGCCTCGCCCAACCACCGCGCAAACAGATCAAACGGATCTGCTTCGGCATAGAAGGGCGCGTCGTCTGGCAGCGGCGGCGCGTCCGGCGCATAGCGCGGGGAGGGGGGAATGATCGGATTTTGCGTCAACGCGATGTGCTCCGGTTGTCTCAAGCCGCGATATAGGTCAGTTGTAGCGCAAATGTCCCACAACACCTTTGGCCATCTTTTCCGTGTCACCACCTGGGGCGAAAGCCACGGCCCCGCTTTGGGGTGCGTGGTGGACGGCTGCCCCCCCGGGGTGATGCTCACCCCAGAGTTGCTGCAGCATTGGCTGGACCGTCGCCGCCCAGGCACGTCGCGGTTTGTAACCCAGCGCCAAGAGCCAGACGCGGTGAAAATCCTCTCCGGCGTGTTCGAGGATGAAACCACCCGCGCTCAGTTCGGCGGCCCCGTCACCACCGGCACCCCGATCAGCCTGCAGATCGATAATGTCGATCAGCGCTCCAAAGACTATTCAGATATCGCCGCCACCTACCGCCCCGGCCACGCCGATATGACCTACGACGCCAAATACGGTGTCCGTGATTACCGCGGCGGCGGTCGCTCCAGTGCCCGCGAAACCGCGGCCCGCGTGGCGGCCGGCGGCGTCGCGCGGTTGGTGCTGGGACCAGCCATTACGATCCGCGCCGCGCTGATCCAGATCGGCCCCCGCGCTATCGACAAGAGCCGCTGGGATTGGGCCCAGATCGAAAACAACCCCTTCTGGTGCCCCGATCCCCAAACCGCCACGCTCTGGGAACAAGACCTGGACGCAGCCCGTAAAGCCGGCTCGTCCCTTGGTGCCATTATCGAGGTTCATGCCGAAGGCGTGCCGGCCGGTTGGGGATCGCCGCTTTACGGCAAGCTGGACGCCGAAATCGCGGCGGGCCTGATGAGCATCAATGCGGTCAAGGGCGTGGAGATCGGCGATGGCTTTGCCGCAGCGCAGCTGTCTGGCGAAGACAATGCTGATGAGATGCGCATCGGCCCAGACGCAAAGCCGACCTTCCTGTCCAATCGCGCCGGCGGGATTTTGGGCGGCATCTCCACCGGCCAAACGATTGTCGCGCGCCTTGCCATCAAGCCAACGTCCTCGATTCTAACCCCGCGCCGCACCGTCACGGCAAAGGGGGAAGAAACCGACGTCCAAACCAAAGGCCGCCACGACCCCTGTGTCGGCATCCGCGGCGCGCCTGTTGCAGAAGCGATGGTGGCCTGCGCCCTCGCCGACGCCAAGCTGCGCCACCGCGGCCAAGTCGGTTAGACGCCGCGCCACCCCACCCTCACAGCTTTGTTAGGGGCCCTACACCTCGGCCGCGTCCGCCCTATCATAAGGTAAGACCATAACAGCAGCGCGCCGTGAGCCCCTGCAGGAGACACACCCCATGAGCTGGCCCTTTGGCGATATCCTGCGCACCACGCAAAGCATCGTAGACAAAAACCAGCCTGCCTTGATGCATGGCAATGCTGTGCGGTCCTGGGGCGATCTCACCCGGCGCTCAGATTCCCTCGCCGGTGCCTTCGCAGCCGCCCGCGTCGCCCCTGGCGACAAGGTCGCCCACTATATGCGCAACAGCCCCGCCTACCTCGAAACCAGCAGCGCCTGCTTTGTGTCTGGCCTCATCCACGTCAACGTGAACTACCGCTACACCGAAAACGAACTGTACTACATTCTGGATAACTCCGATGCCGCGGTGATCGTTTACGCGCAGGAATTCGCCCCCCAGATCGCATCCCTTCAACCGCGCCTGACACGGGCCAAGCTGTTTGTCGAAATCAGCGACGGCCCAGTGGTCAACGCCTTTGCCGAAAGCTACGAAGCGTTGGCGGAAGCCGGTTACGCAGCCCCCGCAGGCCGCATCGGCCAAGACGATCAGCTGTTTATCTACACAGGCGGCACCACCGGCCTGCCCAAGGGCGTGATGTGGCGCCAAGCCGATATCTGGGCAGCGCTGGGATCAGGAGCCCCCGCCCCCGGCATGCCCCCGCCGCAGTCGCTTGCAGAACTGGGCGGCTTCATTGCCAATGGCGCCGGCGGCATCCCAACGATGATCTGTCCGCCCTTGATGCACGGTGCGGGCTATTTGATTGCCGTGCACCAAATGCTGCGCGGCGGGGCGATCATCACCGTACCCGGAACAAACTTTGAGGCAGAAACTGCACTGGACATCATCGCCAGCCAAAAGCCCAAACTCATCTCCATTGTTGGCGATGCCTTTGGCCGTCCGATGATGAAAGCGTTGGACGCCAATCCCGGCCGTTACGATCTGTCCAGTGTCATGATGATGGTGTCGTCCGGCGCCATGTGGAGCCCAGACGTCAAGGCAGGCCTTGGCAGGCATCTTCCCGCTGCCATGATGCTGGACGCCTTGGGCTCCAGCGAAGTGCTAGGCATGGGCATGAGTGCAGCCCCAGGCGCAGCCTCCGGTGCCGCCACCCGCTTCAAGGCCGACGACCGCACCAAAGTGGTCACCGACGACGGCCGCGAGGTCGTGCCCGGATCGGGCGAAATCGGACGGATTTTTCGCGGCGGCCCCATTCCGCTCGGCTACTACAAAGATCCCGAAAAATCGGCCCGCGCCTTCACCGAATACAACGGTGCCCGCTATGCCGTGCCCGGAGACTACGCCACCATCGAACAAGACGGCTCGATCACCCTGATCGGCCGCGGCAGCCAGGTGATCAACACCGGCGGGGAAAAAGTGTTTGTGGAGGAGGTCGAAGAAGCCCTCAAAACCCACCCCGCTGTCGATGATGCTTTGGTGTTTGGCGTGGCCGACGAAAAATGGGGCCAAGCAGTCACCGCCGTGGTCGAAGCCCACACGCCAGTTAGCCCAGAAGAACTCGTCACGCACCTGCGCGCAACGCTTGCCCCGTACAAGTCCCCAAAGCGGATTATTTTTACCCAGAAGGTACCGCGCGGGCCGAATGGAAAAGCCAACTACGAAGCAGCCCGCGCCTTGGCCGCCGCCGCAACCTGAAGCGCCGAGTTTGCTGCGGGCGCGCGCCTAGCCCCTTGGGACAGGCAGCCAAAACACCGCCGCGAGCCCGCCTTCCGGTCGGTTGGACAAACTTACGTCTCCCCCCTGACCGCGCGCCACCAAACGCGCGATGGTCAACCCAAGGCCATATCCGCCAGCACCGCGCGCCGCATCCAGCCGCACGAACGCGTCAAAAACCCGTTCCAGGTCCTTGCCTGCGATGCCGGGGCCATCGTCCTCGACGATAACCCGCGCCATTCCAGCTTCGGTTTCCACCCGCACGCGCCCCGCCCCGCCATGGCGCACCGCGTTCTCGATCAGATTGCGCAGCGCGCGGCGCGTGGCATCCACCTTCGCCACCACAGGCACCGGCGGCCCCACAAAGAACGCCACAGACTGTCCGGCCTCAGACAAATCCGCCACGATGCTTTCCGCCAAGGCCGCCAGATCGAACGGCCGCGCGGTTTCTCCATCGCCGCCCGCCCGCGCGGCTTCCAACGCCGCGTTGGTCAAGGCCTCAAGCTCATCAAGAGAACGCCCAATTTGGCCCTGAAGCGTCCGATCACTGATGAATTCAGCGCGCAGCTTCAAGGCGGTGATGGGTGTGCGCAGATCATGCGCCAACCCCGCCAGCAGCGCCTTTTGGCCAGCCAGCGTTGCCCCCACTTGCGCGCTCATCGCGTTGAAAGCGGCAGTCGCTGCCCGCACTGGCGCAGGGCCGCGCTCCGCCACCGGTGCCGGTGCCTCCCCCGCCCGCATGGCCAGCGCCGCCCGCCCTAAAGCCTGCAGCGGTCGCGCCAGCCGAAGCGCCGTGAACCCCGCCACCACCAGCATCGCGAGCGCACTCACCAACCCCGCCAAAAGCATCGGCTGCATCACGTTGGGGGCCCTGGGCAACGAAAACGCGGCGTTCAGCCAGCTCCCATCCTCAAGCTGGGCGCTCACCACCAACCGCTGCACCAGCGGTGGCGGCGGCCCGCGCCCCCGCGGTCCTTCCCGGCCAGGCGGCGGACGGGCGTGCGGCGGTGGGCGTTCCTCGGCCCGGATCGCCACGCGGGTCTCACGCACCCCAACGCCACCCAGCGCCTCCGAAAAGCGCTGGTCCACCGCCGCTGGCGCGAAATCCCTGTCGAGCCACGCCCGATCTTCGATGCGCATCACTTCCCCGCGCGACGATGCGCCTTCCAAGAAAGCGTGCACCGCAGGACCGGGAGCCGCGCGGTTCAACTCCACCACCGCCGCCACCCGGTCCAATGCGGAGCGCAAATGCACCCCCCGCACCGCCTGCTCGCGGTCCGCCGCCAGGATCGCAAAAGTGAACAGGTTGGACGCCAGCAGCGCCAAAAGCAAAGCGCCAAAAAGCTCCACCCAGAACGGCACGGAAAACCGGCGCATCGCTCAGGCCTTTACCGGGTCAGCCGCAAACACATACCCCCCGCCCCACACCGTTTTGATCAGGCGCGGGTTTTTGGGGTCGTCTTCGATCTTGCGCCGCAGCCGCGAGATGGCGTTATCGATCGCCCGGTCAAACGCGTCCGCCTCCCGCCCCCGTGCCAAATCCAATAACTGTTCTCGCGTGAGGGTCATCCGGGGCCGCTCCAAAAAAGCCATCAGCAGACGGAACTCCCCCTGCGACAGGGCCTGCGCCACCCCGTCGGGACCGATCAACTCACGCTGCCCCACATCAAGCTGCCAGCGCTCAAACCCGATCGTCTGCGCCGGGGCCCCCGCCCCCGGCGGCGGGGCATGCGCCCGGCGCAAAACCGCAGCGATCCGCGCCATCAATTCGCGCGGCGAAAACGGCTTCACCACGTAATCGTCCGCCCCCAACTCCAGCCCCACGATCCGATCCACTTCTTCCCCCCGCGCGGTCAAGAATATGATCGGGATCGGCCCAATCTCGCGGATGTGGCGGGCAAGGCTCAGGCCGTCCTCCCCTGGCATCATGATGTCGCTCACCACCAGATCAAACGCGTGCCCCTTCAAAAGCTTGCGGGCGGCCGCCGCCGTTTCCGCCGCACTCACCCGATAGCCATTTTCGCGCAGATACCGGCACAGCGGTTCGCGGATATCGCGCGCATCCTCAACGATCAGCACGTGCGGGGCAGTCTCCATCGCCACATCCTACCAGACCCCCACATCCCCGCAGCCCCGAAAGTGTAACAACCTGTCCCAAACCGGGCGTTTTGCGCAGAGCAGCGACCATTTCCCCCGGTTGGCGACATCGGCGCGCGACAACTCCATGGTGAAAACGGCCCGTCGCAGCACGGTGCTGCACACGCACAACACAGGACATCTCATACGATGCGCAAAAACACGCTCATTGCCCTTTCTCTGGCTGCAGTTCTGGCCGCCGCTGCTGGCTCGGTTGCCATCGCGCAAAACCCAACACAAGGCACAGCCTGCCACAACGAGCGCGGCGGCGGCCCCCCGCCGCCCTTCGCCCGCATGGACGCCAACGCCGACAACCAGGTCACCCGCGCCGAAATGGATGCGTTCCTGCGAGCAGATTTCGACCGCGCCGACACCAACCGCAGCAGCACCTTGAGCCTAGATGAAGCCACCGCCTTCCACGCCGCGCGACGCGCAGAACGGGAAGCCAATCGTCCAAGTCCCAACCCTCAAAGCGCAGATCAACCCCGCCGCGAGCGCCGCGATCCGCCCTCCCCACAAGCCATGTTTGAGCGCGTCGATGCGGACAACAACGCTGTGCTGAGCTTTGAGGAATTTGCAGCCCAGCCCCGCGCCGCATTTGAGCGCGCCGATCGCGACAACAACGAAACCCTGTCGGGCGAGGAACTGCAACACCGCCGCGGCCGCCACGGTCAAGCGCCACCCCCGAACTGATCGCCCCAACACCGATCACCCCGAGCGTCGCGCCCCATTGACGCTCGGGGCTTTCCGGGCTTTTCCTGGCCGCACATCTGCCGGAGGTCTGCCCCATGATCACCCTCTATCATGCCCCGCAATCGCGCTCGTCGCGATTCATTTGGCTCCTGGAGGAGATCGGCACACCGTATGAGATCGTCTATTGCTCGATCCGTCGGCAAAACACCAATTCCGGTGAGCCAGACCCCAAAAACCCAAATCTCACCGGCAAAGTGCCTTACCTCGATCATGACGGCGTGCGGTTTGGGGAAAGCACCGCGATTGCGATTTATCTGGCCGATCGCTTCCCCAGCGCCGGCTTGGCCCCAGCCTTGGACAGCCCCGCCCGCGGCCCTTACCTGGAATGGATGGCATATTATACCGGCGAACTTGAGCCGATGATGTTTGCGATCTGGCGCAACGACACAAGCCCGCCCGCCCTGCGCCAAAAGGAACAGGTGTTTGCCAAGATGTCCAAGCAACTCACCGATCACCCCTACATCGCCGGCGATGCCTTCACCGCCGCCGATATTCTGTATGCCAGCGCCTTCAGCTGGGCGGCGGAGTGGCTCCCCCAAGGCCCAAGCATTGATGCCTACAAGGCCCGCATCAACGCCCGCCCAGCAGTCGCCCACGCCCACGCCAAGGACAGCGCTCCCACCTGATCTTTCGCGCCCCACAAGACACAATCGCGTCCACTCGCTAGGCTATCGACAAGCCAAACAGCAAGGCGCGACCATGTCACACACACCATCACCACCACGCGGCCCCTTGGCTGGCGTGCGCGTCCTGGATCTCACCCGCGTCCTTGCAGGCCCCTATTGCACCACCCTGTTGTGGGAATTGGGGGCGGACGTCTTGAAGATCGAACAGCCCGGTCACGGCGACGACACTCGGGCCTTTCCGCCGTTTCAAAACGGCGAAAGCGTCTATTTTGCCTCGATCAACCGCGGCAAGCGCTCCCTCGCGTTGGACTTGAAGCACGATGAAGATCGCGTCCTCTTTGAAGATCTTCTGTCGCGCGCCGATGTCTTGGTGGAAAACTTCCGCCCGCGCACCATGGCTAATTTTGGCTATGACTACGAAACCCTAAGGGCGCGGTTTCCCGCCCTGATTTACGCGTCCATTTCCGGCTTCGGACAAACCGGTCCGTATGCGCACGAACCCGCCTACGACCTTATTGTCCAGGCGCTGGGCGGCATGATCTCGATCAATGGCCCTGAAGCCAGCAGCGGCTATCGCTTGGGCATTTCGTTGGGCGACTTAGCCGCCGGCGTGTTTGCCGCCACGGCGATCAACGCCGCCCTCTATGAACGCCGCGCCAGCGGCAGCGGCCGCTACATCGATATCGCCATGCTCGATGTGCAAACCATGCTCTTGGAAAGCGCCCTGGTGCGCCAGTTCGCAAGCGGCGACGTGCAAGGCCCCACCGGATCGCGCCACCCTGTGATCACCCCATTTGATGTCTTCCAGGCCGCCGACGGCCCCATCGCGATCGCCTGCGCCAACGATCATCTCTATGCCCATTTGGTCGCATGTATGGGCCGCAAAGACCTAGCCGAGCCGCCGTTTGCGGATCTCTTCTCCCGCTATGTCAACCAGAAGGCCTTGAAGGTGGAGCTTGAAAAGGCTTTGGCGGCCAAGCCGGTTGCCCAATGGCTTCAGGAGCTAAAGGCTGCAGGTGTCCCATGCGCGCCGATCCACACCATGGCCGATGTGGTCAACGACCCGCAACTAAAGTCCCGCAACATGTTCGTCACTGTTCAAGACCCCGAAATGGGCCCCCTGACCATGTCTGGCAACGCCTTTAAAATCAGTGGCTACCCCGACAATAGCACCCGCCCGCCGGCCCCCAACCTGGATGAAGCGCGCAACGACATTTTGACCGAATTGGGCAAAGACCCGCAAAACCCCCGCCAACGGGTCAAAGGTCCGCCCAAGGAAGGTCTTTGGTAGGTGCCGCCGCTCAGCTGAACGTCCGCTCGTCCCACCAGGGTACAAAGTCTGGCATGTCTTGCGAGACGGTGTTGGGGAAGGCCGGCGCGCGCTTTTCCAGAAAGCTCATCACGCCTTCCTTGGCATCGCCCTGCTTGCCCCGCGCAAAGATCGCGCGGCTGTCGATTTTGTGCGCCTCCATCGGGTGATCAGCCCCGAGCATCCGCCACATCATCTGCCGCGTCAGCGACACAGAAACCGGCGAGGTGTTGTCCACGATCTCGCGCGCGATCGCGTTGGCGGCACTGAGCAGGTCTTCGCCCTTGTGCACACTGCGCACAAGCCCGCCGCTGTGCGCTTCCTGCGCATCAAACACCCGCCCCGAATAGCACCACTCCAACGCCTTGGAGATCCCCACAAGCCGCGGCAAGAACCAAGACGAGCACGCCTCCGGCACAATCCCGCGCCGCGCAAACACAAACCCGAAGCGCGCGCCCTCTGCAGCGATCCGAATATCCATCGGCAACTGCATCGTGGCCCCAACCCCAACGGCCGCGCCATTCACCGCCGCAATCACCGGCTTCAGGCTTTCAAAAATGCGCAACGTCACGCGCCCGCCCCCGTCGCGCAGGTATTCAAGGCTGGATTTGTCGCCGCGCTCTGGCCGGTCGTCCCGGTTTTCATAGTCAAAGGTCTTGGCCCCAGCCCCAAGATCAGCCCCCGCACAGAAAGCCCGCCCGGCCCCGGTGACGATCACGGCCTTGACCTGATCATCGCCATCGGTGGCGTCAAAGGCCGCGATAATGTCGCTCATCATTTGGCCGGTGAAGGCGTTCATCTTGTCTGGGCGGTTAAGCGTCAGCGTGGCTACGCCGTCTTTCACGTCCAACAGTACGGTTTCAAAGCTCGGCATGGCGGTTTCTCCCGATGGCGCAGTGTGCCTTCAGGAGAGTTCCCTTGCCGTGGCGACAGTCAAGAGCTTTTCCGCGGGCTCAGATGTCGGCGTAAACCTGCGTTTCGCCGGCAAAGCCAGGGTGCGTCACGGCCCCTTCGTGGGCTGGCCCCACCAGTTGGGCAAACTTCCAAAGCGCCCCAGAGCCATACCCAATTACTTTTGGAACCCAGGTTTTGGCACGGGCGGCGAGTTCTTCGGCCGATACCTCAAGCTCAATCCGCCCGCTGGCCGCATCGATGCTGATCATGTCCCCGTCGTTGACCAACCCGATTGGCCCGCCGGCCTGCGCCTCCGGCCCCACATGGCCAACACACATCCCCCGGGTTGCCCCCGAAAAGCGGCCATCGGTGATCAGCGCCACCTTGTCGCCCATGCCTTGGCCATAGAGGGCGGCAGTCGTCGTCAGCATCTCGCGCATCCCAGGCCCACCGCGCGGGCCTTCATAGCGGATCACCAACACCTCACCGTCCCGGTACAGACGGTTTTCCACCGCATGGAAGCACGCGGCTTCCCCGTCAAACACCCTGGCCGGGCCGCGGAAACTTAGCTTTTGCATGCCGGCAATTTTGACAATCGCCCCCTCCGGCGCAAGCGACCCCCAAAGCCCCACCACGCCGCCCTCTGGCGACAGCGGATTGGCAAAAGGCCGGATCACGTCTTGATCCGTACGCAGCACAACGCCGTCCAGGTTTTCCCGCAGCGTCTTGCCGGTCACTGTCATCACATCGCCGTGCAACAGGCCCGCATCCAATAGAACGCGCAACAAAGCCGGCACACCGCCCGCCTCGCCCATGTGCTTGGCCACGTACTTTCCCCCTGGCTGCAGGTCGCACAGCCAAGGCGTCTTTTTGAAAATCTCCGCCATATCGCGCAGATTGAACTTCACGCCGCACTCGTGCGCCATCGCCGGCAAGTGCAACGCCGCGTTGGTGGACCCCCCGCTCGCCGCCACCACAATTGCCGCGTTCTCGAACGCCTCCCGCGTACAGATCGTCCGTGGCCGGAGGTTGTCCTCCACCAGCCGCATCACCGCAGCCCCGCTGGCCCGCGCATAGGCGTCGCGGTCCAAGTAAGGCGCAGGCAGCGCCGAAGACAGCGGCAGCGCAAGCCCAATCGCCTCCGCCACGCAGGCCATCGTGTTGGCGGTGTATTGCCCCCCACATGCGCCCTCGCCTGGGCAGGCGTGCTTTTCCAGATCGCACAGATCCTCAAAACTCATTTTGCCGGCGCTGTGTTGGCCGACGCCCTCAAACACGTTGATCACCGTGACATCCTGGCCGCGCCAGCTGCCCGGCAGGATTGACCCGCCATACAAAAACACGCTGGGCACATTCAGCCGCAGCATCGCCATCATCATGCCAGGCAGGCTCTTGTCGCACCCCGCAAGACCCACCAGCGCATCATAGGAGTGGCCCCGCATGGTCAATTCCACGCTGTCTGCGATCAGATCGCGCGATGCGAGCGAAGAGCGCATCCCCTCATGGCCCATCGCAATCCCGTCGGTAACGGTGATCGTGCAAAACTCCCGCGGCGTGCCCCCGGCCTCCTTCACCCCGGCGCTCACCGCATGGGCCTGACGCATCAACGCCGTATTGCATGGCGCTGCTTCGTTCCAACACGAGGCAACGCCCACGAAGGGCTGTTCGATCTCCTTCGTGCCAAGCCCCATCGCGTAATAATAGCTGCGGTGAGGGGCGCGTTCGGGGCCCATCGTGGCGTGGCGGGAAGGCAGGCGGGACTTGTCCCAGGTTTTGTGTGTCATGCGATGGGTTTAGCCGCAGCGCCCGCGGGCTGCCTCTGCGACAAAATAGCGGCGGTTCAGCCAGCGATCTTGCGGATCAAAAACGGTGCCCCAATCGCCAGCGCTCCAAACACCCAGCCAATCACCGAAGGCAGGCCCGCAAGCATCGCAAACAAGCCAATCGCCCCGCAAGCCAGCGAGATCGGCAAAACGAGGCGCTTGCGGCGCACCACCAACGCTTCGGCGGCCCGCCACTCGGCCATGGTGGCAAAGTCTGTTGGCTTCATTGCAAAGCCTTACCACAGCGGGGTTAAGGTTTTGTCAGCAGACCGATCAAAGCGCCGCCTGAAGCTGGCCCAACGCTGCCTCCAGCTTGGCCTTGGCCGCAACCGCCCCTTCAAGCCGCTCGCGGTTCTCCGCCACCACCTCTTCGGGGGCCTTTGCCACAAATTCAGCATTGCTGAGCTTGGCGTTGGTCTTGGCGATATCGCCGGAGAGCCGCGCGATTTCCTTTTTCAGCCGCTCCGCTTCCACCACAAAGTCGACCACACCCTCCAGCGGCAAGGCAACGGTGGCGCCTTGCATCACGAAGGTCACACTGCCCTTGGGGGCCTGCGCGGCCGTGGTTGAATACTCAAGACGGGCCAGGCGATCGATCAAGTCCTGACGGTTTTCCAACCTTATGCTGGTGGCCTCGTCCGCCCCGATCAGCAACAGCGGAATCCGCGCCGCCGGCGGCACATTCAACTCCGCCCGCGCCACCCGCACCGCGCTCACAAGGTCGATGATCCAGTTGATTTCATCTTCCGCCGCCGCATCCACAAGCACGCTCGTGTCCAGCTGTGGCCAGGGAGCCGTGATCAATAACCCCGTGCGCTTGGCACCATATTCCCCAAGCCGCGCCCACAATTCTTCGGTGATAAACGGCATGATCGGATGCAATAGCACCAGGATCTGATCAAGCGTCCAGGCCGCCACATGGCGCGTTTCGCCCTTCAGCTTTTCGTCTTCCCCCCCAAGCATTGGCTTGGCAAGCTCCAGATACCAATCGCAAAACGTGTTCCAAACAAACCGGTAAAGCGCGCCCGCCGCCTCGTTGAAGCGAAACGCCTCCAGCTCCTGCGTCACGATTTGCGCAGTCTTTGCGGTCTCCCCGATGATCCAGCGATTCACCGGGTCCTTGGCGCTCTTGGGGTCAAATTCGGCCCAGATCGCGCATTCGTTCATCTGGCAAAAACGCGCAGCATTCCAAAGCTTGGTGCCAAAATTGCGGTGGCCTTCCACGCGCTTGTCGCTCATCCGGATGTCGCGCCCAGGTCCCGCAGCGATCGCCAGCGTGAACCGCAAGGCATCGCACCCGTAGGCGTCGATAAGCGTTAAGGGATCAAGCACGTTGCCCTTGGACTTCGACATTTTCTTGCCGCTCTCGTCCACCACCCGCGCATGGATCACGACGTTCTTGAACGGCACTTGCCCGGTAAAGTGGGTGCCCATCATCATCATCCGCGCCACCCAGAAAAACAGGATGTCAAACATCGTGACGAGCGTTGCAGTCGGATAGAAGCGGGCCAATTCGTTGGTTTTCT
This sequence comes from Caulobacterales bacterium, assembly GCA_049314555.1. Taxonomy (GTDB): domain Bacteria; phylum Pseudomonadota; class Alphaproteobacteria; order Caulobacterales; family Aquidulcibacteraceae; genus REEB509. The sequence goes on from JBMOEW010000030.1 coordinate 32,608, forward strand.
GCGGCCATCCGAGCGTGGAGAACGGCCAAAGCGCTGACGAAAACCAGGTATCGAGCACATCCTCGTCCTGGGTCAGCTTCACAAGCTTGCCGTAGTGCCCGCGTGCGGCTTCCAGCGCGAGCGCCTCGTTTTCCTCCACGAACACTTTGCCGTCTGGGCCATACCAGGCCGGGATCCGATGCCCCCACCACAGCTGGCGCGACACGCACCACGGCTCGATGTTGCGCATCCACTCGTAATAGGTTTTCACCCAAACCTCTGGCGTGAAAACGGTGTCCCCGCGATCGACAGCCGCAATCGCCTCCTTGGCCAGCGTTGGCGCGTCCACATACCATTGGTCGGTAAGCATCGGCTCGATCACCACATTCGAGCGATCCCCGAACGGCTGCATGATCGTCTTGTCTTCCACCCGCTCCAAAAGGCCCGCCGCATCGATATCGGCCACCACCGCCGCGCGCGCCGCAAACCGGTCAAGCCCCCGATAGGCCGCCGGCACGTAAGGCGCATCCAGCATCCTGCCTTTGGTGTCCATCAACTCAAAGAGCGGCAGGCCATGGCGCTTGGCCACTTGATAGTCGTTGAAGTCGTGCGCGCCGGTGATTTTCACAGCCCCAGAGCCAAAGCTCGGGTCGGGATACTCGTCCGCGATAATCGGGATCAACCGATCCGTCAGCGGCAACATCACCCGCTTGCCAATCAAGCCCGCATAGCGCGTGTCGCTGGGGTGCACGGCCACAGCCCCATCGCCCAGCATGGTTTCCGGCCGCGTGGTGGCGATGGCGATGTAGGTTCGGGTTTCCCATTCGGTCGGGTTGCCGGCCTCGTCATGGGCAATCGGGAACTGATAGCTCTCGTCGTTTTCCAGCGGGTACTTGAAGTGCCAGAAGTGCCCGGCGGTCTCGCGGTTTTCCACCTCCAGATCGCTGATCGCGGTCTCGAAATGGCAATCCCAATTCACCAGCCGCTTGTCTTTATAGATCAAGCCCTGCCGGTGCAGGTCCACAAACACCTTCCGCACCGCGGCCGATAAGCCATCGTCCAGCGTAAAGCGCTCACGGCTCCAATCACACGACGCACCCAATCGTTTCAACTGCCCGCGGATCGTGCCTTCAGACTTGCCCTTCCACGCCCACGCCCGCTCCAAGAAGGCATCGCGGCCCAGGCTCCGGCGATCTTGGTTGCCCTCCGCCGCCAGCTGGCGCTCCACCACCATTTGTGTGGCGATGCCCGCGTGATCGGTTCCAGGCTGCCACAAAACGGCTTTGCCGCGCATCCGCTCGAACCGCACCAAAATGTCTTGCAGCGTGCAGTTCAGCGCGTGCCCGATATGCAGAACCCCGGTTACGTTGGGCGGGGGAATCACAATGCAATACGGCTCGGCAGGCGATGGGCGCGGGCTGAAATCGCCAGACTTTTCCCACCCGGCATAGATACGCGGCTCAACGGAGCGAGGCTCAAAAGTAGTATCGATCATGGCGCTCTGGTGCGTCCCAAAATGCGGAAACCCCACCGCTATAGCAAGCGATGGGGTCCCTAGGCTATGTGTTCGTGGCGCTTATGGCCAGAGGACTCAGTAGCGTTGGCTTATCGTGCCAAACGCGCAACGCGCTCCAACGCCGCTTCCACTTTGGCATCCACGATGGTTGGCAAGTTCTGATCCAACCATTCCTTCAGCATCGGCTGCAGCATTTCGCGCACAATACCTTCGATGGTTTGGTTTGGATTGTCTGCCAGCCGCAATGAGCCCGCCAATCGCGACAACGCGCCAGCAGTCACCGTTGCCACGGCGTCGGAAAGCAAGGCTTCCTCCCGCACAGTCGCCGCCGCTTGGACAGGTGCCGCAGCCATAAGCGGAGGCGCAGCCTCGTGCCGCGGCGCAGGCGCAGGCGCTGGCATTGGCTCCGGCTCATCGAACGCGGCGTCCTCAAACACCAGATCGTCAGAGTCAGAGACGTGCACAGTCACCGGAGCAGCCACCGCCATCACGGGCTCCTCCACTGGTGCCATTTCATGCAGATCGAGCGGTTCATCACTGGCACCGCCGCCCTGATCATCCTCTGCGATGATCCGACGGATAGACGCCAAGATTTCCTCCATCGAGGGCTCGGCTTGGGGTTCGTTCATGGCCATGGGGGCGACCCTGGGTAAGAATCACAACAACTGCTGCGCACAAAGACAGTCCTTTTGAGTCGCGTCCACCACAGGTTGAAGACTTAACCACAAGGGTCAAAAGATTGCCTTCACTCTGCGGGCGACAGCGAAAAGAATCGCCTCATCGAAGCCCGTTCATGGTCGTTTGGATCATATAAAGGAACGTTAACGCCGAGGCTGGCTGCATCCAACTGCCCCGCGGCGGCCAGCAGGGCGTGCGCTGCCACATAGGTGTCGCGCTCGGTCCGCACCAAGGCTAGGCGCGCATCAAGCAGCTCTTGTTCGGCATCCAACACATCAAGCGTGGTCCGCTCTCCCGCCTCCTGCTCCAGCTCCACGCCTTCAAACGCTAAGGTGTTAGCCTCAACCTGTTGCTTGGAGGCTTCCGTGGCTTGGCGTGCGGCCAATAGCGCGCTCCAGGCCGATGTCACATCAGAGATCGCCTGACGCCGCGCGACCTCCAGGTCAGCGCGCGCCCGTTCAGCGTTGATCCGGCTTTGGCGCACCCGCGACGCCGCAAGCCCGCCTTGAAACAAAGGCACAGACACTTGCGCCACCGCACTCATGCTGTCGGTTTCAACATTGGGGCTAGAGGTTTCACGGTTGCGCGACGCAGAGCCCACCACCGAAACCTGCGGCAACAACGTAGACACATCAACCCGCACCTGCGCTTCAGCGATCCGCACCGCCGCTTCGGAGCTTAGCACCTGCGGCGAACTGGAAAGCGCTGCGTTCAACGCGGCGTCCAGATCAGCAGGCACGCTGGCCGCAACTGGCGGCGCACTGAGGCCTTCGGGCACCTCGCCCACCACTTCTACATAGCGCGCCCGCGACCCTTCCAAAACAGCCCGCGCGCCAGCAAGGCCCGCCACCGCCCCGGCCAGCCGTGCCCGCGCCTGGGCGACATCCGTGAGCGTACTTAAGCCCACCTCAAACCGGCTCTGCGCCGCCTGTTGTTGCCGCTCCAGCACCGCCACGTTGTTGGCCCGGATCCGTACCACTTCTTCGTCGCGGAGCACGTCCACATACGTCGTGATCACCTCCAGCAGCACCTGCTGCTCCACCCCGCGCAGCCGCGCCCGCGCCAGCTCCACCTGGTTGCGCGCGATCCGGCTTTGCGCCCCTCGCCGTCCGCCGGTGTAAAGCGACTGTGACGCCTGGACCGACAATGATTCCGGATCAAGATCCTGACGCCCCAACGAAGTCCCGCTGAGGCTGCTTTCGTTGGAGCGCACGCCGGCGCTCCCCACCACATCCACCCGCGGCAAATAGCCGGCCCGCGCCTGCACAAGCCCCTCGTCGCTAGCCCGCGCCTGCGCCCGCGCGCCCTCCAGCGTTGGATTGTGGCGGTAAGCAGACGCCAAAGCGTCCGAAAGCTCCTGGGCATCCGCAGCCGCCATCGGCCCCACAAGCGCGATCAGCGCCGCTGTCACAAAAAACCGCATGTTCGGCCCCCTATTTCCCGCTTCCCCACCCCGCACGCTTCACGCGGCTGGCGACTGAACCAACGATATAGCATTCAGAGCCAATTGACGAGTCTAGCGCCACTTACTGTCGGTGACACGGGATATGTCCGATTTTTGTAGCAAGCGATTTGTCCGGTGT
>JBMOEW010000031.1:0-35827 GCA_049314555.1 Caulobacterales bacterium
CTAGCGGTTCATCCGAATACCGACAGTAAGACTGCGGGGGGCTCCGGGGAAATAGCGGTCGTTGCCAAAGGCGAAATCAGCGCGATCGGCATAGTTCGTATTCGTCAGGTTTCGGACAGTCGCATAGACCTGGACATCGCTTGCAATCTGGGTGGCGGCGCGCAACGTGAACAGGTCGTGCCCTTCATATACGCGGGTATTGCCGGCATCGGTGAAGTAGCGGCCGGTGTGGCCCCATTCTAAGTCGAGTGTGGCGTGTTCGGTCGCTTGCCAGCGGGCGCGGGCATTGCCAGTCCAGCGGGGGGCGGTGTCGATATCTGCGCCGGAGCGAATCCCGTCTGGCGCGCTGTTGAAGCGATACGTGTGGCGCGCGTAGCTTAGCCAACCACTCACCATCAAGCTTTGCGAGATCTGCGCGCTGCCAGTGACCTCCACACCTTTATGGCGCGAGCGCCCGCCGGTGACGGTAAATCCGTCAGCGCCGCGAAACGCGGTATCTTGTTTGTCCATCGCGAAAACGACGACTTCGCCCTGCCAGTTTTGTGCGCCGGGCCGCCAGCCCAATTCGATGGAGTCTAAGGTCTCTATGCCTTGTTCGCCCGGACGTTGACGGGTTTGCAGGGCATAAAGATCGGTGATCTGTGGGGGGCGTGCGCCGCGCGCAAGATTGACCCACAGGGCTCCAAAGGGACTTGCATAGGACACAGCAAGGCGCGGCGCTAAAGCCTCGAAACGGTCGCCGCGATCGGCGGGCCTACGGAACCGACCAACATCGCCGTTGGGGGCGCGATTGTCGTACTCGTACTGCACGACCTCGCCGCGAACACCAGCTGTCAGGACGATATCTTCGGCGAGGCCCCATTGCAGTTGGGCGTAAGAACCGGCTGCCAACATGTCGACGGCGAAGTCATAGTGGGTGCCTTGGGTAAAGGTGCCGGTGGTGGGGCGGGATTGAAACTCGACCAGCTCGGCGCGGGTCTGGTCTATGTCGGCACCAATGGTGAGGGCCGCACTTGGTGAAAGAGCAAGGGACGCTGACGTCAGCAAACCGCCGCCAGTTTGACGGGTGCGTTCTTGGGCGCGGGAGGGAAAGAAAAACAAGTTCAGGTCTGTGTCGATCCAACGGGCGTAGGGCGTGAGCGCCACCTGCCAAGCGCCGGGACTTGCCTCCAGACGAATGCTGGCGCGCGCGAGGCGTGTGTCGCGGTAGGCCTCGGGGGCTGGATTGGACCGCGCGAGGGCGCTGTTGGCATACGCGCGGGCTCCTTCAATGAAGCCAGCGCTTTCCTGGTTGAGGTTTTGTGCGCTCAAGTGCGCCGTTGCGCCCCAGCCCGCGAGGTTGCCACGCCAGCCAAACGCCAGGTCTGCTCGTGACAAGCCAGATTGCGCGCGCCATCCGCTATCGACCTCAGTCGCGAGCCCCAGAACCCAGCTATTGGCTGGGCCGGTTTGATCGTTCGGCAGGCCTGTTGTGGAGGACGGGCCAAGCGATGTCGACGTTGCTGCGCCAAGCAGAATGGACGCGCTAGACCGCCCAAGGTCGCTGACGTCAAGATTCCCCCTACGCCAATGGCCTGTGTTGTTGTTTGAGCCGTCGCTGAAGGCTGGTGTCTCTACGTTGATCAAACCATGGACGGCGTTTGATCCATAGATCGAAGAGCCCGGTCCGCGCACCAGTGTGATGCGTTCGGCAAAATCCAAACTCGCTTCCCAAATCTGGTTGACATTGGCCGCACCGGGAGCGCGCACGGGCACCCCGTTTTCCAGAACAAGGAAGGACCCTGCGCTTTGCCCGCCCGTTAACACAGGAGACCGGATGGCCAGAAGGTTCTCGACGCCATTATTTCGTTGAATGGAAACCCCGGGCAATGTGTTGAGGGCATCGCTGGCGACTTGTGGCGTTAGCACTGCGATTTCAGTGGCGGTTAACACCGAAATGCTTGCCGGGCCGGCGCGCGCCAGGCTTTCGCGATCCGCCGTTACCACAATGTCTTGCGCCATGGCTGGACTTGCCAACGCCACGACCACAGCAACCGGGACATATACACGCATTGGCAGCACTTCAGCCTGCTAGGTTCTGACCAGGATCGAACGGCTTTTCGGTTCGCCTAATGCAAGTCCACCCATCGCAGCATGCCATCGGCGCTGAATTCGGCACAAACGGCGTGATCAGCGAACAGGCCCGCTGTTTCTTGAAAATCCAGGGCGAAGCCTTCAGCGTTTTCGTGCAACGACACACCGACGATGAGGAGATTTGCAGCAAGGCTATCTGCGGTCGGTTGCGTTTTCTCGGCGCTGTTTGCCCAGGCTTTAGCCGTGTCCAGAATGCCCGTGGCCACTTTGCGTTGCCAAGTTGGCAATTGCGCCAAGACGCTGCTGATGGATTGGCGGATGTCATCTCCGATTTGCGGGACGATTTCTTCCGCATTGCTCGATAGCAACCCAACCTCCAAAACCCTGCCGTCTGGCGTTGACACCTGCCCATGCCATTCGTCGATTTCGATGCGATGGGGCGTGGGGTCGTTTGGGTATACCGCATAGGTGGTCAATCGCACCAAGCTCATGACGCCAAAGATGGGATCATGGGCTTGGCGCAACACAACACGTGTGACTTCAGGGCGTTGGACTTCGGGCGCTTGAGGGTGTGTCACTTCACAAAATCTCAAACAGGCCGGCCGCGCCCATGCCCCCGCCGACGCACATGGTCACAACGGCGTACTTGGCCTTTTGTCCCTTGGCCTTGCGACGTTGGCCTTCCTGCAACACGTGACCGGTGAGTCGCGCGCCCGTCATGCCGTAAGGGTGACCGATCGCGATGGAACCGCCATTGACGTTGTATTTTTCGGGATCAATCCCGAGTTTGTCGCGGCTATAGAGGCACTGAGACGCAAAAGCTTCGTTTAGTTCCCAAAGGTCGATGTCATCGACTGTCAAGCCGTGACGCTGCAGCAGGCGGGGGACGGCGAACACCGGGCCGATGCCCATTTCTTCTGGCGCACATCCGGCAACGGCAAAGCCCTTAAACAAGCCCAGTGGGGAAAGGCCGCGGCGTTCGGCTTCTTTTTCTTCCATCACGACCACAGCGGCAGCGCCGTCCGACAGCTGCGAGGCGTTGCCGGCCGTGATGAACTTGCCGGGGCCACGAACCGGTTGGAGCCCAGCCAACCCTTCCAGAGTGGTATCTGCCCGGTTGCACTCATCGCGGTCTACGACCACATCGACGATCGTTTCGGTTCCGGAAGCTTTGTCGAGCTTTTTCATTTTTGTTGGCATCGGGACGATCTCGTCGTTGAAGATGCCGGAGGCTTGAGCTGCGGCGATGCGTTGTTGAGAGCGCAGCGCATATTCGTCCTGGTACTCACGGCTTACGTTGTAGCGCTCCGCCACAATGTCGGCCGTGTCGATCATTGCCATCCAAAGATCTGGGCGGATCTTCATCAGCTTTTCGTCTGTGAAGTTAGACAGGTTCATGTGCCCGCCCATCTGAACGAGCGAGATGTTTTCCACACCCCCAGCGACCGCGACGGGTGCCCCCTCTTCCGTTACATACCGCGCCGCCATTGCGATTGCGTTCAGTCCGGACGAACAGAAACGATTGATCGTCACGCCCGAGGTGGTGATTGGCAAACCTGCCCAGATCGCCGCGTTGCGGGCCACGTTGTGGCCAGTGGCTCCTTCGGGATTGCCACAACCAATGAACACATCTTCGACCGCTTCGGGTTCAATCTTGGCCCTGGCCACAGCATGCTGGATCGCATGGCCGGTCATGGCCGCGCCATGGGTCATGTTGAAACTGCCACGAATAGATTTGGCTAGGCCCGTGCGGGCGTATGACACGATGACAGCGCGACCCATTTGGTCTCTCCAATGATTTCAGAAAACGGTAAGCGGATACACTTGTGGGGCGGGAGCTTAAGGGGCGGGCTCCCGCTTAGGAAGAGGCTTGCGGCGTTCTTTGAAGCTTCCAGCCCCACTCAATCGACGCTTGGATCGTAGGGGCCGCCGTGGGGATTAACGCCGGCACCGGCATCGGCGGTGTGCGCCAAGCCAGCACTGCCGGTGGCAACCCCTGGGGCTTGGGCGGCCGGCGTGGCGGGAACCTGCGACACGCCGGGGTTGCCGCCCAGAAGTTCGGTGCCGCGACGGTGGATCCACTTGGCGATATCATCCGCCATGATGCCTGCCACAATGCCGATCAAGCTGACGGTGAATGGGTTCATGGCGCTGGCCATATCGCCAGAGGAGCCACCCGGCACAAACGCCAAGCCCGCAATGGAGGCGTTCGCCACAATGTAGAAGGCAAGCGCTGTGACCATTCCGAAAATGGAGCGCACCGCGATTTCAGCAAAGGTGACTGGCGTGGGCCTGCTCATATAAGCCGGAAAAAGATACAGAATGGCCCCGAGCAACCCCATTAGCAAAACCAGAATTGTCGACAAAAACGTGGGGTGACCTTGGACAAGGGCGGCTCCAATACCGAGCGGACTTGAGGCCATCAGCGAAAGCGCTTCGTTCTTGATGCGGTCGTATTGCTCGTAATTGTCAACTACGCCTTGCTTGATCGCAAAGATTTGGGTGTCAGCACCGGCGACCTGACCGCCCAATAGGCTTTGGCGGGTCACGAGTTCTCGACGCTGGTCTTCAGCCTGGTCAACAAGGTCCAAGGCGGCGTTAAGCTGTGCGGTTGCACCGCGGGCGCTCTCAACCGCCGCAATATCGGCTTGCGGCAATCGCGCAGCGGCCAGCGCATTGACGCGGTCAACAAGGGCATCGTCGTCCAAGGCCGAAACGGCCTGGGCTGTTGCTATTTGATTGCGGGCTTCTATCGCCGCGACGGTTGAGGCGATGGCGGTTCGATGTTCAACGGCCTCGTTGCGCGCGGCCTCGGCTTTTGCGTCAAGCTCGCGCAGCTGCTGGTCGATTTGCGCCAGTTCGGCACGGGGAATTGCCACTCCCTGGCGGACCTGTTCGATGCTTTGTTCCGCTTCCTTAAGGCGATCGACGGAAACGATCCCCTGCGAAGCCGGTGCGATCGAGGCCAGATTGAACTGAAACGACCGCGCGCTGAACAGGATTGAATTCACCAATAGGACCGTGACCATCAAGAAGGCCAGACCCAATCCCACCATCCATTTGTGGAACGACATCGCCCATGCTCCCCATCTGAACCGGACACTTCTGTCGCGGCCGCTGACCTTGCACACACGCGCAGATGCGGTCCCCAGGGCCCCGCCACGCATGTCCAATACTATTTACAACAGATGTGAGCCGAACGCTTAGGCTTTTTTGCGCGACGCGATGTGGTTGGCGTGCTCAACGCGGGCCCCATCGAATATGAGATCGATTTGGCTATTCATATACTGAACAGTTTCTGGCTGCGTCCAACCTCGAAACCAAGCATGACGGAAATTTCGCAAGTATACGCCAAGCAAAATATCCCCAAGCAGCTCCAAATCAACATCGGACCGAAGGCTGCCCTCGTCGCGCGCTTCGAGTAGAAGCTCCCGCATGAAGTTGAATGGCTTGACCATTGACTTTCTATTGCTGTTTTCAAAGGCAACAGACCATGTCCACGACGCGCCGATCTGCTCCACCACCAGCAGCAACCTTTTGAACTCATAGGCATAAGCGGCAGCAATAGCGCTCTTTAGGCGAGTGCGCGCGTCGCCCTTCGCCTCTTCGCGCGCCTTCGCGATTTCAAGGACCAACTCTTCTTGGCTTTCCATCACGATCGTCGAGAGAATGTGTTCTTTGGACTCGAACGTTGTGAAGACGCTTCCCGTGGAGACTTCGGCCTTTGTGGCGATGTCACGGATGGTGGCGGACGCGTAGCCCTTTTCGGCGAACAACTCGCGTGCAGCGTCCATCACGCGTTGGCGTGTGTTCTGCTTCATTTGCTCGCGACGAGTTGCTGGCATGCGGGGATACCTAAGCTTGGCGAGGACCGTCAATTCTGCGTTGGCTAAGCTTTCATCGCGCGTGTGTAAAGCTTGGGAACCAGTGCGATGGTTAAGGCCAATTTGGCGCTGCCCTTTACCGAGAACTGCCTGCGCCCTTCTCCCACCGGGGAGCGTGCTTGGGGGTGAAATTTCGAATACGATCTGTTTGAGTTTAGCGCCTGGTCTTGGTCACTACGCGGAGAAGCCCACGCTGCATGCAGCGTGGGCTAGGCTCGGCTCGCTTGATCCGGGACAGGACGATACCTAGCCTTGAAAAACACCGCGTGAGCGCGAGTGGCTCTGCGCGCGGCCCCCCACCCAAGGGGCTAGAAGTCTGTCGACAGTTCGATGCCGTATTTGCGGGTCTGGTTGGGCACGCCGAAATAGAACACGCCCGCATCCACTCTCGCTGCAATCCGTGCATCCTCCTCGGCAAAGGCGTCCTTTGCAAAGGCGGTGATCCGGAAACCATTGCCGGCGAGCGTGCCGACGTAGGTTAGGTTGAAGTCTGTTTGCGGCAGGGCCTCGTTGATGTCGCGGCCGAGCCGATCGGGAACTCGCCCGCGGGATTGCCCACCCAAGAATAACTGCCCTGCAGCAGGATCATGTCGCCGTTCGAAAGCGGCCATGTGTAATCCGCCACGATCGACGCGTTGAAGTCTGGCACGTTTGCGAAGTTGCGCTGATTTGCGACGTCGCGACGGACGCCCGTGATGACGTCGCGCACGAAGAACTCGTCGTACTCTGCACTAAGCCAACCAAATGCACCGCGCATTCGGAAGTTTTCGGACGCCGCCCATTGGACCTCAAGTTCCACGCCCGAAATCGTGGCCGATGCGGCGTTCTCAACCACCGTTTCGGTGCCGGTCCCGGTTTGGGAGGGACGGATGATCTCGGCCTGTTGGTCTTGATAGCTTGCATAGAAGTATGTGGGGTTGAACCTCAGCCGACCGTTGAACAAATCCGCCCGCAGGCCGATTTCGTAGCTGTCGACCGTTTCTGGATCATAAGGGCCTACTGCGGAAAGGCGCGTCGCGCGACCATTCCAACCGCCCGAGCGGAACCCGCGCGACCAGCCACCATAAACCAGAATGTCTTCACTGGGTTGCCAGTCCACGATCACACGACCGGTGAGAGCGTCCCAGCTTTCTGCCCCTTGGAAATTGAAGATGCCGCTGGGGTCTGGCGTGTTGGTGCCGGGGATGTTGCCCTGGAACCGGCTGTTCAGGCGAAAGTCTTTTTCTTCTTGGGTGTAGCGGGCACCGACGGTGACTTCCCACGTGTCGGACAAGCCGATCACCGCTTCAGCATAGCCAGCCCAGCTGTTTCGTTCTTGGCCTGCTGTGTAAATCTGGCCAGGGGCCCCAAAGGCGAACGCCTGTGCGCGCACCGGAGACTGCGCCGCTTCCGGTGGGAGGGAGCCCGGTTCGATCGAATAGTCCGAGTTGAGATAATACACGCCGGTCACGACGCTGAAATTGTCATTCACGTCGAAGCCCAGCCGGACTTCCTGGCTCCATTGAGAGAATTCCTGAACGCGAACTGAGATCAGGATTGGAACTGCGCCGCCGAAGAAGCCGGGCGAGCCCGTGTTTTCTTCATTGAGCAGTTCATCGGTGGAGCGCCATCCCGAGATCGCGGTTAGGGTTGCGCCATTTGCGAGCTCCCAATTGGCTTCGCCGGTGAACCCTGCCCCGTCGATGTAGCTGCGGAATGGGATTGGCGACCGATACTTGTCTACCCCTGCAGCTTCATATTCCGCATTCGAACGGAAACCGCACCCGGCCGTCGAGCCGAAAATGAAACCGCCCAAGTCGCAGAAAGTGAGAACCGGAGAGCCAGCTTCAGCACCCGGACGGGTGAAGTTGACGGGCGGCACAAACTGCGACCGGTCGGTGATTACATCGATCGTTGCCTGAGCGGTGAAGCCACCGGGCGCATGGTCGTAGCGGAGCGTGGCCCCGCCTGTGAAGACGTCGAGCCCTTGCTCTTGGTCGGACGGCCGCGCCAAGTTGGTGGCGAACAAGTCGTTTGAGCGATGGAAAGCAAAGATTTTTGCAGACAGCTGATCATCCGCGAAGGACGGCGTGTTGAACACCATCTGATCGTCGCGCGCATTGTGATTGGCGAAACGCGCGCCAACACGCACACCAAACTCGCCTGTCGGATCGGAGCGGCGAACGTTGATCGCTCCCCCCACCGTGTTGCGCCCAGCCAGCGTGCCTTGCGGACCGCGCAGAATTTCGATGCTTTGCACGTCAAAGACATCAAAAGCCGCGCCGGTGCTTGTGGCGGAAAACACCCCGTCGACGGAAACGCCGACGGTTGGTTCAAAGGTTTTCTCAAGGTCAGCGAAGCCCAGACCCCGGATGGACGCACACAAAGCGTTGCCTGTGAAGTTCAGGTTCCCGGGCGACACGTTTGGGGTGTAACGCTGAAAGTCTGTCAGGGTGACCGGCACTGCGGCCTCAATGAAAGACTCACTGAAAGCCGAGATCGCAAGGGGCACGTCCTGAATTTCTTCGGATCTTTGCCGCCCTGTCACGACGATATCGTCGTCACTTGCAACCGTCGCGTTTTCCTGAGCGAGCGCTGGATTGACGCTCGACGCCAAGATCGAAGCCGAAAGCGCCACCCCGCCCAATAGCAGGCGGCTTCGCCGTTGGCGTCGTTATTCATAGCTTTCCTCCCGCGCCCCTCTATCGGGGCCTGTCCTGCAATCAGTCAGCGGTGACCGTCGCGACTTGGGTCAAGTGGTCGACGACGTGCAAGAAAAGTCGATCGTGACTAAAAAGTTGGATCGGTGCGTGTGGCATGTGCGACAACCTTGTTCGAAGGACCTTCGATGGATCATTCGGAAAGGGAACATCTGTTGGCTGCGCCGCTTGTAAACGGGGTTAATGAAAGGGGCTGGAGCCCCTCGTATTTTAAGCAATGCTGCGTATTTTTGCTTGCGCTTTTGCAGACCATCATGACTTGTAGGATGGCGGTGGTCTGGGTCGAAGCGCGCCTCACTTGCTGGGCGAGGGCGCGCGTCCGCGCCTGGTTACAATCAAATACCGTAGGAGAGCGCTATGGCGGATTCAGCTGAAAGCAGTGAGACTTGGTGGGAACGTGGTGCGTTTGCGCCGGTCCACACGGAAGAGCATTTGGATGACCTTGTGGTTGAGGGCGCGCTTCCGCCATCGCTGAACGGCGTCTACATGCGCAACGGGGCAAACGCCCCAAACGGCAAGTCCGCGCATTGGTTTTTGGGCGATGGCATGTTGCATGGCGTGCGGCTTGAGGGCGGCCGCGCGCGCTGGTACCGTAACCGCTACGTCAAAACCGTCGCTCACCTCGACCCGAAAGATCCGCTCGATTTCGTTTCGATGATGGACAAGACGCGTTCGTCGGCGAACACCAGCGTGGTGCGCCACGCCGGGCGCATTTTTGCGCTGGAAGAAGGCCACTTTCCTTACGAAGTGAGCGCTGATCTCGAAACCAAAGGGTTTGTGGACTTCGACGGCAAGCTGACCACCGGGTTCACGGCGCACCCGAAGCTCTGCCCTGAATCGGGGGAGATGCTGGCCATTGGCTATCAGGCCATGCCACCCTTCATGACCTACCATCGTTTTGATGCTGCCGGACGTCTTTTGCAAAGCGTCGATATCCCGGTGCAAGGCCCGATGATGGCGCATGACTTCGCCGCCAGTCGCCGGCACGCCATATTCATGGACCTGCCGGTTTTGTTCAGTCTAGAAGATGCCATGGCGGGGCGCATGCCATACGCCTGGAATGAGACCTACCAAGCGCGTTTTGGCGTCATGCCGCGCGATGGGTCTGTGAACGAATTGCGGTGGTTTAACATCGCTCCATGTTACATTTTCCATGTGCTCAACGCGTATGACGAGGGTGATGAAGTCGTTTTGGACGCGGCGCGCTATGCGCGGATGTGGTCTAAAGCGGGGGCGTTCGAGGATGGACCCGCGCAGCTTTGGCGGTATCGGTTGAACCTGAAAACGGGGGCGGTGCGCGAAACCCAGTTGGATGACGCTCGTATCGAATTCCCTCGTCTGGATGAACGCCTCGTGGGCCTCAAGAACCGGTTTGGATATGCGGTAGAGACCGCCGTGTCGTCCAACGACACGATTGCGATGGATGGCTTAGTTTCGGCACGCCTGTTCAAGTACGACCTTGAAACCGGATCACGGCAGGATGCTCACTTCGGCGAACGCGTGATGCTGGGCGAACCGGTGTTTGCGTCGGCGGGGGCGGGCGAGGATGAAGGCTATGTGATGACCTACGCTCTTGCGGCGGATCGTCAGTCCACGGACCTCGTCGTGTTGGACGCCCAGAACTTTTCAAGAGGGCCGATCGCGCGGGTGAAGATTCCGCGCCGCATCCCGATCGGTTTCCACGGGAGCTTTTTCCCAGACGAGTAACCTTATGCAGTCTGGCGGTTGGTATTCGCTCCGCGATGCCGGGGCGTTGCCAACCGCTTTCGGCCCGTTCGAAACCTCACGTTTGGCGGGGCAATTTCCATATCTTGAAGACCTGATCTTTGATTGGTTCGCGCAGCGCTTCCAGCCGCGCGCTTGAGTTGCCCGGTAGGACAAAGATCGCGGCACCGGCGGCCATGCGGATGGCGAGATCTGAGGCCGCGCGGAAGCGTGGTTCATGGGCGTTGCGGCCGTCCCCAAACAGTTCCTAGGTCAGGCGGATCCGCTGTTGGTCGAAGGCAACCGTCACGAGGGCCAAGATCGGCCGCAGCATCGTTTCGGTTCGGGCTGCTGCCATCAATTCCACGAGGATCTGAAACTCTGGTGCGTGGATCGCATCGAAGGTCATGTCCAGTTGCTGTTCTAGGCGGTTTAGGGTTGGAGCCGCAAGCGTTGGCGCGCTGGATTGCTTCCCAACCTGGGTACGAGGCCGACCATGTTGCTTTCGCCCTTGCGCCCACAGAACAGGATGCAACCATCGCCTCTTATGCTGCTGGCAACAGCGCCGTCATCGTCACAAAGGATGCCGATTTCCTGAACCTTGCGCCGCCACCGCCTCTGCTCATCGTGGCGACCGGCAACATGCCGAACAGGGATTTTCTGGCAGTGTTTGCGGTGCAGTTCGCGGCGGCGGTCGGCCAACTACTAGACGGACACCCTGTCGTCGAGATCGGCGCGTTACGCCGCGCTTGAAGACGTCGCCGTGCGACTGGACCTGAGTTCGGTCTCGCGGGCACCTCCCCGATTACAAGAGGTTATGGCCGACCAGGGGACCACGCGCCCAGGCTCACCGATCCGAACCGACTGCCAACCACTATCGAGGCACCAGCCTTGTTGGGCCTTCAGCCCTGCACGCTGGCTGCCTGGCGCGAGGATGGCTCCCAGCCCGGCCTTGCGTTCTTCAAGCGCGGCAAGGCAGTGCGCTACCGATACGGCGACCTCATCGCCTTCTTGGAGAAAAGGCGGGCGTCAAGCACGCTTGTGGCGCGGCAGCTTGTTCGGTCATCACCGCCTTCACCTCCCCGGAATGCCCCTGAGGGCCCAGCTCGACGCAAGACCCGCAAAGCCTCAGGTGGCTCCGAAGGCCAACAGTCATTGTTCTAATCAAGCGCTGGTTCTCGTCCGCCACGGGTCAGAATTCGAAGAGCCGCTCGCGCAGCCAGGACGCAAAGCCAGGGCATCCCGCCAGCTCGAAACCATCCGCATATTTTGATGGGCTGAGCGGCGGGTTCACAAGGCGACGACGAATGTCGCGAACTGATTGGAGAACGCGATCGGGATCTTCGTTGGCAAGCCTCTTCAGGGCTTCGTCGGGGGAGATCGACGTCAGTCGATGCATATCAAGCGCTGCCGAAGGAAAGTGCGCGAGATTGAGGGTGATGATTGCGGTGCCCGCGGCCAGTGCCGCCTGTGCAACGTGCTCGTCCGCCGGGTCGGGCAAGCCAAAAGCGACGGGATCGACGAGCTCTTCAGGGATGTAGGCGGAAGGAAAAGCCGCGCGGATGGCCGTCACGGTTCGTTCGAGCGTGTCACGCAGTTCGGGCCGATTTGCGGCCAGCGCGGCGGTCCATTCGTTTTCAATCCGTTGGGTCCAATAGACGTACGCGGTGCCGTTACGGTGCAGCTGGAGGAAGAGATCGCGAAGGCGCGCTGAATAGAGGACGTTGGCGTCCAGGATGAAACGTTCAGGCATGCCTCAGTCGTAGAAGCCGGCGGCCTGGTTGATCGCAACCAACTCATCCAACGCCGTGTCCTGGCGTTTCCGCTCCTCCGCCAAATACGAAAACAAGTCTGCGGCCTTGATCCGGCGGTGAACCCCGACGGTGCGAAAGGACATCGTGCCGTCTTCGAGGAGTTTTACGAGCGTTGGACGCGAGACGCCCAGTATGTCGGCGGCCTGTTGGGTTGTGAGTTCGGCGTCCATCGGCACAACGGCTGCGCCGCCGCCGGCCGCCAGGGTTTCGAGCATGTGCTCCATGGCCGCCGCCGCCGCGGGCGGAAGGGCGTCGTCCCCGACCATGGGCTTGCCTTCACGAAGGGCCATTAGCGCGCGGCGGGCCTGGGCGGCTTCCGGCTCGGCCACTGGCGGAATGAGGGTAGCGGTCTTGCTCATAGCCGCACCTTAGCACTAATCGAAAAAATCGAAAGCTGCTGCTGCATCGTGTTCCGCCGTACCGATCAAGCCGGATAAACGCGGACCAAAGCCGACCCTCATCCGGGGCACTGGCGGGGCACGATGATTCTTCGGGGTTTTGGCGCTTCGCTAAAGTCCTTGTTCCGTATGGTCGGAGCGGAGAGATTCGAACTCTCGACCCCCAGTCCCCCAGACTGGTGCGCTAACCTGGCTGCGCCACGCTCCGACCGCGCCTTACCCGGGCTGACGCCACAGGCAACGCGAGGAGCGGTGTTAGCGCCTTCAGCGCTGGCTTTCAATCGGGATCAACGCCTTTGCGGCGCGCCGGTTTGGGTTGCCCCTTCTCCACCCGCTCGCGCAGGAGTGGCGAGGGTCGAAAAGTGACCACGCGGCGGGGCGTAATGGGCACTTCGGCCCCCGTCTTGGGGTTGCGCCCGACCCGCTCTCGCTTGCGACGCGCCTGAAAGTTGCCGAACCGGGCCAGCTTTACGGCGTCGCCGTTGACGAGGGCATCGCCAATTCGCTCAAGCATCGATTCCAAGAACTTGCCCGCTTCCGCACGCGGCACCCCCGTTCGACGCACGATGGCCTCAACCAGATCAGCGCGGGTTATGGTCTTTGCGGTTTTTGACGACTCATCAGACATGCTTCCCCCACAGCCTTCTGTTAGGCGAAAACGTAACTCTTACGAGCGTTTAGGTCAACGATGGGGCTTTTAGGGAGACGCCTGCCTCCGCCTACAGCTGGATGAGGCCTGCGCCCCAGGTCAATCCACCGCCCAATGCCTCCACTAAGATGAGATGGCCGGGCTGGATGCGGCCGTCTTGGCGCGCCTGTGCCAGGGCCAGGGGCACCGACGCTGCTGACGTATTGCCGTGTTCGGCAACGGTGGAGATGACTTTTTCGACGGGGATCGATAGCCGACGCGCGACGCCATCAAGAATGCGTTGATTGGCTTGGTGTGGCACGAACCAATCGACCTGCTCCAAGCTCACGCCGCCCCGGGCACAGGCCTCGACCATGGCCGATGAGATGTGTTCCACAGCCATGCGAAAGACCGCGTTGCCGACCATTTTTAGGTGACCGACGGTTTGGGTCTGGGAGGGGCCGCCATCGACATAAAGCAGATCGTGGTGGCGACCGTCGGTGCGGATGAAGGTTGCGAGGATCCCGCGGCCTTCGGCTTGGGCTTCCTCTTGGGCTTCCAGCACGATGGCGCCGGCTCCATCGCCGAACAGTACGCAGGTTGTGCGGTCTGACCAATCCAGAATGCGAGAGAACGTTTCTGCGCCGATCACAAGGGCGCGTTTGGCTTGGCCACGCACCAGCGCGTTATCTGCTGTGGCGAGGGCGAAGATGAACCCTGAACAAACAGCCTGGATGTCGAAAGCTGCCCCTTGATGGACACCAAGCGCGGCTTGAACGCGGGCGGCAGTGGCAGGGAAGGTTAGGTCCGGGGTGGCGGTGGCGAGGATGATCAGGTCGATGTCGCTGGCCTCAAGCCCGGCGTCCTGAAGCGCGCGCTCAGCGGCATTGGTGGCTAGGGTGGAGGTGCGCTCATCCGGGCCCGCAATGTGGCGCTGACGGATGCCGGTGCGCGCCACGATCCATTCATCGCTGGTGTCGACCGAAGCGGCGAGTTCGGCATTGGAGAGTACTTTGGGGGGCAGAAACCCACCCACACCGCGGAGGACGGAGCGCAAGGCCATCAGCTTGCATCTGTGCCCGTGGCTGGGAGTGCCGCGGTTGCCGCCGATGCAAGCGGTGCCAATTTGGTTGCGATCTCTTCCCGGTAGGCGCTGCGGGCCATGCGTATGGCCACATCGACGGCTGCAGCAAAACCCGCAGCGTCCGCACCGCCATGGCTTTTCACTACCAACCCATTGACCCCCAAGAACACCCCACCGTTGACGCGGCCGGGATCCATCCGCTTTTTGAGTTTGCGCAGGGCTGGGTAGGCGATCAACGCGCCGATCTTGGCAAAGGGCCCGCCCGTGAGCGCCTCTTTCAGGAAGTGTCCAACCAGGCGAGCGGTGCCTTCGGCTGTTTTCAAGGCGATGTTGCCGGAGAAACCGTCTGTCACCACCACGTCGACTGTGCCTTTGCCGATGTCGTCGCCTTCAACAAACCCGTGGAATGCCAGATCGAGGTTTGCTTCGCGGATAACCTTGGCTGCGGCGCGGATCTCTTCGTGTCCTTTTTGGTCTTCTGCGCCCACATTCAGGAGCCCGACGCTCGGGCGATCGACGCCATGGACAGCGCGGAAAAACGCTTCGCCCATGACCGCGAACTCCACCAATTGGCGGGCGTCCGCGCCCACGTTGGCACCCACGTCCAGCACACAGCAGATGCCGTTCATGGTGGGCCAACTGGCCACCAACGCTGGGCGGTGAACCCCCTGCATCATCCTGAGCCGCATCATGGCGATGGCCATCAACGCGCCGGTGTTACCGGCCGACACGACCGCATTGGCTGTACCCTCTTCAACCGCTGCAACGGCGTTCCACATCGAGGAGCCTTTGCCTTGGCGCAGCGCCTGGCTTGGCTTGACCTCCATGCCGATCGCGCGGTCTGCTGGGACAATTGTTGAGCTGGCTTTTGCGGCCGGCATCGTTGCGAGCAGCGCGTTGATGCGGGCGGGATCGCCGTGGATTTGGTAGCGCACACCCGGCCGGGACTTGGCGACGATTTCAATGCCCGCCATCACGCTTTCTGGTGCGTGATCGCCGCCCATGGCATCTATTGCGATCGTGATGGAATTGGGCATTGCGCCGTCGCGCCCTGTGCAGGTGAGAAGGCCTGGACCATACTTGCGCCAGGGGTAATTGCAATCTAGCCGTTCAAACTTCCACAGCCCAAAGGTCCGCTTGCCCGAGGTCTGACGTTGGGTGCTGCGTTAAAGTTGCGAGACGGGAACGGGCGTGGCGGGCCAGGACGGGTGCGAAACCCGCGTGGCTTTGAAGCAAGATGTTGCGGATCAAGGCCTGTTCGAGCTCTGTTGATTCCGGGGGAGCGGCTAGGCCCTGTTCGTAGGCCTGAAGCCGTCCGTAAAAGGCACCGGCCAGCTTTTTCATCTTCTTTGGGACGGTGAGGTCTCCAACGCCCGCTTCTCGCAAGCCATATTCGATATGCTTGAACAGCAGATCAGTGAAGATCTGCGCGGTGGGGGCGTCTGTTGGGTCCTGGCGCAGACGCATCATCGCAAGCGCGCCATGCAGCATCAGCATTTCGAGGCGCACTTCAAAGGTGTCAGGTGCGCGTCCGTCGCCGTAGAGCGCCGGGTCACGGCTGGCGCTGGAAACAGCCAGCAAAAGCGCTTCTGCTGCATTGCGCGCAGCTTTTGCCTTCCCTCCGCCCCAAAGTCCGGCCAAATAGCCCATCTGTTTCGTGTTCTCCGCGCTTGCCCGACTGCACGGGCACATTTAGGCGTTGTAGCGCAACATCCCGTGAGGTGAAGTATGCAGCGCATTTCAGGATCGGCGTTTTTGGCACTAGCGGTTACCGCGCTAAGTGTGGGTGCATGTGCGCCGGTGCAAGACCAGCATGGCTTCGTGTCGGACGGTCAAGTCACTTTAAGTGACGTGCAGGTCGGCGTGGATACCATGGACACGGTGCGAGGCCGGCTTGGCTCGCCCTCGACCGTTGGCACTTTTGACCAGATGGCTTGGTACTACGTGAGCAGCACCACGGCCCGCTTGGCGTTTTTGACGCCGGAGACCGTTGAACGCTCGGTTTTGGTTGTGCGATTTGACGACAATCAGGTTGTGACCGCCGTTGAGAACTTTGGCATGGAGCGCGGCCAGGTGGTGTCTTTTGCTTCTGCAGAAACGCCGACACGGGGCCGGGAGCTTGGGTTGCTTGAGCAGTTGTTCGGCACCATCGGGGCCGGTCCGCCGGTGGGCTTGACCGACGAAGACGAAGGCCGGCCAAGCCGCCGCTAACATTTGCTTTGACGTTTATGACATGAGCAAAGGGCCCTGAGGATAACTCAAGGCCCTTTTTTGCGACTCGCGCCCTGTTCGCAGGTCGCCACACTTGACCCTTACCAAAGCAAAGCGCCCCGGCCTTTCGACCGGGGCGCTGCAGTCTTGCGACTGAAGTTGGATGATGATCAGCCGATGGCGGTGGTGTGCGCCAAGACCGCCAGCAGCAACAGGGCCACGATGTTGGTGATCTTGATCATCGGGTTCACCGCTGGGCCTGCGGTATCCTTGTAGGGATCACCCACGGTGTCGCCGGTCACGGCCGCCTTGTGCGCCTCCGAGCCTTTGCCGCCGAAGTTGCCCTCTTCGATGTACTTCTTGGCGTTGTCCCAGGCCCCACCACCGGAGGTCATGGAAATGGCCACAAACAGGCCAGTCACGATCACACCGATCAGCAGGGCGCCCAGGGCCGCGAGGGCCTCGGACTTGCCGGCAACTGCATACACCAGGAAGAACAGAACGATCGGTGACAGCACGGGCAGCATCGACGGCACAACCATCTCTTTGATCGCCGCTTTGGTAAGGATATCGACCGCGCGGCGATAGTCTGGCTTTGCGGTGCGGTCCATGATTCCGGGGATCTCGCGGAACTGGCGGCGAACCTCTTCCACGACCGCCTGCGCAGCGCGACCCACGGCCGTCATGCTCATGCCGCCGAACAAGTAGGGCAGCATGCCGCCGACAAACAGGCCGACGATGACATACGGGTTGTCGAGGCTGAAGTTCACGTCGACGCCGGTGAAGAAGCCGTACTCGCCGGAAGACGCGTAGTACTTCAGGTCTTCGAAGTAGGCCGCGAACAACACGATGGCCCCCAAGCCCGCTGAACCAATGGCGTAGCCCTTGGTGACCGCCTTCGTGGTGTTGCCAACAGCGTCAAGGGCATCGGTCGTGATGCGCACTTCCTTATCCAACTCCGCCATTTCGGCGATGCCGCCGGCGTTGTCGGTGACGGGGCCAAAGGCATCCAGCGCAACAATGATGCCGGCCACCGACAGCATGGTGGTGACAGCAATGGCAACGCCGTAAAGGCCCGCCAACGAGAAGCAGCTGACAATGCCGATCACGATGACCATCGCCGGCAGGGCCGTCGATTCCATGGACACCGCGAGGCCTTGGATGACGTTGGTGCCGTGGCCGGACTTGGAGGCCTCTGCCACCGAACGGACCGGACGGTAGGCGGTGCCGGTATAGTACTCGGTGATCACGACCAGCGCGCCGGTCACGACCAAGCCCACCAAGCCGCACATCGCTAGGTCCATGCCGGTGATACTGGCGAACTCGCTCTGCGGGCCCAAACTTGGCACGATCGGGCCGAAGCCTTGGTTGACAACGTAGATCGAGGCAAAAACGCCCACGGCCGACAAAATGCCCGCCGCGATCAAGCCCTTGTACAGGGCCCCCATGATGTTGTTGCTGGCATCGAGCTTCACAAAGAATGTGCCGATAATCGATGCGGCGATGGCCAATGCGCCGATCGCCAACGGAAGCACCATCAGGCTTGAGACTTCAGTGGCATCGCGGAACAGGATCGAGCTGAGCACCATGGTCGCGACGGTTGTCACGGCGTAGGTTTCAAACAGGTCCGCCGCCATGCCGGCGCAGTCGCCAACGTTGTCGCCGACGTTGTCGGCGATCGTGGCGGCGTTGCGTGGGTCATCTTCGGGAATGCCGGCTTCAACCTTGCCGACCATATCGCCGCCGACGTCGGCACCTTTGGTGAAAATGCCGCCGCCGAGGCGGGCGAAGATCGAAATCAGCGAGGCACCGAAGCCCAGAGCAACTAGGCTATCTACGACGATCCGGGAGGTTGGCGGATAGCTAAAGCCGCTGGTCAGGATCAAATAATAGACGGCAACGCCAAGCAGCGCGAAACCCGCGACCAACATGCCGGTCACCGCGCCCGCCCGGAACGCCATGTCCAGACCGGCCGCAAGGCTCTTGCGGGAGGCTTCGGTTGTGCGGACGTTGGCCTGGACAGAAACGTTCATGCCAATGTAGCCGGCCGCGCCCGAGAGCACCGCGCCGATCACGAAGCCAATTGCGACCTGCACGTTTGGCCAAAAGAGCAGCACAAGCGCTGCAAAAATGCCAACGCCCACCCATGTGATGGTGGTGTACTGGCGGTTCAGATAGGCGCGTGCGCCTTCCTGAATGGCCGCGGCGATTTCTTGCATCCGCTCGTTGCCGGGGCTTGCGGCTTTGATCGATTGGATCTGTAGATAGCCATACAGACCCGCCACAAGGCCTGCGGCCACTGCGATCCACAGTACGACGTCATTGCTAATCATAAGGCGCTCCTCGGCTGTCTGAATTGCAGACAGTCGTTTAACGTCGAGGGACGGCGGCGACCCTAGAATCGCGCCCTGCCCCCAGCCAAAGTGGCGGGACACTGCCAAAAGCCGGATCGCGACGCAATGTCCCAGTGACCGGATTTCAGCGGTTTATGGGCTCCCGGCGGCCCATAAGGTAAACGCGGGGGATTGTAACTGCCCTGACAGCACGTGCGCCCAGGGCTTCTACAACAGCGGCGCGAAATGTGTTGGTGGCGGTTGGCTCGATCAATTCGCCCAAGCGGTCTGGATTTGCCATTGGCTGACGGTAGGCGGCACGCACGACCGCGTCGCGCAGGAAGTGATTGCGTTCGCGCGTCACCCAGATGTCCACCCCTTCGGCCACATCGACGCGGATCGTCACGAACAAGTATGTCAAAAGCCGCCCCTCACGGGTGACGGGCATGGCCACTTGGCTCATCTCGATCGTGCGGGGCCCCCCCGACTGGGTCGGCGTTGACGGCTGAGCGAGGGCAGGTTCTGGACGGGCGAGCGCGCCAGCGGTGAGACCCGCAGCGAGCAACAGGGTGCGACGGCGCAAGAGCTTGTTCATGGGGCGAGTGTCGCGCGCGGGCGTTTAGGAATCGTTATCCACAAAAGCGGTGCACATAACCGCCGGGCTCCCGGCCCAAATCGCGCCCGTTTGCTAGCTCGGCTGAGAGCCCCTCGCCGCGCTCGACGGTGCCGATGTGTGTGACGGCAAGATTGACGCGGTTGGCATATGCGCACAGCGACGGTTCTGAGCCGGGGTCGATGGTGAAGAGAATCTCGTAGTCGTCGCCGCCGGCCAAGAGGGTCGGCAAATCCGTTGCGGCAGCGCTTAATGCGGCATTGGCGGCGGGCGACAGTGGCACGCGATGTGGGGCCAAGGCGAGGCGGACACCGGAGGCCGCGGCAAGTTTGCGGGCATCGGCTATGAGGCCGTCGGACACATCCATGCTGGCCCCGGCGTGGGCGGCGAGCCATGGGGCCAGCACCAAACGGGGTTGGGGACGGCGGTAGCGATCCACCAGGTACGCGACCAAGTCCTGCGGGAGATCAACGGGCAGCGCGCCCTGCCTTGCCATCAGCCCAAGGACTGAATCGCCAATCGTGCCGCTGACGTAAACCTGTTGTCCGGGCTTGGCATCGGCGCGCGCCGGGACGTGAGCGGGTTCGCGGGCGTTGGCGGGCGTGCCGAACGCCATGATGGAGATGGTCAGTGGGCCGGGGGTGGTGGTCATGTCGCCGCCCAAAAGGGCGATGCCGTACGTTTCAAGATCGACGCCAAGACCAGCAGCGAATGTGGCCATATCATTGGCGCTCAGGCGTTTTGGCCAGATCAAGCTGAGCAGCGCCCCGTCTGGTTTCGCGCCCTTTGCCGCCAGATCCGAAAGATTTACCCGCAACGCCTTTTGCGCGACCGTGTCGAGGGGGTCGTCGGGGAGAAAATGAACCCCTTCAACTATCGCATCGCAGGTCATGACCTGGGCACCGTGGGGCACCCAGAGGGCTGCATCGTCTTGCAGACCGCGCGCTGCTGGGTGGTGCGCCAAGGGGGCAAACAGCGAGGCGATCAAGGCAAACTCGTCGCTAGGCGGGGGGGCGGATGCGGTCAGTCGAAGGCGTCCTTGCCACGCACGTGCTTGGCGCACGCTTCCAAGGCCGCGTTGACAAAGCCTGGCTCTGGCCCGTCGAAGAAGGCCTTGGCGATTTCAACATACTCATCCACAACGACGGCGGCCGGGGTGTCCTGGCGGGCCCAGAGCTCCACCACGCCCGCGCGCAGGATCGCCCGGGCCACGCTGTCGATCCGCTCCAGACGCCAGCCGGCGGAAAGATGGGCCGCGATTGTGCGGTCCACGCCGACCTGGTGTTGCACGGTCAAGGAGATCAACTTCTCAAACAACTCTGGATCGGGCTCGGCATCGATCGGGCCGGTCTCGCCCATGGGCAGGCGTCCGGCGCGCAGTTCGGCCAGCACGCTGGCGGGTGAGCCGCCCGAGACTTCCATCTGGTACAGGGCCTGTACTGTGGCCAAGCGCGCAGCGCGGCGACCAGCCATTGGATCGAGCGGATCGCTCATTGACTGGTATCCTGGCCAAGGGCACGCTTCATGGCGATGATGGCTGCCACGGCGCGGGCCACTTCTGCGCCTTTGTCGCGTTTTGTGGGGTCTGCGCGTTCTTGGGCCTGAGCGAGGGATTCCACGGTGAGAATCCCATAGCCGATGGCAAGCCCGCGCTGCACCGAAAGATCCATCAGCGCCCGGGCGGTTTCGCCGCAGACATAGTCGTAATGACTGGTTTCGCCGCGCACCACGCAGCCAAGCGCAACATACCCATCAAAGCCACGCTGCGATGCGGCCTGCAGGGCAATCGCTGCGGGGATCTCAAAGGCGCCTGGCACATCGATGCGGTCTGTGGTTGCTCCGGCGGCCTGCAGCCAGCGGGCAGCGCTTTGCGCCATCATGTCGGTGACGGCGCGATAATACGGCGCTGCCACCAGCAGAATGCGCGCGCCTGGAACCGACGCTGGCGGGGATTGATCTTTGGTTTCCATCAGGTGCCGCCCTCGACTTCGCGCCACCCTACAACTTCAAGGCCATATCCAACCAAGCCAATGATCCGCGCGGGCTGCTTGTTGGACATCAAAGTCATTTTGCCCACGCCCAACTCGCGTAGGATTTGGGCACCGATACCGTACTCGCGCAGCATGCGTTCCTGTGGCGAGGGCTCATCTGGATGGGGGGCCAAACGACGCGTTAGCGCCTTCAGGTCTGGATCGCGCAGCAACACCAAGACGCCGCCTTCGGGGGCATCGGCGATGGTGGCAAGGGCACGCTCTACCATCCGCGCGCGGGGCCCTGCTTCGCCCAGCACGTCGGTGACCGTGTCTGAACGGTGCATGCGCACGAGGGTTTCGCGGACGGGGTCTATCGTGCCCTTGACCAGGGCGATGTGCTCGGCACCATCAATCAGGCCGCGGAACACAACCAAGCGGAAGCCTTTGCCAAATGCGCTTTCAAAGGGCTGTTCCAGCACGCGTTCCACAAGGCGGTCATTCTCGCGGCGATAGGCGATCAGGTCCGATATGGTGCCGATCTTCAGGCCGTGGAGCTGGGAAAAGCCAACAAGCTCGGGCAGCCGGGCCATGGTGCCATCGTCGTTCATGATCTCGCAGATCACGGCGGCGGGCACCAAGCCTGCCATGCGCGAGATGTCCACGCTGGCTTCGGTGTGGCCGGCTCGCACAAGCACGCCGCCATCGCGCGCCGCCAGCGGAAAGACATGGCCGGGGCTAACGATATCAGTCGCATTCTTCGTGGGATCGATCGCCACGGAAATGGTGCGGGCGCGGTCGTGGGCGGAGATGCCAGTGGTGATGCCCTCTTTGGCCTCGATCGAGACCGTGAAGGCGGTCGAATGGCGGGTCTGGTTGCGGGGAGCCATTGGCTGCAGGCCAAGGGTATCGGCGCGCTCGCTGGTCAGCGCCAGGCAGATCAGGCCCCGCCCATACTTGGCCATAAAGTTAACCGCGGCTGGGGTGGCGAACTGCGCCGCAACGATCAAGTCCCCCTCGTTTTCGCGGTCCTCGGCGTCGACCAGGATATACATGCGGCCCTGACGCGCTTCTTCGATGATTTCTTCCGCCGGCGAGATGGCGCGCTTTAAGTCGTCCAAGGGATTTGGCTGGCTGGCCATGGGATTTCACTTTCGGGCGTTTAGGCCGCGCGCGTCGAGGATGCGGGCCACGTAGCGGGCGAACAGATCGGCTTCAAGGTTGACACGCGCGCCGGGCGAAAGCTTCGAAAGCGTGGTGACAGCCCAAGTATGGGGAATAATGAGCAGGCCGAACACATCCTCTTCAACCTCATTTACAGTGAGGCTAACCCCATCAACGGTGATGGCCCCCTTGGGCGCGATGAGCTCTTTGAGGGTCTGCGGCACTTTGATGCGGAGGCGCCAGCCCTCGCCATCGGGGGTCACTGATTGTACTTCGCCTACGCCGTCGACGTGGCCGGCGACGAGGTGGCCGCCCAGTTCGTCGCCCATTTTCAGGGATCGTTCCAAGTTTACCTGCCCACCGACCTCAACGGCGCTCAGGGACGTGAGGGCCAAGGTTTCTGGGGCGAGTTCCACCGCATAGCGGGCTTGGCCGGGGCCAACGCTTTGCACTTCTACCACCGTCAAGCACACGCCGGCGTGGCAGACCGATGCGCCAATGGCCAGATCGTGGGCGTCATAGGCGGCCTCGACGGTCCAGCGGATCAAACCGTCGCGACGCTCAACCGCCCGAACCGTCCCTAAGGCCGTGACAATGCCAGTGAACATGAGCAACGGGCCTTTCGTGCGTGTTGTTAAAGCCAGCAAGGCTTTCAGGTGGCCCGTACATAGGTTTCGTGCAGGTCTGAGCCAAGCTCCACAACGCTGGTGCGCTGGAAGCGAGGGGCGGCGGACAAGGCGTCATGCCCAAGGCCTGCGATCGCTGGCTTGCCACTCGCGCCCAAAAGCATGGGCGCGCGGAACCATTCCAGGACGTCGATCCGGTCTTCGTTGGCAAGGGCTGCGGCCAAAACCCCGCCGCCTTCGATCAACACGCTGGTGATGCCAGTTTCTTGCGCCAATGCCTCAAGCATGTCTGACGCGCGGGCGTTAGAGGGGGCCGGAATGAGCAACACACCAAGAGCGCCAAGGGAAGCGGTATTGCCCGTGCCCACGACCGCTACTGGCCCAAGGCCAACGGACTGGAACAGTTGTAGATGGATCGGGAGGGCTTTAGTGCGGCTAAACACAATCCGCCAGGGCTGGCGAACTGGGGCGGGCTCTGCGCGGGCTGTCAAAAGCGGGTTGTCTGCCAGGGCGGTCCCTGCCCCCACCACTACCGCGTCATGGGCCGCGCGCAGCTCGTGGACACGGGCGCGGGCGGCGGGGCCTGTGATCCACTGGCTTTCCCCGGTTGCCGTTGCGATGCGCCCGTCCAGGCTGGTGGCAAGTTTAAGGGTGACCTTGGGGCGGGGCCTCATTCGCCCTCGCGGTCTTGGTCGTCCGATCGGGGAAAGGCCCGTATGGTGGCGATCAGACCCAGTTCCTCGGCCTCTTCCAAGGACATTTCTTCAGCCAGGAACTGGGTGAAGGCGGCAGCGTCCTGGAAGTCGCGGTAGACGCTGGCGTAGCGGACATAGGCCACCGGATCGAGGCGTTTCAGCGCGGCCATTACCAACTCGCCAATCACGCCGGAGGGGATTTCGTTTTCGCCCAAGCTCTCCAAGCGGCGCACGATGCCTGACACCATCTGCTCCACTTTCTCAGGGTTCACTTGGCGCTTGCGCAGGGCGATCATAATCGAGCGGGTGAGTTTGTCGCGATCGAAGGGGGTGCGGCGACCCGATCGTTTGACCACGATCAGTTCGCGCAGCTGTGCGCGTTCAAACGTGGTAAACCGCGCGCCGCAGGCCGGGCACTGGCGACGGCGGCGGATGCAGGCACCGTCTTCAGTGGGGCGCGAGTCCCTCACCTGGGTATCTTCGTTCTGACAGAAGGGGCAACGCATGCGGGCATCCGGCTCTGGGCGAGCGACTCAGGCTCGCCCTTTGCGCCAGCATAGACATCAAGGATAAATCGGGAAGCGCTCGCACAGGTCTGCGACTTCGGCGCGCACCGCTGCCTCGACCGTGGCGTCGCCATCTGGGGCAGCGACCAGGGCGTCGAGGACTTCGACGATCTTGGTGCCGATCCAGGCGAATTCCCCTTCCTTGAACCCGCGGGTGGTGCCGGCCGGCGACCCCAAGCGAATGCCTGAGGTTTTTGTGGGCGGGAGCGGATCGAAGGGCACGCCGTTTTTGTTGCAGGTGAAGCCGGCTCGTTCCAAGGCGGCCTCTGCGGCGCGACCGGTCAGGCCTTTGGGACGCAGATCGACCAGCACCACGTGGGTGTCGGTGCCGCCGGCGACCAGATCGCATCCACCTTTGCGCACGGCTTCGGCCATGGCTTTTGCGTTCGCCACGACTTGAGCGGCGTAGGCTTTGAATTCTGGCTGCAGAGCCTCGCCGAAGGCCACCGCTTTGGCCGCGATGACATGCATCAGGGGGCCGCCTTGGAGCCCTGGGAATACGGCCGAATTGAACTTTTTGCCGAGGGCTTCGTCGTTACTAAGAATCATACCGCCGCGGGGGCCGCGGAGGGTTTTGTGGGTGGTGGTGGTTACGACGTGGGCGTGATCGAGGGGGGTGGGGTGGGCCCCGCCCGCGACCAGACCCGCGAAGTGGGCCATGTCTACCATGAAGTAGGCACCGACCTCGTCGGCGATCTCCCGGAAGCGTTTGAAGTCAATTTGGCGGGGATAGGCTGAGCCGCCGGCGATGATCAGCTTTGGCTGGTGGGTTTTGGCCATTTCAGCCACGACGTCGTAATCGATCAGGTCATCCTGGCGGCGGACGGGGTAATTGATCGCCTTAAACCATTTGCCGGATTGGTTGGCCGGTGAGCCGTGGGTCAAGTGTCCGCCGGACGCCAAATCGAGCCCCATGAAGGTATCGCCGGGCTGCAAAAGCGCCAAAAACACCGCTTGGTTCGCCTGCGCGCCCGAGTGGGGCTGAACGTTGGCATAGGCGCAGTTGAACAGCGCCTTGGCCCGATCAATCGCCAGCGTTTCGGCCACATCGACGTATTCACAGCCGCCGTAATAGCGCTTGCCGGGGTAGCCTTCGGCGTATTTGTTGGTGAGGACGGAGCCTTGTGCTTCCAGCACGGCCCGAGACACGATGTTTTCGGAAGCGATCAGTTCGATCTGGGATCGTTGGCGCTGCAGCTCGTGCTCAAGCGCTTCCGCCAATGCCGGATCTGCGTCGAGCAGCGTTCGACGAAAGAATCCATCGCCCAATTCGTCGACCCCTGAGCGGATAGACCTGCTTACGGCCATGTTATCGTCCTCCAACGTTCTGGGCTCTGGGCCACCCGATACTGTGAGTCATTACGTCCAAGAAAGCATATATACGAAAAATCGGTCATATTGCCGCTGGCGCGAAGCGATCAACTGGCGGAAATCTACGGTTCTGCGTTGCATTTATTAGCGGCCTGCGCAATGTACGTTCACTGGCCACGGATGGCCCCCACTTGTAGCCCCAAGGTTTAGAGATGCGTGACGATAAACTGGATTTAGAGATCGTGGCGGAAGAACCGCTTCGAATGACAGCTGACATCGTTGCGTCATTCGTCACCAACAACAAAGTGTCGCCTGAACAACTTCCCGAACTCATCCGCTCCATCCACAAAACGATCGAGTCACTCTCCAAAGGTGATGTTGAGAAAGCTCCCGAACGGCCGAAGCCTGCGGTTGCGATCAGCAAGTCCATCCATACAGACTACATTGTTTGCCTGGAAGACGGCAAACGCCTCAAAATGCTGAAGCGCTACTTGCGGTCCACCTACAACATGTCGCCGGACGAGTATCGTAAGCGCTGGGGCCTGGCGCCGGATTATCCCATGGTTGCGCCGGCCTACGCCCAGAAGCGCTCTGAATTCGCTAAGCGGATCGGCCTTGGGCGCGGGGTTCGCCGCAAGGACGCTTGATCACGCATTCGCGTTGGGCCGGCGGGGATTTGCCGGCTTTACGCCCAAATCCCGGGTTTGGTGGGACGGCTGTGGGGGCCCTCACCAGACGCGGCGGGAGAACCATCCTGTGAAGCCATGGCCTGAGCCGATTCGGGACCACCGGCCGAGATCCCCTCCCGGGCCAGGGCGCGCGACAGCTTAGCCAAAGCAACGGACTCGACTTCGGCATCCGTGGCATGAGCGGGGGCTAGAATCACGACCTCTATTCCTGTGGCCGCGTCGATCGCCGCTATGCGTTTTGTGCCGCCAACCAGCTGGGACTCAAAGAGGACTTCACGCCCGGGCATCGCCTGCTCGCTTTTCACCAACGTCAGGCGGCAAGTTTCAGCTGAAAGTCCTTCCAAACGGTGACCAAGGCGCTGACGAGGTCTTCCATGAGGGCATCGTTATGGAAGGGCGATGGGGTAAATCGCAGGCGCTCGGTGCCCCTTGGCACGGTGGGGAAGTTGATCGGCTGGACGTAAATACCATGGTCAAACAGCAAGGCGTCCGACACGCGCTTGCAGGCCACCGCGTCGCCAACGAGCACCGGCACGATGTGGGTGGATGAGTTCATCACCGGCAGCCCCGCCTCGCGCAAGCGGCTCTTGAGCCGCTCTGCGCGCTCAGCGATGCGATCGCGCATATGGGGGCAGCGCCGCACAAGACGCACGCTTTCCAGCGCGGCCGCAGCAATCGATGGGGCAAGCGAGGTGGTGAAAATGAAGCCCGCCGCGGAGGACCGGATTGCATCGATGGCGGCTTTGGGGCCAGTGACATAGCCCCCCATCGTGCCGAAGGCCTTCGCCAGGGTGCCTTCGATGAAGTCCACCCGGTGCATCACGCCGTCGCGCTCAGCGACGCCGCCGCCACCGTGGCCATAAAGGCCGACGCCGTGCACTTCGTCGAGATAGGTCATGGCCCCATACTTTTCGGCCAGATCGCACATTTCAGCGATGGGGGCGGTATCGCCATCCATCGAGTAAACGCTTTCAAAGGCGATCAGCTTTGGGGCGTCGGCTGGGGCTTCGTTAAGGAGGGATTCCAGGCTCTGGAGATCGTTGTGGCGAAACACCCGCACCGTGCTTTTGGAGCGGCGGATGCCCTCGATCATGGAGGCGTGGTTCAACTCATCGGAGAAAATCCAGAGATCTGGGAAAATCTTGCCGAAGGTGGACAAGGTGGCATCGTTGGAGACGTAGCCGGAGGTGAAAAGGAGCGCTGCTTCCTTGTCGTGCAGGGCAGACAGCTCCCGCTCCAAGTCCACGTGGTAGCTGGTGGTGCCGGAAATGTTGCGGGTGCCGCCGGAGCCGGTGCCGACGTCGTCAATGGCTGCATGGGCGGCGGCGATCACGTCGGGGTGTTGGCCTTGGCCCAAATAATCGTTCGAGCACCACACCACGATGCGCTTTTCTGAACCGTCCTCCAGGCGAAGGCGGGCATGGGGAAACCGCCCCTGTTCGCGGCGAATGTCTGCAAAAACGCGATAGCGCCCTTCGCGCCGCACCGTATCCACGGCGGCTTCAAATGCTGCGGCGTCTTCGTCTCGCATCGATGGTCCTCGTTGGGTCTCGCGTGGGCGAAGCCATTTCGGGCCGGAGCCTCGTATGCCTATGTACGGGTGTGTGTGGGTGTCGCACAAGGCATCGTTTGTATACTGCCAACTGTCAGCACTATGACATGTGGCGAAGCCGCGCGGCGCAAAGGGGAGACGTCATGAACAGTCCGCGATTTCCAGCAGCGCGCCCGCGCCGATTGCGTCAAAACGACTGGACGCGGCGGCTGGTTGGGGAAAACCGGCTGAGCGCCAACGACCTGATCTGGGCGATCGTGACCCATGCGGGGCCAGAGGCGTCTGTGGACGTGGCCTCCATGCCTGGGGCCCCTCGCCTTTCGCTGGACGGCTTGGCAGCGGCCGCGGAGCGTGCCCAGGCGCTTGGCATCCCTGCGATTGCTGTGTTTCCTTTCATCGACCCGCGGCTGAAGGACCGGTTCGGGCGAGAGGCGCTTAACCCTGACGGGCTGGTGCCGCAGGCGGTCAAGGCGATTAAGGCTGTGGCTCCTCGGCTTGGGGTGATGGTGGATGTGGCGCTCGATCCGTTTACCGACCACGGCCACGACGGGGTGATTGACGATTACGGGCGGGTTCTGAACGACGAATCCGTGGCGCGGCTGGTGGACCAGGCCGTGATGCTGGCCAGCATTGGAGCCGATATTGTGGCTCCGTCTGATATGATGGACGGGCGGATCGGTGCCATTCGCGATGCGCTTGAAAGCGCTGGCCGGACTGACACTTTGATCATGTCTTATGCGGCCAAGTATGCGTCTGCGTTCTATGGCCCGTATCGGGATGCGATTGGGTCTTCGGCGGCACTCAAGGGTGACAAAAAAACCTATCAGATGGACCCGGCCAACGCTTTGGAGGCGCTGCGGGAAGTGGCGCTGGACGTGGCCGAGGGTGCGGACATGTTACTTGTCAAACCGGGCCTTGCCTATTTGGACATCGTGTATCGGGTGAAGGCGCAGTTCGGGCTGCCGACCTATGCGTTCCAGGTGTCTGGCGAGTACGCGATGATCAAGGCCGCGGGTGCGCAGGGCTGGATTGACGAGGAGCGCGCAATGCTTGAATCGCTGCTTGCGTTCAAGCGGGCCGGTGCCGACGGGATCGTGACTTATTTCGCGGCGCGGGCGGCAGATGCCATGGCTGGCTGAGGGCTGGAAGCGGCAGGAGCGTCGTCTGCGGCGCGCTTACCGATCCGTTCGGCGAGGGCCACGATGTGGCCCGCCAAAATGCCGCGTTGTTTGTCGCAGGCGATCGGCAAATGCACGAGATGGCCGATGGCAGCGGCGTATTCCTCGATCAAAACCGCCAGTCGCTTGTCGACACGGGCGCGGCGCGACAGCGCCTCGCCCAGGGCCGAAGACACAAAGATCAGGGCTTTATCGTCCATTTCACGGGCGACGCGTTCTAGCTCCATGACTGCGAAAAACACCCCGTCGCTTTTGTCTGCGCCGCTCGCCGCGGCGACACCTGCGGCCTTGGCCAAAGCTTTGCGGCGGTCGTCAAACAGGTCCAGGAGTTGGGCTGCCAGGGCCTGTTGATCTGATAACCGGCGGCGCGGGATCTCGCGGCCGGCGACACGCTTGGTCCGCCGGCAGGGCCCGACATACTGGGTCAGCTCCACAAACGGGCGATCGTCGCTTTTCATGGAGGCATGGACCTGCATCAAGCCCGACAGGCTGATGGGCAGGCTCATGGCGGCATGGGCACCGGCGTTGATGGCTTTAGAGGCCATGTCTGTTGGGCCGACGTAGAGCATATGTCCCCGGCGGCTGGGGACGTCCACATTGCGGCGAATGGAGCGCAGGAACGCGAGGGCGTCTTCGCCCCTTAACCCCTCGCAGATGATCATGGTGTCCATCCGCGACGTCAACAGAATGCGGCGCGCCTCTTCGGCGTCGATGGTCACGACCAGCCCCCGAACCCCCATGCCCCGAAACAGCTGGCGCAGCGTGTCGATCTGCACGCGGTCGCGGGCGGCAATGAGCACATCTGCCTTCGGGGTCATCGGCGCGGGCCTCCTTCAGCCCAAGCGCCACCCTATCCCATAAGCAGTAAAGACGGCCCTAACCCCGCCAAGGTTAATAGGGTAATCGCCTGCCGGCGGCCTTTGCCTCGGCTTTTTGGGTTTCGTAGCTTGCCTCCATTTCGGCGAACTCGGCCTTGCGAGGACCCATATAGCCAAACAAATAGCCGGCCACTTTGCGCATCTGGATCTCTTCAGAGCCTTCGGTGATGCGGTAGCGGCGGTGGTGGCGGTAAATGTGTTCGAAGGGTTTGTGGCGGGAATAACCAATGCCGCCGTGCACCTGAATGGCGCGGTCAGCGGCATCGCAGCACAGGCGGTTTGCCCAGTAGTTACACATCGATACCCGATCGGAGAGCAGCTTTTCGTGCTGGGGTTTGGGGATTTGGTCCATTTCCCAGGCGGTCTTGAAGATCAACAAGCGCAGCATTTCTGCCTGGGTGGCCAGCTCCACGAGGGGGAACTGGATGGCCTGGTTCTTGGCCAGGGCCTCGCCGAAGGGCTTGCGCAGGCGGGCGTACTTCACACTTTCTTGAATGCAGTACATCGCGGCCCCGCAGGAGGAGGCAGCCTGGCGGATCCGGTTTTCGTGCACGAAGTGTTGCGCCAGCGCGAGGCCCCCGCCCAAGGGGCCAAACAGAGCGGCCTCTGGCACCCACACGTTGGTGAAGCTGACGCGCGGGTGATCGGTGGGCATGTTGAAGGTCCAGAGGTATTCCTCGATCTTCACGCCCGGCAGTTTAGTATCCACCAGAAAACAGCTGATGCCGGCGGCATCGCCATCTTTGCCGGCGGTGCGGGCAAAGACCATGTCGTGGCTGGCCTCGTGCATGCCGGTATTCCACATTTTCTCGCCGTTGATCAGCCAGCCCTTGGCACCGTCGCGCTCGTGGGGCACGGCGCGTGTTTCCATGTGAGTGGCGTCACTGCCGTGATCGGGCTCGGTCAAGCCGAAGCTGACGCGGCGGGTGAAGCCCAGCATGCCGTTGATGAACTCTTCTTGCTGGGCGGGGGTGCCGAAATCGCGGAACATCAGAACTTGCGGCAGGTTGGCTACGATCGAGTGCTCGTTCTGAAGGTCGTTGAACAGGCCCAACCCCTTGCGCGCCAGGTGTTCGCGGATGATCGCCATCGCCAAGTGGGACCCGTCTTTGCCGCCAAATTCTTTGGGCAAGGCGAACCGATAATGGCCCGCCTTATCCGCCAGTTTCTTGCACGCCCGCAGGAGCTCTTCCCAATCGTGGCGCGGCAGGCCGCCATTGTCCCAATCGGTGCGGGCCCATTCGCGGCGATGATCGAAGAAGCGCTCGTTGTCGTCTTTGGCCTGGAGCGGCTTGATTTCGGCTTCGATGAAGGCGTCGAGCACAACCAGATAATCAGCGATCTCTTTGGGTACTGAGAAGTCCATTGTGCGCGCATCCCTTTTATCGTGTGGGATCGACTATAGAGCTTGTGGGGGCTTCGACCAGCCTCCCGATTTCGGCAGGGCATGTGTTTAAGCGGGGGGATGTCGCTTCGGCAAAACGGGCATAGTAGGCCGGATGCTCGGTGCCCATCCAGCGATCCCACCAGGTAAAGTAGAGACCGTAGTTCCACCCTGCCTGGGCGTGATGGAGATCATGGTGGGTGACTGTCGTCATCCAATCGAACAGGGGCTTGCCATTGGGGGCTGCAGGAAACAGCTCGTAGCCGGAGTGGCCAATGGTGTTGCGCACGATTTGATGCAACATGAACAGGCCGATCACTGGCCAAGGGGTGGGCACCAAGATCAGCCAGACCGGCACGAACAGTCCGTTGATCGCTGCTTCTGTCATATCAAAGCTGTAGGCGGTGAAGGGCGAGGGATTGTTGCTCTTGTGGTGGCGGCGATGAAAGCGGCGAAACAGCCGGGGGTGATGGATCAGGCGGTGGGTCCAATAGAACCAAGCATCGTGGCCAACGATGATCAGGGCAAGCGCCACCCAGAACCAGACCGGCCCCCAGGATTTGGCGAGATCTGGCCCCGGCAACAGGCCTGCGCGGTCGAGGAAAAAGGTGAACAACCCTACCGTGGAAAAGACCGCCACTGAGCGCACGGAAAACACCAATTCAACCATCAACTGGGTGATGGGGGGGCGGGTTGGGCGCAGCTTGCGGCTCGCCAGGGGGCGGGCCAACACCACCCACAGGAGGAGCGTGAAGCTCACAGCGAATGTGAGATACCGCGCGACGTCGGTTTGCATCCCCATTATCCAGTGTTCGAGCACGGGTTGGATAGACATTGGCGTTGCCTCCTCAATGAACAGGTGACTTGCCTAGTCAGACGGGGGCTTGAGGGCTTGCGCCTTGCGAAAAAGGCCGTTGAAAATCGGTTTCAGCCAGGGTTTTCAGAATTCGGCGAGGGTGAAAGCGCCTGGAGGCGCCAGGCTGTTGGGGTGAGGCCGGTCGCTTCTTTGAAGGCGCGGTTGAAGGGCCCAAGCGAGCCAAAGCCCAAATCGAAGGCGATTGCGGAAACCGGCTTGCGGGCGTTTTCGAGATCGGCGAGGGCTGCTTTCGCGGCAGCGATCCGATGGGTGTTGACGAAGGCTGCGAAATTGCGATGCCCCAGCTGCGCATTGATCAGGTTGCGCAGGCGGTGCTCTGTGGTCTTCAGATGCTCTGCCAGGGTGCCGATGGAAAGGTCTTCATTGCGCCAGAGGGCCTCGGTTTGCATGGCGTGGTGCAGGCGGTTGGCCAAGGCCTGATCGGCGGGATCAATCGCTGTGGTTACTGGTGGGGGCGTGGCTGCGCTTGTGCCAGGCGGCGCTGGAGGTGTTGGCGCTTCCAGCAGGGCGTTGTCTGGCCGAAACAGGGTTAAGGCCGCGCCAACGGCCAGCCCAAACAACGCGAACGCTTGAAGGCGGGGCGGTACGACAAATGCGGCCCCAAACATGCCTACGATATCATACATTTGCACGATCAGGATGTAGCCCACCGTGACCACCATCAACGGTGTGCGCAGATTTCGCCTGCCCTCCACCAGATCGTTGCGCCGACCATGGGCCAGCATCCAGAGCGCATGGCCCATGAACGCCACGACCGCTACATTGTAAGCGAGCCATGATGTCGGCCAGCCCGCGAGGGCGGCTGCCCGGCCAAGCAGACCGGCGGTTATCAGGACGGCTGGTGGGGCAAGTCGGACCCATACCGGAACCGCGCGATCTTCAAACGAGGCCTGCACGAACGCCCAGAAAAACCCGGCCGTGGCCATGCTCAATACCCAAGCCAGGATAAACGTGCCGCGGTCTCCCGAGACGCGCCAGGCCAGCCAATCCACGCCGTGAGCGGCCGCGCCGATCAAGAGGAGCACGGCCGTCCAGCGGGCGGGCGTTTGCGGACCAGAAGCCGCAAGCGGGGCCGCCAGGCACAAAAATCCGCCGATCGCTGCGCCAAAGGTGATGATGCTGATGGGGTCGGTCACGAGGGCCATGGCGAGGGCATAGCAAACAGTGATCGCTGCGCCCACCGTTTGGCTGGCTGATTTCGAAAATTGCTCGCCGTTTTGCGCCAAACCCTGCCTCGACGCGAAATGCAAGAGACGGCGCGGCCAGCGCTGGGCAGGGATTGGGCCGTCCGGAGCGCTGCGTTGCAGGCCCACCTGCTCGAAGCGCCCATCGGACGGGCACCCGTGGCGCAAAACTATACACGGAATGTTGAGTGATGAACGTTTTGTGATTTGTTCAATTTTCGCTTGCGGTCGGGGTCGGGTTCGCGCCAGTATGACCCATGAGGTAATTGCTCTGCTCTGCCTCGCGGGTTTTGTAGGCAACCTATTGAATGCACCTAAGGGCCGCGGGTGGTGTGGGCGGTCGCAGAAGGACTACTGTGATGACTTTTCGTTCCGTTTTTCGTTTCGCCGTCGTTGCTGGTGTTTTGGCAGCAAGTGCCGGGTTTGCGGTGCCGGCTTTCGCCCGCGCTGAAGCCATGACCGCAACGCTGTCTTCGCCGCTGGCCTCCCCTGCCCGGGTGATCACCGGTACGATGGTATGGGCCTGCGAGGGCACCACCTGCCGGACCTCGGCCGAGCGCGCGCTGAACGTGCGGGCCTGCCGCCAGCTGGTGCGCGAAGTGGGGCCGGTGGCCTCGTTTGGGGCGGCGAGCGGTGCCCTGACAGCGCGGGACATCACGTCTTGTAACGCGGCGGCGCGCCCCCGCTGATAAGTTTTTCGGCCCTGCGGCTTGCAGGTCCGGTTTTGGTCCCAGCACCTTGCCCTGCCCGGCCCGTCCTGGCAGGGCATTTTCTTGTTCAGGCGGCGGGCCTGCCGCGCAGGCCTTCGATCCAGGCATTGGCGCCACACTGGCGGACGTTTAGGGCGCGGGTGAGTGGATCGGCTTCGGGTAAACGCGTGCGCGACGATCCTGTGAGCACGTCGCCGTGGCGGTGGGCGCGCACGTGCAGCCAGCCGTCTGCGCCGCGTACCAAAACCACCTCGCCGCGCAAGCGCGGGTCGCGGCCACGCGTGCGATAGTCGATGGTCACTTCGAGGATGTCGCCATTGGGGCGCAGGCGATAGTGCGGGTCGGCGAGCAACACCTCGGTTCGGCCGCCAAGCTGAATGCGCACGGCATCGGCGGCGAAAAGGATGCCTGCGTTGGCTTCGCAGGCCCCAGGACCGCTCGCCCAAAGCCCGGCCAGTTCGCCCGGCGCGCTGCGGCAGGCCTGCGCCGAGAGGCACAGGACTGCAATCGCAAAGAGGCGCAGCAAACGAGACATGCTCCCGGCGTTTACAGATTCGGTTGACGCAGACTGAATCGCAAACAGCGCTTTGTGCAACTAGCGCATTTTCAACAAACGTGTGGTCGCGGTTTTGGGTCCGAAAATGCGCTAAATCATAAGTTTAGACCGCTTTCGGACGGGAAACCGGATTCCACTTTCCCTGAAAGCGGTCTAGCGCGGCTGGCCGACGCACCCTAAGTGACAGTCAATGGACGCCCGCTCACCACAAAGGCCCCCGCCGCAGGGGGCCGCCGATCTGCTTGACGAGTTGCACGACGCGTTCCCCAACGAACAGGTCACGGTTCAAGAGTTCCTGGAGCGGCTTGAGGGGCGGGCCTTCGGGCTTTTGCTGCTGCTGTTGGCCCTGCCGATGTGCATCCCAAACATTCCAGGGATTTCCACGATCTTTGGCGTGTTGCTGGTGGCGCCGGCGCTGCAGATGATTTTGGGGCAAAGCAAGCCTTGGTTGCCGGCGCGGGTACGGGCTTGGTCTTTTCAGCGCGAACATCTGCAAAAGGCGATCCGGGGGGCCACGCCCTGGCTGCGGCGGATTGAGCGGTATATTCGGCCACGGTGGACGGTGCTGACGCGCCCGCCGGTCACGATCTTTCTGGGCCTGCAAACGCTGTTCATGGCGTTTGTGCTGATGCTGCCGATACCGCTCGGCAACTGGCCCCCGGCCATGACCATTGCCATGACGGCGTTGGCGCTTTTGCAGCGCGACGGGTTGTTGGTGTTGTTGGCGATCCCGGCGGCGGCGGCCTCGACGCTGGTGGCGTATGCCGGGATCCGGATTGGCATTGCGGCGATGAGCGAGCTTGGCCAGTTGGCAACCGAGTTTTTTAGCACCGTCTGGCCCTTCTAGGGTACGCGAACACCTTTAGCCGCAACGGCCTGCACCGTGCGGGGTAAATCGGGGAGCGGCGGTGGCCGGAGCAATCCGGCGATGCCGTTTTGGTTTGTATCTGGATGATTGCGGGTTCGATCACCCCAACCACCGCCGAACGGTAGGCTGATCTGGAGGCTGATCTGGAGGCTGATCTGGCGCGCGTTTCGATCAGCTC
>JBMOEW010000032.1:0-35800 GCA_049314555.1 Caulobacterales bacterium
CGGACGCTGTTTGCCGTTCAAGCCGGACGCGCGCCCACCCATCCGTCTCCTGCCCAATTCGCCTTGCGCTGGGACAACATCGCCAAAACACCGCTCGCGCCAAGCCATGTGCGGGCCACGCTGCAACCCAACGGCGACTGGATGCTCACGTGGAACCGCTGTTCCCGCATCGGGGGCGATGTCTGGGCCCCGGTCGAACCGCACCAAGAACCAGACGGCGAACGCTATCGGGTACAAGTGCTCGCAAATGGGTATGTTGTGCGCACGGTGCAGGTGAGAGCGCCAAGCTTTCGCTATCTGGCCGCGGATTGGGATGCCGAAATCCCGCCATCCGCGGCGGTCAAAGTGCGCGTTCTGCAGCTTGGCGAGGGCGGGTGCCTTGGCTGGGAGACGGAATCAGCGATTTCAGGTTAAACCTTGCGCGAGCGGCCTGTGCGCCTACGTGCAGGGGGACCGCGAGATCGCAGCGCGAGGCAGAACCGCCGTGACCTGGGACCCTTATGCCGCATTGAGCGTGCCCCGTACCGCAAGCCCGGAAGAGATCCGCCGCGCTTACCATAAGCTTGTCAAAGAGCTGCACCCAGACGTTCGCCCCGGCGACAAGGCGGCCGAGGAGCGCTTTAAGCGCGTGTCCAGCGCCTATGCCTTGCTCAGTGATGCCGCCACCCGCACCCGTTTTGACCGCGGCGAGATCGACGCCGACGGCAATGAAAAAATGAGCTTTGGCTCAAGGCCGCAGGGCGCAAACCGTGGGCAGGCGGGCCCAGGCGGTGCTGAAAGCCCCTTTGATCTGGGCGATATCTTCTCGGATTTGTTTGGCTCCGCCGGCACCCGCAATGGCGGTTTTGGGCGCATGCGCGGCCGCGACATCCGCTTCAGCCTAGAAATCGACTTCCTGGACGCCGTCAACGGCGGCAAGCGCCGCGTGCAACTCACCGAAAGCCGGACGCTGGAT
The DNA here is from genome assembly GCA_049314555.1 of Caulobacterales bacterium. Lineage (GTDB taxonomy): Bacteria > Pseudomonadota > Alphaproteobacteria > Caulobacterales > Aquidulcibacteraceae > REEB509. The sequence goes on from JBMOEW010000032.1 coordinate 956, forward strand.
GTGGCGATCCCGCCGGGCGTTGAAACCGGCCAGGTGCTGCGCCTCAAATCCCAGGGCGGCAGCGGCGTGCAGGGCGGCCCGCCGGGCGATGCGCTGGTCGAGCTTGTCGTCAAACCCCATCCAATCTTTCGCCGCGACGGCCAAGACATCCACATGGACCTCCCGATTTCGCTGGTCGAAGCGGTGGAAGGCGCAAAGATCGCAGCGCCAACGGTGTCAGGGCCCGTCGCCCTGCAAATCCCCGCAGGGGCCAACACCGGCATGATGTTGCGCTTGAAGGGCAAAGGCGTGACCGGGGCCGGAGATCAGCTCGTGCGCCTCCAGGTGATGTTGCCTGAAGCCATTGACGATGAACTGAAAAGCTTTATCCGCAGTTGGAACGGACGCAATTGGCGGCCCGCAAGGCCCGGCGAAAGATAAGTGGACATCGTTCAGCGGCCGTTCAGAGCATCTTCCATAGAACTGCACTCATGAAACGGCTTCACCTCCTCCTTTGCGCCCTTGGTGCCACGATGGCCCTGGCGACCGCGCTCCCCGCTCAGGCCCAAGCGCCTGTTTTCCGCGGAGACTTCTTCGATAGGGGCGACAACCGCGAAGACCGCGGCCCAGAAGTCCGGCCGCTGCATGAAATTGTTCACCAAGTTCGCGCGCAGCTGGACGGCGACTTTATCGGATTGGTGCGCATGGAAGACGCGGGCTATCGATCCGTCTATGTCCTGCGATGGCGTTTTTCCGACGAACGCGTCGCAGAGATTCGCGTAGATGCATCCACAGGGCAGGTCCTGAATCGCTAACCCGCCCAACGCGCCAACTCAAGGAGGCGAAGAGCTCATGCGCATCTTGATTGTAGAAGACGACCGCGCCCTCCGCGACCAACTGGTCAATTGTTTGGCCGGGGCGGGCTATGCCGTCGATGCGGTGGACAACGGCGAGGATGGCCAGTTTCAGGGTGAAACAGAGCCCTACGACCTGGCGATCTTGGACCTTGGCCTGCCCGTAGTCGATGGCCTGTCGATCCTGCGCAGCTGGCGCCAGGCCGGCATCGGCCTGCCCGTACTTATCCTTTCCGCCCGCGATCGGTGGAGCGAAAAGGTCGAAGGCCTGGACCTTGGGGCCAACGACTACCTCACCAAGCCGTTCCATATGGAAGAGCTTTTGGCCCGCGTTCGCGCCCACATCCGTCAAAAGGCAGGCCGCGGCTCTGCCATGATGGCCTGCGGGGACCTGCAGGTGAATTCCGCCACCGGCCAAGTCACGGTGAACGGACAGGCCATCAAACTCACCGCCTTTCAATTCAAAGTGCTGGATTATTTGATGCACCACCAGGATCGCATCGTCTCGCGCTCGGAGTTGGTCGAGAAGATCTACGCCCAAGATCACGAGCGAGACTCCAACACCATTGAAGTGTTCATCGGCATCTTGCGCCGCAAAATTGGCTCCGCCCGCATCGTGACGGAAAAGGGCTTGGGCTATCGCCTCATTGATCCAGCGACGGCGGCGTGACGCGCCCGGCAAGCCGGGTCCGCGCATGGTTTGCCGCCCGCTCGATTTCAGCGAGGCTTGCGATTGTCGCAGCGATTGCCACGCTGACGTTGGCGCTTGCCGCCGCCGGCCTCCATGCCGGGCTCACCCGCCAGCTTGCATCCCGCGTGATTGATCCACAACTCGAAGCGGCCTTGAACGATTTCATGCTGAAGGCAGCGCCTGATCCTGCAGGCGGGCTCACGCTTGGCGCGGGCTTGGCGGACGCCCGCTTCGACCAACAAGGCAGCGGCCGCTACATGCAGCTTGTCCAGTTGGATGGCGGCGCCTGTCGTCCGGTGTGGGCTGCACAATCGCTTTATCCCTTGGGCGCTGAAATGGGGGCCGGTGTGTTGGCCCGCGCCTGCGCCGCAGAAGACCCCGCCGAACGGCGCACGGGCACGCGGTTTTTTTCCACCCAACAACGCGAAAGCGGCTTGCGCATCGCCGCGCGCACCGCTCAGCTGCCGGGGATAAATGGGCGGTTTCTGGTGGTGGTGGGGGCAGACCCAGCCCCCGAAGTCCGCGCTGTTGGGCAAAGCCTAGCTTTTGTCACTGCGGTCCTGGTGGCAGCCTGCGCGCTTGTCGTGATGCTGACCGCTTGGGCGCTGGCGTTTGTGGGCGCACAGCCCCTGCAACGCTTGGCCAATGACGTGGCGGCCGTAAGGCGCGGCGAGCGCGAAAGCCTGAACGGCGAATACCCCCAGGAAATCGCCCCCCTGGCTCTGGAGTTGAACGCCCTGGTCGCCCACAGCCGCGAGGTGGTCGAACGCGCGCGCCGTCACGTCGGCAATTTGGCGCATGCCTTGAAAACGCCGATCGCTGTCCTGCGCAACGCGGTCGCAGCCGGCGAGGGATACTCCGCCCCGTATTTGGGGCCAGCGGTGGAAGATATGGAGCGATTTGTCGAACGCCAGCTCCGCCGGGCGCGGGTGGCAGCCCGCGCCGACGCCGCCACCGGCGCAACCATCGCCTACCAAACCCCAGTGGTGCAAAACCTGCGGGATCTGGTGTTCATGATGGAGCAGAAATACGACGAAAAGGCCGTCGATATTCAGCTGGAGGCCCCCGTGGCCCCTACCTTTCGAGGCGAACGCGAAGACCTTTTGGAAATGGCCGCCAACCTGATGGACAACGCCTGCAAATATGGGCGAAGCGAGGTGCGTGTTACCGTCGCACAGGATCGCCCGGGGTGGCTATCCATTACGGTGGAGGATGACGGCCCCGGCATCGATCCCGCCCAGATCGAAGGGGCCTTGCAGCGCGGTGCCCGCTTGGACGAAGCAGCACCCGGCCAAGGCCTGGGGCTATCGATCCTGGTGGAAACGGTGGATCTCTACGCCGGCAGCCTGAACTTTGCCCGCAGCGCTTTAGGAGGGCTCAAGGCAACTCTTGACCTGCCCGCTGTGGATTGAGCTTCCACCACAAAGCCGCTAAGGCGGGCGTCGATGCCCTCCGATGTTTCCATCCCTTTTTTGATGTTTTTTGCCTTGGCCGCCGTGGTAACAGCGGCTGCGGCGTGGTGGGTTTTGCGTGCCTACCAGGGCGCATCGGACGGGGCCGGCCGCCCGTTGCGCGCAGTAGGCGCATGCGTCGTGGGGGCGGGTTTGGTGTTGGCGCTTTATGCCGTGATCGGCGACCCTGGCCGCGCAGATGCGCCCTATCTTCGCCGCATGGAAGCCCTCGCCAACAAGCCCTTGAACGAAGTCACCCCAGAAGAAGCCATCGCCCTGCAAGAACAGCGGGCGCGGTCCAATCCATCAGATCCGCTGCCCTACTTTCTGGTGGGCTCGATCTACGAACAGTTCGGCGAATTGGAACGCGCGGCGATCGCCTACGACCAGGCCCTGCGCCGCGCCGCCCGCGTCGGTGCCGATCCAGCCACCAGCGCAGACGATCGCGCCACCCTGCGATTGGCGCAGGGCGCGGCGCTCACCGCAATCGGCCGCGTTCGGGTGGCTGAAAACCAAGGCCAAGTCCCCGCTCAGGCGGTCGCCATGTTCGTCACCGCAGCAGAACTTTCCCCCACAGACCCCGAGCCCTGGTTGTACCAGGCAATGGCCGCCGCCCAAGCAGGCGAACACCAACGCGCCGTTGCCCTTTGGGACGAAACCCTCACCCGCACCCCTGAAGACAGCCCCATCCGCCAAATGGCACAGCGCCTCCGGGCCCGTGCCTTAGCGGGCGAAGCCCCAAGGGCACCGCCCCCGATGCCGCAACCCGGCTAAGCGCGCGGTTCGTCGCACCCTCAAAACGACCCGATCTGCCGCCGAAAAAGACGCGTACCATGTGAGCAACAAAGGCCAAAATCGTGCGCAAGCGTTCCCAAAGACTGGTGATTATCGGCGTCGCCGGCGGCCTTCTGGCCCTCGCGGCGGCCCTGACCCTGTTTGGCCTGCGCGACAGCGTGCAATACTTTCAGGCCCCGTCCGAAATCGACGCCAAGGCACGCCCGGGCCAACAGGTTAGATTGGGGGGGCTGGTCGAAGCTGGCAGCGTTCGCCGCGACGAAGCAGGCGCGCTGTTGTTTTCCGTCACCGACGGCGCGGCTTCAAAGACTGTGCGCTATCAGGGCGATCCGCCCGATCTGTTCCGTGAGGGCCAAGGCGTCGTAGTAATCGGCACGTACCAGCGCGGCGAGGTGTTTGACGCCGATACCGTGCTCGCCCGCCATGACGAAACCTATATGCCCCGCGAGGCCCAGGAAGCCTTGGAGCGATCCGGTTATTGGAAGGGCAAAGCGTCATGATCGGCGAAACCGGTGCCTTTCTCGCCGCTTTGGCAGCGGTCTTGAGCCTCGCTCAGGGCGGGTTTGGGCTGGCCGGTGCCAACCGCGCTGATTTTGCCGCCGCAGCCAAGGCCTGCGCCCAACTTGCACTGGTGGCTTCGCTTGCTTCGTTCCTGATCCTGATCAGCCTGTTTTTGACCTCGGATTTCTCCGTGGCGGTGGTAGCCAACAACTCCCATACCGATAAGCCGTTGATTTATAAAATCGCTGGAACCTGGGGCAATCACGAAGGGTCCATGCTCCTGTGGTGCACGGTATCGGCCCTGTTCGGCGCGCTCATGGCCGGTTTCCCCGGCGCGCTGGCGCGTCCAATCTGGTCCCGCGCGGTGGGTGTCCAAGGCTTGGTAACCTTGGGCGCGTTTGTCTATGCGCTGGTATTGTCCAACCCCTTCGCGCGCATTGATCCTGTGCCCTTCCAGGGCGGCGATCTGAACCCCCTCCTGCAAGACCCGGCCTTGGCGATCCACCCGCCGATGCTGTACCTGGGCTATGTGGGCCTCTCGGCACCGTTTTCTTTGGCCATCGCAGCTTTGCTTGAGGGAAAAGCAGACACCGCCTGGGCCCGCGCGCTGCGACCCTGGACGCTGGTGGCCTGGGCAAGCCTCACGGTCGGCATCGCGCTTGGATCCTACTGGGCCTATTACGAACTCGGCTGGGGCGGCTGGTGGTTTTGGGACCCGGTGGAAAACGCGAGCTTCATGCCGTGGTTGGCCGCCTGCGCGCTATTGCATTCCGCCATCGTGACCGAGCGTCGCGGCAGCCTCGCGAGCTGGACGATCCTGCTGGCCATCATTGGATTTGGCTTTGCGCTGCTGGGTACATTTTTGGTGCGCTCGGGGGCCCTCACCAGCGTCCATGCCTTTGCCGTGGACCCAGAGCGCGGCCTTGCGGTGCTGGCGCTTTTTGCCATCGCGGTGGGTACCGGTTTGGCGCTGTTTGCCTGGCGTGCGCCGCGCTTGGCACGCCCGGCGGGCTTTGCCGGCGTCAGTCGCGAAGGCTTGCTTGTCCTCAACAACATCGGCTTAGCGGTGGCGGCAGGCACTGTGTTGTTAGGCACGCTGTACCCGCTGCTGGTGGAGGCGACCACAGGTGAGATGATTTCGGTCGGGCCTCCGTTCTTCGATTTGACGTTCTCCCCCCTGATGGCGGTTGTGTTGTTGGCGCTGCCGGTGGCCCCGCTGCTGGCTTGGCGCAAGGGCGACGTCGCCGCCGCGCTGAAATTGTTATGGCCGGCAGGCCTGGCCGCCGGCGCACTGCTGGGGGTGGGCCTGCTGTGGGCTGGCGGTGGCGTTTGGGCAGGCCTTGGCCTTGCGGTGGGCGCGTGGGCGCTGGCCGGTGCCGGTGTTTATCTCTGGAAGCGCTGGGGGCAGGGCGGCCCGCGCAACGCGGCGCGTTTTTCCGCGTTGCCGATCGCGGTGTGGGCCATGGCGCTTGCCCACGCCGGGGTAGGGGTGTTCACGATTGGCGCGGTGGTCGAAACCAATTTCCGCACCGAACAGGCCGTGCGCTTGTCACAAGGCCAAACGGCTACTTTTGCCGGACGCACCGTCCGGCTGGACCGCGTCGTTGAAGTGGAAGGCCCCAATTATTCCGCCACCCGCGCCGAACTGACGGTCACCCACAACGCCGCCGCAAAGCCCGCAGCCCCAGAGCGGCGCTTTTATCCCGGTGCCGGCCAACCCACCACTGAAGTGGCCATTCTTTCGACCTTCACAGGGGACTTCTATTTGGCCTTGGGCGATATGAGCCTTACAAATGACGGCCCGCCCGTCTGGACCGTAAGGTTGTATCATAACCCCCTGGTGCACTGGATCTTCGTAGGTTCTGGCATGATGGCGCTGGGCGGCGTTTTGGGCCTATTGGCATTGGCGCGTCGCAGGCGTTCTGTCCCTAGGCCGGCCCCGCAGGCAGTAGGAGTGGGACCCCCCCTATGAGCTTTCTGTTCTGGCTTGCCGTGGCGGTCACGCCCCTCAGCGATCCCGCCCTCGAAGCCCGCGCCCAAGGCTTGGAGCGCGAGATCCGCTGCCTGCAATGCGAAAACGAACCGATCAGCCAATCAACCTCCGAAATGGCCGTCGACATGCGCGTGCGCGTCCGCGACATGATCAGCGCTGGGGCCACCGACGCACAAGTGCGCAGCTTCTTCCGCGAGCGCTTCGGCGATTTTGTCCTGCTGCGCCCGGCGTTCACGCCCATGACGTGGGCGCTCTGGGGCGCGCCGATCCTGCTGCTGTTGGCAGCGCTCCTGGCCGCACTGTCTTTGCGAGGCCGTGGTCGCAAAGAGACGTTTTTGCCCGAAACGGACGAGCGCTGACAACAAGCGTCTGGCCAGTCGTTGTAACCGGTTTTTCATGAACTGGACTTTGTCGTTCGGTGTGCTTAGACGACCAAAGCATTCCCTTTCACGACCCGCGGCGAGGTGGTCATGTTCCAGCGCCGACTGCCCTCTGCACTTCTGGTTGATTACGACAATCTCCCCTCCAAGCTTGGCGATGCCGCGCCGTTGCTGGTTGAGAATATTTCCCGTTGGGTGGCATGGCTGGAAGACGGTGGTTTCGATGCGAAGGCCCGACGCCGCAAGTTCTTGACCAAACGAGTCTATTGGAATGGTCTGTTCGATCTTCATCGGCGCGCCTTTGAAGCCGAAGGCTTTGAGGCCTTTGCCTGCCGGGCCGCAGCGAAGGGCAAAGCAAGCTCCGCCGATATTGTCATCACCTTGGACGCTTTGGACGTTGTGGGCGAGCTGCGCGGCCTCAAAGAGGTGATCATCCTTTCGGCCGACACAGACTTTGTGCCTGTGGTGAACCGCCTGCAGCAAAAAGGGATGCGCACCGTGGCGGGGGCCAACGAAACCGACGCTTCCGCAGCGGTTTACGCCGAACACGCAGACGCTGTCATTCGGATGGCAGACTTCCGCGCCGCCATGACCTACGAGCGCCCAAAGCGCGGCTTGCTGGCTAAACAGAGCCCAAAGACCCCAGCACCCGTGCCATCTTCAACGGTTGTGTTGCCTCCGCGCCAGCAACAAACCCGCCCCGTGCGGGCGCAAAGCCCCCCGCGCCCAACCGAGATCGACCTGGAAGGTGCCATTGCACGCTTGGCAACGGCGGCAGACCGTTCCCCCGGCGCTCCTATAAGCCGCGGCACGGTGGAGCGCGCCTTGGAAGGCGTGCCAGGGTTTGCCAAGACCGGCGCACGCCCCTGGCTTGGGTTTGGCTCTTATCGCGCCATGATCGAAGCGGTAGCCCGCCGGCATCCAAAGCTTGATATACACAAACACCCCAACGGCGGCGTCTCGCTGGTGGCGCGCTCGCCCTCAGATTCACCTGCGGCTTAACCGCCGAGGCTCCAAGCGCACTGCAAAAGAAAAAGGCGATTTACACATCACAAAGCCTTTCACGCCAACGTGATCGCTCACGCCTCGCAGGCGTGTGCGCATAATTCTCCTCATCTTCGCACGCGAAACTGGCACCTCCGCCCAAAACACGCCGCAATCGCCCTGTGATGAAGGAGAGGACAAACAGCGCGTCGTGCGCTTCTGAGGCGCTTCCCCACGGTTCTAAGCTCTAGGACGATCAATGTCGCAGTCACCTGCCCAAAAACATTCCGCCGGTTTGATGAAACGCCTGATCGTCTCTGGCAGCGTCGCCATGGTCACTTTGGCCGGCTTCGCCGCCGCTCCAGCTTTGCTCACATTTCCAGCGCAGGCCCAAAACCGCGCCGCCGCCCCCGGTGGTGCGCCGCAGTCGTTTGCGGATTTGATCGAACGGATCAGTCCTTCGGTGGTCTCGATCGAAGTGCGCCAAAGACCAGGGGCCCGCCGCCCGCGCAATTTTGAGCAGGGTCCGGGCCGTGACGAAGACGGCGCAGAGCCCTTCGGCCCAGACCTGCCCAGCGATGGCCCGACCGCCCTGGGATCGGGCTTCATTATCGATTCCAATGGCACCATCGTCACCAATCATCACGTGATCGCCGATGCTGAACAAATCACCGTCCGCCTGAAGGACGGTCGGGAACTGGACGCGCGGCTCTTGGGCTCAGACGAAGCCACCGATTTGGCGGTTCTGAAGGTAGAAGGCACCGGCTTCCCCGCCACCCGCTTTGCCGGTCGCGGTTCGTTGCGCGTCGGCGATTGGGTCATCGCAGTGGGCAACCCGTTTGGCCTGGAAGGCACCGTCACCGCCGGTATCGTATCGGCTTTGGATCGCCGCAACGCCGGCAATTCTGCCTACGTGGACTTCATCCAGATCAGCGCGCCGATCAACTCCGGCAATTCCGGAGGCCCAACCTTCGATCTTTCTGGCAACGTGGTCGGCGTCAACAGCGCGATCTTTTCGCCCACCGGCGGCAACGTCGGCATCGGTTTTGCGATCCCTGCGGATACCGCTTCAGCGGTTGTCCAGCAGCTGCGCGATACAGGCCGCGTCACCCGCGGTTATCTCGGCGTCCAGGTCCAACCCCTCGATCAAGACATCGCCCGCGGCTTGGGCTTGACTGAAGCAAAAGGGGCCCTCGTCGCGAGTGTCGTTGCCGATGGGCCAGCGGCCTCAGGCGGCGTGCGCCAAGGCGATGTGATCTTGAAGGTCGATGGCCGCGATATCGAAGACAGCCGCGACCTGACCCAGTTTGTCGGCGGCTATGCAGTTGGCCGCACGGCGCGCCTGGAAATCTGGCGCGAAGGCCAGCGTCGCACACTGCAGGTACGTTTGGCTGAACGCCCCGCAGAGCGCGAACTGGCAACCAATTTGGATCTGCCCGAAACACCCCCGGAAAACAGCGCTGCCTTGGGCGTTGAAGTACGCCCCGCCACCCGCGCCGAACGCGACGCCTTGGGCGTCACCGCTCGCGATCCTGGGCTCCTGGTCACCGCCGTCACCGCCGGCTCGGACTTGGAAACACAGGGCGTGCGCCCCGGCGACATCATCCTCCGGGCCAACAATGTCGGCGTGCGCACCTCGCAAGAGCTTGGCATCGTCACCGAGCTGTCCCGTCGCCAACAACGTCCAGTCCAACTTCTCATCACCACGCAAGGCGGGGAAATGAAGCTTGTCTTCGTGGAGCCGGTGCCACAACAGGAATAGGAGCGCTTCATGCGAGTTCTGCTTGTCGAGGACGACATCGAACTGGCCGCCAACCTTCAAAAGGCTTTGGAGGGCGACGATCACGATGTGGATGTGGCCTATGATGGCGAACTTGGCGAAGAGCTTGCGCGCAGGCGAGCCTACGACGTCATTGTTTTGGATCGCATGCTGCCAAAGAAGTACGGGGTGGAAGTGGTGCGGGCGCTGCGTTCCAGCGGTGTTTCCACCCCAGTTCTGTTTCTGTCGGCTTTGACCGAAACCGAAAACCGGATTGAAGGGCTCAACGCCGGTGCCAACGACTACGTCGGCAAACCCTTCGACACGGAAGAAGTCCTCGCCCGCGTCCGCGCCCTTTGGCATGGCCGTAACCCCGATCAACCAGCCACGCGGCTAACGGTGGGAGATTTGGAGCTTGATCTCCTTGCCCGAACCGTAAACCGCGGCAGCCAGCGCATTGATCTTCAGCCGCGCGAGTTCAGCCTGCTGGAGTTCTTGATGCGCCACGCCGGCCGCACGGTCACCCGCAAGATGTTGCTGGAGCAGGTATGGGAATACCACTTTGACCCCCAAACCAACGTGATCGACGTGCACATTTCGCGCCTCCGCTCAAAAATAGATCGCGATTTTGACCGTCCGATGCTCCACACCGTGCGCGGATCAGGCTATCGTCTGGAGGTATGAGGCAAAGCCTCGCGCACCTTTTTCAAACCACGACGTTCAGATTGGGCGTGGTTCAGGCGTCGGTCGTGCTGGCCTTCGTCGTGCTCCTGCTATCGTATGTCTATGTGGCCACCACCGGCCAGCTGCTGCAGGAGGCTGAGGCCGGTGCCGAAGCGGAATTCGCAGCCCTCGAAGGGGCTTATGATGGCGGCGGCATCCGCCGCTTAACCCAAGAAGTGGAACGACGAGCGGGCCTTGAGTCTGATCTTGTTTACGCGCTCTGGAATGAAAACGGGGTGGTCATTGCCGGCCCCTTGGACGTTCCGCCAGTAGAACCAAGCGCCGAGCCCACCATCGTCGATATCGATATCAATGCGGAATGGGATGGCCAAATGCGCACGCGGGTGCGCGGCGTCCAGCAGCGGCTTTTGGGCGGCCCAACCCTTTTGGTCGGCACCGATTTACGGCTCTCGCAACGCATCTCCGCCCGCCTGACGCAAGCGCTATTTACGGTCGCGATTTTGGGCTTGGCTTTGGCCATCGCGTCTGGCCTGTTGGCTGCGCGCCAGGCCGCCCGTCGCGCTGAAACCCTGTCCCGCACCACTCAAGACGTGATGCGCGGCGACCTGACCCGAAGGGCACCCGTGGCCGGCGTCGGCGACGAATTCGACAAGCTCGCCTCAGACCTCAACGCCATGCTGGATCGGCTGGAGCGGCTGGTGCACCAAACCCGCACCACCGGCGACGCGATCGCCCACGATTTGCGCACGCCTCTGACCCGCGCGCGCCAACGCATCGAAGCAGCCTTGGCGCAGCCCCCAAACACCGACCGCGACCGCGCCGCCCTGGCCGCAGCCTTGGAGGAATCCAACCGCCTGCTCGCGACTTTCGCCGCGGTCCTGCGCTTGGGCCGGCTGGAGAGCGAATCCGGCTGGCGCATGAAGCCGCTGGCGCTTTCCACCATCACCGAAAGCATCGCGGATTTTTATGAACCCGCCGCAGAGGAGGCAGGCCTCACCTTTAGCGCGGACATCGAGCCAGGCCTGATGGGGCAGGGTGATCCCGAATTGCTCGCCCAGGCCTTGTCAAACCTCACCGAGAATGCCCTGAAATACACCCCAACCGGCGGCCAGGTCCGGATATCTGCTAGGCCCTTGGGGCTAGACCAAGTCGAAGTCGCGGTTTCAGATAACGGCCCCGGTGTCCCCGAAGCGGATCGCGAGCGCGTCTTGCAGCGCTTCGTGCGCCTGGAAAGCGCCCGCGGCACGCAGGGCATTGGGCTCGGGCTTAGTCTTGTGGCCGCGGTCGCACGGCTCCACGGCGGCACCCTGATTTTGCGGGACGGATTGGCCGCTGGCGGTCAAAACCGACCGGGCCTCACCGCCGCGCTCACCTTGCCCCGCGCCACGCCGGAGCAGGTCGCCGCCGAATGAGCAATAAACTGGCACCCGCCGGTGCGCCCCCAGATGCGCCCATCGACCAACGCTGGGCAGCTGCCATGCAGGTTGCAGCCGCCCACGCCCCTTACCTCGCGGGGCTAATGGCGCGCTTTCCCGCGATTGCTGCAGACGGCCCGTCCCAAGCCCGCGCAGCGATCGACGCTGCGGTTGCGGCCTGCGCCCACATTGCGCATGCACCGATCCCCTTTGAAACGGCCATGGCAACCCTGCGCCAAGCCAAGGCGCGCATGCACCTGGCAACAGCCCTGTTGGATCTTTCGGGCAGTGCAAACCTGGACGAGACGACCGGCAGCCTTACCCGGTTTGCCGACGCTGCCGTGCGAGCGGCCCTTTCGATGGCGGCCCACACCTTGGCCGAGCGCGCCGACTTGCGCCCAACCGATGCAGCCGATCCCCGCGGGCCGATCCCCGGTTTCGTGATTTTGGCGATGGGCAAGGGCGGTGCCTTTGAACTGAACTACTCCAGCGATGTGGACCTCTCGATCTTCTTTGACCCGGTAGAAGTGCCGGTGGGGCAGGGCCGCGAAGCGCGCGTCATCGCCCAGCGCATCACCCAGCTGATTGTGCGCGCCCTGGATGCCGTGACCGCCGACGGCTACGTCATGCGCACAGACCTGCGCCTTCGACCCGATCCGAATTCCACAAGCCCCGCCGTTTCGATCCCCTCGGCGCAGAACTACTACCAAAGCGTGGGCCAAAATTGGGAGCGCGCCGCCTTCATCAAGGCCCGCGCCTGCGCCGGCGACCCCTTCGCGGGTAAAGCCTTTTTGCAAAGCCTGGAGCCGTTTATTTGGCGCCGCCACTTGGACTTCGCCACCATCGAAGACATCAACGCGATCAAGCGGCGCATCCGCCTCACCCACGGCACCGCCGAACGCACCGATCCCGCAGTCAACGTCAAATTGGCCCAGGGTGGCATCCGCGACATCGAACTGTTCGCCCAAACCCAGCTTCTCATTCGCGGTGGTCGCATGCCAGCCTTGCAGCGCGCCCGGACGCAAGATGCCCTTCGTGCGCTGGCAAATGCAGACGCCCTCAACCCCGCCTACGCTCAAGACCTGTGTGAGGCCTACGAGATCCTCCGCCACATCGAGCACCGCATTCAAATGCGCAACGACGCGCAAACCCACACGCTGCCAGCAGATCACCAGCAGCGCACAAGCGTGGCTCTGTTGAGCGGGTTAGGCGGATCTGCCGCCCTCGATGCTTTAGTCCGCCAGACGCGCGAGACCGTCGCACGCATAGATGCAGCCTTGTTTGCCGCCCCCGCAAAGCCAGCCGACCCCCTGTCTGAGATACGGTTTACCGGCCCCGAAGACGACCCCGCAGCCCTCCAACAATTGGCCCAACTGGGTTTTGTCGCCCCCACGCAGGTGTCTTTGACGGTCCGGCGTTGGCTTTCAGGCGGCCCCAAAGCCCTGCGCACCGAGCGCGCCAGACGCCTCCTACAGTCGCTTTTGCCGCAAATCTTGGAGGCGTGCGCAGCCAACGACGAGCCGGACATGGCCTTTGCCCGTTTCACAGACCTGCTTGAGGGCCTAAGCGCCGGCGTGCCGCTGTTGTCGCTGTTTGAGGCAAGGCCAGAATTCATAGCCGAGACCATCACAGCATTGGCGATCAGCCCGCGCTTGGCAGCCATTCTGGCGCGCCGGCCAAGCCTACTCGATGGCCTGTCTGAAACGAGCTTCCACCGGCCGATCACGCAGGATCCGCCGGACTATTTTCAAACAAAGCTCAAACAGGTCCCCGGCGAGGCCCAGGCCGGATTAGAGGCCGCGATGAACGCGGTCCGTCGCACCCAACGTGAGGAAGTGTTTCGCATCTGCCTCCAGGCCCTCAAAGGGCAGGCCGATTGCCGTGCTGTAGGGCACGCCTTTTCAGATCTAGCCGAGGCAAGCCTGGTGGCCATGGCCAACGCTGCCTTGGCAGACACCATCGCCGCGCGCGGCCCTGAGCCCGGCGCATTTGCTGTGCTGGCCCTGGGCAAGCTCGGGGGGCGCGAACTCACCGTTACCTCAGACCTCGACATCATGGTGGTGTACGACGCCCCAGCCGCAGCCTTGGACTCAGGCGAGGCACAGGCCTTCTATTCCAGGCTCACCCAGCGCCTGATCGCAGCCCTCAGCGCCCCGACGGAAGAGGGGGTGTTGTATCCGGTTGACATGCAGCTTCGTCCGTCCGGCTCAAAAGGCCCGGTTGCTGTAAGGCTGTCCTCGTTTTCCCGCTATTACCGGCAAGAAGCCTGGACCTGGGAGCTGTTGGCCCTCAGCCGGGCAAGACCAGGGGCAGGAGCACCGGCCCTGTGCGCGCATCTTCATGCTGAAATGACAGCGATCCTTGCCACCCCAAGGGAGTTCGCAGCCGTCAAGCGCGACACCGCCGATATGCGCGCCTTGATGGATCGCGAGCGCCCCCCGCGCGATGGCTGGGACGTTAAGCTGCGCAAAGGCGGCTTGGTGGACATCGAGTTCATCGCCCAAGCCCTGCAGATCGCAGGCCCAAAGCGCCCGCTTGAGGCCCCGCTGCAATCAACCGCCCAAGCCCTCGAAGCCCTGGCCCGCGCCGGCGCGCTATCCTCGCCTCATGCGGCCATCCTTCAGACCGCCTTCCACCTGTGCAGCGCCGTGCAGCAGGCGCAGCGCCTGTGTCTCGACACGTCGTTTTCGCCCGAAACCGCAGGACTTGGCCTCAAAGCCTTCCTGGCCAAGGCGGCGGGCTTGCCTGCCTTTCCGCGCCTGGAACAGGCCCTGGACGACGCTTGTGGTGCGGCCCGCACCGTGTTTCTTGAGGTTATCGGCGAAGGCAGCGACGGAATCGCTACAAACCCCCGTTGAATGACCAGTAAGGCGTAGTGGAGTTCAAATCCGATGGTTCGCATGGATATTCTTGGCTTGGCGGTGGTCACCGCAGCAAGCGTGATGGTGGCGCTGCCGGCTTCAGCCCAGTCCGGTCAGCGTGGGGCTGGCGGCGCACAAATCCTCAGCCAAGCAGACCAGAACGGCGATGGCATCATCACCGCAGCAGAACTCACGGCGGCTCGGGTCGAAATGTTCACCCGCCTGGATCGCAATCAAGACGGTCAGCTTGCCGGCGATGAACTGCGCCAGCGGATAGCCCAACTGGACGCCAACAACGACGGCACCGTCACCGCCACAGAGTTCACAGCCAACCAACCCCGCTGGTTTGGTCGCTTCGACGCCAACAGCAATGGACAACTGGAAGCCAGCGAAGTGACCGCCGCCCGCACAGCCATGGCCGAGCGCAGCACCCAGGCCGGCCGCCAGCAGCCCGCCAATCGCTGACGAGGAGGGTCCACAATCGCCAAAGACCATCATCCCCCTTCGTGCCCCGGACCCCGACGCAGCCCTTGTCGAGCGGGCGGGAAAGGGCGACGGCCAGGCAGCAGCAGCGCTCGTCAACCGGCACTTGCCGCGCTTGATAAGCTTGGCGCGGCGCATGCTGACGGACCCGAGCGAGGCCGAGGATGTGGCCCAGGATGTGTTTTTACGCGTCTGGAAGGCTGCACCAAATTGGCGTCCAGGGGAGGCAAAGTTCGAGACCTGGCTCTGCCGGGTGGCTTTGAACCTTTGCTACGATCGACTGCGCCGCCGCCGCGAGACCCCAGATCCGGACGCGGGCTTAACCGTCGTCGATCCCGGCCACAGCCCGGCGGACGCCTGGCTTGCCAAACAGCGCGCCGATCGCGTTCATGCAGCCCTGGCCAAATTGCCCGAACGCCAGCGGGCCGCGATCGCCCTGTGCCACTTCCAGGAAATGGGCAATATCGAAGCCGCCGCGGCTTTGGAGGTCACGGTGGAAGCCTTGGAGTCGTTGTTGGGACGCGGGCGGCGGGCCCTTCGGGCAGCGTTGGCAGATGTGGCCGGCGAATTGATCGGCCGGGTGGAGGATGGCAATGACTAACCCCGCCTCGATCATCCCCCTTTCACCAGAGCGGGTGCAAACGCTTTTGGAGGCCTATGGCGGCGACCCGGCCCGCTGGCCCATTGCCGAGCGCAACGCGGCCCTCGCAGCGATCGCAAACTCACCCGCGCTGCAAAGCCAACAGAAGGCAGCTCAAGATCTTGATGCGGCCCTTGGGTCTTATCCCCCCATCGAACCGGCACCGGATCTGCGCGCAAAAGTGCTGGCCGGGCGGCCAAAGCCGTTGCAGCTAACCAAAGTGGCGGCCGCGATGGCAGCGTCTGCCGTGCTGGGGGTCACCTTGGGCCTTGGCGCAGCTGATCTCGCACCAACCCGACAGTCGGTTATGGCCACCGTTGCACAGCCAGACCTGGAAGAGCCCGCCGCCGAGGCGTTGGTGCTGGCGGCTCTGGTGGGCGAAACCGAGCCGTTCCTTGAAGAGGGCTTCCCATGAGAGGGCTGACTTATCGCACCGCCCTTTTGGCTCTGCTGGGACTGAATGTGGCGGTCGTGGCAGGCGTCGCCGCAGCTTTTGCCAGCGGCGTGCGCTTTGAGCGGCCAGCACCGGCACCGACATCGGCGGTGGTTGAGGTCGACCCCCAAGGCCAGCCCCCACGCTTGGCCCCACCTGATGCCAACGCGCCCTCAGCCCGCGCGTTCTTCGCAGCCCTGCCAGCAGAACGCCGCGCGGCCATTCGTGCTGAAATCAGCGCCGCCGTGCGCGCCGCGCGTTTGCAGCGCCAAGAAGCGCGCGCCGCGCGTCAGGCGCTGGCTGAGGTCGCTCAAGACGACACCTACGACGAAGCCGCGGTACGGGCAGCCTTTGCGCGCCAGCGCGCCGCCGACGGGGCCCTCATGGAAAAGATCCACGACGTGTTGGCCACTTCGCTGGCGAAACTCACGCCAGACGAGCGTCGCGCGGCGATCCAGGCCGCAACCCGCATGGCACAGGACCGCCCGCTACCGCTGGCAGGACAGTCCTCACAGCCGCAGGGCCAAGGCCGCCCGTTGCGCGAACGCTTGCAGGAAAACGGACAGTACCCGCGCCTTCAAGAGCGACGCCAGCGCCTGGAAGAAGAGGGCCGCTTGCCCCCAAGACGCCCCCCGCCACCGCCCCCGGCAGATCCGGCTCCGCAGCCGTAATCCCCTTACTCCGCTGCGTGCGGCAGGTCTTCGTCGAAGTCGCGCGGGCCGGCGAAGGTGCGCGGCAGGTAGATGGCAACCATGGTGCCCCGGCCAACTTCGCTTTCAATCTCAAGACGCCCGCCGTGCATCTCCGCGAGGGACTTGGTGAGCGCAAGCCCAAGACCCGTGCCCGAGGTGTTGCGGTTCAACTCAGTGTCCACTTGCTCAAACGGCTTGGCGAGGCGGGGCAGGGCTTCGGCGGGGATGCCACGACCGGTATCCACCACCCGGATCTCCAGCCCTGTATCGGTTTGGCGGGCCTGCACCATGACCGCGCCCTGGTCTGTGAACTTGATGGCATTGGACAAGAGATTGAGCAGCATCTGCTTGACGGCCCGATGGTCTGCTTCGATCTCCGGCAACTCAGTGTACTCGTGCAGCAGCTGCAGGCCCTTTTCCTCGGCCCGCCGACGCATCAACCGCAGCGCCTGGTCAATCGCCACTTCTGGGTCCAACGGCCGCGGGGCCAGATTGAAGCGCCCGGCTTCAATTTTGGCCATGTCCAACACGTCGTTGATCAACTCCAAAAGCAGCGTGCCGGAGTTGTGAATATCGGCCGAATACAAACGATACTGCTCGCTGCCCACCGGCCCAAACAGCTCCTTTGTCATGATCTCGGAAAAGCCGATAATGGCATTCAGCGGCGTGCGCAGTTCGTGGCTCATGTTGGCGAGGAAAGCGCTTTTGGCAGCGCTCGCGTCCTCTGCCTTTTGCCGCTCCATTTCCGCCTGACGGGCCAGAACCTTGTTGCGCTGCTCCGATTTTTCGAGCTTGGCCACCATGTCCAGGAGGCGCCGCTCGTTGTCGGTCAGCGCCTGCTCGTGGCGCTTCATGTCGGTGATATCGACACCCACTGTCACAAGGCCGCCCTCGGCCGTGCGCCGCTCCACCATCCGGATCCATTGCCCGCCGGCAACTTCAATTTCACGGCATTGCGGGTCTGCTGGGTCGATCCGCTCGCGACTGATGGCACCCGCAGCGGCCATCGTCACCGTTTCATAGGTGGCTCCGGCCCGAAGGATTTCCCCAGTAAGCCCAAACACCGAGGCATAACTCTTGTTCCACAGCACGATGCGCCGGCGCGAATCCCACAAAGCAAACGGGCCAGACAACGACGTGATGGCTTCCCGCAGGCGCATCTCCAAAGCGCTAGCCCGGATCTCGGCTTCGCGCCGCTGCGACACGTCCACAAACGTGCCCACCACCCGCGAGGCACCTTGGCCCGCCACGTCTTCAATCGCGATGCCGCGGGCCTCAACCCAAGCTGTCCCTGGCCCTGTGCCCATACGGAAACGCGCATCGAGCGCGCCAGTGCGACGTGCCAGACGAAAGGCTTCCTCCGCCGCGGCGCGGTCCTCCGGCACCGCCGCAGCCAGCACATCACTCAGTCGCACGCTTTCGCTTGCCGCGTTCAGCATGCGCATCGCGAACTCAGACAACTCCACCTGGTTGTCTTCCAGCCGCCACTCGAACAGGCCAGCATGCGCCCGATCGGCGGTAAAACGAACCTGGGCATCGGCCCGTGCCACTTCCGCCTCGGCGATCGTGACGAGCTTCACGTTGTGGCGAAGCAGCATCAACAGCGCCCCAACCGCGGCAAGCGGGGCAAGGGCAAGCAGGCCGAAATAGGCAAGCGCCGGCCCAATCCGCGCCAAAGAGCGATCCACGGGCCGCGCGCTTAACACCACAAGCGACCCAACCTGCGTGCTGGCCGATCCCACCGCCACCACGCCACCATCAACCGCGACGGCATTGGCACCGACCGGCTGCGAAGCGCCCCCCTCAGGAACCGTCAGGTTCAGAGCCCCCCACACCCCTGACTGGCCCTCTTCAGGCGTCGATCCTGCGAGGAAATTGCCCTGCACATCCACCAAGGCAACGCGTGCCCCTGCCACCGCCGCAGGTTTGATCTCATTGATATCGACAAGCGCAACGACCGTCCCGCCCGGCAACCGCCGCAGCAAGACAAGATGCGCAGGGCTGCCCGGTCGCAAAATCACCGCCCCCGCCCAAGCCTGTGCGGCACCAGCCATGCGATTGGCAGCTTCAGCAACAGCAGACGCATTTGGGCCCGCAGACACCCGCACACCCCCGTCGCTGCCGATCAGGGCCGCTCCGTCAACGCCCCGCGCCCGCATCGTGGCTTGCACGATGGCGGCGGGGTTCAAACCTTCCGGGTCCGCAAATCGCGCCGCCTCGGTGGCCCCGCCGGCAGCACCCCAGGCATGGGAAAGAACGCTATCGATCTGGGCCGCCGCCGCTGCCGCAGACCGCCCCTCTGCTTGAACGGCATCTGCCTGCAGGTCATTCAAACGGGCCTGAACCTGCAGCGCGATGGTCGCCGCGAAGGCCAGGATAAACAGCAGCACCAAGCCATACACAGAGCCTTGCGCGCCCTTCGGCGCGGGCTCTTTGCTTTGATCGCGCATAACGCTTTCGCGAAGAGTACTATTGTTGGCCACAAGCTGCCTCGTGGCGCGCCCCACTGCGCGCACTCGAATCAATCCAAAGACCGTAATTCGTAACGAAGGGTTAAGCACGGCGTCGAGCGATTAACGCCGCGCTGTCCCCAGAAATCTTTACCCTGAGTCTTGACGTTGTGGGCAGATCAGGCGTCGTCGCCCGCGCGGCGCTCTTTTCCGGCAAAGCCGGCCACCTTGTGGCGGCGTCGGTCTGGTCCGATGTAGGCATTGCTGCGCACGAATGGCCGGGGCGAATTCACGATCGCAGCCACTTTTTTGTAAAGCTCGTTAGGCGTGACCGGCTTGCAGCAGAACTCTGTGACGCCCGCGTCCCGCGCCGCTATCACTTTGGGGCGTTCTGAATAGGCAGAAAGCATAATGATCGGCACATGCGGATTTGGGCTGTCCGAACCGGTTCGGACCAGGCGGATAAAGTCGGTCCCGTCCAGGATGCTCATTGCAAAATCAAGCACGATGAAATCCACCTCCGCGCCACGAAACAGATCGAAAGCCTCCGCCGCGTCGCGCGCTTCCAAAAAGTCCTTGATGCCAAAACCGCGCAGAATGGTTTTGACGATGTGGATCATGTGATGGTTGTCATCAACGATCAGCACGCGCAGGCGTGAAAAGTCTGTCATCCCACGGCCTCCGTTTGCTGGCTTGGCGCATTGAAAAGCTCAGGTAGCGGGGCAGGGCGGGCAAACCACCATCCCTGCCCACAGCCAACCCCCAGTTCGGTGGCGAGGTCGCAGTGCTCGCGCTCCTCGATCATTTCGGCCACGGTTTCCACGCCCATCTCAGAGCAAAACCGGGCGATCGAGCGAAACAGCCGTTCGTCGCGCGCGCTGGCCAACGCCGAGCGCATATAGCGGCCATCGATCTTGACGCCGTCCACGTCCAGGGCTTGTAGATAACTCAGCGAAGAAAACCCGGCCCCAAAGTCATCGAGCCACACCGCATGGCCAGCCCTGCGCAAGCGCTGGATCGCCTGGTTGGCCGCCGGCAAATCGGCAATTGCGGCACTTTCGGTGATCTCAAAAGACAGTTGGCGCCGATTGATCAACGCCCGTGCCAACATCATCGCAAAAGAGGAAATGGCCGCGCCGTCGTCCAAGGTCACCGCAGACACATTGACCGATAATGACGCGGTGCCCCCGCGCTCCAGATAATCAATCGCAGCTTCGGTGACTGCCAAGTCTAGCGCGCTGATGGAACCAGACCGTTCCGCCGCCTCGATCAGGGCCGCAGGGGACTCGCCGGACTGAAACCGCACCAGCACTTCGTGGCGCACGGTTGCACCGTCACACAGCCGCACGATGGGTTGCGCGACGTAGCTGAACGCCCGACGTGCCACAACGTCACGGAACACATCGTCCATGGACAACGCGCAGTCAGGGGTCTCAGGCGGAACGCTCAAGGAGGTCATGCGCGGAACGGTTCTCCAACAGCCCTCTGTTATCAAAGGACAGTTAGAACCGGTTTAAGCGGCATGGTTGCCCGCCGATTAACGCAACAACCGATTGGCAACTTCCGCAAGATTGGCAGACACCGAAGGCCCGCGCGCCAGCCCCTCCAGCGCCGCCAAAGCGTGCGCCTGCCGGCCCGCATCAAACCGCCGCCAGCTTTCAAAAGCGTTGGCCAACCGCGCAGCAACCATCGGATTGGTTGCGTCAAGCGCACCCACAATTTCGGCCAAAAACCGATAGCCAGAGCCGTCCGCCGCATGAAACGCCCGCACATTGCGCACCGCAAAGGCGCTGGCCAGGGCCCGCACCCGGTTCGGGTTCTTCAGCGTGAAATCGGGATGCGACCGCAAGGCCATCGCCCTCTTGCCCCCGTCGCGCGGGGCGCTCGCCTGCACCGAAAACCATTTGTCGATCACCAGAGGCTGATCGCGCCATTCACTGTAAAACGCCTCAAGCGCTGCATCGAATGCGGCCTCGCCGCCTTCCACGGCACTTAATGCCTCAAGCGCTGCCATGGTTTCGGTCATCGAGCCGGCCTGCGCGAAGGCAGCCTCGATCGCGCCAAGTCCGCGGGCTGGCACAGCGGCCAAAAGGTCCAGCGCAGCAGCCTTAAGAGCCCTTTGCCCCGCTTGGCCGGCGTCTGGCGAAAACGGCGCAGGCAAAGGGGCAGTGGCGATCGAGAGCAAATCATCCGCGACGCGCTCACCAATCAACGCCCGCAAAGCCTCCCGCGAGGCAAACAGGGCCTCCGGGTCTGGCGTTGCAGCCGTTTGCACCAGCTCCGGCATATCAGGCAGCCGCAGGGCCAAGGCCGCAAACGCGGGGTCCTTTTGTGCGCGTTGCAGCTCTTTGCCAATCGCATCGGCAAATGCGTCCGCCGCGGCACGACGCCCAGCTGACCGCGCGCCGTCTTCCAAGATCAACGCCCGTGCCATCGTTTGGCCAGCTTCCCACCGCGTAAAAGCGTCCGGTTCGTGCGCCATCTGCGCCAAGCGTTGGTCTTCGCCAAGCCCGTCGCGCAAAATCACCGGGGCCGAAAACCCCCGCAAGAGGGCAGGGATCGGGGCCCGCGCCACGCCCTCAAACAGAAAGGTCGCGCTGTCTTCGGTCAGGGCGATCTTGTGATCTTCCCGCGCAACCAGATCACCTGCCACTCGCACCGCGAGCCGCGCCCCATCGGCGTCGATGAAGCCGACCGAAAGCGGGATTGTCAAAGCTTGCTTGGACGGCTGGCCTGGCGTTGGCGCGGTGGCCTGCGTGACCGTCAACGCATAGGTCCGCGCAACCCCGTCATACTGGCCGCTGGCGGTCACGACCGGCGTGCCAGCCTGGCCATACCACCGCGCAAAATGGCTAAGGTCTTGGCCGCTTGCCTCCGCAAAGCAGGCCAAGAAATGCTCAATCGTGCAAGCCTGTCCATCGTGGCGTGTAAAGTAGAGCTGCATGCCGTGATCGAAGGCCTCGTCCCCGATCAAGATCTTCAACATCCGAATGACTTCAGCGCCCTTTTCATAGACCGTCGCGGTATAAAAGTTGTCGATCTTTTGATAGCTGGTCGGACGCACGGGGTGGGCAAGCGGCCCGGCGTCTTCGCCGAACTGGCGCGCCCGCAGCCGTTTGACGTCACGGATGCGTTGCACGGGGCGCGAGCGTTGATCGGCAGAAAACTCCTGGTCGCGAAAGACTGTGAGCCCTTCCTTCAACGACAGCTGAAACCAGTCCCGACAGGTGATCCGATTGCCGGTCCAATTGTGGAAATACTCGTGTCCCACAATGCTCTCGATGGCTTCGAAGTCAAAGTCCGTGGCTGAGCGCGCATCCGCCAGCACATACGCCGAATTAAAGACATTAAGGCCCTTGTTCTCCATGGCCCCAAAGTTGAAGTCCCGCACCGCAACGATGTTGAACACGTCCAAATCGTATTCGCGCTGAAACACAACCTCATCCCACCGCATGGACCGCTTCAAGGCGTCCATCGCATAGGCAGCCCGCGCCCCGTCCCCCGGATCGACGTAGATCCCAAGCGTCACAACGCGCCCGGACTGGGTGGTGAAAGTGTCCGGGTAATGATCAAACGCCCCCGCCACGAGCGCAAACAAGTACGACGGCTTGGGATGTGGATCACGCCAAACCGCGTAATGGCGCCCATTCGCCGCCTCACCGCGCTCAATCGGATCGCCATTCGACAAAAGCGTTGGAAACGAAGCCTGATCCGCTTCCATGCGCACACTGTAGCGGGCCAGATTGTCCGGCCGATCGAGAAAATAGGTGATCTTGCGAAAGCCCTGCGCTTCGCACTGCGTACAAAAGCGCCCCCCAGACATATACAGCCCTTCAAGATGGGTGTTGCCCGCTGGATTTATGGTGGTCTCGATCTCCAGGGCGAAATTGTCCGGCACGGCGTGGATAATCAGCCGGTCCGGCTCCGCAAGGTAACCATCGGCAGGAACGTCCTGGCCGTCGACCGCCAGGCGCACCAGCTCCAGACGCTCCCCATCCAGCACCAATGGCGCACCCGCAGCGCCTTGTCGCCGCACAAGCGAGCGCGCCTTCACACCCGTCGCATCGGGATGCAGATCAAAATCGAGCGTGATCTGGTCGATCGCGAAATCAGCGGGGCGGTAGTCCGCAAGACGCACAGCTACAGCATCATCACGCATGGTGGCGGCCTTTCAAAAGCAGGTCCGCCATCTCATGCGTTGCGTGCGCCCGGAAATCAACGTGGTGCGCGGCCAATTATCGAAGGGCGGGTGACACCTGGTCGTCTTGCTTGGGCGCGCGATGCGCCTTGGTGCCGTCGTCATAGACAGCGCCCAAAATGTCATCGGCTTGTTTCGCCAGCGCTTTCAGGTCTGGCGATGCCTCATTGCCAAGGTCGTTCACTGCACGGCTGACTTCAGCAGTTAGCCGCAACAACCGCAGCGCGTTAGCGATCACGCGGGCCTGATGCTCGATCCGCTCAGGGTCGCGCTCATATTCTGCCGCAGGAACCCGCCAACCGCCCCAATCCAGGGCATCGGTCAAAACCACCGGATAGGTGCCCGGGTGCATCCCGCGGCCTCCGGCGGTTGCCAACGTCCAACGGTTGCGCGCCCGCATGATGCGCCAATGCTCGTTGTCGAGCGAGGTGGAGGGCTTCTGCGCCTTTGGCTCGCCCTGCAGCTCGTGGGCCTGGAACTCGCGGCCAAGACCCACATCGTAAAGAATCTTAAGAGGCTCTTCGACGCCTTTGACCCATTGCGGCAAAAGATGCTCAATTTGGGCCCATGTCCCCACGGGCTTTACGAACACGCGCTCGCCTTTTTGGAAAACGGCCTTGGCCATTGTGGCGTTCCTCTTTGCCTTACTGCTGGGGTGAAGCCATAGCGCAAAGGGGTTGAGGAGCCGTGAAGGCGGCGATCGCAGGCGTCACACCCGCGTCCAATGCATGATCCAATTTTGCGCCCAAGTGGCCCCGCCATCCGTCGAACTCGCCTGACGCCAGCGACAACTGGTGGGCGTGATCTGGTCCCAAACACCAATCGACCGCGCGGGCACCCCATCAACCTCATAGTTAGACCAAAACAACCCAACACCGCCTTCAAAGCTGCCACTCTGGCCGGGGGTGGTAAGCGCCCCGCTTTTGGCGTTGACCCAAAAGTCAGACCAACGTGCCTGTCCCACATCAAGCAGGCGCAGCCCCATGCCCGAAAAGTCCCTCGCAGGGATCCTCAGTTCCTCAACGCTGCCAACGCCTCTAAGGATTTCATGGACGGTGGCTTCGCCGGGGTATTCAAGCCACGCCCCCTCCACCAGTGATCGATTGTGAATGCGCCATTCCCCGGTCAGGAAGGCAAAATCGCCGGGCCGGCCTGGGGTCGGCGTTTGCGGCAGGGGCGGGATCGGGTCAAACGTCATGGCAGACACACTCTGGCAAGCGGGAATGGAAAGGGCGGCTGTAAGGGCGCCGGCCACGAGCACTTGGCGTCGTGTGGCGGCGGTAATACCCATGAAAGGGCTG
This sequence comes from Caulobacterales bacterium, assembly GCA_049314555.1. Lineage (GTDB taxonomy): Bacteria > Pseudomonadota > Alphaproteobacteria > Caulobacterales > Aquidulcibacteraceae > REEB509. The sequence goes on from JBMOEW010000032.1 coordinate 25,500, forward strand.
CTCTCGGCGTTCGACCGCCAGGTGTTGGCAAAGTCTTCGCGGTTGATGTGGTGATTGCTCATGCAGGAGGGTATAAACGCTGAACCCTGACAGGGCATGTCAGGGATAAACGAAAAGGTGTTTTGGCGATGCGCGCGAGCCGGCTGCTGTCGATGCTGATCCTCCTGCAGATGCGCGGCAGCGTTTCAGCCACCAGCTTGGCGCAGCAGTTTGAAGTCTCAGTCCGCACGATTTACCGCGACGTGGATGCCCTGAGCGCCGCCGGCGTGCCAATCTATGCCGAAGTGGGTCGCCATGGCGGCATCCGCCTGCATCCGGGTTACCGGACCCGCGTGACTGGCCTGACACTGGCAGAGGCCGCCGCCCTGCCGGTCGCGCATCTGGCTGGTGCAGCAAAGGATCTGGGCATGGCCAGCGAAGCGCTGGCTGCACAGTTGAAGGTGTTGGCAAGCCTGCCCCCGGACGCTGGAGCAACCGCGCAAGCCATCACCGATCGATTCCACTGCGATCCCTCGCCCTGGTACCAACAGTCCGAAGAGCTGGCCTGCCTGCCGGCCCTTGCCGCAGCGGTCTGGCGCGGCAAACGGCTGGACATCAGCTACACCAGCTGGCGCGGGCAGGTGCGCCGGCGCCTTGATCCCGTTGGTTTGGTGCAAAAAGGCGGGCTTTGGTACCTGGTGGCCATCTGGCGCGGCAAACCATTGACCTACCGGGCCGCGAGCATCGAAAGCCTGCACGTCTTGGATCAAGCCGCGCGCCGCCCCCCTGGCTTTGACCTCGCCACCTACTGGACTGGCTGGTGTTCAACCTTTGAACGCAAGCTGATGGGCCAGATGGCACGGGTGAGGATATCGCCGGAGGGCCTGGAAATCCTGCGTGCGGTCGTTCCGATGATGGCAACCCACGCCCAGCGCACCCGCAGTCCACCGGATGCCCAAGGCTGGTTCGAGGCTGAATTGCCTTTCGAAACAGAAGCATATTCGGCCCGCCAGATCCTCCGCCTGGGGGCGCAAGTCGAGGTCTTAGCCCCAGAAGACCTGCGCCGCGCGGTGGCGCAGGAGGCACAGGCGGTGCTCGCCCAGTATACGCCAAGCGACCCCAAAGCTCGTCCGAAGCGTTAAGCCGCGCGCCTTCCTTGCCCTAACGACAGGCTTTGCAATGCCGCGCCGCGCGCTATGGTCATCCAAACACGGCCAGACGGTAGGACAGGCGATGAACTTTGATTTTTCTGACGATCAAAAGCTGTTGAAGGATCAAGCCTTCAAATTCTTGTCTGAACACAGCGCGCCCAAAGCCGTGCGAGCGGTGCTGGATGACGCTAACGTCGGCATGGACGCCGGCCTGTGGGCCAAGATCGCAGAAATGGGCTGGCTGGGTGCGGCCATTCCAGAAGAATATGGCGGCCTGGGGCTTGGGCATTTGGAGCTGTGCGTGCTGGCAGAGGAACTCGGCCGCAGCCTTGCCCCAACGCCAATGGCCTCCAGCATTTACTTTTTCGCCGAAGGACTGCTGCTTGCGGGATCTGCGGAGCAAAAGGCGAAGATCCTGCCGAAAATCGCGGACGGCAGCGCTATTGGCTGCCTCGCCGTCTCAGAAGGCCCAGGCACCCCGTCCGCGGCCGGCACGGCTGCCCATTTTGACGGCCAATCCCTCACCGGCGTGAAAATTCCCGTGGCCGATGGCACAGATGCCACCCACGCCTTGGTCCTGGCAAAGGAGGGGGCAGGCACCTCCCTCGTTCTGGTGGACCTAAACGGCCCCGGCGTGACCCGTGAAGCCATCAAGACCCTGGACCCCTCCCGCGGACACGCCAAGCTCGCCTTTGCCAAGGCCCCGGCCGAACGCGTCGGCTCAATAGGCGATGGCTGGGCGCTTACCGAAAACATCCTGGACCGCGCCGCCGTGTTGCTGGCCTTTGAACAGGTCGGCGGGGCGCAAGCCTGCCTGGATATGGCAGTGGACTATGCCAAGAACCGCTACGCCTTTTCGCGCCAAATCGCGTCGTTCCAGGCGATCAAGCACAAGCTGGCAGACATGTACGTGGCCATCGAGGTCGCCCGATCGAACGCCTACTACGGTGCCTGGGCCCTCAGCACAGACGCGCCGGAATTGCCGTTTGCGGCCGCAGCGGCGCGGGTTGCGGCCACGCAAGCCTACCACCTCGCGTCCAAGGAAAACATCCAAACCCATGGCGGCATGGGCTTCACCTGGGATGTGGACTGCCATTTGTACTATCGCCGCGCAAAACTCCTGGCGGTCCAGGCGGGCAGCCCAGCGGTGTGGAAAGAAAAGCTGGTGAGCCGGCTTGAGAAGCGCAACGCCGCTTAACTGCACCAGCCGCTAAGTTCTCAAAACGCACCAAGCTCTCGTTCAAGGGCGTCCCTCAAAGGGGCCATGCCCTCAATGCAGCCCCAGCGCCTCGCGCGCCCCCGGCACCCATTGTCGACGCTCGCGATCGTAAATGTTAAACGCGACGCCAAAGTCCCACACACACCAGCCGATGCCCAGCCGCTCGTTGGCGGTGCGCATGGTGGCCAGCCACTGCTGGCGCTGCGCAAGGGGCACGGTGTTGATCACGCCAAACTCCCCAAGCTGCATCGCAATCCCGTGGCGGCGCGCGTAGGCCGCGGCCTGAGCAGCATCCCGCTCAAGCTCGGCGACATCGGCTCGCGTGCCCCATACCCGGTTCCACCGCGGCGCCTGCGCCCCAAGCCATTCGGCATTTTGATGGGTGAACTCGTAAGGCCCGTAATGGTGATAGGTCATCGCCACATAGGGATCGTCAGGCGGTGTATAGCCCTCGAGCCCCCCCAGCGTGTTCCACTGAATGCCGCCCAAAATCACCATCCGGTTCGGGTTAGTCCGGCGGATCACAGAAAGCGCAGCCGCATGCAGCTCCATCAGGCGCGCGTTCGTCCATTGCTCGCCGTAAGGCTCGTTCAACAACTCAAACATCAAACGCCCATCATAGCCCGAGAAGCGCTGGGCAATCTGGTCCCATATCGCCACAAACTTGGCGCTCTCGCGCGGGTCGTTGGGGCGTGAAATCAGCGGCTCGTAATGGTGCACATCGAGTTGCACCATGAGCCCTTCGCCCATCGCCTGATCCACCACCTGCGCCACCCGGTCCATAAAGCGCTGGTCGATCCGATAGGGCGGTATTTGCGAAGCGTGCGGATCCCAACGCACCGGCAGCCGCACCCCGTCAAAGCCGGCAGCCTGGATGATCGCCAAGTCTTCCTGGCGAATGGTGTAGCCCCAGCTCCCCTCAACTTCCGCCTCCAGCGCGTTGCCAAGGTTAACGCACGATTGCATGGGGAAGGGGGGGATCGCGGCCTCAATCTGGCTGCGCCCCTGGGCCTGCGCCCCTTCAGGCGCTTCACACCCCGTCGTCACCAGCGCCCCAATCAGCGCCAAAACCCCAAGAATGCGCATGTTCAAAGCTCTCCAGCACACCCAAAGACGCAAAAATTTGCGCCCACCCCGCGACACAGCTATGGCAAGTCGGTGTACGCAACACTGACAATACTGCAAGACTTGCGGTTTTGGTGCCGGAGATAACTGATGTTTGACAAGATCTTGATTGCCAACCGCGGTGAAGTGGCTGTCCGCATTATCAAGACGGCCCGCCGGTTAGGCATCAAGACCGCCATCGTATTCTCCGAAGCGGACCGCGACAGCATGGCCGTCGAATTGGCCGACGAGGCCGTGTTCATCGGCCCAGCCCCCGCCGCGCAGTCCTATTTGGTGATCGATAAAGTGGTCGATGCCGTGCGCAAGACCGGCGCCCAGGCCGTCCACCCAGGATTTGGCTTCCTGTCGGAAAAGGCCGAATTTGCCCAACGCCTGCTGGACGAGAAGATCGTCTTCATCGGCCCAAACCCCTACGCGATCACCGCGATGGGCGACAAAATCGAAAGCAAAAAGACCGCCGCCAAAGCCAACGTCTCCACTGTACCGGGCTATATTGGTGAGATCGAAGACGTCAAACACGCCGTCCAAATCGCTGAGGAAATCGGCTACCCGGTGATGATCAAGGCCTCCGCCGGAGGTGGTGGCAAGGGCATCCGTATCGCAGAAAACCGCAAAGACGTGGAAGAGGGCTTCCCCGCCGTGCGCGCCGAAGCCAAGAACGCCTTTGGCGACGATCGCATCTTCATTGAAAAGTTCGTGGTGGCCCCGCGCCACATCGAAATCCAAGTGATGGGCGACAAGCACGGCAACGTGATCCACCTGTTCGAGCGCGAATGCTCCATTCAGCGCCGCAATCAGAAAGTCATCGAAGAAGCCCCAAGCCCGCTGCTGGACAAAAAAACCCGCGAAGCCATGGGGGCCCAAGCGGTGGCGCTGGCCCAAGCCGTCGGTTACGACAGCGCCGGCACGGTTGAGTTCGTGGCCTCCGGCGCCGACAAGAGCTTCTACTTCCTGGAAATGAACACCCGCCTGCAGGTCGAACACCCCGTCACGGAGATGATCACCGGCGTCGATTTGGTGGAGCTAATGCTGCGGTCCGCTGCCGGCCAAAAGCTGCCAATCACCCAAAAAGACCTCAAGATCACCGGCTGGGCCATTGAAAGCCGCATCTACGCCGAAGATCCCTATCGCAACTTTCTGCCATCGATTGGCCGCCTGAAGCGCTATCAAACCCCAGAAGAAGGTCAGTTTGGCAAGATCACCGTGCGCAATGACGCAGGCGTGCGCGCCGGCGACGAAATCAGCATGTTCTACGACCCCATGATTGCCAAGCTGGTCACCCACGGCCCAACCCGCTTGGAAGCCATCGATGCCCAAGCCCAGGCCCTGGACAGCTTCCTGATCGAAGGCATCCAAGACAATATCCCCTTCCTGGGGGCCGTGATGGAGGAAGCCGAGTTCCGCTCCGGCGACTTCACCACCGCCTACATCAAAAAGCAGTTCCCCGAGGGCTTCAAAGGTGTGGCGCCCCGCCCAGAGCAGGCCATTCTCCTCGCCGCCTGCGCAGCCTTTGCCGAAGCCAAAAAGGCCACCCGCGCCCGCCAGATCTCTGGCCGTGTCAATGGGGGTAAGCCCCAAACCGACTGGGCGGTGATCTTGGGCGGCGAGATCATTCCCGTGAAGGTGAACCTGGAGCCCTCCGGCGCAAAGCTCGCGGTAGCCGGGGCCCGCGCCCAGACATTTGAAACCAGCTGGGATCCGGGCCAGCCCGTCATGAGCGGCGAGTTCGACGGCAAGCCCTTCGCGGTCAAGATCGCCTCGCGCACCGAAGGGTTTCGCCTGCGGCTGCGCGGGATATCAATGACGGCCATCGTCACAAGCCCCCGCGGCGCGGCCCTGCACAAGTTGATCCCGGAGAAACAGCCGGCAGACACCTCCAAAACGGTGATGAGCCCGATGCCGGGGTTGGTTGTTTCGATCGACGTGGTGGCCGGTCAAGAAGTGAAAGTGGGTGAGGGCGTCGCCGTGGTCGAGGCGATGAAGATGCAAAACATCATCCGCGCCGAACGCGACGGTGTGGTCAAGAAGGTCAATGTGGTTGCCGGTGCGAGCGTTGCAGCAGACGAGGTCATGATCGAGCTCAGCTAGCGCCAGGTCGATCAGGCCAGTAAACTCAGCCAGCCTTCACCCAGTCTCCAACAATGGCCCCGACCCGCGCCAGCACGGCCTGATCTTCGTCCCGGATCCGGTCGACGTAGGGCGTCTCCAGATAGGCCGTAACGATCACCGGCGCGCGGTTTGGCGGCCAAACGATCGCGATGTCGTTGGTCTTGTTGGGCATGCTCTCGTGAAGGCCCGTGCCGGTCTTGTCGCCGGCCCGCCAGCCTTCAGGAAACCCGGCCCGCAGCCGGCGCAAGCCGGTCTGCGTATCCACCATCCACTGGATCAGTGTTGCCCGGGAGTCATTGTAAAGCGCGTCTCCCACAAGAAATCTGCGCATCAGATAGGCATGCGCCACCGGGCTCGTCGTGTCGCGCACCTCACCAGGAGGCACAAGGTTTGCGCCCGGCTCATACCGGTCCAAACGGGTCACATCATCGCCAAGCGCACGCACACGCTGCGTAAAGCCCTCAGGCCCGCCAATCATCCGCAGCAGCAGATTGGCACAGACGTTGTCGCTGGTCGTTTGCACAGCCTCCGCCATGTGCCCAACGGTCAAAAAGCCATCGATCAGGCTCGCCTCAGCAACCGGTGCCATCGGCACCATGTCCGCCTGGCTAAACCCCACCCGCTGCTCGATATCCAGCCGACCTGCGTCGCAGTCCGCCAAAATCAGGCCGGCGAGCGCCATCTTGAACGTCGAGCACATCCCAAACCGCTCGTCGACCCGAAGGCCAAACGCCTGATCTCCACCGGTATCCAAAACGCAAACACCAAGCCGTCCACCCGCCTGCGCTTCCAGCTGTTCAAGCGCGCTAACCGCAACCCGCGTCGGGTCGGCCACCTCGGACACTGCCCGCCCCACCGCGCATCCGGCAGCCAAAGCGCCGGCACCGACCACCACGCCCCGCCGCGTCAAATCCCGCATCATCCTCTCCTCGCTTGCGGTGCAGTGACCAAACCGCCTACATCAGCGCCCAGACAAAAGGCATCATCGCAATGGCCCGCTTCCTCATTACCTCCGCCTTGCCCTATATCAACGGCATCAAACACCTCGGCAATCTGGCGGGCTCGATGCTGCCGGCCGACGTGCACGCCCGGTTTCGTCGGATGCAGGGCCACGAAGTCCTGTTCATCTGCGCCACCGATGAACATGGCACCCCGGCTGAACTGGCGGCCGCCGAAATGGGTATCGATGCACGTGCCTACTGCGACCAATTCCACGACATTCAAAAAACGGCAGGCGAGGGGTTCAAGCTATCGTTCGATCACTTCGGGCGCACCTCCAATCCGCCGAACCACCGCCTAACCCAGCATCTGGCCGAGCGATTGGAAGCCAACGGCCTGATCGAAGAACGCACCACAAGGCAGGTCTATTCCAACACCGACAAGCGCTTCCTGCCGGATCGCTATGTCGAAGGGACATGCCCGGTCTGCGGTTATGAAAAAGCGCGCGGCGACCAGTGCGACAACTGCGGCACCCTCCTGGACCCGGTCCAGCTGAAGAATCCACGATCGAAGATTTCCGGATCATCCGATGTCGAGCTGCGCGACACGGCCCATCTTTTCCTCCTCCAGTCAAAGATGCAGGACGAGATTCGCGCCTGGGTGGATAAGGCCGAAGACTGGCCAAGTCTTGCCCGGTCGATCGCCTATAAATGGTTGGACGAGGGGTTGATCGATCGCGCGATCACCCGCGACTTGTCCTGGGGCGTGAAGCTCACCAAGGACGGCGCACCAAGGCCAGGGTTCGACGAAAAAGTCTTCTACGTCTGGTTTGATGCCCCGATCGGCTACATCGGTGCAACGGTCGAATGGGCAGAGGCCAACGGCACAGACTGGCAACGCTGGTGGCGCACTGATCAGGGGGCAGACGATGTCACCTACGTCCAGTTCATGGGCAAAGACAACGTCGCCTTCCACACCGTGAGCTTCCCGGTCACGATCATCGGCTCGCGCGAGCCATGGAAATTGGTGGACAGGTTGAAGGCCTTTAACTGGGTCACCTGGTACGGAGATAAATTCTCCACCAGCGAAAAGCGCGGCGTTTTCATGGACCAAGCGCTGGAATTGCTGCCGGGCGACTATTGGCGTTGGTATCTGATGGCCAACGCCCCAGAGAGCAGCGACGCAGCTTTCACCTGGGAGCAGTTCAAGGAAACCATCAACTCAGACCTCGCCAACGTGTACGGCAATTTCGTCAATCGGATCACGCGGTTTGCGGCGTCCAAGTTCGAGGCAAAAGTGCCCCAGAGCGGGGCCTGGGGCAAGGCGGAGGAAAAGCTCCAAGTCACAGTCCATGAGCGCTTGGCAGCCCTGACCGCCTTTCACGAGCAGATGGAGTTCCGCAAAGCCGCCGCGGAACTGCGCGGGCTGTGGGCTGCCGGCAACGAATATCTCCAAGTGGCGGCACCCTGGACAACCATAAAAACCGATCCAGAGGCAGCAGCCACAGGCGTGGCCGTCGGGCTCAATCTGGTCACGCTGTTTGCGATTTTGGCGCAGCCCTTCATCCCAGACGCCGCCAAAACGGTGCTCGACGCCATGGGTGTGCCAGACGCAAACCGGACATGGCCCAAGGCAGACGACCCCGCGTTGCTAAGCGCCTTGCCCACTGGCCTGCCCTTCACCCCGCCAGACGTGCTGTTCAAAAAGATCGAAGAGGCAGACATCGCCGCCTGGTCGCAACGATTTGGCGGCGGCTAAGCCCGCGCAAGCGCAAGCGTCTGCAGGCCGTCCAGGTCACAAGTGTGCCCAAAGTCACGGCGCTGTCGCAGGCCTCGGTTAACGTGGCGTGCGTTGCGCCATTGAACAATGGTTGCTAGAACACGGCATCGTTTACCATCAACAAACGGGGACAAAAATGGCCTGGGACTTGTTCAAGAATTTGATTTCGCGCGGCGCCTGGTCAAAGGAAGATGCCTTCTACGGAATTTTGTTTGCCGCTGCGATGTCTGACGGCGAAGTCGCAGCAAGCGAAAGCGAAGAAGTGATCGCCCTGGCACACCGCACCAAGACGCTGAAGGGCGTCTCCCAGGGTGACCTGCAGGCCATGCACGGCCGCGTGGAAGATCAATTCAAGCGCGACTTCCAGGCGGCCCTCAACGATGCCGCCAATTCCATCCCCGCTGAAGTGGTGCCGTCAATCTTTGCCCACGCTGTGGATATCGTCTTCGCGGACGGCAAAGTGGTCACCCGGGAAGCTGAGTTTCTCAACAACCTGGCTGAAAAGCTTAAGCTCGACCAATCCAAAGCAGCCGAGACCATCCGCGTGCTGGAAGCCAAAAACGCCTGGTAATGGTGCCGGCGGGCGCGGCCTTAGCGTCGCGCCCGTTGCGCCTCATAAAGCGCGATCGCCGCGGCCACGCTGACATTGAGGCTTTCCACGTTGTCGGCGATCGGGATCCGCGCTCGCCTGGAACAAGCGGCCGCCACCACCTCCCGCAGGCCCTTGCCCTCCGCCCCAATCACAAGCGCAATCGGCTCATCCCCCGTAACCGCGTACCCAAGCGCGTCCTTGGCCTCGCCCTCGAGCGCCACGGTGCGGTAACCAATCTCGCCCAACTGTTCCACAACCCGCGTCAGGTTGGCCTCCCGCGCATGCGCGATCAGTTCGATCGCCCCCGCCGCCGCCTTGGCAAGCGCGCCCGTGAACGGTGGGGACTTGCGGTCCTGCATCACCACCGCCCGCGCACCGAAGGCCGCCGCAGACCGAAACACGGCCCCAACGTTTTGCGGATCAGTCACCCCATCCAGCACCACCACCGTGCGCCCATCCAGCGGCGCGCAGGCCTCAAGCAGCGAAACCGCCTCCAACGGCCAAGCCCGAACCGCCAAGCCCTGATGCACCGCGCCGGGCGGCAACATGCCATCCATCGATTCAGGGTCCAGCACATGGGCCTCGATTCCCTCCGGCAACCGCAGCGCTGCGTTCCGGCTGGCGATCACTTTGTCGATCCGTCTTTTCGGGTTGGCCAGCGCCGCGAGCGCCGCGTGCGTGCCCCAGACCCACGATGGGCCGTTCTCGTCATGGCGTTCGTCGCGATGGGGGCGCGACAGTGAAGCAGTGCGCGTGGGTGCACGCGACCGCTTGAGCGGCGGGGAAGACCTCACTATAAGACCGGCTCCTTGGATGTGGCAGCTGGCTTAGCCTAATGCTTCCTCGAAGGGAATGGTGCCTGGAGGGGTGGCCGAGTGGTTAATGGCAGCAGACTGTAAATCTGCCCGCGCGAGCGTACGTTGGTTCGAATCCGACCCCCTCCACCATCCATGCCAATACGAACTGCCACAGCGGTGGGCCGGCCAATTGCGCATCTTGACCGCGCTGGCCAATCCGCCGACACACGCAAAGCGACCGCGGGTATAGCTCAATGGTAGAGCTCCAGTCTTCCAAACTGGCTACGAGGGTTCGATTCCCTCTACCCGCTCCAAGCCTGCCTTGAGGTTTCATCTGGTCTCGCGCCGTCGTTTCACGATGCGGCCTCACATGCGCAGCGTTCGGCGTCCGGGTCGATAGCGGCAGCGCGAAGGATAGCCCTCACCGCTCAGGAGAATCGCCCCGCAGCCAATCACTTGAAGTGTTTGATGCTTGACGCCGCCCCGCGCCCAGGTAAACAGCGCCCCTCAAGTGCGCGCCAACGCGCGCGGCGTTGATTTGGCGCAAGAGGATTTCATGGCCAAGGAAAAGTTTGAGCGGAACAAGCCGCACTGCAACATCGGCACGATCG
>JBMOEW010000033.1:0-34222 GCA_049314555.1 Caulobacterales bacterium
GCCTCCAGGGATGGCCTGAGCGAGAGCCTCACTGCCACCATCGATCGCCGCTCGAACAGTCTCGCAGACACTTTCACCTCAGATCAAACCACCCCCCAACAACGCCTCGGGCAGGCCTATCGTCGCATGCCCGAACCGCGATCGGACGCGCCCTCATGAGCCGCGATCTGACCCGCAGGCCAGATGATCGCGATCCCCGCGATGGGGAACTAACCCCCCGCGATGCCCACTATGATGTCACCCGCCGCTGGCTCGCACACGCCCAAGCCGACGACGAAACCACCAAGAAGACCGGCGGGTGGGTGGCGTGCGTCTTGTTTGTGATTTGCGCCGCGCAAGCCGCCGCCATCGCCTTGATGTTGCCCCTTAAAGAAACGGTGCCGTATACAATCCTGGTCGATCGCCAGACCGGCTATGTTGAAACCGTGCGCGGCTTGCAAATGGGCGACCTGCCCCAGGACGTGGCCCTCACCCAATCGTTTCTGGCCCAATACGTTTTGGCCCGCGAAACCTATGATGTGACTGATCTTGCCTCACGCTATGAGCGGGTCGCGCTGTGGTCGGACGGGGAGGCCCGCACCAGCTACATCGACGCCTACCGCACAGATAACCCCACAAGCCTGCCCAAGGTTTTGGCCCCCGGCACCCGCGTTGACGTTACGGTGAAGTCCATTGAGATCCTATCCAACACCAGCGCACGGGTGCGCTTTGAAACGCGCACGCGCCCGCCCGCAGGGCTTGAAGAACGCTCCGATTATCAAGCTGTCATTGGATTTCGCTACAGCAACGCCACGATGCGTATGGAAGATCGCCTGATCAATCCGCTGGGCTTCCAGGCGGTTTCTTACCGGCGCGACGCAGAAACCCTTGAGCCGATCGTGATCGAGCCGGAGGCCCCCGAAACAGCGGCCCAAACCCCAAACGCCCAACCGCCTGCGCCACCATCCGCAGCGCCACCACCCGCAGTGCCACGACCCGCAGCGCCACCACCCACAACGCCACCACCCACAACGCCACCACCCACAGCCCCAACCGCAAACCCGACCCCACAGGAACCGTCGCCATGAAGATGTGTTTGCGCACGACCCTGATCGCTTTCCTGGCTCTCTTTCTGTCCCCCGCCTTTGCCCAGGCACCAGCAGATCCAACACCGCCGCCCGCGGACAGCCGCATCCGCGTTGTGCCCTTCGATCCAGATCGCGTGATCGCGTTGCGCGGCCATCTTGGCTATCAGATGATGATCGAGTTTGCGCCAGATGAGCAGATCGAAAACGTCTCGATAGGGGACTCCCTCGGCTGGCAAGTCACGCCCAACCGGCGGGCAACCCTGCTGTTCCTCAAGCCTGTGCAGCGCAACGCCACCACCAACATGACCGTGGTGACCAACCGCCGCCGTTACGCCTTTGCCCTCTCCGCAGACGAGGCGCGGGGCCCCAATGATCCCGCCCTGATCTATACGCTGCGGTTCGATTATCCCCCAGAACCTGTTATCGAAGCGCCCGTAGAACAGACCACCGCGCCGCCGGTGGAGCAGGCACCAATCGAACTCAACTTTCAATATTCCTTCAGCGGGTCGCAACGCGCAGCCCCTGCCCGCGTCTTCGATGACGGCGTGTTCACCTACTTCCAGTTTGACGCCCAATCGGATGCACCCGCGATCTTTGTGGTGGGCACCGACGGCCAGGAAGAACTCGCCAACGCCCAATCGCGCGCTGGTTCCATGGTTATCGACCGGGTCGCGCGCACGTTTGTTTTGCGTTATGGCCGCGAACGCGCGGTCGTCCACAACGACGCCTTTCAAGAGGCCCTGCCCGCCGCAGACGGGCCGCGGCCGCGCGACGGGCGAAACCGTCGGCAAAGGGAGAATTGAGCCATGGCAATCTCCAATTCCCCGCCAGACAGCAACGACGACTACGACGCAAACGCCCGCCGCCCGCGGGTCGCGATCCCCAACCAAGGCTTTGCTTTGCCGTTGGCTGTTATTGCCGCGCTCGGCTTGGGCGGCGTCGTGTTTTGGCAATTGTCTCAAGGCCGCGATCGCGCGGATCAGGGCCTCCTCACTGATCCGATCAACGATCCCAACGCCGTCATCTCAACCCAAGGCGTCCCGCCACCACCTGTCTTTTCCCAGCCAGATCCATTGGCACAGACCGCCCCCCCGGTGATCGAACAGCCCCCGCTGCTGATGGCCGCCGATCCGATGCCCTCTGCTGCCCCCTCAGTCACAGCCCTGGACCGCGAAGCACGCCTGAAAGCACCGTCGCTGGTGGTGGATTTGAGTGAGCTGGGCGACGCCGCTGGCACAGGTGCCACCGGCAATCCGCTGGCCGCGGCGGCCGTCTCGCAGGCCCTGTCGCCACGCGGCGCGGGAACAGCGACTGCCCCCGTCAGCAATGACGAATTGTTCGCCCAGCGCCTTGGCGTCGGCGACAGCCAATCGCCCGCCGTCGCCCGCGCCATGGCCAATCCAAGCCAAACCGTGCCGGAAGGGGCGGTGATCCCAGCGGTGCTGGAAACGGCAATCAATTCCGATCTTCCAGGCTACACCCGTGCCGTGGTGAGCCGCGATGTGCGCGGCTTCAATGGCCAATCGGTTTTGATCCCCCGCGGCAGTCGCTTGATTGGCCAGTACAGGTCCGGCGTAGCCCTTGGTCAGTCCCGGGCTTTCGTCATTTGGACAAGGCTGATCCGCCCGGACGGCGCCACCATCGAACTGGCAGCACCGGGGGCCGATGCCCTCGGCCGCGGCGGGCTGCAAGGCGAGGTGGACCGCCACTTCCTGCAGCGGTTTGGCGGGTCGATCCTGTTGTCGCTGATCGACGCCGGCGTCTCCGCCGCGAACGACGATTCCAACACGCAAGTGATCATCAGCCAAAGCCGGGCCTTAAGCCAATCCACCTTGGCCCCCTTGACCGACAGCATGAACATCTCCCCCACGATCACCGTCCCCCAGGGTGCGCCGATCCGCATCATTGTCACCCGCGATCTGGATTTTTCGCAGGTGGGGCCGCTGAATGAGTGATCCGGCCGGCGCATACCTTCAGACCTTTCTCGCGCCGCTAACTCCCTGGCTCGATCGCCCCGACGTGACCGATCTTCTGGTCAATGCGCCGGGCGAGGTTTGGTTTGAAACCACCCACGGCGGGATGGAGCGTGCCGAAGCCCCAGAGCTCACCAGCAAAACGCTGCTCCGGCTGGCCCAGCAAATCGCCGCAGCCTCGCATCAAGGCGTGAGCCGTGAACACCCGCTTTTGTCAGCTACCTTGCCGGACGGTGCCCGCGTCCAAATTGTAGCGCCGCCCGCCACCCGCGATCACCTCGCTTTGGCTATCCGCAAACACGTGATTGCCGATCTGTCCCTCGACACTTTTGAACAGGCCGGCACCTTTGCCCCCACCACCCGCGCCGATGTTTCCCGCGCCGCGCCCCCAGACGAAGAACTTGAAGCGTTGCTCAGGGCTGGCGCTGTCAAAGCGTTTCTGAAACGCGCTGTGGCGATCGGCAAAACGATCCTCATTTCTGGCGGCACCGCCTCCGGCAAAACCACGTTCCTGAACGCCCTGCTCAAGGAAACCCCACCCGCACAGCGGATCATCGCCATCGAAGACACCCCAGAAGTGGCCCTCACAAGGCCCAATGCGGTTGGTTTGATCGCCGTCAAAGGGGCCCTCGGCGAGGCAAGAGTGGGGCTCGATGACCTTATGCAAGCGGCCCTTCGGATGCGCCCGGACCGCCTTCTGGTTGGCGAGATCCGCGGTGCCGAAGCGTTCACGTTCCTCCGCGCGATCAATACCGGCCACCCGGGCTCCATGACCACCGTTCATGCCGACAGCCCTCGTGGGGCCCTGGAACAGATCGCGTTCATGTCCATGCAGGCGGGGGTAAATCTAAGCAGAGCCGATGTCATAGACTACGCCCGCGAGACCATTGATGTGATCGTGCAGCTTGCCCGCGTCAACGGACAACGGGTTGTTACACAAATCGCCCATGGTCTGAATCAATTTTAAGCAGCACGTTTGCGTTCGAAATATGTAGTGCTTACACACGGAGCAGTACCACATTGAGTCGGTGCGCGCCCAACTAGGCTGCCAGCGGTTTTCAATAGGCCCCATGAGCGACAAGCAATCATGGTGGCGCGCAAGGGAACGAAGGGGGAGGGGAAATGGCGCTCAAGCAGTTTTTCGCGGGGTTAGCTTTAGTCCTCTTGGCGAGCTGCGGCGGGGGCGGTGGCGGCGGCGGCGGCGGGGGCAACCCAACGCCAACTCAAATCTCCGAAGCAACGGCCGCCCGCTTTTTGACCCAAGCCAGCTTCGGCGTCACCGACGCCTCGATCGCCGCAGTGCGCCAGGCCGGCATTGACGGCTACATCACCCAACAAATTGCGGTGCCACGCCCTACCCAAACCCACCAAGCCTGGATGGAGCGCCGGCTCACGGAACTGCGCGCCGCCAACCCCAACGCAAACCTGAGCGGAAATCAGTTCTACGAATCCTGGTGGAACCAGGCGGTCACGGCCGACGATCAGCTGCGCCAGCGGGTCACCTTCGCGCTCTCACAGATCTTCGTAATTTCGCTGTTGGACGGGGCCGTCGATCCCCGTGGCGCTGCCTCCTATTATGACGTGCTTTCGGCCAATGCCTTTGGCGACTATCGCACGCTGTTGGAGCAGGTCACCCGCCACCCGATGATGGGGGCCTACCTCACCTACCTCGCCAACCAAAAAGAAGATCCCAACGGCACCCGCACACCCGATGAAAACTATGCCCGCGAGGTCATGCAGCTGATGTCGCTTGGGCTTTGGGAGCTCAACCCGGACGGCACGACCCGCACAGATTCCAGCGGGGCCCGCATTCCCGCTTACACACAAGCCGATATCTCTGGCTTGGCCCGCGTGTTTACCGGCCTGTCCTGGTGGCACCCAACCCCCACAAACTCCACGTTCTTTGGCGGAAGCCGGCAAGCCGATGCCTTCGTGCGGCCAATGATCTTCTACCCGCAGTATCACTCGACATCGGCGAAGTCCTTCCTTGGCGTGACGATCCCCGCGTCCACAACAGTTGACGCCGAAGGCGACCTTGCCCGCGCGCTGGATACCCTGGCCAATCATCCGAACGTCGGACCATTCATGTCCAGCCGGCTCATCCAAATGCTGGTCACGAGCAACCCAACGCCGGCCTACGTGCAGCGCGTCACGAACGTCTGGAACAACAACGGCACTGGCAGACGCGGTGATTTGGCAGCCGTGGTGCGTGCCATTCTCACCGACGCCGAAGCCCGCACCGCCGGTGACGCCACCTATGGCAAGCTGCGCGAACCTCTGATCAGGGCCACCAATTTCATGCGGTCGTTTGGGGCCACTTCCTCGTCCGGCAACTGGTTGATCACCAGCACCAGCAACAATCAATCACTTGGGCAAAGCCCGCTGGCCTCGCCGTCTGTGTTCAACTTTTGGCGCCCTGGCTTCGTGCCCCCTGCCACCACACAGCTCGGTACACGTTCCCTTGTCGCCCCCGAATTCCAAATCGTGAGCGAAGTTTCGGCGGCAGGCTACGTCAACACGATGCAGCTGATCACCAGCACAGGGATTGGCTCCAGCAATGACGTGCGGTCCGCCTACACCACGGAATTGACCCTAGCCGATAACGCAAGCGGCCTGCTCGATCGTATGGACCTCTTGCTCTTTTACGGCACGATGCCGCAGCAGTTGCGCAGCCGGATCCTGGACGCGGTCAACTCGATCACTGTGCCAACCACAGGCACGCAGGCACAAATAGATGCTGCCCGGCTCAACCGGGTGCGAACCGCCGTGCTCCTGTCGATGAGCGCCCCCGAATATCTCGTTCAGCGCTAAGGAGGCGGACATGCGCGACACCCCAACACGCCGTGGCGTCCTGCAGATCGGTGCAGGTTTTGCAGCCCTTGGCACAGCATCCGGCTTCGCCTTGCAGCTGGCCGCCATGAGCAATTCGGCCGCTCAAACCCCCGCCGCGCCTTACCGCGCCCTGGTATGCATCTTCCTTTTCGGCGGCAACGACACCAACAACATGGTTCTGGCCACCGATACCGATAGCTGGGGCAGGTACTGGTCCGCCCGCAACACCGGCAACGATCCGATCGCTTTGATGCCGGTTGGAACGCCAGCAACGGCCATCGGTCAGGTATCACCCGCCACCGGCCGTACCGTCGACGGTCGCGACGACCCCGGGTTTTGGGGCGGCGTGCTGCCTATTACGCCTCGCACACCAAATCCCGTTCCGGCCGGAACCAACGCCGCCACCCGCACATTCGCCATCCACCCTTTGATGAGCGCTTTGACCCCGGTTTACACCGCAGGAAGGCTGGCCGTGCAAGCAAACGTCGGCCCTCTGATCGTGCCCACCACGAAAGCCCAATACAACGCCCGCTCGGTTCGGCTTCCGGCTGGTTTGATGTCCCACAACGACCAACAATCGGTCTGGCAGGCTGGTGCAGCTGAAGGTGCGCGCCGCGGCTGGGGCGGGTTGATGGGCGACGCGCTTTTGTCCACCAACACGCAAAACCCTGTCTTTACAGCGGTTTCTGCCGCCGGCACCGCAGTATTTCTTGCAGGCGGCCAGGTGGTCCAATATCAAGTCACAACCAACACCGCACCGGCCCTGCGCATCACCCCAGCCACTGGAACCACGCTGAACGGCTCCTCCGTTGCCGCCACGCGCCTGCGGGAAATCCTGCGCGAGTCTGGCGGACCGAGCCTGTTTGCCACTGACCATGCAACCGTCACGCAGCGCTCCATGGACAGCGCAGATACCCTCAACGCCGCGATCGCGGCCTCCAGTTCCGGGGTGGCCCTAGTCCCGACGTTTGTGAACCCCATCACCGGCAATACGGAAACCAACAGCCTCG
The DNA here is from genome assembly GCA_049314555.1 of Caulobacterales bacterium. GTDB lineage: Bacteria > Pseudomonadota > Alphaproteobacteria > Caulobacterales > Aquidulcibacteraceae > REEB509. Next base: position 6,883 of record JBMOEW010000033.1, read on the forward strand.
CCACCCAACTCCAGACCGTGGCCCGGATGATCGCCGCCAACGCGCAGCTAGGCCTGCGTCGGCAGGTGTTCTTTGTCAGCCTGGGCGGCTGGGACAACCACGACTTTCAAAACAGCGCCCAAGGGGCCAATTTGGCCCGCGTCGCCCATGCCATGGCGTATTTCGATACCGCCCTCGCCAACATCAACGGCACAGATTTCCGCCAAGCGGTCACCACCTTCACCGCCTCAGACTTCTCCCGCACCTTCACCACAAACGGCGATGGCACAGACCACGCCTGGGGCTCGCACCAGTTCATCATGGGCGGCGGCGTGCTGGGCGGGGACGTATACGGCCAATACCCAACGCTGGGCGTCGATCAGGGATCGTTCCGCAACCCAGACATGTCCGGCAACATCATGATCCCCACCACGTCGGTCGATCAGTATGCCGCGACCATGGGGCGCTGGTTGGGCGTTTCAGACGCCAATCTTGATACGATCTTCCCAAATCTGCGCAACTTCGCCACCCGCAACCTTGGCTTCGTGTAGGCGCAGCCCCGGCGCTAGCAGCGCCGAACGACTGAGTTCACCTGCCGTTGGCCACACGGCCGAGGGCAGGCACGCTTGAATCACGCCGGTACGTCAGGCAAACAGGCGCATCCGTCTTGTGAAAGTTCCGAAGTGGCCAAATCCCCCGCCGTTCCCGCCACCGTTTGGTTTGATACCCCGCCCCCAACCGACGGCCCCACAGACCAAGCCGCCTTGACCACCCAACTCGCCAACGTCGCGAGCACAAGCCGCCTGTTGTGCGTGCGGGTCGCGGTGCCTCAAGCCACCGAGCAATACCTGCAAGTGGGACTGACCGCCGCGCTGATCCTGAATTTCTCGCTGTTGGGCACCGGCGGGCCGCGCATTCTCAAGCTGTTTCAATTCGTCCGGACACAGGGCGATTTCGACGACTTGGAGCGCTACGCCACACTGAACTATTGCCGCGCCATGCTGCAAGGTGGCTACGCGGCGCTGCGCAACTACCAGCTTTGGCTGAAGGTGTTTTCCGCCTCAAGCTTTGCCCCCCTCGATGCCGAATACCGCAAAATCGAGCGCTTCTTGGAGTCGGTCTCCGCGATATGGCCAAACGACCCGGTTTTGTCGGTTGCGGAAGCCTTCGTGGCCGTCGGCCCGCAGCGCGCCGATGCCCGTCGCCCCTTGTTTGAACTGGAGCTACCGTCCGAGATGTCGGGCACGGTGCGGGTTGGCAACGACACCCACAAGGTCTGGTTCGATCAGATCGCACGGCTTGGGCCCTCCACCGTCCGGTCCAGCTGGGACCGCCGCGAAGTCTTTGTAGACCTCGACCTTGCCGACCTGGACCTGTTCCTGACAGGTTTTGCCAACGCCGCCGAACGCATGGCCAATCTCGATTTCCTGCGGGTCGGCGCGGGCCCGCGCGCGGGCCTTTCGGAGCAATGACCCCTTGAAACTGGCAATCGTCGGTTTTGGCCTGATCGGCTCTTCTTTGGCCCGCGCATTAAGGCGTGCAGGCCCGATCGCGATCCAGGCGATCGACACCAACTCCGCTAACCGCGCCCATAGCGCAGCCTCAAGCCTCGCCGATGCGCAAGCCAGCGACATAAAAGACCTTTGGCCAGACGCAGACATGATTTGTCTGGCAACCCCGGTGGCCGCAATCATCGCCGATTTGCCACGCCTCGCCGATCGCGCAGCCCCCCACACGGTGATCTTTGACGTGGGCTCTGTGAAAGGCCCAATCGCCGAGGCGATGACGCAGGCGCGCCCGGACTTCACCCGGTTTGTGCCGGCGCATCCGATGGCCGGTGCCCACCTCAGTGGCCCTGGGGCCGGCTCCGCCGACCTCTTTCAAGACCGCCACGTGATCCTCACCCCCACACCAAAGACCGATCCGCAAGCCACCAAAGCCGTGGGCGACCTGTTTGCTCGATGCGGCGCGAAAGTCGCCGAAATGTCGCCCGAACATCACGACGAAGTCGTGGCCTATGTGTCTCACGTTCCCCATCTCTTGGCGTTCGCCACGATGCTGACCGGCGAAACCTTGGCCCCGTCATTACAAGGCGATCAGTTCGCCTTCGCCTCCAGCGGTTTTGCAAGCTTCACGCGGATCGCCGCCAGCGACCCCACCATTTGGGTCGATATCCTTCTGCAGAACCGCGAAAAAATCGACGCCACGCTTGCACTTTTCACCCAACAGGCCGATGCCCTGCGCGCAACCATGATGGCGGGCGACGCTGACACCCTGAAAGCGCGCCTGACATTGGCCAGGGAACTGCGCAAAGCCATGGAGAGCGACCGATGAGTGGGATTGGACAGGGGTCTGTCGGGCACTTGGGCGTGCCCGGCGCCTACACCCATCAAGCCGCCGAGGAATTGTTCCCGCAAAGCGCCCTCACAGGCTTCAAGAGCTTTCAGCAGGTCGTGCGCGCGGTTGAAAAGGGTGACCTCGATTTCGGCGTCCTGCCGGTGGAAAACTCCACCGCGGGGCGGGTCGCTGAAGCCTATCAACTCTTGGACGTCATGGACCTGCAGATCATCGCAGAACATTTTGTCCGGGTTCAGCATTGTTTGGCGCGCCGCCCAGGTAGGTCCGGCGAATCGGTGCGCAGCATCATGAGCCATCCCCAGGCGTTGATGCAGTGCGAGGAATGGCTGCGCACCAGCCATCCAGACGCCAACCAGATTAACACCACCGACACCGCAACCGCCGCCAAAGAAGTGGCTGCATCGCCAGATCCAGGGCTCGCAGCGATTTGTTCCAAACGCGCCGCCGAAATCTATGGCCTCGATATCGTCAAAACCGGCATCCAGGACCGCGACGACAACACCACCCGCTTCCACGTGCTTTCGCGCGGTCGTGGCCCCGCCCCAGTGGGGCCAGCCATCACCACGTTGGTCTTCCAGATTTCGCATAAGCCGGGCGCGTTGATCGCCGCCCTGACCCCACTGTCGGCCCACAACGTCAATGTGTTGAAGCTTGAAACCTATATGGCTTCCGGCCAGCGCACCGCCCCCACGTTCTATATCGATATCGCCCTTAATCGGTATTCGGATGAGGGCGAAAAAGTCCTTTCGTCCTTGTCAAAATCGACCACGTTCCTAAAGACCGTCGGCTGCTATGGCGTAAGCCCGGTGCGCGGCACGGTGCCAGGATTTTTAGGCCTTTAAGCCCTCCATCCAAGGGGAAGTAAGTGATGTTTTCCGCCGCCCAAGCCGTCAAGCCGGACGCAATCATCGCGCTGATGGAAGAGTTTCGCGCTGATCCACGCCCAACAAAGCTTGATCTTGGGGTGGGCGTGTATCGCGACGAAACCGGCCGCACGCCCGTTTTCACCGCCGTCCAAAAAGCGCAGGCCACCCTTGTGGCGCAGGAGCAAACCAAGGAGTACGTCGGCGTCGGCGGCGACAAGGACTTCTGCACCCTAATTGGCGAGATGGTGTTTGGCCCCGGCCTGCTGGGCGGTCGCGTCAGCGTGGTGCAAAGCGTTGGTGGCACGGGGGCCATCCGTTTGCTTTTGGATACCATCGCCCCGCTGCTGCAAAACAAGACGCTGTACGTGCCAGACCCCACCTGGCCCAACCACTACAGCCTGGCCAAGGGCGCGGGCCTTGCGTGCGTTGCCTATCCCCACTTTGACGCCAACCTCCAGATGCTGCGCATCGACGGTTTGCTCGCTTTCCTGCGCGAGCGCGCCGCAGGCGACGCCGTGTTGTTTCATGGCTGCTGCCACAACCCAACCGGCATGGACCCCACAGACGATCAATGGCGCGCCATCGTTGATGTGGTGGCAGACCGCGGCATCTTCCCAGTTGTGGACTTGGCCTATCACGGCATGGGTCGGGGGCTCAGCGAAGACGCCTTCTTGCCCCACCATCTGGCCGCCCGCGGCATCGAATTCGCGCTGTCTTATTCCTGCTCGAAGAACTTCGGCCTCTACCGCGACCGCGTGGGCGCGGCGATGTTTGTCTGCGCCGATCAACCCGCCGCCGCTGCTGCCAAGGGCCTCGCCATGAACGCGGCGCGCGCGACCTATTCCATGCCACCGCATCATGGGGCCAACATCGTCAAAACCATCCTGCAAACGCCGGACCTGCGCGCCGAATGGCAAAAGGAACTGGACGCGATGCGCGACCGGATTGTCACCCTGCGCAACGGCCTTGCCACAGCCCTCGCAACGAAAACCAATCAGGCGCACTTTGAAGCGATCAACCGCCAGGCCGGAATGTTTTCGTTCCTCAACCTCTCCAACGCAGAGGTGGAGGCCCTGAAAACGCAGTACGCCATCTATGCCGTGGGCGGTGGCCGCGTGAACCTGGCGGGCCTGCGAACCGACGCCATCGATCCGGTGGCCGAAGCGATCGCAACGTTGGTGGCAGCCCGTCCGCAGTTTTAGCGCGCTTTGAGAGACGGCCCCCATGAACACCACGTCCGCTCAAGCCGCAGGTATTGCAGTTGTTGCGGTTTTGGCTTCCGCAACAAGTGTCAATTTCTTAGGTGAAGCTCTCTTTGTTAAACTAGCATCAAACTTAACCAGTCAGTTTGCGCTAGGTTCAATGGACCCGCGACTCATCAAAATTGTCTGGGTCGCGGTTTCTTCCCTGGGCTACATTGCGGTTTTTCAAGCAATATTCATTGCAGTGCTGCAGTATCACTATCGCCATATTTTGGGCCAGTGGGTGTATGCGTCGTGGCGTTGGGCCAATACTGAAGTCAAATCCTTTGCAACACTGCGGTTCTCGCTCAACTTAGCTGGAAAGCTGCAGTATCGCGTGTGTACCTATGCATCGTTGAACGATTTGAAAGCGGCGCGCCAGGGGAATGCAGCGGCAACAGGCGACGCCGCCGCGCGAGCCTGCGACGCGAGCGCGGACCTGCACGAGATTTCTGTCTTTTACGAGTACCAGCTTCACGCTGCAGCAAATGGCCCGGTTGCACGCCGCGGGACCTTGAAGATCAATGCCAGCCAACGCAATAGACTGATCGCCGACTGGCAAAGCTCCGTTGACGAGCAGTTGATCAAAGGCATGTGGCTGGCGGTACGTCCAAGGCAGATCAACAGCCTGCTCGAAGCCGTGCAGACCTACCAGCAAAACGCGCATGCCGGCAACGCAGTGCATTCGCCTTAGGATGCGGCGCATCCTAAGGCACGACTGCCGCACTTAAAGGCCGCCCCCCCCGTCTTGGCCCCACCATCGTGCAACGCTTGTGGCAGGCCTCGCTTTGCTGTCAAACGCGTGTCACGCTGAGGCGTCCCCTGGGGTTAAGACACCATGTCGATCAAGGCCGCCATCTACCATCTGACGCACTACAAGTACGATCAACCCGTTATTCTTGGCCCTCAGGTTGTGCGCCTTCGCCCCGCACCGCACTCGCGCACCCGCGTGCTCTCGCACGCGCTTAAGGTTGGCCCGGCGGGTCACTTCGCCAACTATCAGCAAGACATCTACGGCAACTGGCTGGCGCGTTTTGTGTTTCCAGAACCCGTTCGCGAGTTCAAAATCGAAGTGGATCTGGTGGCGGACATGACCGTCTACAATCCGTTCGACTTCTTCATCGAGGAGGCCGCCGAACACTGGCCCTTCACCTATCCCACAGACATCGCCGAAGATTTGGCCGTCTACCTGAAGCCCGCCAAACCCGGCCCTCGCCTGCGTGCGCTTCTGGAAACCGTGCCGCGGTATACGGTCCGGACCGTCGATTTCCTGGTGACCCTAAACGCGCGCATCGCCAACGAGATCAAATATCTGATCCGCCTGGAGCCGGGTGTCCAAACCCCTGAAGAAACCCTGGAGCGCGCGTCTGGATCGTGCCGAGATTCAAGCTGGCTGTTGATCCAGGCCCTGCGCAATCTGGGCGTGGCTGCCCGGTTTGTATCTGGCTATCTGATCCAGCTCAAACCCGATCTGGTGGCGATCGACGGCCCTCCCGGCACCGACAAGGACTTCACAGACCTCCACGCCTGGGTTGAGGCTTATCTGCCAGGTGCCGGCTGGATCGGCCTTGACCCCACCTCCGGCCTGCTTGCCGGCGAGAGCCACATCCCGCTTGCCGCCACCCCCCACTACAAGAACGCAGCCCCCATCGCCGGCGTTGCCAGCGCCGCAAACGTAGACTTCAGCTTTGCCATGGAGGTGCGCCGCGTCGCCGAACGGCCCCGCATCACCAAGCCCTTTTCCGATGAAGCCTGGGAAGCCTTGAATGCGCTTGGCGAACAGGTCGATGCAGCCCTTCACGCCGGCGATGTGCGCCTGACCATGGGCGGCGAGCCCACCTTCGTATCCATCGACGACTTTGAAAGCGAAGAATGGAACACCGCAGCCGTTGGCCCGCAAAAACGCGCCCTTGCCGACACCTTGATCCGCCGGCTGCGAGCCCGCTTTGCCCCCGGCGGTTTCCTGCATTACGGGCAGGGCAAATGGTATCCAGGCGAAAGCCTGCCCCGCTGGACCTTCTCTCTGTATTGGCGCCGCGACGGCCAGCCGATTTGGCACAACGACGCTTTGGTGGCCGTCGAAGGCAAAGACACCGCAGTCCAACACACCCACGCCGAGGCCCTGCTGAGCCAAATCGCCCAGCACCTCCAGGTAGACCCAAGCTTGGTTGCACCAGCCTTTGAGGATCCAGCCCACTGGATCATCAAGGAAGCAGAACTCCCCCCGAACGTGACGCCCGATAACGCCAAGCTCAAAGATCCGGAAGAACGCGCCCGCATTGCCCGGGTGTTTGATCGCGGCCTGACCGAACCTGCAGGCTACGTGCTTCCCATCCAAAGCTGGAATGCCAAAGCCGGCGGCCCAAGATGGCGGTCTGAGCCCTGGAAACTGCGGCGGGAGCGCATCTATCTGGTGCCGGGCGATAGCCCCGTTGGCTACAGATTGCCGCTCGGCGCACTGCCGTATGTGCCACCGTCTGCCTACCCGTATGTTTACCCCGCAGACCCCACCGCGCCAGTTGGCGACCTGCCCATTGATCAGCCTACAGACGATCAAAGCAAGCCCGATCGCGCCCAACCAAAGTCCGCCCCAAAAGCAGAGGCCGCTACTCAAGAGCGCAACGAGCAATCCTTCGAAGAGGTCGATGGCGCGGTGCGCACCGCCCTCAGTGTCGAGGCGCGCGACGGTCGGCTTTGCGTGTTCATGCCGCCTGTGGAGCGCCTGGAGGATTATTTGGAGCTGGTCTCAGCCGCCGAAAGTGCCGCCCGCAATATCGGAAAGCCGGTGCATATCGAAGGCTACGCCCCCCCACCAGATCCGCGCATCAACGTGATCCGTGTGGCGCCAGATCCTGGCGTGATTGAAGTCAACATCCACCCGGCCCATTCCTGGAAGGAGTGTGTCCTCACCACCCAGGTCCTCTACGAAGAGGCGCGGCAAATCCGTCTTGGTGCAGACAAATTCATGATCGATGGCCGCCACACCGGAACGGGCGGCGGCAACCACGTGGTTGTGGGCGGCGCCACCACCCTAGACAGCCCCTTTTTGCGCCGCCCTGATCTTCTCAAAAGCCTGCTGTTAACCTGGCAACGCCATCCAAGCCTCTCTTATCTGTTCTCAGGCCTGTTCATTGGCCCAACGAGCCAAGCCCCCCGCATTGACGAAGCCCGCCATGACAGCCTCTACGAGCTGGAGATTGCCCTGGCCAATATCCCCCCCCCCGGCGCTGGCCCTCCGCCGGCCCCATGGCTATTGGATCGCTTGCTGCGCAACATCTTGATCGATGTCACCGGCAACACCCACCGCACCGAAATCTGCATCGACAAGCTCTTCTCACCCGATGGCCCCACCGGCCGGCTAGGCCTTGTGGAATTCCGTGGCTTTGAGATGCCGCCAAACCCCCGCATGAGCCTCGCCCAACAGGTCCTGATCCGCGCCTTGATCGCCAAGCTCTGGAACAAGCCCCTTCGCGGCAGCCCGGTTCGCTGGGGCACAACGCTGCACGATCGCTTCATGCTTCCGTACTTCATCTGGCAAGACTTCCTGGAGGTCTTGGCCGATCTTAAGGCGGATGGATTTGACGTGCGCCCAGAATGGTATGAAGCCCAGGCCGCCTTTCGCTTCGCCTTCTGTGGTGCCATCGAGGCCGAAGGCGTTCATCTTGAATTGCGCCAAGCCCTGGAGCCTTGGCATGTGCTTGGCGAAACCGGCGCGATCGGCGGCACGGTGCGCTATACCGATAGCTCGGTGGAGCGCTTGCAGGTAAAACTGACCGCCGCTGACCCAAGCCGCTACACCGTGACCTGCAACCAACGCCACGTGCCGCTTCAGCCAACCGGCGATACCGGCGTCGCCGTCGCGGGCGTGCGTTACAAGGCTTGGAAGCCCGCCGCCGCCCTTCACCCAACGATCCCGGTCCATGCACCCCTGACCTTTGATATCTATGATCTCTGGGCTGGACGCGCCCTGGCCGGTTGCGTGTATCATGTGGCCCACCCAGGCGGGCGCAACTACGAGTCTTTCCCCGTGAACGGCAACGAAGCCGAAGCCCGCCGGCTCGCGCGCTTTGAACCCCATGGCCACAGCCCCGGCTGGTTTCAGCCAGAAACAGAGTTACCCCACCGGGAATTTCCCATGACCCTCGATCTTCGCCGCCCCCCAGGACTGTAAGGTGAACCGCCCACCCCCCGCAGCGCAGCCCCTTGAGGCCAACAGCGTTCTCAGCGCCTATCGCCCGCTGCCTGGCGTGCCAGACGAAATGATGGACCAAACCGGCACCATCCGCCCGGTTTGGCACCAGTTCATCAGCCATTTTGCAAAACTCAGCCCTGAAGAAATCGCGGCCCGCTTCGCCCAAGGCGATCAATACCTGCGCGATGCTGGGGTGTTTTACCGCCAGTATAGCGACGCAGGTTCTGCTGAGCGGGACTGGCCCCTCAGCCATATTCCTGTCCTGCTGGACGAGGCTGAATGGACTGCCCTCGCAGATGGCCTCACCCAGCGCGCCGATCTGCTCGAAGCCGTGGTGGCTGACCTTTACGGCGAAAACCGCCTGGTGCGCGAAGGCCATCTGCCCGCATCCCTGGTTGCCGGCTGCAAGCATTGGCTGCGGCCGATGGTGGGGATCACCCCCCGGTCGGGCCACTTTTTGAAGTTCATCGCCTTTGAGGTTGGCCGCGGCCCAGACGGTGCCTGGTGGGTCCTTGGCGATCGCACCGAAGCGCCGTCCGGTGCGGGCTTTGCGCTTGAAAACCGCGTTGCCACTTCCCGCGTGTTCTCCGACCTGTACCCACAGGCCAACGTTCAGCGTTTGGCGGGCTTTTTCCAGGCCTTCAAGAACCACCTGCGGGCTTTGCGCGCCGATACAGACAGCCAGATCGCCATCCTCACCCCCGGCCAACTCACCGACACCTATTTCGAACATGCCTATATCGCCCGCTACCTGGGCTTTATGCTGCTGGAAGGGGAGGACCTGACCGTCGCTGACGGTCGCCTCATGGTGCGCACTGTGGCCGGCCTTTCGCCGATCAGCGTGCTCTGGCGGCGTTTGGATTCGACCTACGCCGATCCAATGGAGCTGGACGAAACCTCTGCCCTGGGCACGCCCGGCTTGGTACAGGCGCTGCGCAACAGCCAAGTCACGATGGTCAACGCATTGGGCGTTGGTGTGCTTGAAATGCGCGCGCTGCTGGCTTTTCTGCCCCGCATCAGCCTTGCGCTTCGTGGCGAGCCCTTGAAGATTGCCAACATCGCCACCTGGTGGTGCGGTCAAGCCAGCGAACGCGCCCACGTCCACGCCAATCTCCATCGCATGATCTTGGGCCAAGCAACCTCAACGCGCCTGACCATCGAAAGCGATGACCAACCCTCCCTTGGGCAATACCCCTCATTGGAAGCGCTCCTTGAGGCAGAAGGACGCAACCTCGTCGGGCAAGAAGCCGTGAGCCTCTCCACCACGCCGGCCTTCGTCGATGGCAAGCTGGCACCGCGCCCCATGACCCTGCGCGTTTTCCTCGCCCGCGACGCCAACGGCTGGCAAATCATGCCCGGCGGCTATGCCCGCATCGGACGCGCCGAAGTCTCTGCCGCGATTTCAATGCAGCACGGCGGATCAGCTGCAGATGTTTGGGTGGTGTCAAACACGCCCGTCAAACCGGTGAGCCTCCTGCCCACCGCCGAACAGCCCTTTCGCCGCACCGAAGCCAGCGTCTTGCCCGCCCGCGCGGCAGACAATCTGTATTGGCTTGGCCGGTACATCGAACGCGCCGAAGGCGCGATCCGCCTGCTGCGGGCCTTCCATCTGCGGCTGGGCGAAGCCGGCGGCGGTCGCGGCCCGGTGGTTGCCGCCATCGCCAAGCATCTGCACAGCTGGGAAATAGACCTCGAACAAGCGATCCCGGATCATCTTCTGCGCACAATCTCGGCAGCGATTGCCAGCGCCAGCCACGTGCGCGATCGCTTCTCCATGGACGGCTGGATGGCCCTGACCGATCTTGCCCGCACAGCCAACCGCATGTCTGCCACCGCCACCATCGGCACCGACACCGCCGCCGCCATGAGCGTCCTGTTGCGCAAGATCACCGGCTTTTCCGGCCTGGTGCATGACAACATGCACCGCTCGCATGGATGGTTGTTCATGAGCATCGGCCGCTCCCTAGAGCGCGCCTTCGAGATGTGCACCGCATTGGCAGCCTTCGCAGACCCAAATGCGCCGGAAGGCACCCTCGACCTTGCTGTTGAACTGGGCGACAGCGCCATGACCCATCGCCGCCGTTATGCCGTCGCCACCAACCGCAACACTGTGATCGACCTGTTGGCCCTCGATACGCTCAACCCGCGCGCGATCATTTTCCACCTCACACGGATCCGAGAACATGCCGCCGAGTTGCCCGGCACAGAAGAGGGCCGCCACCTATCGGCGCTCTCTCGGGCGGTTCTGCGCGCACAAACAGGCCTGATGGTCCATACCCCCGAAAGCCTCGATACGAACGCCCTTCTGCAATCAGCCGCAGAAATCGCCAACCTCTCGGACGTTTTGTCCCTGACCTACTTCAAGTAGGGAAGGCCCCCCGTGCTCTACGATATCGGCCTGCGTATCGGCTACGAATACGACAGCCCCGCCATCGCGGGCCGCCAAACCCTGCGCCTTACCCCCGCCAACATCCCCGGCGAACAAAGGGTTATTGCCAGCTATCTGGAAATTGCTCCGAAGGCAGACGAACGCACCGATCGGACAGACTTTTTCGGCAACACCGCCCTCGATGTGGCCTTTCGCTCACCCCACGCCGAAATCGAACTGAAGTTGAACGCGCGGGTGGAACGCCTGGCGCGTCCGCCACTGCTGGACGTGTCGCCGAAACTGGTAGACCTGCCAAAAGATATCGAAGCCAGTCACGAACTTGGTGCCGCCACGCCCCACCATTTCGTGGGTCCAACGCCCCGCGTGCGCCTGAGCCCCACGATCACAGACTTTGCCCGCGAACATCTTGCTTCTGGCACTTCAACCTTACAAACCGTTGAGACGCTCAGCCTGGCGGTCCATCGGGCGATGCGCTTCGATGCGAAAGCCACCAATGTCGATACGCCCCCCGAAGAGGCCTTCGCCCGCCGCCACGGCGTGTGTCAGGATTTCACCCACATTCTGATCGCTGCCCTGCGCGGAGTCGGCATCCCGGCCGGCTATGTGTCTGGGTTTTTGCGCACAATCCCGCCCGCAGGAAAGGCCCGCCTCGAAGGCGCAGACGCGATGCACGCCTGGGCCCGCGCCTGGTGCGGCATTGAAGCCGGCTGGATCGAGATCGATCCCACAAATGCGATCAGGGTTGGTACGGACCACATCGTGGTGGCCTACGGCCGCGACTACGCCGACGTTGCTCCCGTAAAAGGCGTCTTGCGCACAGCAGGAACGCAAACCACGAAACAGGCGGTCGACGTCAAACCCTTGGAAACCTAAACAGCGATCAACACCAAGGCTCCCGCCGGCCGCGCCACGCCCGCGCAAGGCCCTCAGCCATCAAGACCTCGCCCAAGTCGCGCCCGTCCACAACAATGTAGGCAACCACCCGGTCATACCGGTCACGCCGTCCCACCGGCACGGCCACCACGCGCTCCGCCGTCCGCAACAACGTCGCCACGCGCTCGCTTGCCCGCGCCCCCAACGCCCGCTCACTAGCACATCGTGCCCGGCCACCGGTCTCAGGCGCATCAATGTTGGCAACCCGGTACGTGTCTGTTGTGGTCCGCACGGTATCGCCGTCGACGGCGATCGGCGAAGCCAACAGCACATTAGCCAAAAAGATCGCAGCAATCATACTTTCCCCCCTCGACGAAAAAGCTGCGCCCAAGAAGTAAACGACACCCTAACGTGAAACTTACAGTTCGCAGACGTACAAATCAGCGACAAACGTACACAGGCACAGAAACCGTGATATCGGGAATAGAACCTGTACAATTGGCTAGAAAATTGTTAACTGCCGCTCATGGGTCAGTCATAACGGCCCTGTGGGGCCTATTGGGGGGTTCTAAATATGCGCTGAATCTTCAGAGAGACGCCAGAAAAAGGCGGACGGGAAAGGTTTAGCTGATGGTGGTGTGAGAGTCGGACATGTTGATTAGCGGCGCGCCAGCGTCTGCGACCGGTGCAGGTCGCGGCGGCGAAGCAAAATTGACATATTCTCTGACGCCGACATGGCAGCGTCCAGCCGAACGCGGGTGCTACAATCCCAAAGCGCGCCTTGGCATCCTTACCATAGCACCCCTTACCATAGCACCGATGATGTCTGCTAAATCTGCGGCCGGCCGGCCTTTCGGGGCCAGCGCCGGAGCGGCTGGCGGAGACGGAGGGATTCGAACCCTCGGTACCCGGTTAGAGTACAACGCCTTAGCAAGGCGCCGCCTTCAGCCACTCGGCCACGTCTCCACGCCGCTGGCTTACCCCGGTCCAAGGGTCTGGATCAAGCGCCGTGATGGGGTTGCGCGCAGTCGCCGGCAAATTTGTGCCATTCAGCGCCCCGCGGCGACGGCACGCTTCTTGCGAGAGCGTGCGCCATGTCACTAACCTCAAAGGGGAATCCGGTGCCCAGCGCTCTTGCTTCCACATCCCGCCCTGACGAACACGGCAAGCAGCGCGACAGTGCCAAGTTTGCGGCCCCCCCCACACCGCTGGCTGGCAACAAAGGCCGTCCCAATCTGAAGCTCGCCCCCCGCATGGCGCAAATCTCCAAGCGCGGCATGCGCCTGGATGCCTGGTTCATTTCGCGCCTGGTAGTTTCGGCGGATTGGGTTTTGGCGCTTACGGTTGCTGCCTTTGCCGTGCGCTTTGGCTACGCCGTCCCCCTTGGCGCAATTACGCTGTCGCAAGCCGCCGTGATTTTTGGTGCCGTCCTGTGCCTCAAGTCTGGGCTTTGGCTGGCCGATGCCTACGCCGACCACACCCAATCCAAAGCCAGCGCTGAGCGCGCCGTTGGTGGCGCCTCCCTTGGCGTGATCGCAGCCATTGGTTTTGCCGCTTTCATGGCCCCAGACAGCGATGTTTTCATAGCGATCGGCGCAAGCGCGCCGTTGGCTGGCCTGTTCATCGCCGGGTTGCATGCTGGCATCAGCGCTCTGATGCGCGACGCCCGCGCCCGCGGTGCCTTGAGCGACACCGCCGTGATCGTCGGCGCAACCGACGCTGCCGAACGCTTGATTGCGCGCAATGCCGTGTCTGGCCATCTGCGCATCGCCGCCGTTTTCGACGACCGCGCCGACCGCGGCCCCGACGCCATCGCCGGCGTGCCCGTCTTGGGTTCGATCGAAGACCTCCTGGCCTGGGACCATTTACCGGATGTGGACCGGATCGTCGTCTGCGTCAGCCAAAAGGCAGAAGCGCGCGTCAAGGCGCTGATCGAGCGCCTGCGCGTCACGCCAAACCGCGTTGACCTCGTGATTGACCTGGATGGCATCACCACCGGCGGCGTATCCCACGTGGAAACCCTGGGCGACCTGCCGTTTGCCAAGGTCTCTGGCGGCACCATCAACAACCGCCGCGCCATCGCAAAGCGCGCCCAAGATCTTCTGATCGGTCTTCCGCTTTTGATCCTCTTCTCGCCGATCATGGCCGCAATCGCTGTGTTGGTAAAATTGGACAGCCCCGGACCGATCCTGTTCCGCCAACGCCGCGAAGGGTTCAACAACCGCGTCATCACGGTGTTGAAGTTCCGCACTATGCGCAACGAGCCGGCCCCCGAAGCAGGCGTTGTGCGCCAAGTCACCGCCAATGATCCCCGCGTCACCAAGCTCGGCGCGATCCTGCGCAGCAGCAGCCTTGATGAGCTGCCCCAACTGTTCAACGTGATCTTGGGCGATATGTCGCTTGTTGGCCCCAGGCCACACGCCGTTGGCATGCGCACAGGCGAAGTGGCCACCTCCTCGATTGTCACCGAATACGCCCACCGCCACCGCATCAAGCCAGGCCTCACCGGTTGGGCGCAGGTGAACGGCTCCCGCGGCCCCATCGACAGCGCCGAAGAAGTCCGCGAGCGCGTCAACTACGACTTGGATTACATTCGCCGCTCGTCCTTCTGGTTTGACCTGTGGATCATGATCCGCACAGGCCCGGCTTTGCTTGGCGATAGACTGCGGATCAGATAAGCCGCTGCCATGATCACGCGGCGGTTGCTGGGGCATCTGCCCGTCAATATTGCTCAAGCGGTGGCCGGTTTCGGTGCCGTGGCAGCCTTTACACGCCTTCTCGACCCCGCAGACTATGGGCGCTACACCCTGGTCTTGGTGGCATCGCAGCTGGCTCACACCCTAACCATCACCTGGGCCGAAGCAGCAGCCTTTCGCTTTCACGCCCATGCCAAAAGCCAAAATCGCCTTGCCGATCACTTTGCCACCCTGAAGTGGATCATTCTTGGCGTGCAGGCAGCGAGCGTCTTGGTGATCGCCGCCCTCTGGTTGCTTCTGCGCCATGATCCCCCGTTGGCGGTAGCGGCGTGCCTTGCGGCCGGCGCATCTGCCATGCGGTTTGTGACGCGGATTAGCCGCGAGACCGACCGCGCCGATCACAACGTTGCCCGCTATTCCTGGCGCGAGACCGCCTTTACCCTGCTTGGATTGGCGCTCGGGATTGCCTGTGCTGCCACCACACAGCTTGGCCCTGGCGCGCCATTTCTGGGCCTGTTGATTGGTGGTGCTTTCATTGCCGCCGCAGACCTTCCATTCCTGCTAAAGAGCGCCAAGGGCGGGGTAGGCAACACCGCCACCGCGCTGCAATATGGTGCCTACGGCGTGCCGTTGGCACTTGCCCTTTCCTTGGAACTGGCCGTCCAAACGGGGGCGCGTTTCGTGATCAACGCCAACCTCGGCGCTGAAGCCGTAGGTGCGTTTGCGGCGGCCTTTGGCCTGGCCCGCACGATCGATTTGCTGTTCGTCTGGGCTAGCATGTCAGCAGCGCCGCTCGCCCTCACCGCGTTTGAAAGCGGGGGCAGAGCAAAAGCCCTCCCGATCGCCCGCGGCTTGGCAAGCACCCTGTTTGCCCTCGCGATCCCAGCCGCCGTGGGCCTGGCACTGGTAGCACAACCCTTGGCCCATACGATGGTGGGTGAGGGCCTCGCCGCAACCGCTGCCGAACTCATCCCGTGGCTCGCGATCTCCGGGCTCTTTGCCGGCCTTTCAACCTACTATTTTTCCGAAGCGTTCCAACTCACGCGCCGCACTGGCCTGCGTGCGGTTGTGATGATCGTGCCGGCCATTTTAACACTGATCCTGGTGGCCCTCTGGTCACCCTCATTTGGGTTGGTGGGGGCAGCCGCTGCAACCGCCCTGGCAACAGCCGGCGGCACAGTTCTCCTTGCTCTGGTTGGCCGCCGGCTCTTGCCCCTGCCGATACCTTGGCTCGATGCCGCCCGCGCACTGGCAGCAAGCGCAGTGATGGCCATCGGCGTCTGGTTCGTCCCGGACTTTGGCGGCTGGCTGGAGTTGCTGGCAAAAGCCGGCGCTGGAGCGCTGCTTTATGCGCTGGCCGGCTTGGCGCTGAATGTCGCCGGTGCCAGACCGATTGTTGGCCAATTGCTGCAAACGCTTTGGCGACGGATTGGTGTAAAGCTGAACAGGTCCAAACCACCAACCCCGGACCAAGGCTCGCCATGACCGGCGCACTCGCCCCAACGCCCGCCCCTGTTGAACACACCTCCCGCAGCCAAGTGCGCGCGGCAATGCCTACGCTTTCTGTGCTCACCCCAGTGTTTCGCCACGATCCAAGCCCAATCATAGACGCCTTCGCGAAATCCCCCCGCAGCGCCCTGTCCCGCATGGAACTGACCCTCCTCGACGACGGCTCCGGCGATTACCCGGCCCTCAAACGTCTGGAACAATCCCTCGCCCAGGCCCCGTTTGACGCCAGCCTGATCGCCTGGAGCCCCAATCAAGGGCGCGCCAAAGCCCGCAACCGCCTGGTTTCCACCGCGCGCGCCCGCCACGTGCTGTTCCTGGACGCAGACATGATCCCCGACGACGCCGGCTTCATCGGGCGCTGGCTTGCCCTGATCGACGAAAAAGACCCGTCCGCGGCCTTTGGCGGTTTTTCCGTCGCCCAGGCTCCGGTCAATCGGGCCACCGCCCTGCACAAATTCGTGAGCGCGCGTTCCGATTGTAAGCCCGCCAGCGCCCGCCAAGCCGATGCGGCCCAATTCACCGCCACGTCCAATCTGCTGGTTCGCAACGACGTGCTTGCCGCCACCCCGTTTGACGAAAGCTTTGTGGGCTGGGGCTGGGAAGACGTGGACTGGGCCCTGCGCGCAAGCCGCTTTGGCCCCATCCACCACATCGACAATCCAGCCACCCACGCAGGCCTCGATGACGTCCCAACCCTCCTGCGCAAATTCCAACAGGGCGGGCCCAACTACGCAAGGCTTGCCGACAAGCACCCGGATGCTGTGCAGAATTTTGCCAGTTGGAAGGTCACCCGCATACTGAAGGCCCTGCCCGGCCATGCTTTGGCGCGCCCGGCGCTGGCTTGGCTGGCGCGCGATCCGCTGGGCATCTTGCCCATGTTGGCGCGTCATGCAGCCCTCAAGCTCTATCGCACCTCGATCTATGCCGAGCACGCCCCATGACGCGTGAGCCCCAACCCTATCAGCCAGACCGATCGGCAAAGGCAAAACTCACCCGCCGCCTGACCCAATGGCGCGCAGCAGCCCCCGCTTGGATTGCGCCTGGCACGCCCGCGCTCTCAATCACCTTTGACGACTTCCCCGCAAGCGCCGTCGATCAGGCAGCACCCATCCTGGAACGCGCCGGCGTGCAAGCGACCTACTATGCCTGCGGCCGCTTCGTTGATGCCCCAACCCCCTTTGGCCACGGCTACACGCAAGACCACCTCGCCAATCTAAAGGAGGCGGGCCATGAGATTGCCTGCCACACGTTCTCCCACCTTGATTGCGCCCAAACCACCCCCGCCGTTGTGGAAGGGGAGTGCGTGCACAACAGCCAATCCCTCGCCGCTTTGGGTGTCGAAACACCGTCCAATTTCGCGTTTCCGTACGGCGAAACAACCTTTGCCACCAAGCGCCTCTTGGCCCCTCGCTTTGTAACAGGCCGGGGCATCATGCCAGGCGTCAATGTGGGGCGCATAGACCGGCTTCAGCTGCGATCTGCCCCTCTGTTTGGCCAGACCGCCGATCGCGCATGTGCCAAATGGCTGACGCTCGCCCGCCAATCCGGCGGCTGGCTCACCGTCTTTACCCATGACGTTGCGGCAAATCCCAGCCCTTGGGGTGTCACCCCCGATGCGCTCGCTCGCTTCTTGGACGAAGCTCTGCGCCAAGGATTTCATGTGGCTCCGGTCCAACAGATCGCCCAAGCGCGCCTTGGGATGCTCCCACCATGACCCTGATCAGCGTGATGATCCCAACAATGCGCCGCCCGGAGAGCTTTTTGCGCGCGGCCCGCAGCGTCCTCACCCAAACCGGCGTTGGTGCGTCCTTTGAGATTATCGCAGTCGACAACGCGCCGGAAGGATCAGCCGTCGAAGCCTTTGCCCTGTTCAGCGCTGAGGCCAGCGCCGCTGGTATCCCGTTTCGCCATGCACATGAGCCCAACCCCGGCGTCGCCAATGCCCGCAACGCGGCGATGGGGTTGGCCAAAGGTGACCTGATCGCCTGCCTCGACGACGATGAAGAAGCACCGCTACACTGGCTGGCAGCACTCCTGCGGGTCCAACGCGAGACCAAAGCCGATGCCGTGTTTGGCCCGGTGATGGCGCAGCTGCCACCAAACACCTCGCCCCATGCGGCCTTTTTCGAAAGCGTCTATACCCGCACCGGCCCGGCCCAAAGCGGCCCCGTCGATCGCTACTACGGCATGGGCAACTCGCTCGTCGTGCGCGCGACGATCCTGCCCAACACGCCTCCGTTTGACCTTGAGGCAAACGAAAAGGGCGGGGAAGACGACCTCCTGTTTTCAAAAGCCCAAGCCAAGGGGTGCCGGTTTGCCTGGGCCGCAGACGCACCAGTCATCGAGCACCTGCCACCCGCCCGGGCCACGCTGCGTCACGCCATCAAGCGCAGTTTCGCGTATGGGCAAGGCCCCTGCGAAGCAGCAGCCTCCCTGTCCCCACCGGACTGGGCAGCGATCGCCAAACACATGGTCGTTGGCATTTGCCAAATGAGCGTCTTTGGCATCCTCGCAGCCCTTGCCTTTGCGATCCGGGCCAAGCACCGCCTTTGGCTGTTAGACAAAGCCGCCCGTGGCGCTGGCAAAGTGTTTTGGTGGTCGCCGCAGCGCTTTTATGGGGCCCACGCCCTCATATCGGAAGCAAACGCTCCAAAGTGAGCGCCATTGGATCGGCGCGCGTATAAACAAGCCCAGCGATTGGCGCATTGACCGCCTCAAGCTCGTTCTTAAGGCCAATCGCCCCCGCAGCGGCCTTATCCGCACCGCTCACAACAAGCGCCACCGCATCCACGTGCGGCGCGATCGTTAGTCCCGCCCGTGAACGCTCCAAAGCCGGAGCATCCACCAGCATCAGATCACACGATTGCCGCGCCGCATCCCAATAGGTCGCGTTTGCCAAGATCTGGGTGCGGTCACCCTCCGCCACCGCGTGCGCATCGAACGAACTGACAAACAGTTTCGACCGCCCGACCCGGTGGTAAGACAGCGCCGAGCGCTCCTCCATCCGCACCCGCCCATCTGGCGTCATCAGCCGATACAGGCGCGCCCCCTTCAGACGGCCATCCACCGCCGTGGAAAGCCCGGGCCCGTCCCGCAGCGATTGATCCTGGTACGCCTTAAACTGCGCGTTGCGCAGAAGATCGAGATCAAGCAGCAACGTGGTTGCAGCCCCTGTGGCATCGCACACCGCCCGCACGACACTGCTGGTGCCTTCCTCGCGGTGCGCCGAAATCAACATCAATACCCGACCGCGCCCCTTGCGCGGAAAGCGCGTCAACGCGCGCAGCACGCCAGACATTGGATTGGAGCCATCCATTCAGCGTGTCTCCGTCATCACGGCCAGCACCGGCGTATCAAGCGTCCTGGCGGCACTGCCAGGCGTTGGAAACCGGTTGCGTAAAAATCCCCGCACAAGACCGGCGGTCAAGGCAGCCACCCCCGCCAGAAACAAGGCCGCCAAAAACACCGGCAGCCGCAAGCTTTGCCCCCGGCTTGGCGGGGTGGCCCGCTCCACCACACTGATGTTGTCTGTGGTCTGCCCGGCGATTTCGCGAAACGCCCGGACTTCTTCAGCCCGCGACGCAAACGACCGCGCATTTTCCTCAAGCACGGCACGGTCGCGCGCCAAAGCGCGGTAGGTGGGTTCCAACTCCTGCAACCGGCGCAGGCGTTCGCTCACTTGGGCTGCCTGCGCCTGCAGCGCACCCACGCGGTCGCGTTGGGCCCGCGCCTCCGCATCCAGCGTCACAAGTTGGGTTTCTGCCTCCTGGCGAACGGGATTAGGCCCCCGCCTAATCGTTCCGTCTGAGGAATTGTTCTCAAGGAAGGCTTCGGTTTGGAAAATCCGCCGATCGATCTCGCGAACCGGGGCCGCGTCCTGCTGATAGCGCGCCAACAGCTGCTCGCGTTCCAGCCGCAGGGCGGTGAGCCGCGCCTGCGCGTCACTCTCTGAATAAAGCTCGATCTCGCTTGGCGCGGCCTCCACGCTGGACCGCACACTGCTCGCCCGGGCATCCATTTCCCTGAACCGCGCGCGGGTCGCAAACAACTCACTTTCAGTGGACGCCGCAAGCTCGCCAAGCGTGGTCAGCTCTCGCTCAAAATCGCCAATCTGATTGGTCTGCAAAAACCGCGCGAGGGTTTCGCTCACCTCGGTGAGGCGTTTCTCAAAGTCCACCCGCTGGCCGTCATAAGCCCCAGACTCTGCGCCCACCAAAACCTCACGCCGGAAGGCCAAATAGGCATCCAAATGGGCGTTGAGTGCTTGGGCAGACAGTTCCGCCGTGCGGGCCCGAAAGCTCATCACGATCGTGGGCGTTTCAGGAGCTGTACTGGCCGCAAAGTCCTTCATGGCAGCCTCAAGCGCTGCCGCCTCTAAAGCCTCCGCCGATAGCGGAGCCCCATCTTTTTTCGCCTTTGCCAGATCCGGATAGAGGGTCGTTGGCCCCACCGCCGCCACCATCCGGCGCGTCACTTCTGGGCTGGCGGCCAACTTGATTTCCGAGTTTAGAACTTCGCTGAGCTTAGGCGCAGCGCCCGCACCTGCACCACCTGTCCGAGGTTGGTACACATACTCCTGTCCCAAACGCACAAGCACTTCCGCTTTGGCCGCATAGGTACGCGGCATCATCAGCGCCAAGGCAAGACCGATCAATCCGATGGCACCGCCAATGCACACGATCAATATGCGTTCCCGCCACAGCAAAGCCGCCATGTCTGCCAACGACAGCTTGGGCGTTGAATTCCACGCCCTCGACAAAGACGCCGTCTTCCCCGCGGCACCCCGTTGCGTGGCTTGATTTTCCGCCACCGCCATGGTGGGCCTTTCGCAGTTTACCGCACAACCAGCGGATCCGAATTCATCAAGCGCACGCTTTCGCCCCGATTCGGTAAACAGTCATTCACCAGATCAGCGCACCGTCAGACTGTCTGAGCAAGAATCGCTGAGCAAACTGCATGGTGCGTGGCACAGGCCTTGATAGGGGCCCACCCCATACCCCGTCGTGAATCGTCGGGGATGCGCCCAACATCTGAGCGAGAAGTGAGGGAGAATTCCATGTCCCGCAGCGCGATCGCCGCTTTTGCCGTTATGGTCGCCGCCGGTTTTGCCGGATGCGCAACGATGGCCCGTGCCGATCAGGCAGCACCGGCTGCTTTTTCTGAAGCCACCGAAGAGTATCGCTTCTACCCCGGCGATGAATTGGAAATTACGATTCTATCAGCGCCGGAGCTCAGCCGAACCCTTACGATCGCCCCAGACGGCCGCATTGATATGCCGCTGATCGAGCCGGTCTTGGCCGCAGACATGACCTCTGGGGAGCTTCGCGATTCCCTGGCCGCCGCCTATGCCCGCGACCTGCGCATGCCAGAAATAGACGTGCGCGCCCGCACCTTTGGCTCGCAGCTGGTTTTTGTTGCCGGCGAAGTGGAGCGCCCCGGCGTATATCCGATGGTGGGCCCGATCGACACCATTCAGGCCGTCGCCCTCGCCGGCGGCTTTCGCACCACCGCCCGGCGCAACCAGGTGGTCATCATGTCCAGAGAGCCCGCCGGCCCGCGCACAGTAACGGTGGCTGATCTGCGCAACCCCCGCATCTTCGAAGGGCTGAACGCCGGACCAACCCTGCGGCGGTTCGACGTCGTCTATGTGCCTCGCACCCGCATCAGCCAGCTGAACCTGTTTGTTCAGCAATACATCCGCGACGCGCTGCCGATCAATTTCAGCCTGTTCTACGACCTCGCGCAGAACTGACCAAAACCTCAGTGACGACGATCCAGCCACTCGCGGGCGCTTTTCTGGGCGGCCGCGATTTCGCACGGGCTCATTTGCGTTGACAATTCCTTGCGGCTTTCCTTGGCCGGTTGGCTGCCCTTCATGGCAGCAAGGTTGAACCACATGTGCGCCTGCACATAGTCCACCGGGCCGCCTTGGCCGGTCGAGTAAATCAGGCCCAACTTGTAGAGGTCATCCGATCCACCGGCTTGCGCCGCGGCGATCGCTTCTTGAATCTCGGCATCCGTGAACGCCATTCTGGTCGCTCCCTTGATCACTTTAGGGCACCCCAGCGCGGTTTTCCGCGTCTGCTCGTCCCAACCCACAAACAGCGTTCTTGCTGTCATGAACAGAGATTTGCCTTGCTAGTTTTGAGATAAGGTAAACGCCGCGAAGCCAAGACAAGAAAAACGCCGAACTTACCAAAAAAGTGCGGCGCTATACTTCTTCAATACTTATTGATCGCTATTAAGCATCTAGTCCTTTAGGGCGTCGGCCGCTGCGGCAGCCGCGCTTTGCGCCGTTTGCTCAAACAACGCCTTGCGCCTTGCCTCGGCTTCTTTGGAGCCCGGCTCCGGCAACGGCTTGCGCAACTCTTCGCCCAGCGCCACGCCCTTCGCCACCGCCGGCCGCGCGCCAACCTCGTCAAACCAGCGTTTCAGGGCGGGAAAGTCGTCAATGTTTTGGCCAAACACTTTATAGCCCCGTATCCAGGGCCAGATCGCCATGTCCGCGATCGAATAGTCCCCCGCCACGAACGCCCGCGCAGCAAGGCGCGTGTTGAGCACCCCATAAAGCCGGTTGACCTCGTTGGTGTAGCGCCGCTGGCCGTATTCGGTCTTCGCCGGATCAGGTTCGATTGTCGGCGCATAGACGCGAAAATGGCTGGCTTGCCCGCTCATCGGGCCAAGGCCTGCCATCTGCCACATCAGCCACTCGTCCACCTCAACGCGCGTGCGTTCATCTGCGGGATAAAACTGGCCGGTCTTGCGCCCCAGATATTGCAGGATCGCGCCGCTCTCAAACACGCTGATCGGCTGGCCACCTGGCCCGTCCGGATCGGTGATCGCGGGCATGCGATTGTTCGGGCTGATCTTCAAGAACGCCGGCGCAAACTGCGCCCCGTTGCCGATGTCGATGGGCTTAAGCGTGTAGGGCAGCCTCATCTCTTCCAGCGCTATCGAGATTTTCCAACCATTCGGCGTTGGCCAATAAAAAAGCTCAATCGGATCTGCCATGACCGTTCTCCTGCTGATGCCCGGCTGCACCTTACCTGGGGCGGCTTGCTTGCGATTGCCGTTAAGGCTGGCTTGATTGTTGCGCAAGTCGATCAAGGGCGCGATCCGTTCATTCAGCCCCCGTTCAGCTACGGTCACAGACGGTATGCGACCGAGGCTAGCCCGCTCAAGGAGGCTCACATGACGTTTCGCACAAACCTCGGCGCACGTGCGCTTGCCCTAGCGGCGGTGCTGGCCTTTGCGCCAATGCCGGCCTTTGCCGATCGCGACGATGGCTACAGCACCTATAACCGCGAAGGTTGGCACCAGGACGGGCGCCGTGGTCATGGCGGCGAACGCAACGAATACAGCCGCGAACGCCACTACGGCTCCAACAGCGATGACGAATACCGCCGCGGCTATGAAGACGCCCAACGCGACGCCGAACGCCGACGCTACGGCAATGACACCCGCCGCTGGGAAGACGCCGCCCGCGCCCGCGCCTATGGGTACGGCTACGGCGACAGGTACGGCCAAGGCTACCGCCAATACGGCTCCCGCCACGAAGACTACCGCCAATACAGCGCCTACCCAGACCCCTGGGACCCCCGCGCCCACAACGGCTACTACTATCGCGACGCCTGGTACTGGGGCGCGCCCCCACAGGCCTATTATCGCGATTGCCGTCCCGGTTACCGCGCCCTGCAAAGGGGGACCCGCATTCCCCGTGGCTACAACGTGTATGTGGTTGAAGACTGGAACCGCTACGGCCTCTATGCGCCCCCGCGCGGCCATCGCTGGGCGCGGGATGACCGCGGCGAATACTATCTGCTCGGCATCGCCACCGGCGTCATCGTGGATCAACTGCTGCGGGGGTGGTGAGGGGGCTTACCCCCTCACTCGACGCCCAACTTCGCTTTCAGCAAATCATTAACGGCAGCCGGGTTGGCTTTGCCCCCCATCGCCTTCATCACTTGGCCAACCCACCAGCCGAAGGCTTTGGGCTTGTCTTTCACTTCGGCCACTTTGTCCGGGTTCGCCGCCATCAGCGCGTCGATCGCGGCCTCGATCGCGCCGGTGTCGGTCACCTGCCGCAAACCCTCCCGCTCCACAATCGCGCCGGCATCGTCACCGCTTTCAAACATCTTCACAAACACGTCTTTGGCGATCTTGCCGTTGATCGTGCCATCGGCCATCAGGTCCAACAGCGCGCCCAACCGGTCGGCAGAAACGGGCGAGGCCGCAAGCTCCAGGCCCGCCTTGTTTAGCGCCCCAAACAACTCCTGCGTCACCCAGTTGGCCGCCTGCTTGGCATCGCGCCCCTTGGCCACCGCTTCAAAGAACGCAGCGCTTTCACTGTCGGAAGACAACACCCGCGCATCGTAGGCAGATAGTCCGTAGTTCCCCATGAAGCGCTTCTTCTTGGCGTCCGGCAATTCGGGCAGCGAGGCCCGGATCGCATCCACCCAGTCTTGACCGATCTCCAGCGGCAACAAATCCGGATCCGGAAAATAGCGATAATCGTGCGCATCTTCCTTGGAGCGCATCGTGCGGGTTTCCCCGGTTGTGGCATTGAACAGGCGGGTCTCCTGGTCAATCTTGCCGCCTTCCTCCAAGATCCTAATCTGGCGGCGCGATTCATAATCCACCGCCTGCACAATGAACTTCAATGAGTTCACGTTCTTGATCTCGCAGCGCGTGCCAAACGGCGTGCCGGGCTTGCGCACAGACACGTTCACGTCCGCCCGCATCGAGCCTTCATCCATATTGCCGTCACAAGTGCCAAGCGCCCGCACAATCGCGCGAAGCTTGGCGAAGTATGCCGCCGCCTCTTTTCCAGACCGAATATCCGGCCGCGACACGATCTCCATCAACGCCACGCCAGACCGGTTCAGATCGACGTAAGTCTCGTTCGGCGACAAATCATGGATCGACTTGCCCGCATCCTGCTCAAGGTGGATGCGCTCGATCCGCACGACGATGGGGTCTTCCCCATCGGGCTCAACCTCGATTTCGCCTTCACCCACGATTGGGTGCTGAAACTGGCTGATCTGGTAGCCTTGAGGCAGATCAGGATAGAAATAGTT
This sequence comes from Caulobacterales bacterium, assembly GCA_049314555.1. Lineage (GTDB taxonomy): Bacteria > Pseudomonadota > Alphaproteobacteria > Caulobacterales > Aquidulcibacteraceae > REEB509. The sequence goes on from JBMOEW010000033.1 coordinate 32,063, forward strand.
CTTCCGGTCAAACCGAGACTTCAGATGGATCTGGGCGTTCAGGCCAAGCCCCGTCCGGATCGCCTGCTCCACGCAGAACTTGTTCAACACCGGCAGCATGCCAGGCATCGCCGCGTCCACCAGGCTTACATGCGCGTTAGGTTCAGCCCCGTAAGCCGCCGATGCGCCCGAAAACAGCTTCGCGTTGGAACTAACCTGCGCATGCACCTCAAGGCCGATGATCACTTCCCAATCACCTGTGGCACCGGAGATAAGTTGGTCTTGGCGGGCAGAACGAATATCGAGTTCGGTCATAGAATCCTCAGGCATCGCAACAGCCATTCAATAGGCCACCCAAAGCCAACCCGTCCAGCTAATGGCGCTGACCAACGATCCAGCATCGACCCAATAGCCTGCCTGTAACTTCTGCGGGGCCGCTAACGTCTTCGAAGGCCATACGCCCGAAGCGACGACATCCGCCCGAGGTCCCCCATGGCAGCCATTTCCTCGAACTATTCCACGCCCATCCTGGTCAATGGCTTTGCATGCCGCAACTGCACCGACGTTGGGTATGCCAAAAAGCATATTGACCCCGAACACCCCAAGAGCGGGCCCTTCAACGTCAGTGCAGACAACGATCCAAGCCGAAAATCGCAAGCGGTGATCTTCGGTGGAACAATTGCGAAGGCGGACGCAAGCTCCTCGTCAACGCATGCCAAGCAACGCGGCGCAATCGTCGATGTAAGGGCCTAGAGGCGCTCGATCCACCAAAGCCAGACACGCCCGCAGTCTACGTTTTGCGCCGCACCGCCACCAGCGAAAGCATAAAGCCGCCAATCAATGAGACCGCCATCGCCAGATTGATCAGCGTGGATGTACCAAGGCTCGGCGTGCCAGTGGCGATCTCGCCGATCGCGCGCACCAACCCAGGACCCATGCGCCCTAACTGTTCAATCAACACCACCAGGATCGCCGCAGGCAATCCAGCCCGGTAACGCACCAGAACCAGCCAAACCATCAAGCACAGCGCAAACATCGCCATGCCCCAAGCCGTCGCTGACGAAATGACTTGGTCCGCCGCTTCTGCACTGAAACTGGAAAGTGGCACACCATCCACCGACTCAAGAATGCCGGCCACACTGACGAACGGGTTCAACCCACTAAAGTTGAACCCAATCAAAGTTTTCACGATTAACACCGGCACCACCAGCCAAACCGCCACCCAAGACCCAAGGTAGGTATTTGTCAGCGCGCGCGGAAAGAGCCGAGCCAGCATCTCAATCCTCCTTTGGCGGCCAAGTCATGGCGCAATGTTCTAGCGGCACCAATCACTGCTCACCATGGCCGGACGTGCCAAAGTCATGACCGTAGGTTGCACCTCGCAAGCTGCCAACGGCACCCACGAGGTCCAATCCCCTTTACCAAGCCTGACCAAGCCTGCCCTCAACGCACCATCTCAAACCGCCCGCTCACCCCATCAAGGTTCCAGCTGCCGGTGATCCGCCGCCCATCGCGGCTGACCGTCCCCACATATCGAACGGTGTGCGTTTGCCCACCAACCCCGTTATAGGTCTTGTCCAGGGTCAAACGCCCAGCGCGCAGCGTGCCATTCAAGTCCGCAAGCAGGTAAGCGACGTTGGGATCGCCAAACCCGTTCGGCTCGGTGGTGGATCCGATCACGCGCTGCCCATCATGGGACAAGGTCGCCACAAACGGCGTTCCCGCATCACCACTGAAATAGGCCCCTTGCCACTGGCCGTTCAGATCAGAGGAGCTATACCCCATGACGTTGGCCGGAGCCTGCGCAGCGGCGGTCGCGATAAGCGGTGTGGCCATGGTCAAAAATGCAGCGGCTGCAACGGCTAGGGCACGGATCATTCGGTTTCCTCCTTGGAACAGTCCACAACCCTAACCCCCATTACAGAAAAGAAAAAGGCCGCCCCGTGCGTCAGGGCGGTCATTGTGCGTTAGGTGAGTGTGCGTCGTTTTTATTGGTTTTGAGCTGTTGCCTTATTGCCAGACGGCCTGGCCAACGCCGCCGTCAAACATCGCGGTGGGGGCTGTGACTTGGCCGCGGCGCTCCACTACGCTGGTGTAGGATTCGGTGGTAGTGATCCGCACCACCTTGATGCCGGGTCCAAACCGACGCAGCAGCGAGCGTTCGTTGCATTGCCGGCGCTG
>JBMOEW010000034.1:0-33856 GCA_049314555.1 Caulobacterales bacterium
GCGGCTCTGGAGGAGGCGGCTCTGGAGGAGGCGGCTCTGGAGGAGGCGGCTCTGGGGGGCCTTGGGGCTCCGGCCCGCGCCAGCCCTGGGGACAGCCTCCTAAGAACCAACCTCCCAGCGGCGGAGGGGGCGGCGGAAACGGCCAAGGCCCTGATCTTGAAGAGATGATGCGTCGGTTCCAGGAGCGGATGCGCGGGTCTTTGGGGGGGCGAACCGGCGGCGACGGGGACGATCGGCGTCCGCGGGGCACTGGCGGCATTTTCGTGCTCGGGGCGCTGTTGGCGGCCGGATGGGTGGCGTCTGGCGTCTACATGGTGGACGAAGGGCAGCAGGCGGTGGTGACCCGATTCGGCGCTTACAACCGGACGACGGGCCCCGGCTTGCACATGCACCTGCCGCAGCCGTTGGAACGCCAGCAAACTGTGGCAGTTACGACACAGCGGCGCGTGGATGTCGGGATCAACGGCGACCAGGACGTGCTGTCTGAGAGCCTGATGCTGACCGGCGACCAAAACATCGTGGATGTGGATTTCACCGTGCTTTACCGGCTGAATCCACAGCCGGGACCGGAAGGCGGTGCCTACCGCTTCCTGTTCAACCTGCGCAACCCGATGGAAGGGGTGCGGGGGGTGGCCGAAAGCGCGATGCGCGAAGTGGTGGGCCGCACTGCACTTGAGGCCTTGATCACCACCCAGCGGGGTCAGGTGGAACAAGAGACCGAAGTGCTCATGCAGCGGATCCTGGATGGCTATGCCTCTGGGGTGGAAGTGCTGGAAGTGCAGCTGTTGAAGGCGGCGGCACCGGCGCAGGTGGTGGACGCGTTCGACGATGTTGTGCGCGCCGGCCAAGACGCCGAAACGGAAATCAACCGGGCCCAACGCTTCCGCAACGAAGAGATTCCGCGGGCACGTTCGGATGGTCAGCGCGAGTTGCAGGCCGCGCAGGCCTATCGCGAACAGGTCGTACGCGACGCAACCGGTGACGCCGAGCGGTTCCGCTTGATCTTTGAACAATACCGGCTGGCACCGCGGGTGACGCGGGATCGGTTGTATTTTGAAACGCTGGAGCGGATTTATCGCGGCGCAGACGTGATGATCATCGACGGCCGGACCGGGGTGCAACCCTATCTGCCGCTAGAACAAATGCGGCGCGGTCAACGCCCGGCACAAACCCAACCGGCACCGAGCGGGCCGGCGGCGACGCCTGCGCCTGCGCCCACGCCCGCTCAACCTGCTCCCCGCACGACCGGAGGCTAACCCTATGCCGCGCTTCTTATTGCCGGTGCTGGCGATCGCTGGACTCGCCTTGTTCATGCTGGCCAACATCTTCTTTATCGTGCCTCAGACCCAACAGGTTCTGGTGCTGCAGTTTGGTGAAGCCCAGCGCACCATTAACGAGGCGGGCGGGCGATTTGGCCCCGGCCTCTATATGAAGCTGCCGTTCGTGCAGAACACCATCGCGTTCGATCGTCGGATCATGCCCTACACGATCGAAGAGCAGGAAGTGATCGCTTCGGATCAAGAGCGCCTGATTGTTGATGCGTTCGTTTGGTGGCGGATCAGCGATCCGCTGCGGTTCTATCAGGCAGCGCAAACCGAAGAGGGTGGCCAGGCGCGTTTGGAGCGCTTGACGGAAGCTGCTCTGCGCCGGGCGCTTGGCAACGTGCGGCGGGCGGAAATCATCGCTACCCAGCGGGCGCAGCTGATGAACACGATCCGCGAGGATGTGAATCGCCAAGCGTCTGAACTTGGGATCGTGGTGGTGGACGTGCGGCTGCGCCAAGCGGACCTGCCCCGTGAAACCCAAGAGCGGGTGTTTGCGCGGATGGCCACAGAGCGCGAGCAGGTGGCCGCCGAAATCCGGGCTGAAGGTTTGGAAAAAGCCGCGAAAATGCGAGCTGAAGCCGAGCGCGAGGCGGTGGTTATTCGGGCGACTGCGCGCGAAGAGGGCGAGAAAATCCGCGGTGAGGGCGATGCCCAGAGGGCGCGAATCTTCGCGCAATCGTTTGGCCGGGACCCTGACTTTGCTGCCTTCTACCGCTCGATGCGGGCGTATGAGCAGGCGCTGCCCGAAGGCACGCCAATGATACTGCCCCCGGAATCGGAGTTTTTCCGGTACTTCCGGGATCCAAACGGGCGGCGTTAAGGTCACATAGACGGGGCTTCGCAGATTGGTGCGCAGCCCCGTCCTTGCTTTCGCCGCATCGGTTTAGCAGTGTGACTCGGGATGCCGCAATTTTTGAGCCTTTCTTGTTTGGTGCGCGCGGGCGCTGTGGCGCTCGCGGTTGGTTTGTGTGCGGCTGCGATCGGGGTTTTGCCTGGATCGCCGGCGACGGCACAAACGCGGCTGCCGCCTGACGGATTTGGCGATTTGGCCGAGCGCTTGACGCCGGCGGTGGTGAATATCGCCACCACCCAACGCATTGACGGGCTTTCCGGTGCGCCCCGGTTTCCGCGCGGCTCGCCGCTGGAGCGGTTCAACGATGAGCTGGAAGGCGACGGACCCGAGGTCAACTCGCTGGGGTCGGGCTTTTTGATCAGCGCTGACGGCCTGGTGATCACCAACAATCACGTGATTGAAGGGGCCGATACCATCGAAGTGATCCTGCAGGATGGGCTTCGTTTGCCGGCACAACTGGTGGGGCGGGACCCCGCCACCGACCTTGCTGTGCTTCGCGTCGCTGCGGGGCGGGCGCTGCCGTTTGTGCGCTGGGGCAACAGCGATGCCGCGCGGGTGGGCGATCTGGTGATCGCGATCGGTAACCCGTTTGGCTTTGGGGGCACGGTCACGCTGGGGATTATCTCCGCGCGCAACCGAAATATCGATCAGGGTCGCTACGACGACTTCATCCAAACTGACGCGGCCATCAACCGTGGCAACTCTGGCGGGCCGCTGTTCAACATGGCCGGCGAAGTGATTGGGGTAAACACGGCTATCGTATCGCCCACCGGCGGATCGGTTGGAGTGGGGTTTGCGACGCCGTCAGCGCTGGCGCAGCGCACGATTACGCAGCTCGTTTCCTTTGGGGAAACGCGGCGCGGTTGGCTGGGCGTGACGTTCAGCGCGCTGCAGGTCACCCCGTCGCGCGGGGCCATTGTTTCGCGGGTTTCGCCGGGGGGCCCGGCGGCGCGCGCTGGGCTGCGGCCGGGCGATGTAATCGCGCGGTTTGACGGGCGCGCGGTGCCGGACGATCGGGCGCTTACGCGGATGATCGCGGAGGCCGAAGTGGGGCGGGCTGTTAGCCTGGAGGTCCTGCGGGGCGGTCGCGAAATGACGGTGGCTGTAGAAATCGGGCGCTTGGACGAAGAAGAAGTTGGACCGGTGGGCGAGGGCGGTGCCTTGGCGGGACCAGCCGGACGCGGGCGCGTCTTCGGAATGACGATCAGCGACATCACACCGGCCCTGCGGGCCCGTTATGCCATCAGCGAAGGCGCGCACGGGGTGGTGGTGGTGAGTGTCGATCCGGGCAGTGATGCCAACGGCAAGGTGCGGCCGGGCGACGTGATTACGCAAATCGCGTTTGGCGATGTAGACGATGTGGACGCGGCGCGGGCGTTGGCGCTGCGGGCCGAGGGGGGATCGCGGGCGGTGCTGGTGCGGATCAACCGCGGCGGCGATTTGACGGTGCGGGCTATCCGGCCGAACTGAGGCTCTGCTAGGTTTTCAGGTGCTCGGGGTCGCTTGTGGAGGGCGCTGCAAACTCGGCTTTGGCGTAGCCTTGAAAATACAACAGGGTGGTCAGGTCAGTGTGGTCGATGCGGGCGTGGGCCTTGGTTGCCACCACCGGTTTGGCGCGGTAAGCCACCCCCAACCCCGCTGCCGTGATCATCGCCAGGTCGTTGGCCCCATCGCCGACTGCAAGGGCATCGCCCAGCGTTGCGCCCAGCCGGGCGACTTCGGCGGTGAGGGTGTCCAGCTTTGCTTGTTGGCCAAGGATGGGCAGGGCGACCGTGCCCGTCAGGCAGGTGCCGTCATCAAGCAGGCGATTGGCGCGATGGGCGGAAAAGCCGGCGGCGGCCGCTACACGGGCGGTGAAAAATGTGAAGCCGCCGGAGGCCAGCACGCAGCGCGCCCCGTGGGCGCGCATCGTGGCCACCACGATGTCGGCCCCCGGATTGAGCCGCACGCGCTGGTCGTAGCAGCGCTGCAGATCTGACACCGGCAGGCCTTTCAACATCGCAACCCGTTCGGCGAGGGCGTCTTCGAAGTTCAATTCGCCGCGCATGGCGCGCTCCGTGATGGCGGCGATCTGTGCCTTTTTGCCAACGAAGTCTGCCAGCTCGTCGATGCATTCAACGGAGATGATGGTTGAGTCCATGTCGGCGATCAGGAGGCGCTTGCGGCGGCCTTCCGGCGGGGTCAAGGCCCAATCCACCCCTGCGAACTCTCCGGCTATACTCAGTTTTTCGATCAGCTCGTCGCTGGTTTCCGGCACTGCCCATTCGGCGGCCTGCCAGGGGCTAAGGACTCGCGGGGGGCGGGCACCATGTTCTTGGGCAATCTCGCCATAGGCCATCAGACCTGCGTGATAGGACGGGCGGTCTGGGGCGACCATGACAAGAGCGAAGGGGGGGGGGAGGTCTTGCACAGGGGGAGCTTTCGGCGGATCAGGGCGTATGTCGCGTGCGATCCTTATCATGGGCCCAACGGCCAGCGGCAAGTCTGCGCTTGCAATGGCGCTTTGCGCCCGGATCGGCGCAGAGGTCATCAACGCGGATTCCATGCAGGTCTATCGCGACTTGCACGTTTTGACCGCGCGGCCGAGCGCTGCTGACGAAGCCGAGGTGCGCCATCATTTGTATGGGCATGTGGATGCGGCGGAACGGTTCTCGGTGGGCAAGTGGGAGCTGCAGGCGCTGGCAGCGATCCAAGACTGCTGGGCCCGGGGCAAGGTGGCCGTCGTTGCTGGGGGCACGGGGCTTTATTTCCGGGCGTTGACGCATGGGCTATCGGCCATTCCTGAAACGCCGGAGGCCATTAGCGCAGCGTTGCGGGGGGAGCTTGCTCAGCTTGGCGCGGCCGCTTTGCATGCCCGATTGGCGCAGGTGGACCCGGTGAGCGCTGCACGCTTGGCCCCGCATGACGGGGTGCGGATCGCGCGGGCGCTTGCGGTGTTTGAGGCCAGCGGTCAGCCTTTGAGCGATTGGCAGGGCGGGGCTTGTGCGTCGCTCGCCGCGGGGGCGTGGCGCGGGATGACGCTGTGGCCAGACCGGGCGCGGTTGTATCGGCGGATCGATGCCCGCTTTGAGGCGATGGTGAAGGGCGGAGCTTTGGAAGAGGCACGGGCGCTGGCGGCGCGAGGGCTTGACCCATCGTTGCCGGCGATGCGGGCGCACGGCATGCCCTGGTTGGCGCAGGTTGTTTCGGGGCCCATGGATCTTGAGACCGCGATTAGCCTTTCTGCCCGGGACACGCGCCACTATGCCAAGCGTCAGTTCACCTGGATGCGGGGGCAAATGGCAGACTGGCCGCAGTTGCCGGTCGGCGAAGGAGGGGCGGACGTGGAAGCTGCTTTGGCTTTGGTGTAAAATGGGGTAAGTTGTTGCCGAAATCGTGTCTTGACCGGCCCTCGCGAGGCACGTATCTTGTTTATTGCTGGCAAATGAGAAAGGCTTATGCGCGCACCTCTGACCCCTTCGCTGCCCTGCGTGAGCGTACTTATTAGGCGCGGCCGGTCCGGTTGAACCCGTCGGATCCGGTCGTTGTCGTCATCAAGGGACCACTTGTGGGTCCCTTTTTTGTTGTTTTCGGAGCTAAGTGCCGCGTCCTTGTTGAAAAGAGCGGTATCAGGAGTCCTGGCCATGGATGGCAATAGCGCAAGTGCCACAAAGACGATGACGGGGGCCGAAATTGTCGTGCAGGCGCTGCTTGATCAGGGCGTTGAGCACATCTTTGGCTATCCGGGCGGCGCGGTGCTACCGATCTACGACGCGTTGTTCAGCGCGCCGGCCCTGCAGCACATATTGGTGCGGCACGAGCAGGGGGCGGGCCATGCGGCGGAGGGGTATGCTCGTTCCACCGGCAAGGTTGGGGTGGTGCTGGTGACCAGCGGGCCGGGGGCGACCAACGTGGTGACGCCTTTGGTGGATGCGCTGATGGATTCGATCCCGCTGGTGGTGTTGACCGGCCAAGTGCCCACGCATCTGATCGGCTCTGACGCGTTCCAGGAGTGCGACACGGTGGGGATCACGCGGTCTGCCACCAAGCACAATTGGCTGGTTCGTGACGTGAACGACTTGGCCCGCGTGATCCACGAGGCGTTTTATGTGGCGCAGTCCGGGCGGCCGGGACCTGTGGTGATTGACATTCCCAAGGATGTGCAATTCGCGATTGGGCGATACCAGGGGCCAGAGGGGTTGAAGCCCAAGACCTATCACCCCGCGGGTGCGCCTCCATCCAAAGACATCGAACGCGCCCTGGCCCTGATGGCCAAGGCCAAACGGCCGATATTTTATACCGGCGGTGGGGTGATCAACGCGGGGCCTGCGGCGTCTGCCACGTTGCGCGCGCTTGCCAAAGAGACCGGGTTTCCGGTGACCTCAACACTGATGGGGCTTGGCGCGTTTCCGGCCAGCGACCCGCAGTGGCTTGGTATGCTCGGCATGCACGGCAGCTGGGAAGCCAATCATGCGATGCATGATTGCGATGTGATGATCTGTGTGGGGGCTAGATTTGATGATCGCGTGACGGGGCGCTTGGATGCGTTCAGCCCCAATTCGAAGAAGATCCACATCGATATCGATCGCAGTTCGATCAACAAAAATGTGTTGGTGGAGGTGGGGATCGTGGCGGATGCTGGGGCGGCGCTAGAGGCGTTGCTGGCGGGGTGGCGCAAGCTTGCGGTGAAGCCTGATCTGAAGGCATGGTGGGCGCAAATCGAAGACTGGCGAGGGCGGAAGTGCTTTAGCTATGCGTCGAGCGATACGGTCATCAAACCGCAGTATGCGATTGAACGCTTGTTTGACCTGACCAAGGACAAGGACGTTTATATCTCCACCGAGGTGGGCCAACACCAAATGTGGGCGGCGCAATTCTATCGGTTTGAAGCGCCTAATCGTTGGATGACTTCCGGCGGGCTTGGCACGATGGGATATGGCTTGCCTGCCGCCTTGGGGGTTCAGGTGGCGCACCCAGACGCGCTGGTGATCGACATCGCGGGCGAGGCCAGCGTGCAAATGACGATGCAGGAGATGAGCACGGCGGTGCAGTACAACCTGCCGATCAAGATTTTCATCCTGAACAACGAGTGGATGGGCATGGTGCGGCAATGGCAGCAGCTGCTGCATGGCGAGCGCTACTCGCACTCGTATTCGCAGGCGCTGCCAGACTTCGTGAAGCTGGCAGAAGCTTATGGCGCTGTTGGTTTCCGGGCAGAGACCCCCGCCGAGCTTGATGGAAAGATTGAAGAAATGATCGCCGTGCGAAAGCCGGTGCTGTTTGATTGTCGGGTGGCGAAGTCTGAAAACTGCTTCCCGATGATCCCTTCGGGCAAGGCGCACAACGAGATGATCCTGGGAGAAGACCAGACCAAAGGGGCAATCGACGACGCGGGCCGGATCATGGTTTGAACACGCAAAGCGCGCCGGCCACAATTTCGGCCTGGGCGCGGATTTCCGGTGCGGCAGTGGTTTCCAGGTGGGCACCGACCAACGCGGAACCAAGGCAGAATAATCGCGCCTTGTTGGTCCTGCCAATAATCATGTCGGCGTTCGGCATAAATCCGAAGCCGGTCGGGCATGGTCGCCCAACGCTATCGCGGCGGAGTTGGACCGAAAGCGGATGGTTCGCCTGGCACATATCGAAACCGCGAGCGTCTATTATCACGGCTGCATCTCGCTCTTCGCCTGTAACGCGCATCTTGCGGGTCTGCGCTTTGCCCGATGCGATCAGGGCTTGGAGATAGGTGCCGGTCTGCGCGGGCAAGCGATGTCTTAGGCGGCCCCACATCTCCATTCGAGGCCCCGACAGCACCGCGCGGCGGCGTTTGGCGGGCATTGCGGCCCAAAGACGCGGGGTGTGTGGGCGCAGGGCGTCTATAACGGCGCGCCAGTCCTGCTGTGGGGTTCGGGCGGCGAGGCGGAGGCGAGCGATCAAGTTCGATGGGGCAAGTGGCTCGGGGAACGCCAACGCAAACGGTGGGAGCGGAGCCGCGGGTTGAACGTGTGGCACGCCCCCGTCGAGGCTCGCCAACACTATTGGGCCAGCAAAGCCGCGTTCAAATAGGTCAACCGAGGCGTCGATGCCGGTCAACCCGGCACCGGCGATAAGGGCGGGACGCGGGTCTTTGAGATCGACATCAATGTTCCAAGGTGATTGAGCGCGGGGCAGAAGCGGCCTGCGGACAGCACCTACCGCAAGTACGACGTCCTGTGCGTTATCGATCACGCCGCCGTCGGCAAGCACCGTGAAGTGGTCCGCATGGGGACGAATTTCTTGCACCCGCCAAGGATGGCGGCGGATCTCCCAGCCTTGTCGGCTTAGGGCCTGCATCGCGGTTGTCATCCCCGTGACCAAGAAGTCGCCATAGAGCGCCCGAGGCAGGAAAGCAGTGGCCACCGCTTCGACTTGGGCGGCCATCGCGGCTGCGGCGAACGCGGTAAATCCATCCGCGGCCTTTGCTGTAAGGCCCATGTCGCGTGCTCTGGTGTTGAGGAGGCGCGAGGCGGGGCCCGGTTGATAAGCCTCGCCGCGTGGGGCTTCTGGATCCGGATCGAGGATCACCAGTCGCAGTGGCGGGCTCGCAAGGTCGACCAGCGACGTGAGCAGCATGGTTGCACCCATGCCTGCACCGACGATCACCAGGGTGCCGATGGGCTCGGCGGACATCGGTTTGGCGGCTCCTGAGTTCGAAGAGTTGATCTGTTTAATCATACCCGTGTTGCCGGTACCAGAGATTTGGGGGCGGCAGCCGAAGTGAGACCTGGGGCCACTGTGCGCTGTGCCAAAGCTTCCTTCCGCAAGAGATTGCCGATAAGAGGCATGGGCTAAGGGGAGACAGTGAGATGGACGCTGGAGCGGTCATCAAGTCGTTGCGGACGATCGATGTGCAGACGTGGCTAGCAATCGGCTCGGCTGTGGCTGCGTTTTTGTCGTTCTTGTTCAATTGGTTGACTGTGCGCAAGCAGATGGCGCTGCAGAGCGAGGCGTTGAAGGGGCAGATCGATGCGGAGGTGTTGGCCTGGGGCGATCAGGGGCTGCACGCGCTGACCAGGGCCGCGCTGTTGGCGGAAAGCCGCGGTCTTGGCCTGTCTACCCAGGATTTCGTGCGCGAGCGGGCGGGGGCGCTTTCGGCGCTTTCGGCTTTGGTAGACAAGGGGCGGCTGTATTTCCCCAATACTGATACCGGCGGTGGGATCGAAAAATCCCGGGCGTTCCGCGGGGGGCGGCCGTTGATCCTCAATCCGCTGGTTTTTGCTTTCCACGAGTTGGAAACGCTTAGCCACGTGGCCTCGACGCCCGATGCGGACGCTGCTCGGTTCTTTATTATGTGTCGCCGGGAGTTCGTGTCGGAGCTGCAGCACCATTTGAACCCGCGTCGGCGGGGCGAGGCCATGAGGCGGCTGGGGCTGACCAACCGGCGCGAGCATGCGGCCAGCTATGAAGACAGCTTGCGCCTGGCCGAAGATTTGGAAAAGCGCCATCCCGGCCTGTTGCGGGCCAAGGGCGATGCGGGATGGGACCGCAACCTGACCCGGGCGAGGCAAGGCGACCGCGCCTCGCCGCGGCCGGATCGTCCGGCCTCCACATCAAGCCCCCCTGAGGAGACACGCTAAGTGCCACAACGCAGCCAAGATCCCGTCGAGCGGCGCACCTTTGCGGTGCTGGTGGACAACGAGCCGGGCGTTCTTGCCCGCGTTGTGGGTCTGTTTTCGGCGCGCGGCTACAATATCGAAAGCCTGACGGTGGCGGAAACCGACCGGGCGGTGCAGGCTTCGCGGATCACCATCGTGACCTCTGGGCAGCCGATTATCCTGGAGCAGATCAAGGCGCAGTTGGAGCGGATCGTTTCCACACGGCGGGTGATCGATGTGACGCACGATCCCGCCGGGGTGGAGCGTGAGCTGGCGCTCGTTAAGGTCAAATCGAAAGGCCAGGACCGGATTGAGGCGTTGCGGGTGTCGGAGATCTTTCGCGCCAAGGTGGTCGATACGACGCTGGAGAGCTTTATTTTCGAAATGACCGGTGCCTCTGAGAAAATTGACGCATTCATTGAGTTGATGCGACCTTTAGGCTTGGTGGAAGTCAGCAGGACGGGGGTCTTGTCGATCCATCGGGGCGCTGAAGCCAGTTGAGGCAAAAGTTGAGGAGGACGCCGATGCGTCTTACGGCTCTGTTTTGTGGTTTGGCGATTGCGTGTGCTGCGCTGCCGCAGGCCTTCGCGCAGTCTTTGGGGCAAACTGCACCGCCGTGGGCGCGCGAAGCGCTGCAGGGGGATTTAAGTGCTGTTTCTGGGGGGCGGGCCTCTCTGGCGGGGCTGCCTTTGGAGGCTGCCGTGCGCGTGACCCTCGTGCCCCGGGATGGCGGGGTGGCGCGGGTGATCCGGTTTGAGGTGGACGATGGCAAAGCCACCATTGCGCTGCGGCGGTTTACCGGGCACCCGCAGCAAGGGTGGTGGATGTGGGGACCAGATACGCCGGCCTATCTGGACCTGACCGAAGCGCAACGCGATGAAATCATTGCCTTATCGCAGACGGCCATTCGGTTTGGGCGCACCGGTCTTGCTGGTAGCGACGACACCACCAATTGCCCCAGCGGCGAAGCGGCCTTTGTGGAAATCGCCCAAGGTGCCGGATCGCCGTTTACGGCCGGTCGGGGCTGTGTGCAGGGAGATGGTGTCAGCCTTTTGGCGCTTCGGCTTTCGGCGTTGGCGGGATCTCGGGACGAAGGCGAGTTGATCGAGGCCGCGCAGGCCGAGCTGATGCAGGTTGATCGCGCGTTTGCGGAGGCTTCAGAAAAGGATGGGGCGCAGGCCGCGTTTCAGGCCTTTGCCCGGGAAGACGCGCTGTTGTTCAACCCCGGTCAGCGGCCGTTTGAGGGGGCGGCTGGGATCGATGCCCGCTTTTCTGAGTGGCACCCGGATGCCCGTTTGTTTTGGGTGCCCCGGGGCGCACGCGTTTCGACGCGCGGAGATATGGGGTGGACCTGGGGGGAAGGGCTTTACATCAGCGACACCGGTGAGCGGCTGACGTCTTGGTATGTTTCAGTCTGGGGCCGCGACATCGACGGGGTTTGGAAGTGGGTGGCTGATATCGGGCAACGCGGCCCGCGCAGCCCCTCACAAGACCTTGAGTTGCGCGCGCAAAACGCGCAGCCGTAAGCCGTTTCTGGCGTATTGCGTGCGGCGACTGTATTGACGCCGCGCACTTTATTCGCTCCAAAGCCCAACCTGCGCAGGAATTTGTGCGCCAACACTCTAGAATGACCCGGAAAAGGACAGGATCATGCGTGTCTATTACGACAGCGACGCTGACCTCGCGCTCATCAAGAAGCAAACCGTCGCGATTGTTGGCTACGGCAGCCAAGGCCACGCGCATGCTTTGAATCTGCGCGACTCTGGGGTCAAGAATGTGATCGTGGCGCTGCGGGAAAGCTCTGCGAGCGCTGCCAAGGCCAAAGGCGAAAAGCTGAAGGTGATGAGTGTTGCAGACGCAGCGGCGGCGGCAGACGTGATCATGGTGCTGGCGCCAGATGAGAGCCAAGCCGCGATCTACCGCGACGAGATCGCGCCGGCCATGAAAGCTGGCAAGACGCTGTTGTTCGGCCACGGGTTCAATGTGCACTTCAAGCTGATCGAGCCGCCGGCGGATGTGGATGTGGGAATGGTGGCGCCAAAGGGACCAGGCCATACCGTGCGCGGGGAATACCTGAAGGGCGGCGGCGTGCCGTGCCTCGTGGCGATCCATCAAAACCCGTCGCAGCGTGCGATGGAGTTGTGTTTGTCTTATGCGTCAGCGATCGGCGGGGGTCGGTCCGGGGTTATCGAAACCAACTTCCGGGAGGAATGCGAAACTGACCTTTTCGGCGAGCAGGCCGTGCTGTGCGGCGGGCTGGTTGAGCTGATCCGGGCTGGCTTTGAAACGCTGGTGGAGGCCGGGTATGCGCCGGAGATGGCGTATTTTGAGTGCCTGCACGAAGTGAAGCTGATCGTCGACCTCATCTATGAGGGCGGGATCGCGAACATGAACTATTCGATCTCCAACACAGCCGAGTATGGCGAGTACGTCACCGGCCCGCGGATCGTGACGCCTGAAACCAAGGCCGAAATGAAGCGCGTGTTGGAAGACATTCAATCTGGCCGTTTCGCCCGCGATTGGATGTTGGAGAACCAGGCCGGTCAGCCAAGCTTCAAGGCCACGCGGCGTCGGGCGGCGGAGCACCAGATCGAAGAGGTGGGGGCAACCCTGCGCGCGATGATGCCGTGGATTGCAAAGAACAAGTTGGTGGATCGCGCGAAGAACTGAAGCACTCTTCAGCCGTGTTTTGCGCGTGACGAGATGAGGTGCGGTCGCTAGCCTTGAGGTTTCGCCAACCGAAGGAAAGGCGACTGACATGGGCTATTTTATCCGCCTTTTGACGCCTTCCACGCATGTGCCGTCGCTTGGCCAATTGCAGGACGACCTGGACGAGCTTGGCTTTGACGGGGTGACTTTTGCTGTCGAAGACAGCGACGCGGATGACACAAAGGTCGCGTGGCGTTTTCTGCGGGTGTTTGACGAGGATGGTTATCCGGTCTGCGACATCAGCCGCGATGTGCTGGGCGAAGGGGATATGGTCCAAGAGGAGTTGGCCGATTTCCGGGCCGAACTAAAGGACGCGCTGCCCAAAAATGCCGCCCGATGGGCACGCGAGCAGCTGGAGCAGGTGAAGTCGATTTATGCGGTGCAGATCTTGGCGACCGACAGCGACGATGACGAAAGCGAAGACAGCCTGCCAAGCGTGCTATTGGCTTTGCTCCAGGGCTATCTTGGCGGCATGATCCAAGGCGATGGCGAGGGTTTTTCCAACGACGACGGGGCGTTGGTCGTGTGGCAGTTCAGCGATGACGCGCAAGGGGAGTGGCTTGCGGCGGTCATGGATGGGCAGGGGAGTTGGACGCCCTTCATGATGGATATTGGCGAGCCAGCGCATCGGGCGGCCTTTCAGGAAGGGCGCGTGCCTGTTGGAGCAACCCTTGTAAGCGAAGATGAGGACGACGATGACTGAGCAAGCTCCTTTGAATTCTGGCTTCGGTGCGGGAACAACGGCGGCGCAGGCTGTTGCTGGCATTGATCTTTCGGGCAAGACCGCGGTTGTGACGGGCGGCTACACCGGGCTTGGCTTAGAAACCGTGCGGGCGTTGGCCGGTGCAGGGGCGCAGGTGATCGTGGGTGGACGTTCGCCAGACAAGGCTGGTGCCTTGGCGGGCATCGCCGGCGTGCGGTTTATGCCTTTGGACCTGGCCGAGCCCGCGTCGATTCAGGATTTCGCAGCCGGAGTAGTGGCCACTGGGGCACCGATTTCGATCCTGATCAACAACGCAGCTATCATGGCCTGCCCTTTGGCCAGGGATGCGCGCGGCTATGAAAGCCAGTTTGCAACCAATCATTTGGGCCATTTTGCCTTGATCGTTGGGCTGTGGCCGGCGCTGGCCAAGGCAAACGGGGCGCGGGTGGTTTGCCTGTCTTCGATCGGGCACCGGATTTCGGGGGTCGATTTTGCCGATCCGCATTTTGTGCAGCGGCCTTACGACAAATGGGTGGCTTACGGGCAGGCCAAGAGCGCCAACAGCCTGTGTGCGGTTGAACTCGATCGGCGCGGCCAGGCGCACGGGGTGCGGGCGTTCAGCGTTCACCCTGGCGGCATCATGACGGAGCTGCAGCGCAGCCTGCCGCGCGAAGAGATGATCGCGTTTGGCTGGATCGACGCGGCGGGCACCGTCAATCCGCGGTTCAAATCCACAGAGCAGGGGGCTGCGACCAGCGTTTGGGCGGCCACCAGCCCGCTTTTGGCGGGAAAAGGCGGCGTGTATTGCGAAGACTGCGATGTGTCTGTGGCGGTGGCTGTCGACGACAAAGCGTTTACCGGGGTTCGGCCGCAGGCGATCGATCGCGACGCGGCGGCGCGGCTTTGGGCGCTGTCTGAAGCGCAAACGGGCGTGGTCAGCCAGGTTTGAGCCGATGACCTTGGGCGATTTTCCAAGTGCTGGCCGATTTGATGGGCGAACACACCTGTTGCCCGTGCGGATCTACTATGAAGACACTGACTTTTCCGGCGTCGTCTATCATGGCAACTATCTGCGTTACTTTGAGCGTGGGCGCAGCGACTTCATGCGCCTTGCCGGTGTTTCGCATACCGATCTCTTGAACGATCCGGACCCGACGGCCTTCAGCGTGGTTAAAATCGCCATCGAATTTAAGCAAGCTGCGCGGATTGACGATGCGCTTTTGGTGCGGACGACGTTTGATACGGTGACCGGGCCGCGGCTCGGCATCACCCAGCGGTTGACGAAAGAGGACCGGTTGGTCGCTCTCGCGCACGTTGAAGCGTGTTGCATTTCTCTCACGGGTCGGGCCAAACGGCCCCCTGCGGCGGTGGTCGAGCGGCTTAAACCGTTCCTTGAGGCGGACTAAGTCAGGATCCACCCTGCTTTTGCCAAAGTCGTCCTCCAGCAGTTGGGGGACGTGGACGCGGGGGGCGCGACCATGACTTGGTCGCGGTAAGGAGAAACGATGGACGCCGGCACGCATGATTTAACGATATGGGGGCTATTCCAGCAAGCCGACGTCGTCGTGAAGGCGGTTATGGCGATGTTGGTGGTGGCGTCTGTTTGGTCTTGGGCCGTCGCAATCGACAAATGGCTGCATTTTGCAGACGTCGAGAAGCGCGCGAAGCAGTTTGAGCGCGCGTTCTGGTCTGGGCAGTCGATTGAAGAGCTGGACGAGCGGGTGTCTGACCGGCCGGCCGATGCGCTGGCGCGGGTGTTTGCGGCAGCTGCGCGGGAGTGGCGCGAGGCGCGGCGCAACGGGCAGTTGAGTGCGGGCGCAGTGCAGTTGCTGTCCGAGCGCTGTGACCGGCTGATGCAAGCCGCCGTTTCGCGGGAATTGACCCTGGCCAGCAAAGGCCTGCCGGTGCTGGCGACGATTGCCTCGGCCACGCCGTTTATCGGGCTGTTTGGCACGGTTTGGGGCATCATGAATGCCTTTACCTCGATTGCGCGCGAGCAAACCACGAACCTGGCCGTGGTTGCGCCGGGGATCGCGGAGGCGCTGTTTGCCACCGCGCTTGGCCTTTTGGCGGCGGTGCCCGCCGTGATCTTTTTCAACAAATTCAACACAGATGTGGCGCACCTCGGCGACCGGCTGGACGGCTTTGCCGACGAAGTGGCGGCGCGAATTTCGCGTCGTCTTGGCGAGCGCGTCTGATGGCCGGTTCGCTCATGGGCGGGGGCCGAGGCCGACGGCGCGATCGCCGGCGGGGCATGATGTCTGAAATCAACGTGACGCCGTTTGTGGACGTCATGCTTGTGCTGCTCATCGTGTTTATGGTCACCGCTCCGCTGCTGACGGCGGGCATCGAAGTGGAGTTGCCGCAAACCCGCGCCGAGCAAATGCAGACTGAGGCCGATCCGCTCAGCGTGACGGTGCAGGCGGACGGGACTGTGTTTTTGCAGAACTCTGAGGTGGCCAAGGACGAGCTTCTGGCGAAACTCACGGCGATTGCGGAGGGCGGCTACGATCGGCGGATCTTCATTCGGGCCGATACCGAAACGCCTTACGGGGCAGTCGCAGACATTATGGCGATGTTGTCAACGGCGGGGTATCGCAACCTTGGCTTGGTAACGGACCCGCAGGGCGCTCAACCTCGCGCCGTGCGAGAGCCGGACGGGGAGTGAGCCGTTGCGTTGGCCGGTGATCCTTTCGATTGCAGTGCACGGGGCGATCGCTGCGCTGGCCCTGATGCAATGGCCTTCGCTGGTCGCTTCGCGGCTGCCTTCGATGGATGTGGTGCCGGTGGAAATCATGATCGGGGATGTCACGGATGTGCGGGCGTTGGCCCCGCCGCTGCCGGACACCGAAGAGCCTCCCCCAGAGGAGGTACCACCAGAGGAGGCCGCGCCTACGCCTGATGCTGCTCCGCCGGTGCCGCCGCAGGCAGCGCGCCCCAATCAGCCGGCGCAGCCACCGCTTGATGTCAGCGATCTGAGACGTCGACTGCTTGAAGATCGAGATGAGACCACGCCTGGACGCCGACGCCCGGACAATGCTGCACCTGGGGAGCGTGAGCGGGTGGCTGCGGGGCGCAGCGCCCAGGAAACCGCCAGCCTTGAGGCTTATTTTGCTGCTGTTGCGCGGTCGCACCTGGACCGCAATCGGTGCTGGAACGATCCAGTTGATCGTTTGGATACGGCGGATTTTGCGCTGGTGGTAACGGTTAATCTGACGGACTCCGGGGCTGTGACGTCTGTGAGTGCGCCGCGGGTCGCATCCGGGGCGCGGCCGTCGCAGGCCATTTTGGACGACGCGCAACGCGCACCGCGGGCGTGTTCGCCGTTTCCGTTTGCGCGGGACCCGAATGGCCCTGAAAACTATGACCTTTGGCGTCAAATGGAATTGTGTTTTGGCCCGGCGTGCCGCGGCAATTGATGGAGCAGGCGATGATCACGGCTATCAGAGGCGGGCTGCGGTTAGCGCTCGTGGCGGCCATGGCGGCTTTTGCACTGTGCGCGCCGGCGTACGCGCAGTTGCGGGTTAATGTGGAGCAGGGGTATTTGAACCCGATGCCGATCGCTGTGCCTGACTTTTCTGGCACGGACGCAACTGCGGCCCAAATCGGCAGTGATGTGGCTGGCGTCATCCGCGACAACCTCGATCGGTCGGGGCTCTTCAACACGCTGGACCCCGCGTCGTTCATCCAACGGTTGAACGGGGTGGATGTGCCGGTCCAGTTCGCAGACTGGCGCGCCCTGCGGGCGCAGGCGCTGATCGTTGGCGAAGCGCAGATGCTGCCCGATGGGCGGGTGCGGGTGGAGTTTCGGCTGTGGGACGTGTTAGGCGAGCAGGACCTGATTGGCTTTCACTATGCCACCACGCCGGAAAACTGGCGGCGGATCGCGCATCGCATCTCTGATCTTGCGTATGAGCGTTTGACGGGGGAGCCTGGCTATTTCGATACGCGGGTTGTGTTTGTGTCTGAGTCTGGGCCCGCAGGGGCGGGGCGGTCACGCCGGCTGATGGTGATGGACCAGGACGGGGCCAACCCCGCTTTCCTAACGCCCGGGGGATTTCAGGCCTTTACGCCGCGCTTCTCGCCAACCATGCAGGCGATCACGTTCCTGTCCTTGGAAAGCGATCGGCCGCGGGTTTACCTCTTTAATCTAGAGACCAACCGGCGGGAGTTGCTTGTCGATGGCTCGGCCATGACTTTCGCGCCGCGCTTTTCACCGGACGGGCAGAGTGTGGTTTATGCCCAGGATTTCGAAGGCAACATCGAGATCATGCGGATGGATTTGCGCACGCGTCGCGCACAACGACTGACTGCCCACCCGGCAATCGATACGTCCGCTTCGTTTTCGCCGGACGGGAGCCAGATCGCCTTTGCGTCTGATCGCAGCGGCTCTTCCCAGATCTATGTGATGGGGGCAGACGGCACCAATCCGCGCCGTTTGACCTTTACGGAAGGGGCCCGTTACGATGCGCCGGTTTGGTCGCCGCGGGGGGACTGGGTGGCGATGATCCGTCAAGGCCGGGCCAATTCGTCCGGCGAACCGTTCCAGCTTGTGGTGATGCGGGCCGATGGCAGCGGCGAGCGTAATATCGCGGGGGCCTATTTGTCGGACAGCCCGACCTGGTCGCCAAACGGTCGGGTCATTATGTTTGCGCGCGAAAGCCGCGGGGGGGCTTCGCAACTGTGGTCGATTGACATTACGGGACGCAACTTGCGCCAAGTGCGTACCCAAACCAGCGCGTCGGATCCGGCCTGGTCGCCGCTTTTGCCATAACGTCACGGAATCGCCCCTAAGAAGAGTAGATACTTGTGTCGTTGCGCTTTCCGTTTAGGCTGGCGTGGCAGTTCCTGGCTTGTTGGGAGGGTTCCCGATGGGCCGGGCTAACGGGAGAAGCCAACGTTATGCGCAGTCTTGTTGTGACCGTCCTTGCCGCTGCCACTCTCACGGCTTGTGCTAGCCGGCCTGAGCCGGTTGCCCCGGCCGCTCCGATCGAAACCCCAACACCATCGCCCCGCACGCCGCCGCAAGCGCCTGCGGCGGTTCCGCAAGGGCCGGTTCCAGGGTCTTTGCAGGATTTCCAGGTTTCGGTTGGTGACCGGGTTTACTTCGACTACGACAGCTTCGGGCTCACCCAGCAGGCGCGCGCCGTTTTGGAGCGCCAAGCGGCTTGGCTGCAGCGTTACACATCCGCGCGGGTCCTGATCGCCGGCAACTGCGACGAGCGCGGCACGCGCGAATACAACTTTGCGCTTGGGGCCCGGCGGGCCGCGGCGGCCAAGGACTATCTGGTGTCGCTCGGGGTTTCGGCCTCGCGGGTGGAAACCGTCTCCTATGGCAAGGAGCGGCCGATTGATCCGTCATCAACAGAGCAGGCGTTCTCGGTCAACCGTAACGCCCATACCCAGATCGTTAGCGGTGCCGTCAGCTAAACGTGACTGCAATTGCTACACCTTCTTGCAGCCCGCTCAGGCGGGCTGCCGCATTTTTTCCGCAAGGCAGGCTTAGCGCGTCATCTATGGTTGCTGTGCTGTCTCGCCCACATGGGCTAATTGCTCTTGCTGCTTTGGCCCTGGCGGCCATGGCTTTACCTTCCCCGCCGGCTTTTGCCCAGGCATCGGGCGGTTCTGGGGTGCCTGTCGTCACCGGCGAAAGCGCGGCGGCGCGACAGGATCGCATTGAGGAGCTTGAGTTCATTATTCGCCAGACGTCGGCGGAGAATGACCAGCTCCAGCTGGAGCTGCGGCAGG
Organism: Caulobacterales bacterium; assembly: GCA_049314555.1. Classification (GTDB taxonomy): domain Bacteria; phylum Pseudomonadota; class Alphaproteobacteria; order Caulobacterales; family Aquidulcibacteraceae; genus REEB509. The sequence goes on from JBMOEW010000034.1 coordinate 18,952, forward strand.
CTCGGCAGGAAAACCAGCGCCTGCAGCAGATCATCTCTGACATGGCGGCCGCGCAGCGGGCTTTAGAGGAAACGCGGGCGGACCAAGCCGCGCCTGCACCGCCGTCTCCTGGCGTCACGCCGAGCCAAACTGTCGAGGAAGCGCGGGAGGCCGCGACCGGGACGCTTGGGACATTGCCGGCTGTGGATAACTCCGCAGAGGCCGCAGCCAGCTATCGGCGGGCGCGCGAGCTTTTGCTGGGGGCACCTCTGCCTGACGCGCAGGCCGCGTTTGCGCAGTATTTGCAGCAGTTTCCAAACGGTGCCGATGTGGCCGATGCGCGGTACTGGTTTGCCTTCACCTTATTGGGCCAGGGCAGCTATCGGGATGCGGCGGTGGCCTTTGCGGATTATCTCGAGCGGCATGGCTCTGACAATGGTCCCCGGGCGCACGGGCCGGCCGCACTTTTGCGGCTCGGGATTTCGTTAGCCGGTGCCGGGATGATGCAGGAGGCGTGCGCGGCTTTCCGAGACACGGACCGGCATCCACGGGCAAGTGCCGGCACGCGGGCTCAGGCCCAGCAGGAGGCGCGCCGTAACAACTGCCCCGCTTGATCTGGCGTCGTTAAGGCCGCAGCTCGACGCGGCGTGGCTGGCGAATGGAACCGGTCCGCTGGTGGTTGGTGTGTCTGGGGGCGGGGACTCGCTGGCTTTGCTTTCTTTGCTGCGGGATCACGCTCTGCACCGCTCGGTCGTCGCTTGCGTGGTGGACCATGGACTGCAGGCCCAGTCTGAGGCGGCGGCTTCCCTTGCGGCGCAGGCGGCTGCGCAGATTGGGGCTGATGTGGTCCTGCAGCGCTTGGTTTGGCCGGCTGGTGCGGGTGTCAGCCAGCAGCGGGCGCGGCTTGGGCGTCATGCAGCACTTTGTTCGGTGGCCCGATCGCTCGGCGCGCGGGCTGTGGCATTGGGCCATACCGCGGACGACCAAGCCGAAGGGGTGATGATCGCGCGGGCTCGGGAAGGGCATTGGCGGGGCGGGAGCGGTATGCGCGCGGTCATGCCTTCGCCGGTCTGGCCGGAGGGGCGCGATCTTTTGGTTGTGCGGCCGCTGCTTGAGGTTTCGCGAGCCGGCCTTCGGGCTTACCTGCAGCAGAAGGGGATTGTTTGGCAGGAGGACCCGGCCAATACCAATTCGCGGTTTGTGCGGGCGCAGGCCCGGTTGGCGCTTTCACCCGACCCTGCGTTTCGCGCCCGATTGGCGGGGTTTTCTGCCCGCTTGCGGGGGCACCAGGACCGCGCTGATGCACGCGTTCTCTGCCTCTTAATGCAGGTCGTGCGGTTTGTGGCTGGGGACGCTTTTCTGCTTGAGCAGCCTTTTCCGAACGGGCTGTGGTGCCGGTTGTTGGGGGTGCTGATCCAGGCGGTCGCTGGCACGCAGAGCCAAGCGGCCCCGTCGGCGATTGAAGCCCTCGTTGCGCGCCTTGGCGGCGAGGGGAGCGCGCGAACAACCCTCGGGGGTTGCCAGATTTCGGCGGGCTCCGGGGCTTGGCGGATTGCCAGGGACCCTGGCGCTGTGTTGGGCCGAGCCGGCGTCGCGCCGCTTGGGGACGTGGCGATCCCGGTTGACCAAGACCTGATCTGGGACGGTCGCTTGCTGGTGCGCACTCACCATCCAGGGTGGTCGATCCGGCCGGTGGGGGCGGGCGGTGATCCGACGCGTCCGGTTTTGGTTAAGGATGCGCAACGATTGCGCATCGAAGACGCCGAAAGCGCCGGATTTCACGTGCAATGGCTGGCCCCTTCGCGCGCCTGGCGATTGCTGGGGGCTGAAACGGGGCAGAACACGCAAGAATGAACGGCTGTGTTTCATGCGGCGGGTGTTCAGCGGGCTTTAGGGCTCCTATGTTAGCAGTCACGATCAGTTTGGCGGGCGACGCGCCCACCGTAAGGTGAAGAAATGCCTTTTCGTAGCTTGATGATTTGGGGCGTAATCGCTCTTTTGGTGGTCCTGCTGTTTTCGGCTTTCCAGAATTCTGGCGCGCCGCGCGGTGCAACGGCCCGCGAGTACAGCGAGTTGGTTGCTGATATCGGCGCTGGCCGGGTGACCGAAGCCTCCATCAAAGGCGATACCATCACCTACAAGACAGCAGAAAGTGGCTCGTTTACCGCGCGCGCGCCAACGGGTGCGGCAGCTTCGGTGGCGGACCGTTTGGCCGTGTCTGGCGTTAAAGTGAATGTGGAAGATCCCCGCACAGGTCCAACAGCGCTGGACATGCTGTTTACGGCGCTGCCGATGTTGTTGCTGATCGGGGCGTGGTTTTTCTTCATGCGTCAAATGCAGTCCGGTGGACGCGGGGCGATGGGCTTTGGCAAGTCGAAGGCCCGCTTGCTGACTGAAGCCAAGGGACGCATCACGTTCGACGATGTTGCTGGCATTGATGAAGCCAAGGACGAACTCACTGAGATCGTTGAGTTTCTGCGCGATCCTGGGAAGTTCCAGCGGCTGGGCGGCAAGATCCCAAAGGGCGCGCTGCTTGTGGGCCCGCCAGGCACGGGTAAGACCCTGTTGGCCCGGGCGGTCGCTGGCGAAGCAAACGTGCCGTTTTTTACCATTTCCGGCTCTGATTTCGTCGAGATGTTCGTGGGTGTTGGTGCATCGCGCGTGCGCGACATGTTTGAGCAGGCCAAGAAGAACGCCCCCTGCATCATCTTCATCGACGAAATTGATGCGGTTGGGCGTCACCGGGGCGCGGGCCTTGGCGGTGGCAACGACGAGCGCGAGCAAACGTTGAACCAGCTCTTGGTGGAAATGGATGGTTTTGAAACCAACGAAGGGATCATTCTGATCGCGGCCACCAACCGTCCTGACGTGTTGGACCCGGCGCTGTTGCGACCGGGCCGGTTTGACCGGCAGGTTGTGGTGCCCAATCCGGATGTGGTGGGCCGCGAGCGGATTTTGCGCGTGCACACGCGCGTCGTGCCGATTAGCCAAGACGTGGACCTCAAGACGATCGCGCGCGGAACGCCGGGCTTTTCGGGGGCGGACTTGGCAAATCTCGTCAACGAGGCGGCCCTGCTGGCGGCGCGCCGCGGCAAGCGCGTGGTAACCTCGCGCGAATTTGAGGACGCCAAAGACAAGGTTATGATGGGGGCTGAGCGGCGCTCGATGGTGATGAGCGAAGATGAAAAGAAGCTCACGGCCTATCACGAGGGCGGCCACGCTGTTGTAGCGCTGAATGTCACGGCCACAGATCCGGTCCACAAGGCAACCATCATTCCGCGGGGCCGGGCTTTGGGCATGGTGATGCAGCTGCCGGAGCGCGACAAGTTGTCGATGAGCTACGAACAAATGATGAGCCGCATGGCCGTTCTTGCGGGCGGGCGCGTTGCGGAGGAGCTGATCTTTGGTCGCGACAAGATCACGTCGGGGGCATCTTCGGATATCGAACAGGCGACGCGGTTGGCGCGGATGATGGTGACGCGTTGGGGCTATTCCGATGAGCTCGGAACCGTGGCTTACGGCGAAAACCAAGAGGAAGTGTTTCTGGGCCACTCGGTGTCGCGCACACAGAATATCTCTGAAGAAACCGCGCGCAAAATCGACTCGGAGGTGAAGCGGCTGGTGGATCACGGCTTTGACGAAGCGCGCAGGATCTTGACCGAAAAGCGGCAGGACCTCGAGAACCTAGCTCAGGCCCTTCTAGAGTATGAGACGCTTTCTGGCGAGGAAATCTTCAAGGTCATGCGGGGTGAAAAGCTTGATCGCCCTGACGATATGATGATGCCGCAATTGCCGCCGACCCCGGCGCTGCCGGTTATCGATGAAGACGGTGATGGGGTGCCAGATGGGCCGCGTTCAGGGTGGGGCGGTGCGGAACCGCGACCGGCGTAACGGACAAGGACTTGGTTGGCCGCGCGTTCGGGGGGGCTTTCAATGAGGTCCTTCAGACGCGGACCTTGCCCTTGTCGACGGCGAAATTGTTCGGTGCTAGGCTCACGGGCGGTGTCCGTTGACTTGGGAGGTTGAGGTGCTTGGCGACAGCATTATTCAGGCTATGGTTACGACCAGCCGACCCGATGCTTCTAAGGCGTTTTACCAAGACGTGTTGGGGCTCAAGCTCTTGAGCGAAGACCAATTTGGCATCCAATTTGCCGGCAAGATCGGCTTTTTGCGGATCGCCAAAGCGCCGGGCATGCTTCCCGCGGCCCATGCCGTTATGAACTTTATCGTCGACGACGCAACGGCAGTTGCGCGCGCGCTTGCGGGGAAGAACGTGAAGTTTGAACGGTATGGGTTCTTGCAACAGGACGAAGACGGCATCTGGTCTAGCCCGGAAGGGGCAAAGGTCGGGTGGTTTCGCGATCCCGACATGAACCTCATAGGCCTGGTGCAAAACCCCTGATTTCAAAGAATTCCCTGCCGTGTTGAACGCGCGCACGGACGGCTTGCCCATGATCATGGGCATTTTGAACGTCACTCCCGATAGTTTCTCCGATGGCGGACGATTTCTCGCTGACGATGCTGCCATCGCCCACGGCTTGCGGTTGATCGCAGACGGCGCGGACGTTTTGGATATTGGCGGGGAAAGCACGCGGCCAGGGGCTGCGCCGGTGTCTGCGTCTGTCGAACTGCAACGGGTTTTACCTGTGATCGAAGGGTTGCGGGGGGCAGGCGCGGTGCTGTCCATTGATACGATGAAGCCGGAGGTGGCCGAAGCCGCTCTTGGGGCTGGTGCTCAGCTTTGGAATGATGTGAGCGGCTTTCGCCAAGCAGACAGCCTTGAGGTGGCTGGGCGTCTCAAGCCAAGCGTTGCGGTGATGCATATGCAAGGTGAGCCGCGCACCATGCAGGCAGACCCAACGTACACGGACGTTGTCGAAGAAGTTGGCGGGTTTTTGGCCGATACGGCCGCACGCCTTGTGGGCCTTGGCATCAAGGATATCTGGGTTGATCCTGGCATTGGCTTTGGCAAAGGGCTGGAACACAACCTTGCGCTCACCCGATCGCTTGCAGAATTGAAGGCGCGGTGTGGGTGTCGGCTGCTGTATGGTGCCTCGCGCAAGAGCGTGATTGGCAAAATCGATCGCGCCGCCACAGCTGCGCAGGACCGATTGGGCGGATCGTTGGCGTTGGCCCTGTTTGCGGCCCAAGCGGGGGCAGACATGCTGCGCGTGCATGACGTGCGCGAAACAGTTCAGGCTCTTCAAGTGTGGCGATCAATCGCCTAAACTCCCCGATGAGGCGAAAAGCCCAAGGTGTGGGAGGTGTTGATGATCGAAGGTCGATGGGTGATTGAGGGCGCTGAAATGGGCGGCGCGCCGATGCCGATGAACGAGTTGTCCGGCAGCGTCATGGTCATTTCGGGCGACCGCTACGATGTCTCTGGGGTGGACAAGGGGCGGCTGGTGGCGCACGGCGGCGATCGATGGGATGTCATCGGTGAAGAGGGGCCGAACGCGGGTAAAACGATGCCGGCACGCTTTCGGCTCGCTGGTGGCAAGCTTGAAGGTGTCTATGGCATGGATGGATCGGTCCCCGCCGGGTTCGATACAGCTGGCTGTGCGAACACCCTAAAGATCGTGTTTCGGCCCGGCTGATCGCTGGACTGTGCACCGGTGTTGGACGTGTTAGAGTTGCGCCATGATCAAGAGTCATGGCCGTGTGCTGATTATTGCGGGTTCGGATTCCGGCGGCGGTGCCGGGATACAGGCGGACATTAAAAGCGTGACCGCGCTGGGCGGCTTTGCCATGACGGCGGTGACCGCCATTACGGCTCAGAACACTTTGGGTGTTTCTGGCGTTCACCCGATTCCCATCGAAATGGTTCGTGCACAGATCGACGCCGTGATGGATGATCTTGGGGCGGACGCCTGGAAGACCGGCATGCTTGGGTCGGTCGAGATGGTGGAAACAGTGGCTGCCGCGATCGACAGCCGGGCTGCGGACGCATTGGTGGTTGTTGACCCGGTGATGGTGGCCAAAGGTGGCCATCCTTTGCTTGAAGGGTCTGCCGTGGCGGCCATGCGCAGCTTGATGGTTCCGCGGGCCGATCTGATTACGCCAAATGCCCCCGAAGCTGCTCGGCTTGTGGGTTTTGAGGTGGAAGACGTCGAAGGCCAATTGCGGGCGGGGGCGGCGTTGCTCGCGTTGGGCGCAAAGGCGGCGCTGGTCAAAGGGGGCCATATCGCGGGGCCGTTTGTACGCGACCTCTTGATGACACACGATGGGCCGCAGTGGTTCGAGAGCGAAAGGATCGTCACGCGCTCCACGCACGGCACCGGATGCACGCTCGCCTCAGCGGCTGCGACCGGGTTGGCGCAGGGCTTAGGGATGTCTGCAGCGGTTGACCGTGCACGGCGCTATTTGTTGGCTGCACTTCTCGCAGCACCGGATTTGGGTAAGGGACATGGGCCCATTGGTCACGGCGTTACAGTGACGCCGTTTGAATAAGCTTATTTGGGGAAAACCATCCTCTATTTATCTTAACCATAAGAGGTGCTGGCGTATTTATGCTTTTCGAGGCATAAGTTACATTCACCGTTATTTAGCGGGCGCTAGTTTTGTTCTTCCGCGCATTGGTTGCGGGCGCCCTGTTCGGGAGAGCGCGATGCGCATCTGGGTGGTTGACGCCTTTACCGACCGGGCCTTCACCGGCAACCCAGCGGCCGTGGTGCCGTTGGAAGGGTGGCTCCCGGACGCCACCTTGCAGGCAATTGCGGCGGAAAATCGTGTGTCGCAGACCGCGTTTGTGGTGCCCACTGGTTTACGGGGCAATTTCCAACTTCGCTGGTTTACCTCTTCGCATGAAGTGGACATGAGCGGCCACGCCACACTCGCTGCCGGTGCAGTGGTGTTGGGAGAGCTTGAGAAAGATCTTGAGCTGGTGGTGTTTGATACCCAAACCGGTGCACTGGTGGTGCGCAAAACCCGCGACGGTTACACGCTGGATTTGCCGCGGCGCACGCGCAAACCTTGGCAGCAGCTGCCCGCAGAGCTGTCGAAGGCGATTGGCGGTGCCCGCGTTATCGATGCCTTCACTGCCGATTACGCGGTGCTCGTGCTTGACAGCGAAGATGCCGTGCGAGGTCTGCGGCCCGATATCGGTGCCATAAACCGGCTGGTGCGGGGGCCCCGCCAAGGCTGCTTGTCGGTCACGGCTGCGGCGGAGGACGGCAAACCGTATGACTTTGTGAGCCGGTTTTTCGCCCCTGGACTGGGGGTGCCGGAAGATCCCGTGACCGGGGCTGCGTTTGCGGATCTTGCTCCTTATTGGTGTGACCGCTTTGACCTCGACAGTGTGGTGGGGTTTCAGGCGTCGCGCCGGGGCGGCTTTGTGCGCGCCATCCAAACCCTGACGAGCGTGCGCCTGCTTGGGCATGTGGCCATCTACATGCGCGGTGAGATCGATCCCGCCGTGGCGCGGATCCACAATTTGGCCTCTGGCGCGCTGGAGCCTTTGCCGCGGGCACCTAAGGTGACGGGCCCCGCGGCTTTGGCCCCGATTTTCGATAACCCCCCGATTGTTGCGTCTGCTGGACCGGCCGCCGCAAGCGCCAGCGAGCCGCGACGGGTTGTGGTGGTCACCGACCGGGGGTCTCGCCAGCGGAAGTTGGACGATGACTTGATCGTGCGCCTGGTGAAAGAAGCCGACGTCGCGGATTCCCAGACGATCCATGTTTACGAGATCGATGGAGCGCCGGACGACGGTGTTGGTATTGAAGAAGTGGTGACGGTTCAGGAGCCAACGAGCGGGGCGCAGTCTGCTGTGAAGGTTGTGATTTTGGGGCGGTCGATCCCTGAAGAGCTGACAAGCGGGCGCAGCACCTCCTAAGACGACATTGGCTTGCTTTTGAACGCACGCCACCCTTCCTGGGCGATGAAAAGGCCCAGTCCAATCAAGGCCAGGGCAGCAAAGGCCTGAGGTGGGAGACGCTCGCCAAGCACGACCGCGCCAAACCCGACCGCGAAGAGGGGGATGGCATAGTTGGTCTGGGTGACGAAAGTCGGCCCCGTGCGTGCCACCAGCGCGAAGTACCCAACACCTGCGAGTGCTGTAGGGCCGATGGCAAGGCACAGGATGGCCGCCCATCCCTGCAGATCGGGTGGTCCGTGTTCGGTCAAGGCTTGAAGCGCAAACGGCGTGCTTATGAGTGCGCCGTAAAGCGTCCATCTCGCTGATGCTTCCAGCGGTGGGATGGGTTTTCCCGTGCGAACGAGAAGTCCGTTGACGGCATAGGATACGGCGGCACTGGCGGCGGCGAGTTGCCCGATGAATCCCGGGCCACCAAGGCCCGCTAAGGCCTCTGGCCCCATCAAGACAATGACGCCGGCAAAACCAATGCCAAAGCCTGCGATGCGGGCCGGCGTTAAATGGCTGTCTTGACCCAGCAATGGTGCGATCGGTGCCACTATGAGCGGGGTGATTGCGGCCAAGATGCCGGCGAGGCCCGCCTCAATATGCTGTTGAGACCATGACAGGAGCGCAAACGGAATGACCGAACTTGTGAGGGCCAAGCCCACAAGTTTCATCGTCGTTCCGGTCGTTGGTGATGGCTCTTGTTGTTTGTGGCGTCGCCAAATCCAGAAGGCATGCAGCATCACGGTGGCCATCCACAGGCGGCCAGCCACGATAACGAGGGGGGCGGCATGGGCATTCAAAGCAATTTCGACAAGCGTATACGCCATGCCCCAAAGCGCCACGCAGAAGAAGAAAAGACCCCAATCCCTTGGGGTGGCTGGGGATGAGGCGATGGTCACTGGCTGTCCAAACTGGGAGCGGTGGAACACTCATCTGTGGGGGAATGGCAGAACGCAAGCATCACTTGCGGCTATTTCGCCGTTGCGCTGCGGGGCAAATTGATGCTTCTGGGATGCGGGCCACCCGCTCCCAACGGCGGGCTGCCCATCTGTGAGGATGGGAGTACATACTGATGAGCGCATTGCCGCCGAAGCCGGGTGTGAAGCCGGCTGATGCCCGGTTTTCTTCGGGCCCTACCAAAAAACGCCCAGGATGGAATTTGAGCGCGCTGCAGGGTGCCGCGTTAGGGCGCTCGCACCGATCTAAAGAGGGCAAGGCCAAACTCAAGGAAGCCATAGACCAGACGCGCGCTGTGCTTGAGGTGCCAGATAGCCACAAAATTGCGATTGTGGCGGCTTCCGACACAGGTGCAGTTGAGATGGCCATGTGGTCCATGCTTGGGCCGCGCCCGGTGGACGTGTTTGCCTGGGAGAGTTTTGGCGAAGAGTGGGTTACAGATGCCAAAGAGCAGCTCAAGCTTGCGGATATGCAGCTGCATGTCGGGCGGCCTTATGGTGCGCTGCCTGATCTATTGAAAGCGCGCAAAAACGCCGACATCATCTTTACACAAAATGGCACCACCTCAGGCGCAAAGATTCCCAACTTCGATTGGATTGCCGATGATCGGGATGGAATTACCATCAATGATTGTACGTCGGCGGCTTTTGCACAGCCCATCGATTGGGCAAAGTGTGATGTTGTTACCTACTCTTGGCAGAAGGTAATGGGCGGCGAGGCCGCGCATGGGATGATCATTCTTTCGCCCCGCGCTGTGGCCCGCCTCGAGAGTTATGTTCCGGAGCGACCACTGCCGAAGATCTTTCGGATGACCAAGAAGGGCAAGCTGGATGGTGAGCTCTTTGAAGGGGCCACGATCAACACGCCAAGCCTGCTGTGTACGGAAGACTATCTGGACGCTTTGGCGTGGGGCAAGAGCATTGGCGGGCTTGAAGCGCTTTATGCGCGGGCCAACACCAACGCGAAGACGCTTTATGACTGGGTGGCGAGGACGCCGTGGATCGCTCCGTTGGCGGATGATCCGTCTACGTGGTCGAACACTGGCGTTTGCTTAAAGTTCGTTGATCCGCGGGTGCAGGCCCTAGATGAAGCAGGGCAGGCGGACTTTGCCAAGAAGGTCGTCGGCATGCTCGAAAAGGAAGGGGTGGCGTTGGACGCCGCCGCCTACCGCACGGCACCGCCTGGTCTTCGCATCTGGTGCGGTGCCACCATCGAGCAAGCCGATGTCGCAGCGCTGATCCCCTGGGTCGAATGGGCGTTTGGACAGGCGAGCGCGGACCTTCCCGCCGCTCCCTAAGGAGAAGCGGTGGAGGCGAGCGATGATCACCCTGCGCCCTGCAACCCAAGCGGACGTGCCCCTGCTCGAAGCATGGTACGAAGATCCTCTTGTGGCCGCCTCAGACCCCAACGATGATTGGGACTGGGAAACGCAGACTTTGGGGGCGCTGGGGCTGGAAAACCTGATTGCGGAGCGGGATGGGTGTCCGATCGGCTTCATCCAGATCACAGATCTGGTGCACGATGCTTCGCGCTATTGGGGGGAGCCGCAGCCGGGCTTCATGGCGATCGACATCTGGATCGGGGAACCGGAGGCGCGTGGTCAGGGCCATGGCCGCGCGATGATGGCGCTCGCAATTGCGCGCTGCTTTGCCGATCCGGCCATCCACACGATCCTCATCGATCCGATTGAAACCAACACTGCCGCCATCGCCGTCTACCAAAAGTTTGGCTTCACGTTTGTTGAAAACCGCCGCTTCGGCCTGGACGACTGCGCTGTCCATCGGCTCACGCGGCACGACTGGCTTTGCCGCACCACCGGAGTATGACCATGCCAAAAGTGCTGATCTCGGACGATCTTTCCCAAGCGGCTATTGCCATTTTCAAGGCGCGTGGGGTCGAGGTGGATTACATGCCCGAGTTGGGCAAGGACAAGGCCAAGTTGAAGGAGATTATCGGGGCCTATGATGGCCTGGCGGTGCGCTCAGCCACGAAGGCTACCGCTGAGATCATCGCTGCCGCCGGGCAACTCAAGGTGATTGGTAGGGCTGGGATCGGCGTTGACAACATCGATATTCCAGCTGCGACGGCGAAGGGCATCGTTGTGATGAACACGCCCTTTGGCAACTCAATCACGACAGCCGAACACGCCATCGCGCTTTTGTTTGCTGCGGCGCGGCAACTCGGTGCCGCCGACGTTTCGACCCAGGCCGGGAAGTGGGAAAAGAACCGCTTCATGGGGGTGGAGCTTTACGCCAAGACGCTGGGCGTGATTGGGTGCGGCAATATTGGTTCGCTGGTTGCGGAACGCGCGTTGGGCCTGAAGATGAAGGTCGTGGCGTTCGATCCGTTCTTGACAGTGGAACGGGCGATTGAGCTAGGCGTGGAGAAGGTTGAGCTTGAGGCGTTGTTGGCGCGCGCTGACTTCATCACGCTGCATACGCCGATGACCGCGCAAACAAAGAATATTCTGTCTGCGGAGAATTTGGCAAAAACCAAGCGCGGGGTGATTATTGTAAACGCCGCGCGGGGCGGTCTAGTGGACGAAGCCGCGCTGCGGGCCCTTTTGGACAACGGTCATGTTGCCGCAGCCGGCTTTGATGTGTTTGTCGAGGAGCCAGCCAAGGAAAACGTGCTGTTTGGCGCGCCGAACTTTATCGCCACGCCGCACTTGGGGGCTGCGACCACGGAAGCGCAGGAGAATGTGGCGCTGCAGGTGGCCGAGCAAATGAGTGACTACTTGATGTCGGGTGCGGTGACGAATGCGTTGAACATGCCATCGATCACCGCCGATGAGGCGCCGCGCTTGAAGCCATTTGCGGCACTTGCGGAAAAGCTCGGTGCGTTTGCAGGACAACTTGCCGATGAAGGGCTGGAGGCCGTCGAAATCGAGTACGAGGGTGAGGTTGCCGCGCTCAACACCAAGCCACTAACTGCGGCCGCACTTGCTGGGCTTTTGCGACCTTTGCTGCAGGACGTGAACATGGTGTCTGCGCCTGCGATCTTGAAGGAACGCGGGACACCGTTTGCTGAGACCAAGCGCGACGCTTCCCCCACCTTCGACAGCTTGATCCGTGTGAAGCTCAAGACCGGTGGCGGGTGGCGCAGTGTTGGGGGCAGCGTGATCGCAGGTGCGCCGCGGATCGTGGAAGTTAAGGGGATGAGCCTTGATGCTCCTTTCTCGCCCACGATGGTTTACGTCAACAATCACGACAAACCTGGGTTCATTGGCGCCTTCGCGACCACGCTTGGTGCCGCCGGCATCAACATCGCCACTTTCCACCTTGGACGAACATCGGCTGGCGAAGAGGCAGTGGCGTTGGTTGGGGTCGATCAAGCGGTGGGCGAGACGGTTCTTTATGCAGTGAAAGCGCTGCCGCATGTGCGCTACGTCAAGGTGCTGCGCTTTTAAAGAGGGGGCGGTCTTCGGCAAAACTGGTCGCACTTAATCTACTAGGGTGCGAGATACGTGTGACGCGCATCAGGTTTTGGTGGCTTGCTCGTAGAATTGGCCCGGGCTCGCCATCGCCATATTGTGCGTATACTCGCCTTGAATGCTTGGATTGAGGGGGCGCACAGTTGCATAGCGCTAGCCAAACGGTTCGAAACGCTCTAGACCATTGATGGGTGGTGGTTTGCGGTTGCGGAGTTGTCGATGTCGCATGCTACTCAAGTCGGCCTAGGCCTCGGTTTGGTGCTCGGCGTTCTTGTGATCAGTGCAGCGCCGGCGTTTGCGTTAAGTGACGTCGCGATCGGTATTTTGGACCACAACATACAGGTCACCGACGCTAAAAACGCCAACAAAGAAGACGGCCCTGCCCTAGAGGCGCAGCTCACGTGGGGGCCGATCGAAGCGCTGTCGATGATCGGCGCGCCCCGTCCGTTCGTGTCTGCCGCGCTCAATGTTGCGGGCGATACGAGTTTGGCCGCAGCGGGCTTGGAGTGGCGGTTTAACCTCAGCGAGGCTTGGAGCCTTAACACCAGCTTCGGGTACGCCTTGCACAATGGCGAGGTGAGCAATCCTTACCCGAACGGGGATCCGCGCGCGACCCAATTTACAAATGAGCACGTGTTGCTTGGGTCGCGGGACTTGTTTCGCACTGGCATTGTTGCCTCACGAAAAATGGGCGAAAACTGGAGCGCCGAGGCGATCTACGTGCACTACAGCCATGGGCAGATCTTGGGCAATGGCCGTAACCAGTCGATAAATCAACTCGGGCTTAGGGTTCGGTACTCCCTCGAATAGTGCTGCGGTGCCGGGTGATGGACCGCGCGCGCATGTCGTCCTACACCAGTATCGGACTTGTCGCGGGGGAGTGCGATGACGAAGCGGTTAGAAAGCGATCTGTGTGGGCCAGCCACAACGCGGCGCGTGTTGGCGCTTGACGGCGGCGGGGTGCGTGGCCTGATCACGCTTGGCATTTTGCAGGAGCTGGAAGACCACCTGCGGCAGCGGTACAACAAAGACACCTATCGGCTCTGCGACTATTTTGATCTTATTGGGGGCACTTCGACCGGATCGATCATCGCAACAGGACTTGCGCTTGGGATGTCGGTTGGTGAGATTTCCGCGCTCTACAAGTTGCTTATCCCGAAAATTTTCAAGGATGCGAGCGGGCAGGGCGTGTTTGCGCCCAAGTTCAAGAACGGCCCGCTGGCCCAAGAGCTTGCCGATGCCTTCGGCGGAAAAACACTTGCGTCGCCGGAATTGCGATGCGGGCTCGCGATCCATTGCAAACGGATCGACACGGGTTCTGCCTGGATTTTGGTGAACAACCCGCGATGGCATTACTATGAAAGCAACTGTCGCTTTCGGTTGCGGGATTTGGTTCAGGCGAGTGCTGCGGCACCGCACTTCTTTGAAGGCGTTTTGCTGTCTCTTCAAGAAGAGGGCAATGCCGATCAAGTCCAGGACATGTTCTTTATTGATGGTGGGGTTGGGGGGAACAACAATCCGGCCCTTGAGATGTTCATGGCGGTCCGCGATCCCGCATACGGCTTTGGGTGGGACCTTGGGCCAGATAAGCTTTACCTTCTGTCGGTTGGGACTGGTTGGCTGCGCGAGCGCCACGACGCAAAAAACTATCGGTCCAAGACGTTCGTAACCCAAACTTTGAATGCCCTGCGCGGCATGATCAATGACGTTTCTTTGCAGCAGATTGCCTTGATGCAAGGGCTTTCTGAAAGCGGTGAACGGTGGTTCATCAATTCCGAAAAGGGTGATCAAGCAACCGCGCCCTATCTCACCGTGGCGGGTGCCTCGCTGCACTATCAGCGCATCGATGTGCGACTAGATCCAGTGGCGGACGATAAAAATGCGCGTCCGGAGCATGCGCAGCGTCTGGTGGAACGCCCGCTGACGCAGCAGGAGGTCAAGCGGCTGCGCGACATCACCAGTGCGAACGGCGCGAACCTAAAGCTTCTCAATGATCTCGGTGTGGAGGCTGGGCTGCGGTATATGAAGGCAGCGCCACCACCCGGGGTGTTCGATCCTGCGGGCCTTTCGCGCGCAAGCGCTGCGAGTTAGGCCCGTTCGGCCACGAAAGCCACCAGCGCTCGCTTAAGGCCGCCGCGGTCGCCAGCAATGGCCTCGCTTATGCCTTGGGCCATCGCGCGGCGGGCATGTGGCATGAGGACCGCGAGGCTCGCGACATAGGTGGCCGCGCCAAGAGATACCATTGCGGCGAGGCGTGGGAGTGGCAGCAGCCCGCTTACGCTAGCTGTCAAAGTCGTTGTCCGGTTCCGCGCGATTTCCTTTAGCGATTATGCAGCGTCACGGGCGGCCCTGGGGTCGCCTTCGCCAGCGTGTGGGGCGCGCGCAGTCGCCCCCATGGCCTTTGTGGATGTCTCCGGGTTGAGCCACACGGCATTTGGACGCTCCCAAGATCGGATGGGTCCGGACCACCTCTCTGGATTGGCGTCTCGGGCTTGCGTGTAGAGCTCGCGCCGAGACTGAAGGATGGCTGCGTCCTGTCCCCGATGGCGCAGGGCCGGAGGCACGAAGCCAATAGCGCTGTGCATGTGCTCTTCGTTGTACCAGGTCACGAAGGCCTTCACCCAGGCTTGGGCCGCAGCACATGTCGCAAAGCCCCGCTTCGGCCATTCCGGGCGGTA
>JBMOEW010000035.1:0-33723 GCA_049314555.1 Caulobacterales bacterium
GTTGGTGAAGAACAATGGCCGCGACATTGCCATTCTGCGGACAATGGGAGCCACCCGGGGGGCGATTCTGCGGGTGTTTTTCATGACGGGGGCCGCGGTTGGGGGGCTTGGCACTCTGGCCGGCTTGACGCTGGGGGTTGCGTTTTGCGTGTTCATTGGGCCGATCCAAGACTTTTTGAGCACCGTCTTGGGGTTCGATATCTTTCCGGGCGAAGTGTATGCGCTCGATAGCCTGCCGGCCCGGGTGGAGTGGGGCGAAGTCGCCATGATCACGCTGTGGTCCTTGTTCATGTCGTTTGTCGCGACGTTGCCGCCGGCCATGCGGGCAGCACGGCTCGATCCCGTGGAGGCGCTCCGGTATGAGTAGTGAGGCGGGGGGCGTTCCGGTCCTTTCTGTGCGCGGTTTGACGCGGCGCTTTATGAGTGCTTCTGAAGAACTCACGGTTTTGTCCGGGGTTGATCTGGACGTGCGGGCCGGGGAAATCGTTGGCCTTGTAGGCCCTTCTGGTTCGGGCAAGTCATCGCTGCTGCATGCGGCGGGCCTGTTGGAGCAGCCGAGCGGCGGCAGCGTGCTGATCGAGGGCGTGTCCGGGTGGGACATGAAAGACGACGGCCGCACCGCTTTGCGGCGGGCAAAAATTGGGTTTGTGTATCAATTCCACTGCTTGCTGCCGGAGTTTGACGCGCTGGATAACGTGGCGCTGCCTGGCCTGATTGCGGGACGATCGCGGCGGGTGGCGCGGGATGAAGCAGCGCGACTGTTGTCGGCCTTGGGGCTTGAGAAGCGGCTGCATCACCAACCGGCGCAGCTGTCGGGGGGCGAGCAGCAACGGGTGGCCATTGCGCGGGCCTTGGCCAATAAACCAGCCCTGCTTTTGGCTGATGAACCGACTGGAAACCTTGATCCTGGAACCTCCGGGATCGTGTTCAAAGCGCTGTTTGAGCTTGCCCGCCATGAGGGGGTTGGCGCGTTGATCGCCACTCACAACATGGAACTCGCCAGCTACATGGACCGGGTGATGGCGTTGAAGGACGGCGGGCTTGAACAACGGGTGGGCTAAGCCGCACTGAAAGAGAACATAAATAGAACAGAATGGTGGTGCAGCGGGCGAATCACGCGTACGGTGGCGTCGTGTAGAGAGAGGCCGCCTATGTCTGAGCCCTTCGTGCATTTGCGCGCGCGGTCCGCTTATTCGTTGCTGGAAAGCACGCTGCAGATCGATGATCTGGCCAGGCTGTGTGTGCAACACGGCATGCCTGCTTTGGGCTTGACGGATACGAACAATTTGTTCGGTGCACTGGAGTTCTGCGAGGCCTTCTCGAAGAAGGGCCTGCAGGCGATTATCGGCTGTGGCTTGATGATCGAAGATGGCGGCGCGCCCTTGGGCTGCATCGCTCTTTTGGCGCAAAGCGAGCAGGGCTACGCGAACCTGATGTTGCTGTCGTCGCAGGCCTTTCGGCGGGCTGTTGAAACCGGCGTGCCGGCGGTGTCGCGGGAGACACTTGCTGCGGCCAGCGGCGGATTGATTGCCTTGACCGGTGGGGTGGATGGGCCCTTGCGCGCGCTGCAGGCGGCGCGGCGGGAGGGCGATGCGCGGCGTTTGCTTGAAGACCTGCTGGGGGTGTTCGGAGATCGGCTGTATGTCGAGCTGCAACGCCACCGAGAGGCCGGCGAAAGCGAGCACGAGGCTTTCCTGATTGCGGCGGCGTATGAGCTTGGCCTGCCGCTCGTTGCGACCAACGATCTGCGGTTTGAGGCCGGCGAAGACCACGGTGCCCACGATGCGCTGATGTGTATTGCAGCTGGCAGTTACTTGGGAGCCACGGACCGCCCCCGGGTGGGGCCGCACCGGGCGTTTCTGTCGTCAGCAGACATGGAAGCGCTGTTCAGCGATTTGCCGGAGGCGTTGGAAAACACCGCCGAAATCGCGCGGCGTTGCGCGTACATGCTCAAAAAGGTGGACCCGATGTTGCCGCGGTTCACGGGCGATCAGGGTCGAGATGAGTCCGCTGAGCTGGTGGCGCAGGCTGAGGACGGCTTGCGCATGCGGCTCGCGGCGATGGGGCCAGCGGGGCTCGCAGCGCCCGAAGACATCTATTGGCAGCGCTTGAAATACGAGTGCGACGTCATCATCCAAATGAAGTTTCCCGGCTATTTCTTGATCGTCTCGGACTTCATCAAGTGGGCTAAGGCTCAGGGCATTCCCGTTGGACCTGGGCGGGGCTCTGGGGCGGGTTCGCTGGTCGCTTATGCATTGACCATCACCGACCTTGATCCCCTGCGGTTCGGATTGCTGTTTGAGCGGTTTTTGAACCCTGAACGCGTCTCCATGCCGGACTTCGACATCGACTTTTGCCAGGAGCGGCGCGGCGAGGTGATTGAGTACGTGCAGAGGCGCTATGGGCACGACCGCGTGGCGCAGATCATCACCTTTGGCACACTGCAGGCGCGGGCGGTGCTGCGCGATGTGGGGCGGGTGATGCAGTTGCCGTTCCCGCTGGTGGACCGATTGGCGAAGCTCGTGCCAGCCAACCCGGCCAACCCTGTGACGCTTGCAAAGGCCATCGAAATGGAGCCCCGCCTGCAGGAGGCAAAGGCGGCCGAGGCTGACGTTGCCAATCTGTTGCGAACGGCCATGCAGCTGGAGGGGCTTTATCGCAATGCCTCAACCCACGCGGCCGGGATCGTGATCGGTGACCGGCCGTTGGATGAGGTGGTGGCGCTTTACCAAGATCCGCGGTCGGACATTCCGGCCACGCAGTTCAATATGAAGTGGGTGGAGGGCGCGGGCCTCGTCAAGTTCGACTTTCTCGGCCTCAAGACCCTGACGGTGCTGGACCGGGCGTTGGGGTTTCTGCGCCAACAGGGGATCAGCATCGATCTTGCGCAGATCCCGTTTGACGATGCCAAAACCTACGACCTGTTGGGCTCGGGCATGACGTTTGGTGTATTCCAGCTGGAAAGCCAAGGCATGCGCGACACGTTGCGCAAAGTGAAGCCCAACAAGCTGGACGACATCATCGCTTTGATTTCTCTGTATCGCCCAGGCCCGATGAAAAACATCGACCATTATGCGGCGGTAAAATTCGGAGCTGAAAAGCCTGACTATCTCCATCCAAGTCTGCAGCCCTATCTGGAGGAGACTTACGGGGTCATCATCTATCAAGAACAGGTGATGCAGATCGCGCAGGAGTTGTCTGGTTACAGTTTGGGGCAAGCTGACCTTTTGCGACGGGCCATGGGCAAGAAGAAACCCGAGGAAATGGCCAAGCAAAAGAGTGTGTTCTTGGACGGCGCTGCCGCGCGCGGTGTTGACCGGTCGCAGGCTGAGCGCATCTTTGATTTGGTGGAAGAGTTCGCCGGCTACGGTTTCAACAAGAGCCATGCGGCCGCTTATGCCGTGGTCGCGTTTCAGACGGCCTATTTGAAGGCGCAC
Source organism: Caulobacterales bacterium (assembly GCA_049314555.1). Taxonomy (GTDB): domain Bacteria; phylum Pseudomonadota; class Alphaproteobacteria; order Caulobacterales; family Aquidulcibacteraceae; genus REEB509. The sequence continues at coordinate 3,438 of JBMOEW010000035.1, forward strand.
TACCCGGTGGAGTTCATCGCTGCCTCGATGAGCTTGGACATCGCCAACAGCGAGAAACTCGCGAGCTTCCACCAGGATGCTCGGCGGATGGGCGTGAAGGTGTTGCCGCCCGACGTAAACGCTTCGCTGGCCGACTTTGGGGTGGAGGATGGAGCGATCCGATACGCGTTGGGTGCGGTGCGGAACGTCGGATTGGCGGCGATGGGCCAGCTGGTGGCAGAGCGCGAGCGAAACGGCCCGTTCAAAGACATGTTTGACTTGGCCGAGCGGTTTGACGGCAGCGTGGTCAACCGGCGGCAACTGGAGAATATGGCAAAGGCTGGGGCGTTTGACGGGCTTTTGGCAGAGCGGGCGCGGGCGCATGGTGCCTGCGATACGCTGGCTGCCTATTCCGCGCGGCGGGCGGAAGAGCGCGCAAGCTCACAAGGCAGCCTGTTCGGGGCGCAGGAGGCCAGTCTGCGTCCGCCGCTTCCCAAGAGCCTTGGTTGGTCTGAACAGCAGCGCTTGGACTTCGAGCGGGAAAGTGTTGGCTTTTATTTTTCCGGTCACCCGTTGCAGTCGTTTTTCTTGACCGTTGGGGATGGTCAGGTGTCGGCCTTTAGTGATGTTTTGGAGGAGGGGGAAACCGATGCCAGAACCTATGCGATGGCGGGGGTTGTGCGCCGAGTGATGGCTCGGCCGGCACGCGATGGCGGGTTGTTTGCCTATGTGGCGTTTTCGGATCCAACAGGCGATTTCGAAACGATGGTGGTGCCTGAGGCGTTCGAAATGGAACGGGGGGTGTTAGAGGTGGGCAAGGCCTTGGCTTTCCGGGCGCGGGCGCGCTGGCGGGACGGCGATTTGAAGATTACCGCCGATAGTTTTGAACCGATCGAGGCGATGGAGTCCCGCAGATCACAGGTCTTGCAACTCGATGTGCGCGAAGGGGCCACTTTGCGCGACATTGCAGCGATGCTGAGGGCTTTGCCGGAGGGGCCATCTGTGGAGCGTCGCCCGCTGCGCCTGCGATTGCGGCTGTTCGACGGTCGGGAGGTCGAATTGAGCGTGGATGGGGGGTTCCCGGCTGGGGCTACGGCACGGGCCGCGATCAAGTCTGCGCGGGGTGTGGAACGGGTGAGTTAACACACAGGCGTTGAGGCTTGCGAAGCGGTCCTGGTTGGACTATCTGAGCGTCATTCCTCACGCAGGAACCCTTTTTGGCGCGACCCGACCGGGTCGTGGGAGAGGGGTTTCCGGTGCCGTTTTGCATGCTCAAAACGGTTCCTTCCTGCGGCGGCTAACCGGAACGGAGTAGTAATACCATGGCGCTGCCTGAGTTCAGCATGCGCCAGCTTTTGGAAGCTGGCGCGCATTTTGGTCACCAAACCCACCGTTGGAACCCGAAAATGGAACGGTTCCTGTTCGGGGTGCGGTCTGGCATTCACATTATCGACCTTTCGCAAACCACGCCGCTGTTGCACCAAGCGCTGTTGAAGGTGCGGGAAACGGCGGCTCGGGGCGGTCGGATCCTTTTTGTGGGCACGAAGCGGCAAGCCAGCGAGCATGTGGCCGCGGCCGCGCGCCGGTCCGCGCAGTATTTCGTGAACCAACGTTGGTTGGGCGGCACGATGACCAACTGGCAGACGGTGTCTCGGTCGATCTCGCGGTTGCGGGAGCTTGAAGAGGTTGTGGCCGGCGATGGCGGCGGGCGGACCAAAAAGGAGCTCCTGACCCTCACCCGGGAACGCGACAAGCTCGATCGGTCGCTCGGCGGTATTGCGTCGATGGGCGGGGTGCCGGATTTGATGTTCGTGATCGACACCAACAAGGAAGCAATTGCAATCCAAGAGGCGCGCAAGCTGCACATTCCGGTGGTGGCGGTGCTGGACAGCAATTGCGACCCGGACGTGGTGGATTTTCCCATTCCCGGCAATGACGACGCCGCTCGGGCTATTCAGCTGTATTGCGATTTGATTGCAGACGCTGCTTTGGACGGGCTGACTGAAGGTCAGGCACGGGCCGGTGTGGACATCGGTGCCGCCGCCAACCCGATGATGGAGCCGGCGTTGCGGGTGGAAGAGCCGGCTGCGGTGCCGGTGGTGGAAACGCAGGAAACGGTGCAATAGCATCAACTGAGGAGCACACAGTCATGGCTGAGATCAGCGCTGCGCTCGTAAAAGAGCTGCGGGATAAAACCGGCGCGGGCATGATGGACTGCAAAAAAGCCCTCGGCCAAGCCGGCGGCGATATGGAAAGCGCTGTCGATTGGCTGCGGGCGCGTGGCATGGCGAAAGCGGCGACCAAAGCCGACCGCGCTGCAGCCGAAGGGCTTGTGGCGGTGGCGGCGAAGCGCGTGGGGGCGGGCGCGGAAGCGGTGTTGATTGAGTTCAACGCCGAGACCGACTTCGTGTCGCGCAACCAGCAGTTCCAAGACGCTGTGAAATCGTTCGCGGCACTTGGTTTGGCGGTGGGCGGCGACCTCGATAAGTTGTTGGCCGCCAAGGCACCGGACGGCGTGGGAACGGTGCAGGACGCAGTGACGCGTTTGATCGCCACGATCGGCGAGAACATGACGCTGCGCCGGGCAACTGGCTTATCGGTCTCCCAAGGTGCCGTTGGCGCCTACATCCACAATGCGGCGAGCGAAGGTATGGGCCGGCTTGGCGTGCTGGTGGCATTGCAGTCTGAGGCTGAGCCTGCGGCGCTTGAAGAGTTGGCGCGCAAGATTGCCATGCACGTGGCGGCCACCAACCCGGTTGCACTTGACGAAACGTCGGTGCCCAGCGAACGGTTGGAGCGGGAAAAAGCGGTCATCCTTGAACAGATCGCGCAAGACCCGAAGGCGGTTGGCAAGCCGCAACAGGTCTTGGACAAAATGATGGAAGGGCGCGTGCGCAAGTTCTTGGAGGAGGTGACTTTGGTCAAACAAGCCTTCGTCGTGAACCCGGACGTGACTGTTGAAGGTGCTGTGAAAGAGGCTGAAAAGGCTCTTGGCAAACCGATTGCGTTGAAAGCCTTCGTGCGCTTTGCATTGGGCGAAGGCGTTGAGAAACCAACCGGCGGTGACTTTGCCGCCGAAGTCGCGGCGATGACGGGCGGTCAGTCCTAAAACGCCGCAGCACAGCAAGTCCATCAGGAAGGCGCGCTTCGCCCTTTACGGAGCGCGCCTTCCGCGCGTAAACACGTTTGTCGCAATTCACCAGAACAGGCGGCTCTATGACTCTTTCGGTTGCCAGTTCGTCCGGCGAGGCCACGCCAGGCCGTCCCTACAAGCGGGTCCTGTTGAAGATTTCGGGCGAAGCCCTGATGGGGGATGGGGCCTACGGGATCGATGTTGAAACCTGTGCGCGGATTGCGGGGGAAGTGGCAGATGCTCAGCGGGTAGGCGTTGAGATCTGCCTTGTGATTGGCGGGGGCAACATCTTTCGCGGCCTCAAGGGGGCGGCGAAGGGTATGGAGCGGTCCCAGGCCGATTACATGGGCATGTTGGCCACGGTGATGAACGCGCTGGCGATGCAAAATGCGCTGGAAATGCTGGGCATCGATACGCGGGTGCTTTCGGCGATCCCGATGGTGACGGTGTGTGAGCCCTATATCCGCCGGCGGGCGATGCGCCACATGGAGAAGGGGCGGATCGTGATTTTCGCGGCCGGAACGGGCAATCCCTATTTCACCACAGACACCGCTGCGGCTTTGCGGGCGGCTGAAATGGGATGTGATGCGCTGTTGAAGGGGACGGGGGTGGACGGTGTCTATACCTCCGATCCAAAGCTCGATGCGACGGCTACACGCTACGAGCGATTGAGCTATAACGAAATGCTGGCGAAGGACCTCAAGGTCATGGATGCGGCCGCTGTTAGCTTGATGCGCGAGAATCGGGTTCCCATCGTCGTGTTTTCGATCCACACCAGGGGCTCGTTGCAGGACGTCTTGTCTGGCCGGGGTGTGTGCACCGTTATTCGAGAGGCGTGATCGACAATGGCGACTGGCGCATTCAGTTTGGATGAATACAAGCGGCGGATGGACGGCGCTTTATCCTCGTTGCGGCAAGAATTCACGGGGCTGCGAACCGGCCGCGCGAGTGCCACCTTGCTCGACAACATCATGGTCGAGGCCTACGGGGCCATGACACCTATCAATCAGGTGGCCGCGGTGAATGCGCCCGAGCCGCGGATGTTGACGGTGCAGATTTGGGATCGCGGCACGGTTTCGGCGGTAGAGAAAGCCATTCGCGCTTCTGGGCTCGGCCTTAATCCGGTGGTGGATGGCCAAACCCTACGGGTGCCGATCCCGCCCCTGTCTGGCGAGCGTCGCCAGGAACTAGCCAAGATCGCCGGCAAGCATGCCGAAACGTCACGGGTGGCTGTTCGTCAGGTTCGGCGCGATGCGATGGAGCACCTCAAGAAGCTCGAAAAAGATCGCGCGATGAGTGAGGACGAGCAGAAAAAGCTCTCCGAACAGGTCCAGAAAGAAACCGACGCCTTTATCAAGCGCGTGGACGAGGCTCTGCGGCAGAAGGAGGAAGAGATCATGCAGGTGTGAACCTGCGTTTGATCCGAAACCTTTATGGCCTTGCTCCCATCCGCCGCATCGGAAGATGATCTTCCTGAACACGTCGCTATCATTATGGATGGCAATGGGCGTTGGGCTCGACAAAGATCCAGCCCGCGTACCTTTGGACATCAGGCTGGCGTTGAAGCGTTGCGGCGCACGGTGGAGGCGGCGGGCGAGTTGGGCCTTCGGTACCTGACGGTGTTTGGTTTCTCTACCGAAAACTGGAACCGTCCCCAGGATGAAGTGTCGGCGCTGCTCGATTTGCTGCAACTTTATGTGAAGCGCGATCTGGAGCGTTTGGGGCGCGAAGGTGTGCGGGTACGCATGATTGGAGAGCGCGCCAATTTGAGTGCGGACTTGCTGGCAACCATCGAGGATGCCGAGGCGAGGACGCGCAATAATACCAACCTCAATTTGACGATTGCGTTCAACTACGGAGCGCAGAACGAGATCGTGCGCGCCGCGCGGGCAATGGCGGAGGATTTGGTGGCCGGAATCGTGGGGGTTGAGGCCTTCACCACCGAAGGGTTTGCGGCGCGCCTGGACACGGCCGAGCTGCCCGATCCAGATTTGATTATCCGCACCAGCGGCGAATTGCGGCTGTCTAATTTTCTGTTGTGGCAAGCGGCCTATGCAGAGCTCGTATTCTTAGACATTCTCTGGCCTGACTTTGACCGGACAGCGCTGGAGGCTGCGCTCAATGACTACCGACGCCGCGAACGGCGCTACGGCGGCACAAGCCGTCAGCGCGGCGGCTGAGCCTCGCTCCCCGATGGATGCCGATCCTCCGGCGCGCCCAGGCCGGGCGTGGTCTGATCTTGGGCCGCGGGTGCTATCGGCGGCGGCGCTTATCCCTGCGGCCCTTTGGTGTGCGTGGGCTGGCGGCCCCTGGTTGGCGGGGGCTACCGGGGCTGCTGTTGTGATCATGAGCTTTGAGTGGGCTCGGATGAGTGCCCCAAAACGCTTGGGCGTCAGCTGGGCGCTGACGTTTGTGGGGGCGTTTGGCGGGGTGGTTTTGGCGAGCTGGGGGGCGATGACCTGGGCTTGGCTTTGGCTTTTTGGCTGGTCTTTGCTGAGCGCGGTATTTGCGGAGCGGGGCGTTGGCCGATTGGAACAGGCCTTGGGCGCGCTTTATGTTGGGGTTCCGCCTGCGTTGTTTTTGTGGCTGCGATCGCATGACCCGGGCGGGGTGGTGGTGATCTTGGGCCTGTTCGTGATCATGTGGAGCGCGGACATGGCTGGGTATTTTGCCGGGCGCCTGATCGGGGGGCCGCGGGTGGCACCGGCGATCTCGCCCCACAAAACCTGGGCTGGCGTTTTGGCGGGTTTTTTTGCAGGCGGGCTTGCGGGGGTTGGCTGTGGTTTCGCTTTTGGCGGCCCGCTCCTTGTGTGGGGCACTGCTGGGGTGACATTGGCCGTGGTCGGGCTGTCGGGTGATTTGTTGGAATCGCTGGTGAAGCGGCGGTTTGGCGTCAAGGACGCAAGCCGGATCATTCCGGGCCATGGCGGGATGCTGGATCGGTTGGACGGCCTTATCACGGCAACCCTGGTCACCGCGCTGGCGCTATGGGCGATGCCTCAGCTTTTGATCCTGCTGCTGGGGGGGAAGCCATGACCCTTCCGGCGCGGGTGAGCATTTTGGGAGTTACGGGATCGGTGGGTGCCTCAACCGTGGCGGTGCTGGAAGAAGCCCGTGCGGCGGGGCGTGAGTTCGCTGTTGAGGCTTTGACGGCGGGGCGCAACGTTGAGGGCCTTGTGGCCGCGGGCGCGCGATTGGGGGCCCGATTTCTGGCGATTGGGGATGCGTCCTGCGGGCCTGCGCTGAAGCAGGCTGCGGCGCATTTGGGAATTGAGACCGGTGCCGGCCAGGCTGCGATCGTGGAGGCGGCCGCGCGCGACGCCGAGTGGGTCATGGCCGCTATCGTTGGGGCGGCTGGTCTGGAGCCGACGATGGCCGCCATCGAGCGGGGGGCCACCGTGGCGCTAGCCAACAAAGAGGCGCTGGTTTGCGCGGGCGGATTGATGACGGCAGCAGCGGCGCGCAGCAACGCGCGGCTGGTGCCGGTGGACAGCGAACACAGCGCGATCTTCCAGGTTTGGGAAGGCGTCGAGCATGTAGAGCGCGTGACCCTGACAGCGTCTGGCGGGCCTTTCCGGACGTGGACGCGGGACGAAATGGCCGTCGCCACGCCGAAGCAGGCCGCCAAGCATCCCACTTGGTCGATGGGGCCAAAGATCACCATCGACAGCGCCACTTTGATGAACAAGGGCTTTGAGGTGATCGAAGCGGCGCATTTGTTTGGCCTGGGCGAAGACCGGTTGGGGGTTTTGGTGCACCCGCAGTCGATTATTCACAGCCTGGTGCACTACGTTGACGGGTCAGTGCTCGCCCAGCTCAGCGTGCCGGATATGCGGTTGCCCATCGCTTATGCGCTGAGCGTGCCGGAGCGGCTGCGGGTATCGACACCGCGGCTGGACCTGGCCGCCATCGCGCAATTGACGTTTGAAGCGCCAGATGAGGAGCGGTTTCCTGCCTTGGGTCTGATTCGGGCGGCAATGCGGTCCGGTGGCGGGGTCAGCTGTGGTCTGAACGCGGCGAATGAGATCTCTGTGCAAGCTTTTCTGGAGGGCCAGATAGGATTTCTCCAGATTTGCGAAGTTAACAGCGTGGTTTTGGAGCAACTGATTGGGGGGCGTCTTGCAAGCATCGCAAAATCGCCGTCTTCGTTGGATCAGGTGCGGTCTATTGATTTGGCGTCACGCACCGCTGCGGTGGAAGCCGTGAAGGCATTGGGCGGTTGAGGGCTTCAGAGCCAATTAACGAAAGTCGGTCGATGGTACGGCCGCAAATGGGATAAAGAGGAGCGCCGGTGAGACAACGCCGTAGAGATCATGGTCGGTTCGACCTGGGGGGCTGTCATGGCTGAGGTGCTTGGCTTTCTTCAGTCGACACTGATTTATGTCGGTTCGTTCGTCGCGGTGTTGAGCCTCGTGGTGTTCGTACACGAGTTCGGCCACTTCCAGGCCGCGCGCTGGTCTGGCGTGGCAGTCGACACGTTCTCGATCGGTTTTGGCAAGACGCTCTGGTCTGGCAAGGACAAGCATGGTGTGACGTGGCGTGTCGCTGCGTTGCCGCTCGGGGGCTACGTAAAGTTTGCTGGCGATGCAGATGCGTCAAGCGCTCTGCCGACGGAGATGCCAGATACACCCGATGGGTTGGCGGAGGCCCGAAAAAAGGGGCTTTTTCACGCAATGCCGATCCCGGTGCGCGCTTTTGTGGTGGCGGCCGGGCCTTCGACGAATTTCATTTTCTCGATCTTGGTGTTTGCGCTGCTCGCGTTTGCCTTAGGCAAAGACGTGACTGACCGGGATTCTCTGTCGCCGCGCGTCGATATGGTGATGGCGGATTTCCCGGCTGCGGCTGCGGGTATTCAGCCTGACGACGTCATCCTTGCGGTCAATGGGCGCGAGATTAGCACCTGGGGTGAGTTTCGCAGACCCGTCGAGGCGAGTGCCGGGGTGCCCCTGTCGCTGACGCTGCAGCGTGGCGATCAGGTGGTTGAGGCTTCAGTCACGCCGCGCGCAGACACGCGGATGGATCCAGAGACCGGTATTGAAAGCCAAGTTGGGCGGGTTGGGATTGTGCGCTCGCCGGGCCCTGGCGAGGTCATCATCGACCGGTTGAATCCGATCGAGGCGTTGGCAGAAGGGGCGCGTCAGACCTGGCAGATTGTTGCCAGTACTGGAGCCTATGTGGGGAATATCTTCACTGGCAAGGCGTCGGCGGAGCACATTTCCGGGCCAACGGGAATTTTTCAGCAATCAGGCGCAATTGCGGAGCGCGCGATTGATCAGGGCAATACGTCCATTTGGGAGCGGGTGAGCGATTTGCTGCTGTCTCTGCTTGGCTGGGCGGCGGTGCTGTCGGTGGCCGTCGGGATTGTCAATCTCTTGCCAGTGCCTGTTCTTGATGGTGGGCATTTGGCGTTTTATGCGCTTGAAGCAGTGCGTGGCGGCAAGCCTTTGCCGATGGAGACACAGGAATGGGCTTACCGCGGAGGGTTGGGGCTTTTGCTGTGTTTGTTCCTGTTTGCGACGTGGAACGACCTGCAAAGGCTGTTCGGGTGATGAATAGCGGCGCCGCGTCCTTGTCACGCGGCGTCGGATCATGTCTTAAGTCCATGGCGCTGGGGAGCGCCGAACGATCGAGGCCAGCATGAAGCGCGTGTTGCGAGAAGTCGTTGTTGGCGCGGTAAGTTGCGTTGCAACAGTCAGTGTGGGTGTGTTGGCAGGGGGCGCTTCGGCGCTCGCGCAAGATGTCGCGCCGGATCCATCGTTACGGGGCTCCACCCTAACTGGAGTGCCCGTCGCGACGCAGGCCCCAACCGTGACGCCCGCACCGGTGCAGGCCCAGGTGGTCCGCCGCGTGGTGGTGGAAGGCAATCAGCGGATCGAAGCTTCGACGGTTTCGTCTTACCTGCTGCTGCGGTCTGGGGATGCGTTTGACCCGGAACGGATCGACCTTTCGTTGAAGACCCTGTTTGCGACAGGCCTGTTTGCGGATGTGCGGATTGAACAGCGGGGAGCCGATCTCGTTGTCTCGGTCATTGAGAATCCGATCGTCAACCGGGTGATCTTTGAGGGTCTGAACTCCCTGAAGGAAGAGGACCTGAACGAAGAGGTGCAGGCACAGCCTCGCTCAGTGTTCACCCCGGCGCGAGTCCAAGCCGATGTACAGCGGATTATTGAGCTTTACCGCCGGGCGGGGCGCTTTGCCGCGACCGTGACGCCGCAGGTGCGCGAGTTGGAACAGAACCGCGTCGATTTGATTTTCGAGATCGACGAAGGCCCGGTGACGGGGGTTCGCAACATCAACTTCATCGGCAACGACGCGTTCAGTGACCGTCGCCTCGCGGACGCGATCGTCACGACCGAGTCGCACTGGTGGAATTTCTTCAGCAAGAACGACAACTACGATCCGGATCGACTTGAGTATGACCGCGAGCAACTGCGGCAATACTACACCAATCGCGGGTATGCGGATTTCCGGGTGGTTTCGGCGGTGGCTGAACTGACGCCCGATCAGCGCGATTTCTACATCACCTTCACAGTGGACGAGGGCCAGCGCTTTGAGTTCGGCGACATCTCGGTCACCACCGAATTGCAGCGCGTGCCCGCGGAATTGCTGCGCGCAGCGATACCGATCCGGGAAGGCGAACTTTTCCAAGGCGAAATGATCGAAACCTCGATCGACGCCATGACGTTGGTGGCGGGCACGGCCGGGTATGCCAATGTGGACATTCGCCCGCGGATCGAGCGCGATCGCGAAAATGGCCGGGTGAACATCACCTTTGAGGTGAACGAGGGGCCGCGGGTCTTCATTGAACGCATTAATATTGTGGGCAATACCAGCACGCTTGACGAGGTCATCCGCCGGGAACTGCGGCTGGTGGAAGGCGACGCGTTCAACCGGGTTTTGCTGGACCGCTCTCGGGCGCGGGTGCGGGCGCTGGGCTTCTTCAAGGAAGTTGAAGTGGAAGAGCGTCCTGGCTCGACGCGGGACCGTTCCATCGTTGATGTAAAGATTGAAGAAGACAATACGGGTGAGTTGGCGTTTGCGGCAGGCTTTTCCTCGACCGACTCGTTTTTGTTCGATGTGTCGGTAAGCCAGCGCAACCTGCGGGGCAGAGGTCAGTTCCTGCGGTTCAGGGCTTCAACCAGCCAGCGACGCCAACAGCTGGATTTCCGGTTCTTGGAACCACGCTTCTTGGGCCGCGAGCTTTCGGCGGGGATCGACCTTTACTCCCTGCGCAGCGACTTCATCGAAGAATCGTCGTTCGAGAACCAGTCGACCGGGCTTGGGTTGCGCTTTGGCTTCCCCATTACCGACACCACCAGCCTTGGGATCAACTACACGCTGGTGCAGGACAGTCTTGAAGTCGCCGACGTTGGGGTGGCGGTTGAGACCGGCGTTGTTGGCGTTACTGAGGTTGTGGATCAGTGCAACGTGCGCAACCCGTCGCGCCTGCTGATTTGCGACCAGGAAGGGGACTTCCTCACGTCGCTGCTGGGCTATTCGTTCCGCTGGGATCGCAGAAATGATCCAGTAGAGGCCACCCGCGGGTTTGATTTGACACTGCGGCAGGACTTCGCGGGGCTTGGTGGCGAGGTTAAATACCTGCGCACTGAACTCGAGACCGGCGTTTACTATGGACTGTTCAGAGGTGTTACCGCGAGCTTCAACCTGAACTCCGGCTTTATTGTTGGATGGGGCGATGAAGAAGTGCGGATTAACGACCGCTTCTTTAAGGGCGGGCAAAGTTTCCGCGGCTTCGATGTGGCCGGGCTCGGGCCGCGCCAGTTGGTGACTGTGCAGGACTCAACGGGACGCGTTGTGAACCAAATCGAGGGGGATTCCCTCGGGGGCAATTTCTACTCGATCGGAACGCTTGAGTTGTCGCTGCCTTTGGGCCTTCCAGAGCAGTTTGGCCTCAGCGGCGCCCTATTCGCGGAGTTTGGTACGCTTGGCATTCTGGATGACGGCAGCAGGGCAACTCGTGTTGTGACCTCAGGGTCTGGCTCGGACCTGCAAACAGTCACTCAGTTTGTTGAAGACGATCCGTCGTTGCGCGCGTCGGCAGGATTGAGCGTCTTCTGGGATTCACCGTTCGGACCGGTGCAGTTTGACTTCGCTCAACCGTTCCAGCGGGAGGACTATGACCAGACAGAGACGTTCCGGTTCTCGACGCGGACCCGGTTCTGATCTGATCTAAAGGTGCATTTGTGCCTAAGGGGGACTGCAATCGGCACCTTGCGTGCCGGGTTGCAGCGGTGTCTTTTTGCAAGAAACACGTGAAAGGGTAGTGGGATATGATGCGTCTTTTCGCAATCATGGTTATGGCGCTCGGCTTGGTGGCGGCACCTCAGGTGGCGCACGCACAGGCGGCGTCTTCGAGTTTCGTGGTATTGGATACCGATACGCTTGCAAACACGTCAGCAGCAGGGCGCAGCCTTGCCGCTCAGTTGCAAACGCTGCAACAGCAAATGGTGCAGGAAATTGTGTCTGAAGAGCAGGCCATTCAAGCCGAGGCCCGCCGCTTGGCGGAAGCCGCTCAGGGCCAAACCCGCGAACAATTGCTGAGCAATGCGACCCTGACGGGCCAAATTGCCGCCAATGACCGGCGCGCGGACGCTTTGCGGCAGCGGGCTGAAGCCAACAACCGCGACTTTGGCTACACGCGTATGCAATCGTTGAACGATCTGAACCGGCAGTTGCTGCCGATCGTCAACGAAGTGATGGCCTCGCGGGGCGCTGCCCTGGTGGTGGATCGTTCAGCGGTGATTTCGTTCAATCCTGCGATCGACATCACGCAGGAAGTGTTGACCCGCCTTGATCAACGCGTGCCTTCGGTTCGTGTGACCCGTCAGACAGCACCAGCACAGGCGCAGCCTGCCGCTCCGGCACGCTAAACCACGTTGGATGGCGCGAGATGATTGATCCGCGCTTTTACTGTTCGGTCGGCCCGCTGCCAGCATCTGAGCTGGCGGCGGGTTTTCCTGTTTGGGGGGATGGCGAGCGGCTTATCGCTCGGGTCGCTGCCTTCGGCGAAGGGGCTGAGGACGCTGTCTGCTATCTTGAGGGCAAGGTGGCAGATTGGCCTTCGCGTCCGATAGGCTGCCTGATCACCCACGCTGGATTGGCTGAACAGGCCAAAGAGCATTCGGCGTACGTGATCACCTCCGCCGCACCCCGGGCACAGTTTGCGCGGATCGCGGCGCGCGTGCAGCGGTTGCGGTCGTTCCATGATCCAGGTCCTGAGGCTCTTGTGGAAGCCGGCGCGCGGGTGGCCGCGACTGCCGTGATTAGCCCTGGGTGCGAAATCGGGGCGGGCGCTGAGATTGGTCCTTACTGCGTGATTGGGCCTGGCGTCGCCATTGGGCGCGGAACACAACTTGGCGCGCATTGCGTGGTGCAGTGCGCGTTGATCGGCGATCTGGTCAAGATCGGGCCAGGGAACGTGATTGGGGAGGCTGGCTTTGGCGTCGCCGGCGATGGGCAGGGCCTTGTGGACATGCCGCACTTTGGACGGGTGATTATTCAAGACCGTGTGCGGATTGGGGCCAACTGCAACGTCGACCGAGGCATGTTGGCCGACACCATAATCGCAGAAGACTGCAAGATCGACAATCTTTGCCACGTGGCCCACAACGTCACTTTAGGGAGAGGCGTGATCATCGCCGCTTTCGGTGGCATTTCAGGTACCGTATCGGTCGGGGACGGTGTGCGCATGGGCGGGCGTGTCGGGATCGCTGATCACGTTCATGTTGGGGCCGGTGCATCGCTTGCGGCAGGCTCTGCGGTATTGCAAGACGTAGCTGCCGGTGAAACGGTGGCGGGGTATCCGGCCAAGTCAATCAGGGCCTGGATGCGGGAGACCGCTTGGCTCAAGCGGGCTGCGGGAAAGAAACATGATGGAGCGTGAAGCGCCAAACGCGGCTGAGATGGCCGGCGGGCACATCGACATTGACGAGATCCTTTCACGGATCCCGCATAGGTATCCATTCTTGCTCGTGGATCGATGCCAGGACTATGTGGCGCACACGTCCATTCGAGGGATCAAGTGTGTGACCGCGAACGAGCCCTATTTTCCAGGGCATTTCCCGCACAAACCGGTCATGCCGGGTGTTTTGCAGATTGAGGCGATGGCGCAGACGGGGGCTGTGCTGATGTCGAAATCCTTGGATGTGGACGTGACCAAGAACACCATCTTGTTCATGTCGGTGGATGGGGTGCGCTTTCGCAAGCCCGTGCGCCCAGGTGATGTGCTTGAGATGCCGGTTTCGGTTTTGCTCGCACGGCGGAATATCTTTAAGTTCCGGGGACAAGCGCTGGTGAATGGCGAGCTTGCTTGTGAGGCAGAATTTGCGGCCATGAAAGTTGAGTTGCCACCTTCATGAGTGCACGTGTTGATCCATTGGCGGTGGTTGATCCGAGCGTCGACCTGGACGACGCTGTGGAAATCGGCCCGTTTTGTGTAATTGGCCCGCGGGTGCGGATTGGCCGCGGGACCGTCGTCGCCGCACACGTGGTGGTCAGCAGCGATACGGAGATTGGTGCCAACTGCGTGGTAAGCCCATTTGCGGCGCTGGGGGGGCCTCCGCAGGACCTGTCTTACAAGGGGGAGCATACAAAGCTCTACATCGCGGACGGCGTGGAGATCCGCGAACACGTCACTATCCATCGCGGCACGGTTCGGTCTCGGGGGGAAACGCGGGTGGGTGCCGGTTGCTATCTGATGGCGAACAGCCATGTGGCGCATGACTGTATCGTCGGTGAAAAAGTGACGTTGTCGCACAATTGCGTTTTAGGTGGTCACGTTGTGGTGCAGGACGGTGCGATCATCGGCGGGCTTGCCGCCGTGCATCAGTTTACCCGCATCGGACGGGGTGCCTTTGTCGGGGGATTGGCGGCGGTGACAGAAGATGTCATCCCTTTTGGGATGGCGCTGGGCAACCACGCAGAGCTTGCCGGCCTTAATCTCGTTGGGCTTAAGCGGCGCGGATTTTCCAGGGACCAGATTCAACGCCTGCGCGCGGCTTACCGCGACCTATTCAAGGGGCCTGGGGTATTTGAGGAGCGGCTGCAGAGTGTGAAGCGCACCCATGCCGAATGCCCTGAGGCGATGGAAATCGTCGCGTTTATTGAAGAGAACAGCAAGCGCACCCTTTGCATGCCTCGGCGCGACCGATGACGCGCGAGGTCCGAAAAGTTGGCATGATCGCAGGGTCTGGGGCCTTGCCAGTGGCGATCGCCCATGACCTGCGGCGGGCTGGAATGCCGCTATATATCGCCCGTATTTCAAGCCTCTCGGATCCAGCCTTGGAAGCGTTTGAGGGGGCTTCCTTTGGGCTTGGGGCTATTGGTGCGTTGTTTTCGGCGTTTCGTGGCGCTGGCTGCGATACCGTCGTTTACGCGGGCGTTGTGCGGCGGGCCGATCCGAGCACGCTGGATTTTGACGCCGAAGGGCTCGCGCTGTTGCCGAAGGTGCTGAGCGCCATGCGGGAGGGGGACGATGCCCTGCTGCGGGTGTTTGTGGAGGCGACGGAGGCGGCCGGATTCAAAGTGATTGGCGCGGATGAAGCCGCAGGCGGGCTGCTTGTGCGGGCCGGGGCCTACGGCATTCATGCACCACAGAGTTCGACGGTGAGCGATATTGCCCGCGGTGCGCAGGTCGCGGCGGCAATCGGGGCCTGGGATGTGGGGCAGGGCGTTGTTGTGTGTGATGGATTGGTGCTCGCTGTTGAAGCGCAAGAGGGCACCGATGCCATGCTGATGCGCGTGGCCGGTCTTCCAGAAGCGCTACGGGGGCGCGGCGACGCGCGGCGCGGGGTGTTGGTGAAGCGTCCAAAGCCAGCCCAGGAGCGCCGGATCGATCTACCAACGATTGGGCTGCAGACGATTGAGAACGCGGCGGCTGCGGGCTTGATTGGAATTGCGGTGGAAGCCGGGGCGGCACTGTTTTTACAACAACAAGACGCGATCGCGCGGGCCGATGCGCTTGGCCTGTTTGTCTTTGGGTTCGTGCCTGAGGATCGAGCCCGGTGACGCCACAGGCATTGTCTGGCGGGGTGTATCTGGTGGCGGCTGAGGCCTCAGGTGATGCGCTCGGGGCGGATTTGGTTTTAGCTTTGCGTGCTCGGGCCCCACAAACACCGATTATGGGTGTTGGGGGGGCCATGTTGGCCGCAGTTGGTGTGGCGAGCGATGTCGATCTTTCTGGGCTTGCGGTGTTGGGGCTTGTGGATGGTCTGAGGGCCTATCCGCGCGTTGTGAAGGCTGCCGATGCGGTGTGTGCGGACATTGTCGCCAAGCGCCCCGCCGTCGTGGTTCTGATCGACTCTTGGGGTTTTATGCTGAGGGTCGCGCAGCGCGTCCGTGCGCAAGCCCCTGGGATCCGCCTTGTGAAGTACATCGGACCTCAAGTTTGGGCGACGCGCCCAGGGCGCGCAAAGACGCTTGCCGCGACAGTCGATCATTTGATCTGCATCTACGATGTGGAGCCGGCATATTACGCCCCCTTCGGGTTGGCGTGCACGGTGTGCGGACATCCCGCCATTGGGCGCCATCAGCCGGGGAATGGCGAGGCTTTCCGCGCGCGGTATGGCTTAGGGAGGCAAACGCGGCTTTTGGGGCTGGCTCCGGGCAGCCGTTCGAGTGAACTGAGGATGACGGCGCCGGTGATCTGGGGGGCGGCCCGTTCGCTGATCCAGGCGCGACCGGATCTTCGCGCCTTTTGTGTTGCGGCACCTTCGGTGCGGGAGGGTGTTTTGGAGCAGGCGCGCACCTGTGGGTTTGAGGTCTTGGTGGTGGAAGACCCATCGGAGCGCAATGACGCCTTCGCCGCCGCAACTGCGATAATCGCAACATCGGGCACTGTCAGCACCGAAATCGCGCTGCAGCAAACACCGGTGGTGGTGGGGTATCGGCTGGGCTGGGTGACGTGGGCGCTGGCGCGGTTTTTCCTGTTCAAGTCACCCTACGCGTCGCTGGTGAACGTGGCGGCTCAGGCTGAGGTGATCCCTGAGTTCATTCAGACGCGGTGCACGCAAGAAAACCTTACAACGGCTGCGGCGCGCTTGCTCGACGATCCGGCGGCGCGGGCTTGCCAGATTAAAGCTCAATGTCTTGCTTTGGCCGCTATGGGCGAAGGCGGCCCCGCCGCGCAAGACGTGGCGGCGGGGGTTGTCATGGAACAGCTCGCTATGGGCGCGCGTTCGCCGCGTTAGCCGCGCCGCGTTAGCCGCGCGAGGCAATGCCTTTGTAATCGCGCTGCGCGGGGCCGGTGTAGACTTGGCGTGGCCGGCCAATCTTTTGCGATGAATCTTCCAGCATTTCGGTCCACTGAGAGATCCAGCCAACGGTCCGCGCCAGGGCAAACAGCACTGTGAACATGTCCGTTGGGAAGCCCATCGCTTTGAGAGTAATGCCGGAATAGAAGTCGATGTTGGGGTAAAGCTTGCGCTTCACAAAATACTCGTCGCTGAGGGCGATGCGTTCGAGTTCCATTGCGACCTTCAGCATCGGGTCTTCTTGGTTGCCAACTTCTTTGAGGACTTCATGGCAGAGCTTCTGCATGACCTTGGCGCGGGGGTCGTAGTTCTTATAGACGCGGTGACCAAAGCCCATCAGGCGAACATCAGAGTTGGGATCTTTCACCTGCTCGATGAAGGCCGGGATTTTGTCGACCGTGCCGATCTCATAAAGCATGTTGAGGGCCGCTTCGTTGGCACCACCATGGCTTGGCCCCCACAGGCAGGCAATGCCAGAGGCGATGCAGGCAAAGGGGTTGGCACCGGATGAGCCGGCCAGACGCACCGTCGAGGTGGAGGCATTTTGTTCGTGGTCGGCATGCAACGTGAAGAACACGTCCATCGCTCGGGCCAACACAGGATTGACCTGATACTCTTCCGCCGGCACCGCAAAACACATGCGCAGGAAGTTGGACGTATAGTCGAGATCGTTGCGCGGATAGACGAAGGGTTGGCCGACCGAATACTTGTGGGCCATCGCCGCGATGGTTGGCATTTTGGCGATCAGGCGGTGGCTGGCAATGGTGCGGTGGACCGGGTCGTTGATGTCGGTGCTGTCGTGGTAGAATGCCGATAGCGCCCCAACCACGCCCACCATGATTGCCATGGGGTGAGCGTCACGCCGGAAGCCCTGAAAGAAGCGCTGCAGTTGTTCATGCACCATCGTATGGACGGTGATCGACCTGGAGAAGGCTTGCAGCTGCGCTGACGTCGGCAATTCCCCGTGCAGCAACAAATAGCAGACTTCGATGAAGCTGGACTGATTGGCCAGCTGATCGATTGGATAGCCGCGATACAACAGAATGCCTTCATCGCCGTCGATAAAGGTGATTTTGGATTCGCAGCTGGCAGTGGACGTAAAGCCTGGATCGTAGGTGAACATCCCGGTTTGGGCATACACTTTGCGGATGTCGATGACATCTGGACCAACCGAGCCGCCGTAAACGGGCATTTCGATGGAGCGACCTGCGACCGTCAGGGTGGCTGCATCCTTGGGCTTCATCGAGCTTTCCATGTTCTCACCTCTTGCTTTGCATCCTGCCTACGAACCCGCGGGGGCCTTTGCGGCCTGATCGCCCACGCGCGCGAGGCTTTCATTTCGCCCTAATACGTAAAGAATTTGGGCCAGTTCCGGGGCCGCTGCGCTGCCTGTCAGGGCAGTTCGCAAAGGGGGCCCGATTTTGCCCATGCCAACCCCTTCAGAGTTGGTAAAATCCTTTATAGTCTGCGCCAAAGTCACCTCATCCCAGGCGGCGATAGACGACAGGCTGTCAAGTAACCTGTTAAGCCTTTCACGCGCTTCCTGGTTCATCATTCTCTCGCCGCGCTCGTCAAGGGCCAATGGACGCGCGAGGGCGATAAAGTCCGCCTGATCGGCAAACTCAACAATCGTTTTAGCTCTGGTGCGCAAGAATGGCGCTGCGATGAGCAGGCGATTGGAAAAGTCTTCGGTGGTAGGCCAGGGTGGGCGCATATCTGTGCGGCTTTGCGCCGCATCGCGGGCCAGGCCAACAAGGCGATTTGGGTCGGCTTGCTTGATGAAATGCGCGTTGACGTGGGCCAGCTTGTCCAGGTCCAAGCGGGCCGGGGCTTTGCCAATCTGGTCAAGGCTGAACGCCTTGATCGCTTGGTCAGTCGTCAAGATGTCATCGTGGCCGGGGCTCCACCCCAATCGCATCAGATAAGACAGCAACGCCTCTGGCAAATAGCCAAGGTCTCGGTACGCCTGCACGGCAAGGGCCCCATGGCGCTTGGACAATTTGGCACCATCCTGGCCGTGGATCATCGGGATATGGGCGTAGGTTGGCCGCGTCCAGCCCATCGCATCAATGATGGGAACTTGGCGGGCGGCGTTGGTGAGGTGGTCGTCGCCGCGGATCACATGGGTGACGCCCATGTCCTGGTCATCGACCACCACTGCAAGCATGTAGGTTGGCGTTGCGTCCGTGCGCAGAAGGATCAAATCGTCAAGTTCGCGCGCCGGGGTGCGGACCGTTCCTTGGACCTGATCGTCGATCACGATTTCACCGTCATCAGGCGCGCGCAGGCGCACCACATAAGGCGCGCTGGGGCTTGGTGGTTTGAGGCCATCGCGATAGGGGGAGCGAAACGCCGTTTGGGCCAAGGCAGCCTGCGCCTTGAGCGCGCTCCGTTCGGCCTCAGGAAGGCTGGTATCGCGGGCTGCTTCTGCCAGGCGCTGGGCGTTGGCGCGGCGCTCTTCCAGTTCTTGCGGGGTCACATAGCACCGGAAAGCCGCGCCTTTGGCGATCAGGGCTTCGGCTGCTTCGCGATGGCGTTCAGCACGGGAAAACTGAAAAATCGGCGGCAGATCCGGGTTCAAGCCCAGCCACGCCATCCCGTCTAGAATGGCGTCAATGGCGGGCTTCGTGGAGCGCTCGCGATCAGTGTCTTCGATGCGCAAAAGAAAGGTTCCGCCCCCCCCACGCGCATATAGCCAATTGAATAATGCGGTGCGGGCACCGCCGATATGCAGGAAGCCGGTGGGTGAGGGGGCAAAACGCGTGACGATTTTCATTTTGAGGCGAGCGCTGCTGGTCGGGTTGGTCGATGGGGCTGCATAGCATGGGCTTAAACGCGCGTCGCCTTCCGCACACGGCCCTACGGCAGGCGAGGGATCGGCCGGTGTGTTGATCCGAGGGGCGCGGAGCGAGCGCGGCGAGGCGGAATGGGCGTGGGTTGGACCTTCTGCACCGGACCGCTTCACCCGCGAGCGGATGGCAGCGCTGGCTGGCATCGTCCCAGCCCGCAGCGCGCAAATCCCATTTTCGGGCCCGTGCGAGCCAGCGGCCTGTCTTGACGCAATGCCCCGCTCGGTTTGGCGGTTGTTGGCTGACGACCCGCTTGGCACAGGTGCAGGAGGCGTGGGCGTCGTTGTACGTCGCACGCCCCTTGGCCGGTTGATCTTGGAACGCCAGACATCGTGCGGGCAAACTCATCCCTGGTTGGTGGCGTGTACGGCGTCGGGCGGACCCGACTAAGGGTAACGACGCACCAAGGACACCAATCGTCCCTGGACCTGAACACGGTCCGGTCCAAAAATGCGCGTCTCATAGGCCGGGTTTGCCGCTTCAAGGGCAATTGAGCCGCCGCGGCGCCGGAAGCGTTTGAGGGTTGCTTCTTCGCTGTCGATCAACGCGACGACAATATCGCCATTTTCGGCGGTTTCGGTGCGCTTGAGAATGACGATATCGCCGTCGAGGATGCCGGCATCAATCATGGAGTCTCCCTGCACCTGAAGGGCGAAATGCGCGCCTGCGCCCAACATGTCTTGGGTGGCTGAGACGCGACCGACCTCGTTTTGAATGGCAGCGATTGCAACGCCGGCCGCGATCTTACCCATGATCGGGATGCTCAGAGCGTCGAGGCTATCCATGCCGCGGTCTTGGCTGTTTGCGCTGACAACGGTGGGTTTGAATGCTCCGCGGCCTCGGGGAGGGGCGGCAGGAGCCACAGCCTCTGGCAGTTTGAGTACTTCTAGCGCTCTTGCGCGGTGGGGCAGGCGCCGGAGAAATCCGCGCTCTTCAAGCGCAGTGATCAAGCGGTGAATGCCTGACTTGGAGGCCAAGTCTAAGGCTTCCTTCATCTCATCAAAGGAGGGCGACACGCCGGTTTCCTTCAACCGCTGATGGATGAAAAGGAGCAATTCCTTTTGTTTCGCGGTCAACATGGGTTCACGCCTCCAGATCAGCTTTTGCAAGAGCCGATTAAGATCAAATGGTGAACGATGTTCTAATTGTGTTCCGGTTGTTCGTCAAGCGAGCCGACCGCGCAAGGCCCGCAAGGCTTGGGCCGGATCTGGTTGGCGCATCAGCGATTCGCCGACGAGGAAGGCGCTCGCGCCAACCGCCGTCAAACGAGCGATGTCGGACGGATTAGCAATCCCAGATTCGGCGACGAGACAAGCGCCTGGTCGGATAAGGGAGGCAAGGCTCTCGGTGGTTTTCAGATCGGTCTCGAAGGTGCGCAGATTGCGGTTGTTCACGCCGATCAGGCGCGCACCCAGCGCATTTGCCCGGTGCACTTCCGGTTCGTCATGGGTTTCGACCAGGACGTCCATACCAAGGGCGGTTGCGGTTTCATAAAGGTCTTGCGCTTGCAGGTCTGAGACGGCGTCCATGATGATCAAGATGGCATCGGCACCATGCGCGCGCGATTCCAGGGCCTGCAAGGGATCGATCATGAAGTCCTTGCGCAGGCAGGGCAGCGTGCAGGCAGTGCGCGCGGCCACAAGGTGATCAAGAGATCCGTGAAACCCGGGGCCGTCGGTCAGAACGGAAAGGCAAGCAGCGCCCCCCAATTGATACGATTTGGCATGGGCGCTGGGGTCGAAATCGGTACGGATCAAGCCTTTGGACGGGCTTGCCTTTTTGATTTCCGCGATGATCGCGGGGGCCGGGCTTAGGCGCAAAGCTTCAGCAAAGCCGCGCGGGGCAGAAGCTGATGCGGCCTTAGCTTGAAGGGCTCCAAGGTCGCTCGCCTTGAGGGCGGCGACTTCGTCTTGTTTGTACGCGATGATGTGTTGCAGGACGTCAGCTGCCATCGTGGGCCTCGTTAGTGATGGCGATCAGCTTCTCCAAGGCCTGTAGGGCGGCGCCGCTGGCTATACTGTCTTTGGCAAGGCGGCTGGCAGCGGCCCAGGACGGGGCCCTATCGGTCATGACAAGAGCCGCGGCCGCATTCAGCGCCACAACGCCCGCATAAGCCGCTTGGGTCGGCGAACCACTGAGTAGCGCCCGGAGGGCTTCTGCATTATAGGCGGCATCGCCGCCCTTGATCGCGCTGTTGGGGAAGGGTTCGATGTTTGCGTTCTGTGCAAGCACCGTCGCGCTTTGAAGATGGCCTTCGCGAAGCTCATGGATCAGGTTTTCGCCTTCACAGGACAATTCATCGAGGCCGCCATGGCCATGGACTACCATCGCTCCCTGCGCGCCAAGAAGATGTAGCGCCTTTGCCAAAGGTTGGGCGAATTCGGCGTCAAACACGCCGAGGACTTGGCGGTCTACACTTGCCGGATTGGAAAGCGGTCCAAGCAGATTGAAGATCGTGCGCCGGCCAAGGGCCTGGCGCGCGGCAGCCACGTGCCGCATCGCAGGGTGGTGGTTTTGCGCAAACAGAAAGGCAATGCGTGCTTCGTGGATCGCCCTTTCCAGGGTGGTGCGATCAGCGGTCAGCCGCACGCCCAAGGCTTCCAGAACGTCAGCTGCGCCGGTCTTGGAGCTCATGGCGCGGTTGCCATGCTTTGCGATGGGAACACCGCAGCCGGCCAGAACAAAGGCCACCGCGGTGGAGATGTTTAGCGTGTGGGCACCGTCGCCGCCCGTGCCGCAAACGTCTATGGCACCGGGCGGGGCCGAGAGGGGCAGCATGCGGGCACGCAGCGCGCTGGCACCGGCGGCTAGGGCCGTCGCGTCCTTCATCAGAGGCGTGGTCGCGACCAGGAAGGACTGAATATCGTTCTGGGTGGCGTTACCGTCCATGATAACTGCAAATGCGGCTTCCAGTTCGCCCGCCGTGAGGGGGGCTTCCGCAGCGAGCCGGGCGAGGGAGAGCGACAAGGGGGCGGTGGTGGTCATGTGGCGCGGGTCATGCGCAGGAAGGCTGCGACAAGGGCATGGCCGTGTTCTGAGGCGATGGATTCTGGATGGAACTGAACGCCGACGATTGGCCTCGTCTGATGGCGAAGGCCCATGATCTCGCCGTCTTCGGTTTCCGCATCCACCAGAAGTGTGCTTGGCAAGGTGTCTCGCTTGACGGCCAGACTGTGATAGCGGGTGGCGGTGAAGGGCGTCGGGAGCCCTGCAAACAGGCCTTTGCTTGTGTGGCGGATATCGCAGGTTTTGCCATGCATGATGGAACGGGCAGAAACGACGTCTCCACCAAACGCTTGTCCGATGGCCTGGTGGCCTAAGCACACACCGAAAATCGGGATAGAGACTGGGGCTTCGCGAAGCACGTTCAGGCAAATCCCCGCTTCGTTGGGCGTGCAAGGGCCAGGCGACAACACCACGCCGGTGGGTTTGAGCGCCAACGCCGCCGCTGCAGACATATCATCGTTGCGAATGACACGCGTTGGTGCACCAAGATCTTCGATATAGTGCACCAGGTTATAGACGAAGCTGTCGTAGTTATCGATCACCAGGATCATGTTCATCCCCAAACAAAACCAAACCACCTCAGATGTGCGTTTTAGGGCACCATCGGATGGGCGTTGCGGGGAAACTGGGCTTCATCATTGGCTTTGCTTGTCTTACGGCGCACCGGTGAGATGCAAGGATATTCGCGTCATCGCTGCGATTTGGAGCTCATGAATAGCGCCAGGCCTCCTGAGCGGCTTTAAACAGGGCCTTCGCTTTTTGAACGGTTTCGTCAAATTCCGCCTGCGGATCGCTGTCGAGGACGACGCCACCGCCGGCCTGGACATAGAGTTTTCCGTCTTTGACCACGCCCGTGCGCAGCGCGATGCAGGTGTCCATTTCCCCGGCGGCTGAGAAATAGCCAATCGCACCGCCATATACGCCCCGGCGATGGGGCTCCAATTCGTTGATCACTTGCATGGCTCGCACCTTTGGCGCGCCAGATACTGTGCCCGCCGGGAAGCCAGCCATCAGCGCATCGACCGCATCGTACGCGGGATCGAGTTGGCCCTCGACATTCGATACGATGTGCATGACGTGGCTGTAGCGCTCGATCGCAAAGCTCTCTGTGACCTCCACTGAGCGCGATCGGTTTGCGCCAGGTTGTTGCGGACCGCGTTTGGCGACCCGGCCCACGTCGTTTCGGCCAAGGTCCAGCAGCATCAGATGCTCGGCACGCTCCTTTGGATCGGCCAGCAGGGCGCGTTCGTTGGCGGCATCTTCGGCGGGTGTTTTGCCGCGCGGTCTGGTGCCCGCAATTGGGCGAATGGTGACCGTACCGTCGCGAACACGCACCAAAATCTCTGGGCTGGAGCCAACCAGTTGATAGCCGTCAAAGCACAGATAGAACAGAAACGGCGACGGATTGAGCCGTCGCAGGGCGCGATACAATGAGAAGGCGGACTGGGGTAAGGGGGCCGAGAAGCGCTGGCTGGGTACAACTTGAAAGACATCTCCGGCACGGGCGTAGGCTTTGCAGCGCTCGACCATGACGCGATAGTGGGCGGGCGTCGTGTTGGACGCGGGCTGCAGGTCTGGACTTTGGGCGTCGCCGTTTCGGTCCGTGTCCATGCGCGGGTTTGGTCGGTCCAGGGCTGTCAATGCCCGCGCCAACCGTGCTTTGGCCAACTCATAGGCAGCGGCAGCGGATTGGCCTTTGCGGGTCGGACGGGCTGGCGTGACGAGGGTGATTTCACTGGAGACGTTGTCGAAAACCGCAACGACGGTGGGACGAATCAGGACGGCTTCTGGCAGGCCCAATGGATCTGCCGGGAGGTCTTCTATGCGCTCGACATAGCGGACCATGTCATAGCTTAGAAAACCGAATAAACCTGCAGCCATCGGCGGTAACGCCGGCGGCACGGGCAGGGCAGAACGGGTCAAAACTTGGCGTAAGGCATCGAGGGGCTTGGCTTTGACGGGGCGAAAGGCGCTGTCTTCGAAGCGGCCGCGGCTGATCTCGGCACGCCCATCGCGGACCCGCCAGATCAGATCCGGGCGGAGGCCAATAATCGAGTAGCGCCCGCGCCAATCACCCCCCTGGACGGATTCCAGAAGGAACGAACCCGGCTTTTCGGCACCGAGCTTAAGCAGGGCCGAGACCGGCGTTTCCAAGTCGCTGATGCGACGCGTCCAGACTAGGCCCCCGCCCGTACTGAACGCGTCTTCGAAAGCTGCAAACGCAGGCTCGACACTGATCATGAACCAGGTTGACCCTGCGCAACGGGGAACATGGACTCAATGGCTTCTTGGTTTTCTTCGACCCTTGCGGCTTGGCGAATTGCGTCGCCAATGCCAACACCCAGCGCCTGCTGCAGACTTTGGGGAACCATGCCTTCTGGGCCGCGTTGGCGCGCGTAGGCGCGATCTTCGCGGGTGCGGAGGGCGTCAATTTGGGTGCCCGACTGGGCCAAATCTGCGCGGGAAATCGTGCGCACATGCACCAGCACCAAGGCGTCTGACAGGGGCACGACGCCCTGTTCAGTCTGTGTCAGCCGATAGCCATAAATCACACCGTTTTCACGGGCCGCGAACACTTGTGGGGCTAGCCCTTGACCAAGGACCTGGAAGGCTTCTTGCCGGTTCAGGCCATCGGGGGAAGCGCTTGAGCGCAAGTTGCGGGCGCGCGCAGCTTCTTCAAAGGTTTGCCCATCGGCGACGGCCGCCACAACTTCATCCGCCAGGGCACGCATGCGCGTGTCCATCTCGTTGAGGCGCCAAGCCTGGGTGACCTCTTCGCGGACCTCGGCCAGCGGTGGGGCTCGGGCGGGGTCAATGCTTTCGATTTGGACGATGGCCTCTGTGCCGTCTTGCATGCGCATCCAGTCCGTCGGGCGTCCTTGGCGCTGCGTGAACGCCGCTTCAAGGACCGGCATGGGATCAGAAACGCCCGTAACACCTGGCTGACCTTGCAGGGTGAAGCCATTGGCGGCGATCTTTTCGGCGCGCACCACCCGGAAGCCGACAGCGGCTGCAGCTTCGGCAAAGGGCACGCGACGGCGACGCTGTTGGTCGAATTCCGTCATCGCATCCTGTGTCAGTTGGCGCGACTCGTTGGTGACGATCTCTTCGCGAATTTGGGCGCGTGCTGTGGCCAAATCCGCCGCTTGGCCGGCCACAATCGAGGTGAGGCGAATGGCGGACCACGGCGCAAGTTGACCTTGGACGGCCTGGGCTGGGGCGCCTGCGGCCATCGCAAAGGCTGCTTCGCGAACGGCTTGATCTGGGATTGCTGCGGGGGCCACTGCGTTGTGTTCGATCAGCTGGCCGCCAAGTTCGGTGGAGAGGGCTGCTGGATCGCCACCAGCGGTGAGGCGTTGAGCGGCTGTTCTTGCGGACGCTTCATCCTGAAAGACCAGCTGCACGAGGGTGCGGGTTTCGGGGGTGGCGTATTGGTCTTTGCGGCGATCAAACTCGCGCTGGATTTGTTCTTCGGGAACAGTGACGCGCGACGCAAAGTCTGTGGGATCAGCCAAGACAATCGTTAGTGTCCGCAATTCGGGCAGCTGCCAGTTGCGTGCTTGCTGCGTGTAGAAGGTTGTGAGCTGTTCGTCGGTCGGAGCCGCTATCGCGCCAATCCGAGCCGGGGTGATTTCGGCCACGGCGAGGGCGCGGCGTTCCGATTCGAAGGCGAGGCGGAAGGCCCCGAAGCTGCGAGGGGCACGGGCCCCAACGGAAAGGGCGTCCAGCAGCTGGTTGGAGGCAATCAAACGGCGCTGAATTTCCTCAAACTCAGGCACTGAGTATCCCGCATCTGCGATGGCACGACGGTAGGCGACGGGGTCAAATCCGCCTTGGCCGCTCATGTCGAAGGCGTCTTGGAAGCCCGGATAGCCGCGAATCATCTCGCCGACTTGTGCATCGCTCGCGTCCATCCCAAGGCGCTGGGCGAAGTGAAAGACCGCATTTTGAAAGATCAGACTTTCAATGGCTTGGCGATGGAAGCCTGCCTGGATTGCTTGCTCAGATGTGACGGTTTGGCCCTGTTCCTGTTGCCCCCGCAGCAGCATGTCAAAAGCGCGCTGGATTTCGGCGCGGCCAATGGCTTGACCGTCAACCTTCGCCAAGGGGCGGTTAGCGGCGGAGAACATGTTTGGCATGCCCCAGATCGCAAACGCCACCCCTATGAGGACGACAAATCCGGTGGCAACCCACCCTTTTGTGAACTTGCGCAGTTGAGAAATCATATCAGGGTCCGTAAGTGCGAGCGGGCGGGACAATAGGTAGTGGTTTGTTCCACTGCAACGTGCAACCACCGCGAAACCCACAATGGAGTGCGTGTGATGTCTTCGCCACGTCGGTTGATCGTCGGCAACTGGAAAATGAACGGCGTGCCTGCAGATCTCGCGGAGATCGACCGGTTCTTGGATCGCATGGGCGCTGGGCCTTGGCCGGTCAGTGTTGGGTTTTGCCCGCCGTTTCCCTTGATTTCGGCCTGCGCGGCGCGGCTAAGGGGCACTGATGTCCTGACTGGCGGCCAAGACTGCCATGACAAAGACAGCGGCGCACACACCGGCTGTGTCAGTGCGACCCTGTTGGCGGCAATTGGGGCGAAGATTGTTATCGTTGGGCATTCGGAGCGTCGGACGGATCAAGGCGAAACCGACGCTTTGGTGCGGGCCAAGGCTTTGGCTGCCAGTCGGGCCGGGCTTACCCCCATTATTTGTGTGGGTGAGACTTTGGCCCAGCGTGAGGCCGGTGAGGCAGAAGCGGTGGTTCGGGGGCAGATCCGGGCCAGCACACCTAACGAGGGGGCTGGCGAGTTGGTGATCGCCTACGAGCCGGTCTGGGCGATTGGCACAGGCCTTACGCCAAGCCTTGGGCAGATCGAAGAGATGCACAAAGCCGCGCGCGCTGCGCTTGTGGAAGCCATTGGGCCGGCGGCGGCTGGCACCTCAATCCTCTATGGTGGGTCTGTCAAAGGCGATAACGCCAAGGAGATTTTGGCGATTGCTGGGGTCGATGGTGCGCTTGTCGGCGGAGCGAGCTTGAAGGGCGACAGCTTTGCGGCCATCGTGCAGGCACAATCGCGCGGCTAGAATTGGCTGTGCATGAAGCTGGCGCGCGCACTGGCCAAGTGATCCCCGCTCGGCTATTGAGCCCGCTTCATCGCGCCGCCATGTTTCCGGTGGTGGCGCGAACATGCGCCTTTTGGGAGCCCGCACCCGCATGCAGACCATGCTGCTTATTGTCCATTTGATCGTATGTGCTGGCCTGATCGGCTTGGTGCTGGTGCAGCGTTCCGAAGGTGGGGCCTTGGGGATCGGGGGGGGTGGGAACGCCATCCTGTCCGGGCGGGGGGCCGCCAGTGCGCTGGCCCGCGCGACCACGGTTGCGGGGATCATCTTCTTTTGCACGTCGATTATTTTGGCATTGCTTGCCGGACGCGGCCTTGAAAACCGCGGTCGCTCGGTGACGGACACGCCGGTTGCGGAGCGCAGCGCGCCCGTGTTGCCAGAATCCGCGCCGACCCAGACGGCCGCTGCAGCGCCATCGACCCCGGATCTTGCTGTTGCCCCATCGCCCGCGGTTGCCAGTGAACGGGCGGGCCCTGCGGATTTGGCTCCGGCTGTTGCTACCCCGCAACCACGCCAGATCGCCGCAGCCCCGACGCAGCCTGCGCCGCGCACCACGCCGCCGGCTTCGACGCAGCCGCGGCCAACTTCAACCGCGCAGCGCCCAGCCACGACACAGCCGACCGCCGCGGAGTCTAACCCGCCCCCGCCCGCCGTGACCGAGACGCCGGCTGTGGAAGAGCCGCCTGCAGCGACGGAGCCGCGCCGGCGTGCGGGCCCGGACCAATAACGCAACAGTTTCAAGAAGCGCCTGGGCCTAACGGCCCGAATCAGTGGATCGTGTCCGCCCGTGCGGGGTGCGCCAACGGAAAGGCTTTGCGCGCATGACACGGGACGATCAACTGAATTCAGGGCCACGCTACGTCTTCATTACGGGTGGCGTCGTGTCTTCGCTGGGCAAGGGGATCGCGTCCGCGGCCCTCGGTGCGCTTTTGCAGGCCCGCGGCTACAAGGTGCGGCTGCGGAAGCTTGATCCGTATCTCAACGTCGACCCTGGAACGATGAGCCCGTACCAGCACGGCGAAGTGTTCGTGACCGATGATGGCGCGGAAACTGACCTCGATCTTGGGCACTACGAGCGCTTTACCGGGGTTTCTGCGGCTAAAGCTGATAACATTACCACCGGGCGGATTTACCAAGATATCATCGCTCGGGAGCGCCGCGGCGACTATCTCGGGGCTACGGTGCAAGTGATCCCGCACGTCACCAATGCGATCAAGGATTTCATTCTTGCAGATGCCGGCGGCGCGGACTTTGTGCTCTGTGAGATTGGTGGCACCGTTGGCGATATCGAAGGGCTGCCGTTCTTTGAGGCCATTCGCCAATTGGGCCAAGAGCTAGAGCCCCGGCGCGCGGCCTTCGTGCATCTGACCCTGCTGCCGTATATTCCAAGTGCAGGGGAAATGAAGACCAAGCCGACCCAGCATTCGGTGAAGGAGCTGAGGTCTATTGGGATCCAGCCCAATATCTTGCTGTGTCGGTGCGACCGCGAGATCCCTGAGGATGAGAAGCGAAAGATTGCACTGTTTTGCAATGTGCGCGAGCAAAGCGTGATTGAGGCGCGGGATCTGTCGACGATCTATGCTGCGCCGATCGCCTACCACCGTGCAGGTCTTGATACCGAGCTTTTGCGGCACTTTGGGGTGACGGTTGCGCCTTCGCCGGATTTGAGCCGCTGGGAACGGATCGTCGATCGTATCCAGAACCCGGACGGCGCTGTGGCGATCGCGGTGGTGGGTAAATACACCGAGCTCAAGGACGCCTATAAATCGTTGATTGAGGCGCTGCAACACGGCGGCGTTGCCAACAATGTGAAGGTGGATATCCGCTGGATCGAAGCGGAGTCCTTTGAAAGGCCCGAAGGGCCGGGCGATGATCTTGCCGGCGTCCACGGGGTGTTGGTGCCTGGTGCCTTCGGCGAGCGCGGTGCGGAAGGCAAGATCGCCTCGATCACCTTCGCGCGGGAACGCGAGATCCCGTTCTTTGGGATTTGTTTTGGCATGCAGCTCGCGTGCATCGAAGCGGCGCGCAACCTTGCAGGGCTTGAGGGGGCAAGCTCCACGGAGTTTTCTGACGAAGCCGGCGGCGGTGCACCTGCCCATCCAATCGTGGGGATGATGACCGAATGGATGCGCGGCAACGAACTGGAAACGCGCCGTTCCAGTGGCGACCTTGGGGGCACCATGCGCCTTGGGGCTTACGCCGCAAACCTCGAGCCGCGCTCCAAAGTTGCCCAGATATATGGCGCGGAGGTGATCTCTGAGCGCCACCGCCACCGCTACGAAGTAAACACGCGGTATCGCGGCGCGCTGGAAGAAGCCGGATTGGTGTTCTGTGGTATGAGCCCCGATGGGCTGTTGCCGGAGGTGATTGAGCGCCCGGAGCATCCCTGGTTTGTGGGGGTGCAGTTTCACCCGGAACTGCGCAGCCGCCCGTTCGAGCCTCACCCTTTATTTGCGGATTTTGTTCGGGCTGCTGTGGTGCAGAGCCGTTTGGTGTGAGGCGGTTCGACTATCGCTGATGCAGCAGGGGGTAGCCAGGCAGGGGGCTGCGTGTTTTCAAGACATAGTTGGCGCGGATTGAGCCCACGTAGAGGTCGCACAAATCCGCTCCACCCCAGGTGATGTTGGTGGGATGGTTCAAGACACGCCCGCTTGGATCGTGCGCAATCGTGACGACCGATTGATCAGGACGGATCGCAACGATTTTGTTGGCTGCTGGCAAAGTGACCCAGAGGTTGCCTTCTGCATCAAAGCCGTTGCCGTCGGTGTAGCCAAGAAATTGCGTGAGCCAGCCGGGCAAATGCAATTTGGGGTTTAGCTTGCGATTGGCAACGAAGCCGAGTTTTGGGCCATAGCGTGTTGGCGGGCCAAGCCTTTCGCCTGGCTGGATCGGGAAGGCCAAGACATCGGCACCGGTGGTTTGATTGATATA
>JBMOEW010000036.1:0-29237 GCA_049314555.1 Caulobacterales bacterium
GCCTGGCAACGCTGCCCCCACCGCCAGCCGCCGCTGCCAGTCCGCAGGCACCGATAGCCGCCCCCGCTGCGCCCACCGAGCCGCAGCCAATCATGGCCACTCTGGAACAAATCAGTGTACAGATCGGCTCCGCGCTTGCGAGCCTGGCAACGCTGCCCCCACCGCCAGCCGCCGCTGCCAGTCCGCAGGCACCGATTGCCGCGGCCCTGCCACAGGTGGCCGCCGCCCCCGCAAATCCGGCCGAACCGATCTTGCTTTCGGCCACGATGCCGCAACCGCCAGCCGCTGCCCCCACCCTGCCAACAGCAACCGCCGATCCCCCAAGCGCCACCCAGGCCTGGCCCGTGATCCCGGTTGCAGCCGAACAAGTCCCAACGCCGATCGTTTTGCCCGATGGGGTGGTTGCCGAAACGCTGGCCCTGGCCATCCACGATGCCGTCCAGCAAAACCCAGAGATCCAAATCGCCGCCGCCCAACGTGACGATGCCCGCTACGGCGTCGACGAAGCGCGCGCAGCCCTCCTGCCAACGGTGGACGTCAACATCCAATCCGGTCGCGAGCGCACCCGCCCCGAAGACGAACGCGACGATCTCCACAGCCGCACGGAAGCCAACCTCACCGTGCGCCAAAACCTGTGGGACTTCGGGGCCGCCCGCTCCGGTGTGAACGGCGCCAGTGCCACCGCTCGCAGCGCCGAATTCGCCTATCGCGAGCGTGTCGACGGTGTCGCCATGGAAATCGCTTCGGTGTTTCATACCGTCCTGCAACGCCAAGCCGTGGTGCGTCTGGCGGAAGAAAATCTCGCCGCCCACGAACGAATTCTCCAAACCGTCCAATCACAGAACGAATTTGGCCTGGTGACGGGTGCAGACGTCAGCAGGGTCGAAACCCGCCTCAATGCAGCACGTGCGGACCTCTTGGATCAGCGCTCCAGCCTGGAGCAATCCAGGGAGGATTTCCGCCGCCTCCTTGACCGCGCGCCTTTGACCTTGGCTCCCCCCGGCGACATCTCCGCCTACCTGCCCCCAACGGTGGAAGACGCCGTCGACATGCTGGATGAAACCAACCCCAAAGTGATGCAGGCACGCATGGCCTATGAAAGCCTGCAACGCCAACGCGACCAACAGCGCGCCGGTTTTTTGCCGCGCGTGGAAGTCGAAATCCAAGGCGGCATGCGTGAAAACGTGGGCGCTTCCAATGGCCAGACCGACGACGCCCGCGCCATGATCAACATGCGCGTCCCAATTTGGGACGGCGGCGCACGCTCGGCCTCCATTGCCCGGATCGGCACCCGCATGCGCCAAGCCGAATTTGAGGTGGACCGCGCCCGCCGCGACGCCGAACAGGCCGTGCGCAACGACTACACCGCGCTTGGGTCCGCGCGGGAAAAAGTGGCAGCCATCGACGACGAAGTGGCTGCTTCAGAACGCCTGGTGGTGCTCTATGATGCGCAGTTCCGCGAAGGCAGCCGCAGCGTTTTTGACCTCCTCGATGGCCAGCAAACGCTTTATACGGCAAAAGTTCGCCGCGAAGCCAACCGGACCGAAATGCGCCTGTCTGGCTATCGCGTGTTACGTACCCTGGGCTCGCTGGTGGAAGTGATCATGGATCAGTCCGCCACCCCTTGAAATTTCGTGACGCCCCCGTCATCGTTAGACATCGAAGCCCTCGCAAAGGTCTAACCATGACGATCGCTGCCCTCCGCACGCCCGAAGAACGCTTCGCAACCCTCCCAGGTTTCCCCTATCGTCCTCACGCGATTGAGGATTTGCCGGGGTATGCGGGCCTGCGATGGTCCTATATCGACGAGGGCCCCAAACAGTCAGCGCACACGTTTTTGTGCCTGCATGGCGAGCCCAGCTGGAGCTACCTCTATCGCCGGATGATCCCGGTCTTCCTGGAAAGCGGTGCCCGGGTCGTCGCCCCCGACCTTTTCGGGTTCGGCCGTTCTGATAAGCCCGTGAACGACGAAGTCTACACCTGGAGCTTTCACCGGCGTGCGATTCTCGCCTTCATTGAGCGGCTCAACCTCACCAACATCACACTTGTGGTGCAGGACTGGGGCGGGCTTTTGGGCCTGACCATCCCGGTAGACATGCCAGAACGGATCAGCCGCCTGCTGATCATGAATACCGCCTTCGCCACCGGCACATCCCCCTCCGCCGGCTTTATGGCATGGCGTGAATACGCTGCGCGCACCCCGGATCTGCCGATTGGAAACCTGATTTCCCGCGGCACCCCGCATTTGACCCCAGACGAAATCGCCGCCTACGACGCCCCTTACCCGGATGCGAGGTACAAGGCCGGCGCGCGCCGCTTCCCACAGCTTGTTCCGCTCACCGATGATCCGATCTACGCCGATGCGGTCGAAACCTCAAAAAAAGCCCGCGCCTGGTGGAAAGACCAGTTCTCCGGCCCAAGCTTCATGGCCATTGGCGATGCAGACCCCGTCCTGGGCCCCGCCGTGATGGCCGCCGTGCGCGCCAATATCAAGGGCTGCCCCGAGCCGTTGGTGATCCCGGGGGGTGGCCATTTCGTCCAGGAATGGGGCGAACAAATCGCAACAGCAGCGCTTGCACACTTCGGAAAAACCCCATGACGGACAACACCGCCGAAAGCCTTGGCATGGCCACCGCCATGCTCACCCGCGCCATGCTACAGGCCGCCGCAGCGGATGCCACAGCTGCGCCGATTCTGGCGTCGCTATCCCTGGATTGCGCAACCCCAAGCCAAGCACAGGCCACCGTGGCGCAGGCCCGCGTCACCCGCGCCACCCGCTCCATTGTTTTTGCACAAGGCGAAGTGCGCAGCCCAACCGGCGAGCTGATCTTGGCCGGATCAGCGGTTTTTCGTTTGGCGTGAGCCAAGCCGTCAGCAGTAGGAATTGGCCCAAACTTATCCTCCTCCTGAAAATCCGGGTTAAGTTTGGCTCATCTGCACCGGCATCGGGGATGAAGCGCTGTCCCTTCAGGGTGCGGAACGGTAGAATGGGAGCGGTACAGGCGAAGCGGTCTGTGCAAGGACCATGTCGACGGTAAGCCCCCGTGCGAAAAGGGGTCGTTGAAGAGTCTGCCAGAACGTGCGCCAGGCAGGCCTAGTGTGCGGCGGTGGTTGGGGTGATCGAACCCGCAATCATCCAGATACAAACCAAACGGCATCGCCGGATCAGCTCGGCCACCGCCGCTCCCCGATCTTCTCCACACGGTGAAAGCCGATGCGGACCTTGGAGTTCACCCCCGCGCCAACGCGCGCGCCTGGGCCAAAAGCCCGTCACCGCCCGCAGCCCCCAAGTCGGTGCGCCAGTGTCGTATAACGCCCTGCCGGTCGATCACCAGATAGGTCGGGAACCACCCAATCTGATAAACATTGCGCGCAAAATCCCGGCCGTGTTCAAACGCCACCGGCCAGCTATAACCGCGCTCTTCAAAATAGCGCGGCACGCTGCCCCATCGGCCGAACCGACCGCGCGTGTGGATCGCCAGAAACGACAATCCCTCCACCGCCTGCGCTTGGCGCACCAAAGAGGCGGTATATGCACCATCCGCGAGGCAATCCGGGCACCACAACCCCCACCAATACAAGATCAACGCGCGGCCACGATAATCAGACAACCGCGCCCGTCCGCCGCCGAGTTTTTCTAGGTCAAACGGCGGTGCCGCTTGGTTCGACAACGCGTAGGTTTGGGGCCGCGGGTCCGTCGCTCCCGGCACCACACCCTGGGCAAACGCCGGCGGTGCCGCCAACGCAGCCGCCCCCGCCAACACCATCGCCCGTCGATCAACCATCATTGCGCCGCACCTCCAAGCCACACAATAAAGGCCCATCGCCCGTGCGTCATCAAGTCAGGCTTGCGCATCCACCCCCACTTCCCTTAACCAGAGCCGGAACCAAGGAGGTCGCGATGGCCCACCCCGCTACCGCCAAGGATCAATCCCGTCGGGCCCTCGCAAGCCGCTTTGCCGCCGTCCGCGCCGATACCCGTCGCCTGATCGCAGCGCTTGGCCCTGAAGACATGACCCTGCAGTCGATGCCAGAGGCGAGCCCCGCGAAGTGGCATTTGGCGCACACCACTTGGTTTTTTGAAACCTTTATCCTCATCCCGCATGCGCCGGGGTATTGTGCTTTCAACGCCGCCTTCGCCGTTTTGTTTAACTCCTACTATCAAGGCATAGGCCCGCAATGGGCGCGCGCGCAGCGTGGCCAGCTTTCAAGGCCAGATGTGGCAACCGTTCTTGCCTATCGCGAAGCGGTCGAACAAGCCGTCCTTGCACAGATAGAAACCGCGCCGTCTGCCCTGTGGCGCACCCTCGCACCGCTTCTGGAGCTTGGCATAAACCACGAACAGCAGCACCAGGAATTGCTCTGTACAGACATCAAACACGCCTTCAGCCTTAATCCCCTGTTACCCGCCGCCATGCCCGGCTCACCGCATGAAAGCGAACACGAAGCGCCGGCCCAAACCTGGATTGAAGGCCCAGAAGGCCTGCAAACCATTGGCGCGGCCGGCACGGGCTTTACCTTTGACAACGAGCACCCAAGCCACAAGGTCTACCTAACCCGCTACGCCCTCGCCTCCCGCCCGGTCACCAACGCCGAATTCCTCGCCTTCATCGAAGACGGCGGCTACCGCACCGCCAGCCTTTGGCTCGCCGAAGGGTGGGAACGGATCAACACCGAAGGCTGGCATCACCCGCTCTATTGGACGCTTACGGGCGATGGCTGGCAGGAATTCGCTTTGGGCGGACCGATGCCCCTGGACCGCGCGCGACCCGCATGCCACCTCAGCGCGTTTGAGGCCGCGGCCTTCGCCACTTGGGCCGGCGCGCGCTTACCCACAGAAGCCGAATGGGAGGCCGTGGCCAGTGCCGCTTGGTCAAAAACCGCAGCAAATTGGCTATTCTCACACCCCATGGGGCACCCCACCGCCGCTGGCCCAGAGCCCGGCCTCCAACAGCTCGCCGGCGATGTCTGGGAATGGACCCAAAGCGCCTACGGCCCCTATCCGGGCTTTGCTCCGGCAGCCGGTGCCGTCGGTGAATACAATGGCAAGTTTATGATCAACCAACTTGTCCTGCGTGGCGGCTCCTGCCTCACACCCGCAGGCCACTGCCGCCCCAGCTATCGCAACTTTTTCCCCGCCCACGCCCGCTGGCAAATGAGCGGCATTCGCCTGGCCAAGGATCTCTAACCGATCACGCCCGCTGCCCGCAGGGCCTCCACCCGCTGCTTATCAAGCCCCAACAAAGTCTCAAACACAAACGCATTGTCCGCCCCCGGAGAACGGCCCGGAAATCGAACATTCCCAGGTGTCGCCGAAAACTGCGGCACCGGTGCCTGCATCAAGATCTCACCCAAAGCCGGGTCCATCGCCTTCACGATCGCGTTGCGCGCAGCATAATGGGGATCTGCAAGCATCTCCGGTGGCCGAAACACCCGCCCGAACGGCACCCCATGCGCTTCGCACACCGCCTCCAGCGCATCCATGCTCAACGGGTGCGTCCATGCCTCCACCAGGGCATCCAGCTCGCCCTGCCGCTCGCCACGCTCCGTATGCGTTGCAAATCGCGGATCCGCCGCCAACTCCGGTCGCCCCATCGCCGCCGCCAAGCGCTCAAACACCGTATCTTGATTGGCGGCGATCACCACAAACCCGTCCGCGGCCTCGTAGATGTTGGACGGCGCAATCTTCGGCAAAATCGGACCCGTCCGTGGCCGGATATATCCGCCAAACTGATATTCGGGTATGATGCTCTCCATCATCGCCAGAACGGCCTCGTAAATAGCGGAGTCTACCACCTGCCCCTCGCCCGTTTTGTCCCGGTGGCGCAGCGCAGCCACAGCCCCCAGCGCGGCAAAAGTCGCAGCCAGCGAATCGCCGATCGAAATGCCCGCGCGCGCCGGCTTGCGGTCCGCCTCTCCGATCACCGCCCGCAATCCCCCCATCGCTTCGCCCACACTGGCATACCCTGCCCGCGGCGCATACGGTCCGGTTTGCCCATATCCCGACACCCGAACCATGATCAGCCTCGGGTTGACGGCCTTCAGCGCTTCAAACGAAAGCCCCCACTTCTCCATCGTCCCTGGCCGGAAGTTCTCGACAAGAATATCCGCTTTACCCACCAGCGCCTTCAACAGGGCCTGCCCCTCCACTTTCCGCAAATCCAACGTCGCGCATCTTTTGTTGCGCCCCACGATGGAAAACCAGACGGACTTCCCCTGCGGCCGCACTTGCCCCCATTCTCGAAGTGGATCGGGCTGGCCCGGCGGCTCGATCTTGATCACCTCGGCCCCAAGATCCCCCAAGAGCTGGCCACAAAACGGGCCTGCCAGAAGCACCCCAAGCTCAATCACCCGCAGCCCAGCAAGCGGCCCCGTCGCTTCGTGTGTATCACTCATGCCCCCTCAAACCACGCCGCGCTTGGCCTAGCAAGACGCTTCGCGTAAACTGTTTGCCGGAGACCGCTGCAAATGAACCAAACCCTAGAGATCGTTGAGGTCGGGGCCCGTGACGGCCTGCAAAACGAATCCACGCTCGTCGCAACAAGCGATAAACTGCAACTCATTCACAAAGCGGCCGCCGCCGGCATCCGGCGCATCGAAGTGGCAAGCTTCGTGAACCCCAAGCGCGTGCCGCAGATGGCCGATGCAGAAGCGGTTTGCGAGGGCGTGCGCACCCTTTCCGGCGTAACGCGCATTGGCCTCGTTCTGAACCAGCGCGGCGCCGCGCGCGCCCTGGAAACGTGCGTAGACGAACTAGGCACCGTCGCCAGCGCGTCCGATGGTTTTGGCATCGCCAACCAGGCGCAAACCAGCGCCGAAAGTGTAGCCGAAGCTTGCGCAATCATTGCCATGGCACGCGCCGCCGGAAGATCCGCACAAGTCACAATTTCCGTCGCTTTTGGCTGCCCGTTCGACGGCGAAGTAAACTCCGCCCACGTCGCAAACATGGCATCCGAACTCGCCAAAGCACAACCCCGCGAAATTGCCATCGCCGACACCATTGGCGTCGGCGTCCCAAGCCAAGTCAAAGACCTGATCCACCGCATCCAGGCAGCGGCACCAGACGTTCCGATCCGCGCGCACTTTCACAACACCAGAAACACCGCCTTGGCCAATGCCGTCGCTGCTTGGGAAGCCGGTGTCACAACCCTGGATGGATCGCTTGCCGGCATCGGCGGCTGCCCCTTCGCGCCGAATGCCACCGGCAACGTACCAACGGAAGATCTGCTCTACCTTTTCCACCGCATGGGGATCAAAACCGGCGTCGATCTCCCAGCCGCGATTGAAGCCGCCCGCTTCATTGGCGAGGTCCTGGGTAAACAAACCCCTGGCATGGTGTCCCGCGCCGGCCCGTTCCCCTCGCCCATAAGGTAAGGCCGGAACACTCCAGACCCGGCCTATCCCACCGTCTCGGCCCGAAAAACCAACACGTCCCCCGGGCGCAGAACCGGCAACACCAAACCGCCATCCATCAAGACCGCGCCGGGCAAACGCCGCTCCGCCCCACGCACCCAGTCCGGCGGGCTCTTCATGGAAAACTCCGGGTGCCTCAAAGGTGTAAGCAGCGAGACGGCATAAATCTTGTCCGCCACAAGGCCGGTCAGTCGTAATGTGTCCGGCACAGAAAAAGCTGCGGTGTCGCATTGCGCCACACTAATGAGCTGCCCGTTTGGGGTCTCGACAGAAAACGCCACCACAGAAACATCACTGTGCTCAAGCCGGCGCAGCCGGCCATGATGTGCCTCTGCCCGAATGGATTTATAGAAAGAGACGTAGCCGCGCAACGCCTCCAACTCCTTGGCGCTCAACGCCGTCAGGTCCGCCTCTACGCCAAAGTGTCCGAACATGGCCGTAAGCGCCCGTGTGTCCAATCGGGTAATGCGTCCGGTGGTGTGCGAAATCTTCGGCCCCACATGTGCCCCCATCACCTCCGGTGGAAAGAACAATCCAAACGCCCGTTGCTGACGCTGCCGATCAAACGGATCATTGCAATCGGAGACCCAGATCCGCTCGCATCGAGACAACATGCCAAAGTCCGCCCGCGCTCCGCCGCTGGCGCAGGCCTCTATTTCCAAATTCGGATGCGCCGCACGCAGACGATCGATCAAGTCATAAACCGCCCGCATCTGCGCAACACCACAAGGACGGCCATCGCTGGTCGCGTGGCTGGTGTCGCGATTGAAATCCCACTTTAGATAGTCGGCACCACTCCCCCGGAGAGCCGCGTCGATCTGCCTAAAGATCGCTTCTTGAGCTTCAAGGATCGTCAAATCCAGGATCAACTGGCCGCGCCCCATTGGCTGCAAACGACCAGCTTCCCCGCGCACCCAATCAGGATGAGCCTCATAAAGTCTGCTATTGGGATTAACGCTCTCAGGCTCCACCCAGAGCCCAAACGACATGCCAAGTGCTCTCACATGATCCGCAAGGGGACGAAGACCTTGCGGGTAAATCACCGGATCGGCAACCCAGTCGCCAAGACCAGCAGCATCGCTTCGCCGCCCCAAAAACCAGCCGTCATCTAGAACAAACCGCTCAACACCAACCTCCGCCGCCACCCCCGCGAGTGCCTTCAGTCGATCCTGGTCGTGATCAAAATACATCGCTTCCCAGGTGTTGAAATGCACCATCCGCGGACGATGCTTCATCCGCTGGGGCAAGATCGCAGCGCGCACAAACCGGTGCATGCGGTCGCTAAAACCATTCAAACCCGCCTCGCTGCGTGCAGCATAGAGCGGCGGCGCCTGATAAGACTGGCCCGCTTCAAGGTTGACTTCGGAAGGGGCCAGCGTCG
This sequence comes from Caulobacterales bacterium, assembly GCA_049314555.1. Taxonomy (GTDB): domain Bacteria; phylum Pseudomonadota; class Alphaproteobacteria; order Caulobacterales; family Aquidulcibacteraceae; genus REEB509. The sequence continues at coordinate 8,795 of JBMOEW010000036.1, forward strand.
CCCCCAACTGAATTTGCACACGCCCATCCCGCACGCGCTCCACCAAAACCTCGCTGTCGCCGCTCCAACCCAAATGGGCCCCCAGCACAACCCCGTGGTCCTCGCCAAACCCGGCCTCCCCCACGATCACAAACGGCGGCGCGTGATGCGAGGTGCGCCCGGTTCTGTTTTCACTTACAATGCCGCCGTGCCCCAGCTGCAACCGCTCGGTTTGAAACTCGTTGGTCCAGCGCCCGCCAAAGCGCAATACCTCACTGTACGGAATAACCAAGGCAGCCGGCACGAACCGGTTCACGGTGATCGACCGCTCACCCGCACACGCAACGCGCGCCGAAAAGGTCGCAACCCCAGTGCGGTGCAAACTGATCTCTTGCCAGATGTGAACCCCGCCCTCATCAACAAGCAACGCACCCAGATGATCTGGCTGCACTTCCAGCCTCGCAAGCTTCAACTGAAGAATGGATCGGCCATCGGCAAAAGTGACAGAAACGGCGGGCCGTCCCGTAAAACCTCGCCCGCCATCAGGCATCAAGTCCAGCACCTCGCCGCAATCCAAAAGCCCATGCGGCACGGGTCGCAGCGTCCCTGCCGCCACCTGCGTCAGATCCACGTCGGTCGGCAGGCGCCGTCCCCAATACGCGATGGCCAACGGCCCGCCATCGACGCTGGCAAAAACGATCGTATCGGCATCGCCGTCCAATCGCACCGGCAAAAACGGACTCACAAATCCCTCCTTGGCGGGCGAGGTGCCGCCCCAAGCAGCCGTACGTTCAGCTCACGGCCGCGGCGGCACATGCCATGCCGGATCATCCGGACCATGACGACCCCGCTGCTCAATCGGCAACAGGGAAAAGCCGTTTTCCGCGGCGTCAGTTTGGCGTTGCCAATCATGGACGCCGGTGCGATGCGCAATCAGCCACACGCCGCTACACCGCTCAAACCGGTCAACATACCGCCCACCGATCACCAAATCCTGCGGCGCTCCATTACCCACAAACGCGGCTCCCTCAGGCGTCACAGCGGGGATGCGGTGCGTCGCCGTGAAATAGCTTTCCACGTGCGCCACATCCCCCTCAAGACGGATCAGCGGCGCCGACAAATGGTGATGCGTCATGTCGAGGTTGACGAGCACGTTGTGTGCGAACCCCAAAAAATCGGCCGAAAGACCGTCAAAGCCTCCATGGCGATGCGTCGAATCCGGATGAAAACAGGAAGCCAACAAGGCCTGATCGCGCCGATCAAGCGCGTGGCAATACCGAACCAAAACGGCGATGATCTCCAGCTGATCCGCCGCCGCCGCCAGTCGTTCCGTGCTCATCTCAAATGCTCCGCAGTTGCCCAAGGATCGGCTGTGCCGCGCCCGCCGCGCATTTTGAGCTGGGCAAACAACCCCTCATCCCAAATCGCCGTGGACGGACCATTTTGATTCCAATCCATCACATAAAGCCGGTGCTTGATCCGCCACTCCCCAGACCGTTTTTCGAACCGGTCAAGGTATCGCCCCCCCACCACCATCTCACGGTCCTGGCCGGCGGCTGGCAGCAGATGATACGCGACACAGTATGTCTCCGCCCTCGCCCAATCCCCCATCAGCTCGATGTGAATGTTGGAAATCGCGTGCATGGTGCCCTTCATGCCGGAAAGCGCCGGCATCAAAGCCGCCGCGAACGCCCAGCCAGGCCCCACAAAGCTGCCGTGATCATCGACGGAATCTTCCCAGTACACGGACTTGAGCAGCGCCTCATCGCATCGGTCTACCCCTCGGCAATACCGTACCAACGCGGCTTCGATGGCGCACCGGTCCTCAAGCAACTCCAATCGAAGGGCAAGCGAGTCTTGCGTCATAGTGTGATCACCCCTTTGGTCAAGGCACCGGAATGCGAAACAAGTTCTAGCCGACTAGAGATTTTCAGCAACCACGCTTATAGGTTCTGTCGAAGGCTATCCGCCGCAACCCTCACGACCCCTGCCATGAGCCCTCCAAAACCCTCAAAGATCAAGCAACCCAAGTCTGCAGCGCGCACCCCCACAGGGCGCCCAAGTCGCAGGCATGCCACGGTCAAGAGCCTCGACACGCATGAAGCCATCATTGCTTCCACATTGCGTTGCTTCCACCGCGATGGCTATTTCCGCACCAACATGTCAACGGTGGCGAAGGATGCCGGCATCACCCGGGGCTGCATGCAATATTATTTTCCAACCACGGAAGCTCTTCTGGAAACCGCTGTCACGCGCCTGGTGCGAGGCCTGTGCGAAGCCCACGCCGCCAGCTTGCAGCACGCACCGGATGGCGTAGAGCGTCTGGAATATGCCGTAGACGTCGCTTTCCGCGCAGCCCAAGACAAGAACTATCAGGTTTTGGTGGAACTGATGGCCGCCGCCCGAACCGAGCCCGCGCTCCGCCCCATCCTGACCCAGGCCATGCGCCAGTTCGACCAAATGCGCGTACAATTATCCACGGCGCTTTTTGGGGACGAGAAGAAAGCCTCAGAGCCAGCCTACCGCGCCGCCTCCGATCTTGTTTCGCTGATGGCCGCCGGCATGGCAATCTACATTTTTCCGGACGATCCAAAAGGGCGCGCCGACGCCCTATCAACCTCCCTCAAGGACGAAGTTTTCCACCTATGGAAGCTGCCAAGACCAGCAATGCAAAGGCAGAATCCCGCCCCGCTCAAGAAGGCACGGCACCCTGCGTAACCGACGCGGTGTTATCCACAACGATAGCCTGACCACTGATGAACCGGCTTTCATCGCTCGCCAGAAAAACCACCGTGTGCGCAATATCATTGGGCGCACCAAGGCGATTGCCGGAATTGGCCGGTGCCTGACGCGCCGCCACAGAGCCCGATTTGATCAACTTCGTCATCCGGTCAGGCATGGACTGCACCATCGGCGTATCAATCCCAGCCGGGTGCACACTGTTGCAGCGGATCGGATCCTTGAGCTGCGCACAGTGCACCGCAACAGCCCGAGTCAGCGCTTCGACCGCGCCTTTGGCGGCGCAGTAGGCGGCCACATAGGGTTCGCCCTGGAGAGATGCAATCGACGCCATGTTGATGATCGATCCGCCCCCGGACTGACGCATCGCCGGCACGGCGTGCTTGCAGCCAAAAAAGGTGCCGTCCGCACTCACGGCCATCACGAACCGATAGTGCTCCTCGGTCGCATCCTCAATCGTTCCAACTTCCACAACGCCCGCATTATTGACGAGGACGTCAAGCCGTCCCTCCTGCGCCATCACGTCCCCGATCAGCGCAACCCACTCCGCCTCGCTGCGCACGTCATGCTTCACAAAGCGCGCACCAGCTCCAATTTCGGCGGCAACCCGCGTGCCATTCGCCACATCCACATCCGTGAGAACCACCCGCGCGCCTTCCTTCGCAAACAGCCGCGCATCGGCCTCGCCGAGCCCCTTGGCCGCGCCAGTAATGATCGCGACTTTTCCTGCCAACCGTCCGGACATGGAATACTCTCCTTAAAAATCGAAGATGCGACGTGATTTTTCCGTCACGTCGCATCATCATTTCAGAAATTGGCTGAGGGACAAGCGTGCCGAGCGATCAGCAATCCTCACCCCAGTGCGCTTGGGTTAAAACTCCGCCGACAGCTCGACTCCGTAGCTGCGCGTTTGTGCAGGAACACCGAAATAGAACACGCCCGCATCCAAGGTGGATACAATCCGCGCGTCGTCCTCGGCAAACGCGTCCTTTGCAAAGCCGGTGATCCGGAAACTGTTGCCGGAGCTCAGCTCTTGCTCATAGGTCAGGCTAAGGTCCGCTTGGCCATAGGCGTCGATCAAATGCCGCCCCAGCCGGTCCCGAACCAGACCGGTCGAGTATTCATCGGTCCAAGCATAGCTGCCCTGCGCAATCAACAACCCACCATTGCCGAGCGGCCACGTGTAGTCGCCCACCACAGACGCTGTTGCCTCAGGTGCCCGCCGGATCAATCGTTGGTCGGCCACATCTGTTCTGACGCCGGTGACAGGGTCCCGCACAAAGAACTCATCATACTCAGCACTCAGAACCCCAAAGGCACCCCGCAGCTGGAAGTTGTCCGTGACCGCCCACTGAATTTCCAGCTCCACCCCTTGGATGGTGGCCGAAGCGGCGTTCTCCACAACCGTTTCAGTTCCACCAGTACCAACGGCCGGCCGGATAATCTCCGCCTGCTGATCAGTATAGCTTGCGTAGAAGATCGTTGGGTTGAAGCGCAACCGACGATCAAACAAGTCGGTCCTCATCCCAAACTCAAAGCTATCCACGTATTCCGGATCATAGGGGCCAACCGCCGCGAGCCGCGTCGCCCGGCCATTCCATCCCCCAGAGCGGAACCCCCGCGACCAGCCGCCGTACACCAGCACATTTTCGCTGGGGCTCCAGTCCAAGATAACCCGGCCCGTCAGGGCATCCCAGCTCTCCGATCCCTTGAAGTTGAAGATACCGCGGGGATCAGGCGTGTTGGTGCCAGGGGTGTTGCCTTGGAACTGACTGTTCAGCCGGAAGTCCTTCTCTTCCATGGTGTAGCGGCCACCGATCGTCAGCTCCCATTGTGGCGCCAACTCAACCACGGCTTCAGCGTAGGCAGCCCAGCTGGTCAGCTCTTGGCCGGCCGTAAAGATCTGCGCAGGGGCCCCGAAGGCAAAAGACTGCGCCCGCGTTGGAGGCCCAGTAATCTCACCAGGCAAGGAACCCGGCGCAATCGAATAGTCCGAGCTCAGATAATACAACCCGGTGACCAGCCCGATATTCTCGGTCGGTTGCAGCGCCAAACGCAGCTCCTGGCTGAACTGCGAAAACTCCTGCACGCGCACGGCGATGAACAACGGAACAGCGCCACCGAAGAACCCAGGCGAGCCGGTATTCTCTTCGCTCAACAATTCATCCGTATCGCGCCAACCGGTAATGGCGGTGAGCGTCGCGCCGTTATCGAACTCCCAATTCATTTCGCCCGTGAAAGCCGCACCATCGATATAGCTGCGGAACGGGATCGGCGAGCGATAGGTCTCGATGCCGGCTTCAGCCGCCGCGATCGAAGACACCCCACATGCCGCTTGCGAGGCAAACAAAATCCTTCCCAAATCGCAGAAGGTTGGAGCCGATGCGCCAGACTCAGCAGCCGGGCGCGTCAGATTGACAGGCCCCACAAACCGCGACCGATCGGTCACCACCTCAAGCGTCGCCAACGCATTGAACCCGCCGGGCGCGTGGTCATACGCCAACGTCACCCCGCCGCTGAACACCGCAAGCCCATCGTCTTGGTCCGATGGGCGCGCCAGGTTGGTCGCAAACAAATCGTTCTCGCGATAAAACGCGAAGGCCTTGGCCGCCAATTGGTCGCCCGCAAACGACGGCGAATTCAACACCAGCTGGTAATCGCGGGCGTTGTTGTTGGCAAAGCGCGCGCCGATCCGAGCCCCCAGTTCACCGGTCGGGCGGGTACGCCGCACACTGACAGTACCACCGATCGTGTTGCGCCCCGCCAAGGTTCCCTGCGGCCCGCGCAGAATTTCGATGCTCTCGACGTCAAAAACATCGAACGCGGCGGACGTACTCGTGGCCAGGAAAACCCCGTCAATCGAGGTTCCAATCGCCGGCTCAAACGTCTTTTCAAGGTCTGCAAAGCTCACCCCGCGGAACGACGCCGCCAGCGCATTCCCGGCAAAGTTCACATTCGAAAGGATCACGTTTGGCGTGAACTTTTGAAAGTCACTGATCGTGTCCGGAATGGAGCTCTCGATAAACGTTTCGCTGAAAGCTGTGATGGCGAGCGGCACATCTTGGATGCTTTCCGCCCTTTGGCGGCCCGTCACAACGATCTCTTCGTCGGCATCGGCCTCTTGGGCAACCGCCGGCAAAGCGCCCATCAAGGCGATGCCCGACGACAGCGCCAAAACACTTATGATCGCGAGGTTGCGCTGCTTGGGTGCACGAACCATACTTCTTTCCTCCCCTGCTCGCGCTGTGTGCAGCGCAACGACACAACGGTGAACCCGCTTTTTGCCACACTCATCCCAACCTCAGTTGCAAAAAAAGTCAATGCTGATGAAAAGTAGAAGAGGGCCAGCAAGCAAAAAAGCAGGGCAACGCGCCGTTTCGGCCAAGAAGGATCCATCGAAATGACCACCCAACGTACCCCGCCACCAGAGGCTGACGTCATCGTGATCGGTGCCGGTGCCGCAGGATTGGCGGCAGCTCTTGCGGCTTCAGCGGCTGGCGCTTCGGTGGTCGTGCTGGAAAAGGCTGCAACCCTGGGAGGCACGGCTGCCATTTCCGGTGGCGTTGTTTGGGCGGCAATGAACCCCTCCATGCAAGCCGCCGGTCATTCAGACAGCAGGGCCGAAGCCCTCGCCTACTTCCAGGCGGTTAACCACGGCGACATTCGCCCCGAAATGATTGAGGCCTTCGTCGATACAGCCCCCGCCGCCCTCACATTTTTGGCCGAACACAGCCCCTGGCGCTTTGAAACATTACCGGGGTACCCAGACTATTTCCTCGACCGCCCCGGTGCCAAGCCAAACGGTGGCCGCGCGATGGACGCAGGCCTCTTCCCCTTCAAAGAGCTCGGCGAATGGGCATCAAAGGTGGCTACAAACGGTCAGCCCCTGCCCATCAAACTGTCCGAAACCCCCCTCGGCGGCTTTTACGGCCAGCTTGATCCCGAACAGCTGAAGCAGCGCGCAATTGTAGACGCCCGCGGTTGGGGCCAGGCCCTGATCGGTTCCTTGCTCAAGGGGTGTCTTGATGTAGCAATCGCGCCTTGCCTCAACCATCGCGTCACCGCCCTCCAACACACCAAAGGCGCGATCACCGGTATTGAAGGCGAATACAACGGAGCCACCTTTTCAATTGCCGCCCGACGCGGCGTGATTCTAGCGACAGGCGGGTTTGAACACGATCGCGCCCTTGTCCAAGCCTTCCTCAAGGGCCCCATGACGGCCCCCGCCTCCCCCCCAACCAATACCGGTGACGGCCTGCGTCTCGCCATGAAAGCCGGCGCAGCATTGGGCAACATGACTCAGAGCTGGTGGATGCCCGTTTTGGAAACAGGCGAAACATGGTTCGATGGCGCAAAACGCGCCTCCCCGGTTCTGCTAGAACGCACCTTGCCCGGATCGATTTTGGTGAATCGGCGTGGCCAGCGTTTTTGCAACGAAGCTGCAAACTATTCGGCCCTTTCCGGTGCCTTCCACACATTTGATCCGAACACATACGATCACCCCAATCTGCCGGCGTTTCTGATCGTCGATGCCAACTTCCGGTCGCGCTATCCAGTTGGTACCGCAATGCCAGGGCAAGCCGCAGCTTTTTTGACCAAAGCATCCACCTTGGCCGAATTGGCAACCCAAATCGGCGTCGATCCAATCGGCTTGGAGCAAACCGTCACCCGCTTCAACGCCTTCGCCAGCGCCGGCAAAGACGAAGACTTCGCCCGCGGCGTCAGCCCCTATGATCGGTTCTACGGAGACCGCAGCCGCGAAGGCGCGTTCGCAACCCTGGGACCCCTCACAAAAGCACCCTACTTCGCGGTGGAGATCAAAATGGGCACCCTCGGCACCACCGGCGGCGCCCTCACCGACGCCAAGGCGCGCGTTCTCGATCACGATGGCGCGCCAATACCGGGCCTATTCGCCGCGGGCAACTGCATGGCAGCTCCCACCGGAGGCGTCTATGCCGGAGCCGGCGGAACGCTTGGCCCGGCCCTCACCTTTGGCGTTATCGCCGGGCGCACATGCGCCATGGCCAACCTTTAAGCGGGGCACCTCAACATGAAAAAAGTACTGGTATATGGTGCCACAGGAGACCAGGGCCTGCCGCTCCTGCGCTCGTTGCTGGCCTCAGGGCTAACCGTGCGTGCCGCCACCCGCGATCCGTCAACCTTTCCGACCACAGAGTTTAGTCAAGTCGAAGTGGTGGCAGCGTCCTTCGACAATCCAGAAAGCCTCCGCAAAGCGTCCAAGGGCGTCGACGCGATCGCCATGAACCTGCCCTTCAGCTTCGACCGCGCCTATTGCCAAATGATGGGCGAAAACATTTCCCGCGCCGCCAAGGAAGGCGGTGTTCGCAAAGTCGTCTTCAACACAAGTTGTGTTATCGCACCAAAAGACAACGGCCTGCCGGCCCACGACGGACGCCGTGACATCGAAGCAGCGATTTCATCCACCGGATTGGAGTGGGCATCGCTGCGCTCGGTCGTCTTTATGGACAACATGATCCGGCCATGGGTGAAGCCGTCCATCGTCAACCATGGTGTCTACCCTTACCCTGCCAAGGACGATCTGAAGATCAGCTTCGTGTGTCTGGAGGACGTCGCTGCCTACATGACCGCAGCGGTGCTGGAAGACCGCGTTACCGCTCACACCTTCGATATCGGCGGCCCCGAAGCCCTCACCGGCCAAGAAGCGGCAGAGCGCCTTTCCTTGGCTGTTGGCAGAGAAGTGCGCTTCAAAAGTCTGCACCCAGACGAGTTCGCCCGCGGCATGGCCAAACTTGTGACCGGTTCAGACGAAGTCCCCACCGGCTCCATTTGGGATCGCATGGCAGATTTTTATCGCTGGTACAACTCAGAGCCGATAAGCCCGCTTATTGTCGATCTATCGCCGGCCCTCGCTCTTCTTCCAGTGCGTCCCACCCCTTTGCTGGTCTGGGCCAAAGCTCAGGTCTGGCAATAACGCCCCGCGAAAGGTACGCCCATGCAGCGCGATCCAGAAATCCAACTGCTCTTGGACAAACAGGCGTGTACGGAGGTGATTTATCGGCTCGCCCGCGCTATCGACCGCTGCGACGCCGACCAACTCGCGCAGTGTTTCCACAAAGACGCCACAGACGACCACGGCATCTTCAAAGGCACCGCTTCGGACTTTGTGACATTTGTGATGCCGATGTTGGCTGGCATGATCCGCACACAGCACACAATCTGCAACGTGCTCGTCGAGGTCAAAGGCGATGACGCCCGGTCTGAAAGTTACTTCGTCGCCCAACACACACTGCATGGAGAGTCCGGCACCCAAACCGAAATGTTCGCGGCCGGACGGTACCTCGACACATTCAGCCGTCGCGACGGCGTCTGGCGGCTGCAACATCGCCATGCTGTTTATGATTGGAACACCGCAGAGGCTGCTACATCCGGCTGGGAAAGCGAGCCCATGAAGTCAAAGCTCCAGCGCGGCATGCGTGGCCAAGCAGATCCTTCCTACGCCCACTTTACCGCCCTAAAGGACGCACCCGGATGATCAAGCTTCTGGGCTTCATTGATCGCCGCGCGGACTTTTCGGTCGCGTCCTTCAGCCAGTATTGGCGCACCACCCACGTCTTGGAAGCCCTGAAGTTAAAAGCGTTCATAGCCCGCTATGTTCAAAACCATTTTTGGCCTACCCCATTGGACGGAATGGCCAGACCGGCCGACGGCTGCCCACAACTCTGGTTCAAAACACCTGAAGCCCTTGCGGCCATGGGCCAAAGCGACGCCTACAAAACCGGAGCCTACCTGGACGAACCGCGCTTCATGGAAGGCCGCGCGAGGGGCGTGGCCCTGCGCGAAACGGTTGTGCTGCCAGAGCCGCATGCCCCCGCGATCAAGGTGATGTTTCTCTACGCCCCCACCGCATACGTCACCGTCACCGAATTCGAAGCGCGCCATCAAGACCACGCCAAGCCGCTGATGCTGGCCGCACCCCGCGCCATCGGCCACATCCGATCCCACGCTTTACCCACCCCCGGCGCGCCGCTGTACGCCGGTGCCGACGAAGTCTGGTGGGCAACCCACGCCGAGTTCGAAGCAGACTGGCAAGACCGCCACACCCCGCCAGACTTCATCGATGTTACAGCGAGTGCAGGATGCCGTGTTGATGAATTGAGGGTGTTCTAAAGACCGTCAAACCTTACTGTTCGCGAAAAACAATCGGCAGGCTGAGCATTCCGTGCGTCACAAGATGGGGCGCAAACCGCGGAACAAACCCCTCTGTTTCCGGACGAATATCGCACATCCGCTCAAGGATCCGGTCAAAGGCAATCCTTAGCTCCAGCCGCGCCAGCGGCGCACCGATGCAATGCTTTATGCCCTGCCCAAACGCCAAATGCCTGCGGGCTTCCTCCCGTCGTGGATCAAATCGATCAGACTGCGCAAACAGCTTCTCGTCGCGGTTTGCGGCCCCAAAATTGATCAGCACACGACTGTTTGCAGGGATATCAACCCCTGCCAGCGCCGTATCCTTGGTGCAAATCCGGAACACACCGTGTACGGGCGATTGGTAACGCAACGCCTCTTCGATGAAGTTCTCCAAAAGGCTGCGATCCGCCCGCAACTCCGCCTCAAGGCCAGGGTTTTCGCACATCAACCACATGGCCGTCGAAAGCGCGTTGGTCGTCGTCTCATTGCCACCCAGCACAAGGATTGCAATGATCGAAACCAGTTCCTCCATGGTATAGAGCGCACCAGACTCATCGCGCGCATTTGCCAAATCGCTAATCAAAAGGCGATCTGGAGTCTTGCGGTACTTTTCGATCTGGGCGGCGAAATACTTCTGCTCTTCAACCCCCACATAAGCGAGTTCAACTTCGCGATCGGGAGTAGCCACCATGGAAATAGCCTCAATGCCCGCATCCCCAAATTTTTGAAACAGCCCCATCTCCTCCCGCACCACCCCAAGCTGAACCGCAAACACGCGGATCGGCATCGGAACGGAGAAATCAAGGTGGAAGTCGCACGCCCCGCGGGCCACAAATCCATCAAGCAACTCATCAACAATACTCAGCACATGGGGCTCGGCATCCGTCATTTTTTCGGGCGTAAACCATTGCCGCACCATGTTGCGGTAGCGCGTATGCTTCGGCGGGTCACTCAGCGAAAGCGTCTCGACCCGAGCATACCCGTTCTTCGCATACACTTCATCCACCCGCCGCACGGTGGGGTTTACCTCCCGCAGCCACTCCCGTACCCGCGACGAAAACACCTGCGGCTGCATGGCAACCTGTCGCACGGCATCATATCCGGTCACCACATAAATATTGGTCGCCTTGTCGTGCCAAACCGGCGCCTCCTGGTGCAGCTTGCGATAAAACGCGTAAGGGTCTGAAAGAGTCTTTGGATCAAACAGTTTCTGCTGGCTAAGGTCGCTCATGGCGTGCCTCCACTTTGGGTTTTCCAATGAAACAAGGGATGCAGGGGCCCCAAACCATCCGCCTTCGGAAGACCAGCGATCGCATCCGCCTCGACATAAGGGCCCGTATAAACGCCGTGCAAAAGATAGCGCCGACTCGCTATGCGCCATTCACTAGAGCGCCGTTCAAACCGATCCAAATAGCGACCGTAGAACACGCTGGACGTCTGGCCAGAACCGGTCACGGCAATCGCCTGCGTTATCCCGCAACTCTCCGCATGCGCCACATCGTTTCCAGCCCACGTCAGCACTTCTCCGCCGATCAAATGAAAGCGTCGCTGCGCCCCTTTATCCGCCCCCAACAAAATTGGCAGACACTTAAGCGCTGAGCCGGAGATAAACCCATAGTCCAACATCGCGTCCGGCCAAAACAAGTCCTGCAACGCTTCCATGTCATGCCAATCGAGCGCAGGTCCATACCGCATCAATATGCGTCGACACGCGGCCTCGTCCAAAAGCCGTTGAAGCGCCGCCTCGGCCACGTCACACAACCCCATTTTGGCGAGCAAGAGGGCGAATCCAAAGCGCCTTCAAACCACGGAGAAAGAAACTTGGGTTATAATCAAACGTGTTTCGCTCCGGAACCAGCGCAAAACCGGCAAAGCGTTCAAAAAGCTGTCGATACGCGCTCGCGATCTCTTGCCGCGCCAACATCGCGCCGGGGCAAAAATGCACCCCGGCCCCAAACGCCAGATGGGCCCCCGCGTTGGCCCGGCACACATCAAACCGGTCCGCTTCCTCAAATCGCTCCTCGTCCCGGTTGGCCGCCCCATGACGAATGATCACAATTTGATCTTTCGGAATGGTCACGCCGCAAACCTCGACGTCCCGCGTGGTTTGCCGGAACAGCCCTTGCACTGGCGTCTCCAGGCGCAGGCACTCCTCAGTGAAGTTCCGCAACAGGTCGGGATTGCGCCGAAGGCGGGCCTCCTCCTCCGGATGCTGAATAAGCAGCAACATCGCCCCCGCAATCGTTGACGTCGTCGTCTCATTGCCGCCCGTCAAAATTTGCTCCAGCAGGTTGAGCGCTTCGGCCGTCGAAAGCGGATCTTCCGAATCCGACATTTCACCCACCAGAGCCGTCAATATGTCTTCCCGCGGACTGACGCGCCGCTCCTCGATCTTTTCCGCGAAGTAGCGCTGGAATTCGATGGTCAATCGCGCGCACTCGAGCTCCCGCTCCGGCGTTGTCATCATGCCCGCAGGCTCAAGCAGCGCATCCGACCAAGCCTTCAAGCGTGGGATATCTGCCCGTGGAACACCGATCTGATCAGCAATAACAATACACGGCAGCGGCATCGCAAACCGCGCCACAAAGTCAATTTCTGCTTCGCTCGAAAAGCCATCAATCAAGTCCCGCACCACCCCGTCAATGTAAGGCGTCATGTCACGCACCCGCGACGCCGTGAACGCCCGGTCAATCAGCTTGCGATACCGCTGATGTCGCGGCGGATCCGTGCGCTGCAGAGTTTGCGGACGCGGATAGGCTTGCGCCTTCAGCAGGGCGTCCGCCGCCGTCGGCTTTCGCGCCGAAACCTTGTCGAACAGCACAAGGTCATTGGAAAAGGTCACGGTGTCTTTGATCACGGCCTGCAGGTCGCGATAGCGGCTCACAATCCAAAAACCGGTGCGCGGCTCACGATAAACCGGCGCTTCCGCCCGCAAGCGCCGATAAAAATCATAAGGGCACTTTTGCAGGGCCGGATCGAGGAAGTTATACTCGTCAAGCCCTTTGGTTTCGCTCATCGAGGGCCTCCCGCTTCGCGCTTATCCTGCCGCGCTTTCTGGCGGAATACACTATTGCGCAACTGGGGTTTTTCGGCAACTCTGCTGAAAAGAAAAATCCAGCATGCCACGGGTTCCCCCATGACGACCGCCCTCCCTGCGCCCCTGCAAGCCCTGCTCGACAAGCAAGAGATCCAGGAGCTTTCGGCCACCTATATGCGTGGGCTTGATCGGCTGGATAGAAACCTCGTACGCAGCGTCTACCACGACGATGCCACCGACGACCGCGGCTTTTTCGCTGGTGGTCCCGATGCCTTCGCAGACTTCGCCATGTCCGCGCTCAAAGACCATCTCTCAAACCATCACCTCATCGGACAGTGCTTAATCAACATCGACGGCGACGTTGCCTTCGGCGAGATCTACTTTCACGCCTTTCACCGCGTACTGGTGGAAGGCCGCGAGATGGATTTCATCGTCATTGGTCGGTATATTGACCGTTACGAACGCCGGCGCGGCCAATGGAAAATCGCCCATCGAAGCGAACTCAACGATGCCTGCAGCATGGTCCCCGCAACCGACGATTGGCTGAAAGCCACCCCATCCGCGCTGAGGGGCGCGCGCGGCCAAGAAGACCTATCCTCACAACTCGAAAAGCTTCGTACACTGTAGGGTATGGATATGTCGCACCCGGCCAACACAGAAACCATAAAGCCGGGCGAAGCGCGATGCCCCGGCCCCTCCACCAAAGACATCGTGCTGGCTGATGGCGAGGCGCTGCCAGAAGCCCTCCTGACAGAGAGCTATGCCTTTCTGGGAGATGCAGACGTAAGCTACGACGCCTACACCTCAAAGGCGTTTGCGGAGCGCGAACTCAAGAACCTCTGGCCAAAGGTTTGGCAATTCGCATGCCGGGAAGAACATCTCCCCAATCCCAATGACTCCTACGTTTACGACATTGGTCCGTATTCGGTGCTGATTGTCCGGCAGCCAGATGGGGGCCTGAAGGCCTTCATTAACGCCTGCAAACACCGCGGCATGCAGTTGCAAGATGCCAGCGCCGGAACCATACGACTGCGCACAATCCGCTGCCCCTTCCACGGATGGAGTTGGGGGCTCGATGGCCGCCTGCTGCAGATTCCCTGTGAGTGGGATTTCCCACATGTGGACAAGGCGCGCTTTGCCCTCGATGAGGTGCGGCTTGAGTGTTGGGCGGGGTTTGTATTCATCAACCTGGACCAGAACGCGCCACCGCTAGCGCAATACCTCGAGGTGTTGCCAGACCACTTCAAGGAGTGGCCCCTGCAAGATCGCCACATCTCCCTGCATATTGAAAAGACGCTCCCGGCAAACTGGAAACTGGCGACCGAAGCCTTTTTGGAAGCCTACCACGTCCTTGCCACTCACCCGCAGGGCTTGCCCACCGCCGGCGATGCCAACGCCCAGTATGACGTGTTCGGACAACACGTCAGCCGCTTCTACCACACGGTCGGCTTCCCCAGCCCCCACCTCGCAAGCAACCACTCGCAGGAAGACATCCTTGCCAGTTTAGGCGGCGAGGCCCTGGGGCTCAAGCTCGACGAACGCGGCCGCGCACGGCTCGTGTTTGCGGACTTTCTGCGCAGTGCATTTGGCAGCGAGATGCGGGTAGACCTCACCAACGTCTCGACAAGCGAAATGATCGACTCGATCGAGTATTTTCTCTTCCCAAACTTCTGCGTCTTCCCGGGCATCAGCTTCCCGATGGTCTATCGTTTCCGTCCCGATCCGGACAATGTCGACCGCTCGATCTTTGATTTGTATTTTCTAAAACCCACCCCAAAAGGGGAAACCCCGCCCCCTGCCCCCCCCCCAATCAAGCTAGGGTTGGACGATCTTTTCGCAAACGCCGCTGGCCTTCCCCCGATGCTCGGCGTCATCTACGACCAAGACACCGGCAACCTCGCGCGCCTAACCCGGGGCGTGAAAGCCAGCATGAAAACCGGCCAAACTCTGGGCAACTACCAAGAAGTCCGGATCCGGCACATGCGACAAACCCTGGATCGTTATCTTCAGGACGACAGCACCCAGAAGTGACGCAAGGCGCAACGCTACACACCCTTTCGTTGGCCGGGCACCCCAAGGTTTACACCGTTGAACAAACACCAATGAGCAACAAGGCATCAGGCAATGGCATCCATTCTTGCACACATCACCATCAAGCCGGGCAAAGAACGTGCTTTCGAAGATATCATCAGACCACTGTTCACCCGCTCCCATGCGGAGGAAAAGGCCCTGAAGCGCTATGAGTATTGGCGCGGCCAAGAGCCGGGGCACTATTACACACTGCTCGCCTTCGACGACTACAACGGCTTCCTCATCCACCAATCGAGCCCCCACCACGAAGACGCGGTCCCCGCCCTCTCGGACGTCATCGCCGATATTCGCTTGGAATGGCTAGACCCCATCCAAGGCGCGTCGCCACTGCCACCCACCGCGCCGCAACCGGTCAGCGACAGCGCCCCAGACCTTGCCAAAAAATATGCAGCCATGATCCCGGTTGCGATGGCTGGCTGGTGGACGGACCTTCGCTAACTCGTCCGCACACCCCGTTCACCGGCGATCCAACGGTTCAGATTTTCATGGAAATATCTGACCCGTCGCTCCTGCCAGGCCATGTAGTCGCCCTTGTAGCCGCGCGACCGCAAGCCCTTTTGCTGCGCGGCCCAGATTGACACGTCCTGGTCGATCCCCGGCCCACAAGAAACCTCGCCAAACTTGCCGCGCTGCTGCGGCGCCGGCGTAGCAATCGAAACCCAATCATTCATCGTGTGGGAGAAATAACGGTCCTGCCCCTTTGGAAACCAAGTCAGATACCAAAAGTCAAAGATGCACTTCTCCGGATCGTCCGGATGCGGATTGGCGCGCAGGAAAATACATCCATCCGGCTTCATGCTGAACGACACATTCGGGAACATCGTATAGTGATAATGATCCGTCAACTGATCGTCGTTGAAGTTCTCGAAGTCATAGCCCTTCTGCGCGCCAAGCGCTCGCTTTTGCCTCTGTAAAGCCTCGCGCATCGAATGCACTCTGCCCCGGAAGCTCTGGGGATCGAAGTCCCATAGCTCCAGCTCCATCTTCATGGCCTCAAGCACTTGATCTTCGCTGCCTTGCAGGCTGGATGAGGGCCGGCACCCCGGCATCAACATCCGCGCATGGCCTTCAGGAAAGAGATCGAACTGGCACTCCGAATAGTGCTGCTCCATCGTCCACTTGGTTTGTGGGTGCACAAACCGAAGATGGTAGCTTTCGTTGAAATTGTCCTGCACGCACTTCCAATTGAAGTCACCGTCCATGGTAACCCAGTGCGTCCGCCGCATCTCATGCAGCCTGTAGCACTCCAAGTCCGCCTTCATCGGGCCAAGAAACGTCGCAAGCGGCATGCAGGCTGGATCCATATTGTACCAGATCAAGCCTGCCCACTCCGTGCACGGAATTTCATTCAGGGTCACCTTGCCACAGGGGTTGCCTTGCGGAAAATCCTCCACATCCGGGACACTCAACAGCGACCCGTTCAACCCATATCGCCAGCCATGGTATGCGCAGGTGAAAGCTTTGGAAGCGGCCCCTCGCTCGGGCTCTACAAGTTGCATCCCCCGGTGCGGACACACGTTGTAAAACGCCTTGACGCCGCCATCAGCCTGACGAACGCACAAGATGCTCTCGCGCCCGATCTCGCACGTCAAATGATCGCCCGCGTTCGGAATTTCGGTAGACAGTCCAGCGATCTGCCAAACCTTGGTCCAAACCGCCTCCCACTCCCGCGCCATAAATTCGCGCGTCCAATAGCGATCACCCAGGATCGGAGCATTCCCCAATGCCGGCTCAGGCCACTTGCTCGTATCAATGCCGCGACGTCGAAGCGGAGTGTTTCCTTCAGCCATGGACAGCTCCTTCAAATCGTTCTTTGCACAAACCAAACAGGTCGGGCGTGAGCCCTAATCACAAAGCCCTTGGATCAAGCCTTGGCCTGCAGCTTTGCCATAGCTTTACCAATGGCGGCTTGAACTTCGCCCGGATTAGGATTGCGCCGAAGCGTCAGCCCGCCGTTGATCTGCAACAATTGCCCGGTCAAAAAGCTCTCCTCGCACGCCAGCCAAACCGCGGCGTTGGCGATATCTTCGCTGGTCCCGATCCGGCCAAGCGGATACTCCCGCTTGAAGGCGTCCTCCAGGCCGGGCGCCTGCATGGCTGCTTCGGTCATCGGCGTTGCCGTCAACCCCGGGGCAATCGAGTTGACCTTAACCCCTTTGCCTCCGAACTCATTGGCAAAGCAGCGCACCAGTGCATCCGCGCCAGCCTTTGTGCCAATGTAAGCCGCATGGTTTTCCAACAGCGCCGTCGCCGAAGCGGTACTGATTTGAATGATCGAGCCGCCACCCCGCTCCGCCATCGCCGCCGCAAAAACCTGCAGGAAGAAGTACGGCCCCTTGAATTGCAGCGCCATCATCTGGTCGAGCTGTTCTTCCGTGGTGTCCAACAGCGGGGCCATCAGACCCCATCCGGTGCAGTTCACCGCGATATCACACCCCCCTAAGGTGCTGATGGCCTTCTCCGCGAGCGCGGCCACCTCCCCTTTTTGCGTGATGTCGCACAGCGCATAGGCACCCCCAAGCTCTTCCGCGAGCGCCTTGAGTGGCTCCTCCTTGCGACCCCCGACCACCACCTTCGCGCCATGGGCGTGGAACGTGCGGGCCATCACCTGGCCCATATTGTCCCGACCCGCAGCCCCCAACACCACCGCGACTTTACCGGCCAATCGTCCCATCGCGTCACTCTCCGTCGTCTACATTTGATCTATTTTTCTTCACACCTGCAGAATATCGCATCGCGACGCTTCGTCCAGCGGGAACTCAAACTCACACCCAACAGCCCGACACCGCTCACGAGAAACGCAAAGCCCTGCGCCATCGAATTGCAGATGCAGGAATTCAGCCTGAGGCGCAGGGGTGGCCTTCAGAACCTGAAGGGAGAAAGTTAAGGCGAAGAGAATGGCCGGCGCGGCCATCGATCATGGAGCGGGCGAGGGGAATTGAACCCCTGACATTCAGCTTGAGAAGCTGAAAAAAGCGCGTTTATGTAAGTTTCGATGTGAGCAGATGCGGTCACGGCACTTGCAGTAAGATCAATAAAAGCAAATATATAACAGATATACGAAGAATTTTGGCGCCGATGTGGGCGGATGGCAGCAGCAGAAATCTGTGCCCCAATTCCACCCCAGTTTCGGGGTTGCGCTCACATTCAGCTTGAATAGAGTTGATAGTCGCCGTGTTGACCGACGCAAGATTGCGCGCCCTCATCGCCGTCACGCCAGATCGTCGTATCGAGCTGCCCGACGGCTCTATCAAGGGGCTGATCTTGCGGGCCGGCCCGCGCGCAAAGCCCACCTGGACGCTCCGCTATGCCGTCGCAGGCGCGGGCGGCGTGACGGCGCGGGGCAAGGAACTGGACGGGCGCAAGTTTTTCCGCATCAGCCTCGGGACATATCCGACCGTTTCGCTCAAGGAGGCCCGGGCCAAGGCGAGCGCTTTCCTCGCGAAGGCTGCGCGCGGCGAAGACCCCCTCGCGCAGATCGAAGACATCGCGACAACACAGAAGGACAGCGTCTGCGAGCTCGCGAGCGCATTCCTGGATCTTCACGTACGCGGCCGACTTCGCAGCGCCAAAAACACCGAATGGGTCATGCGAGAGTATGTGCTTCCACGCCTCGGGCAAGTTCGCGCCGACAAGCTCAAACGCACCGACATTGTCGCCCTGCTCAACGACCTTGCACGACACGCAACGCCTACGGCTGCCATCGAGACCCGCAAATGGCTGTCCTCTCTCTTCTCCTGGTCGCTCGAAAAGGGAAGGATCGCAACCAATCCGCTTCTCGGCGTTCGTGCGCCGGTCAAAAGCAAACAGCGCGAACGCGTCCTCTCGCTGGATGAGGCGAGGGCTGTTTGGCGCGCGGCGTGCGCTGAGGGCTACCCCTCCGGAACATTGGTGTGCCTTCTCATGCTCACAAGCGCGCGTTTGCGCGAGATCGCGAATGCGCGCCTTGCGTGGCTTGATCGGAGCCAAGCCTGCCTAGACATCCCGGGCGAAGCCTACAAAACCGGGGACGCCACCATTGTCCCCTTGATCCCCGAGGCGATGGCCTTGATTGAGGCCATGCCACAATCGGTCGCTGGCGACTATCTGCTGTCATCCGACGGCGAACGACGACCGCTCTATACGGTGACGCCAAACGCGTTGCTCCGTATTCGAGCGTCAGCGGACGCGCTGCTCGGCCGGAGCCTCTCGCACTGGACACTTCATGATTTGAGGCGAACGGTGGCGACCCACATGGCGCGCCTTGGGGTGGACGACATCGTTGTGGAGCGCGTGCTTGGCCACCGGATCGGCGGCGTGAAGGCAGTCCATAATCGATACCGCTATTTGGAGGAGAAGCGCGCCGCCTTGACGCTGTGGGCAAGAGAACTCCTTGGCGAGGCAGCCTCGGATGAGTGCCATCACCGCTCTCACGCGGTCACGGGTGCACTTTGATCCCGAGCGTTGGTGCTGCGGACGCCATCTTCAGATCGAAAGTGAAAAGCGCCCGACCCGCTCGTTGACAGATGGCAAGATGCAAGGCGTCCGGTGCGCGCAAGCCAAGCTCCAGGCGCCGCACCAAGGCGATCGCAAGGGCAATGTCGGAAGGCTCGGCATCTATCCAGTGCGCGCCGCGCGCCGTCCAAAGATCAAAGTCTGCAAAGAGCTGGTGCACTTGCCCCTCGGAAAGTTCCCCAACGCGATTGCGTCGCGAGATCGCGGCGCTGAACTCGGCCGCAGCGAAGTTGCTGACCATGACCACCTGACCCGCAACGCCGGCGCGCGCGATGGGTGTTGCAGCCTCCTGGATGAACAAGGTCACCAGAACGCTTGTGTCGAGATACAGGCTCAATGAGCGTCCTCGTCACGCATGCCCGAAACCAATGCGCCTGCATCTTCTCGCAAAGGCTTAAGCGGCGTCACGCGTCGCGCATCGAGCCATGCCAAATCAGCCTCTGCAAGCGGGCTGGGCACAGGTCGCATCGGTCGAAGCTCCACGACCGGCGCGCCGTGCCGCGTGATGATTACGCCCTCGCCCCTAAGCGCGCGATCAATGAGCTCGGAAAGATTGTTTTTGGCATCGGCGACGCTGTATGTGCTCATGGCGGGAATATAGCCACGCGATAGCCAGAACGCCAGAGGTTTTGCGACGCGCCGAACTGGCCAGATTCTCAAAAGAGCTTCTGCTCTCGATCATCTTCCAATCCCGCCTTACGTCTTTGGCTTCGCCCAGCGCTTCGCTTCGGGACCGCCTTGTAATTCGGATCGCGGGCCGTCTTTGGATCGGCTTTTCGAAAATCCGGCGCTCCGTGTGCAGCTGCAGCGGCTGGCGCACTAGGGCCAGGCCGCCGCGAGAGAGCCCAGCGCCGCACCTCCTCGGCACAAAACAGGCAGATCTTGCCGCCCGGCTTGATCGGAACGGGAAACTGCCCCGTCTCGTCTCGTCGA
>JBMOEW010000037.1:0-28553 GCA_049314555.1 Caulobacterales bacterium
CGGAGGGAGCGGGCATGAATTGGCTGCAAAGACTGTTCCAGGCGATTTTTGGTCGGCGTCCTGCCGAGCCACACGCGCCGGCACCGGACCAGACGCCGCCAGGTCCGCGGCCTGTGCCTCCACCGCCGCCGCCGGTGGCACAGCCCACACCTGCGCCTGTGCCGCCCCCGCCGCA
This sequence comes from Caulobacterales bacterium, assembly GCA_049314555.1. Classification (GTDB taxonomy): domain Bacteria; phylum Pseudomonadota; class Alphaproteobacteria; order Caulobacterales; family Aquidulcibacteraceae; genus REEB509. Next base: position 176 of record JBMOEW010000037.1, read on the forward strand.
GCCTGCGCCTGCGCCTTCGCCACCGGTGGTCGTGCCGCCGCAAGCACGACCGGATGATTATTTGGTGGGCCTTGGGCGGGGTAATCGGGCACCGGTGAGTGTTGCCGATTATCGCGCGCTTGCTGATCGGCTTGGGGCGGAGGTCGAGGCGGTGATGGCAGTGGCCGAGGTAGAAAGCGGGCCATATGGCGCGTTTGGCTGGGAGCAGCGGCCTGTGGTGTTGTTTGAGGCGCACAAGTTCGCGGAGCACACCGGGCAGCGCTATAACGAAAGCCACCCGCAGCTGTCTTCGCGGCGGTGGAACCGCGCCCTCTATCCGCGGGGCCCGCGCAGCGAGATGCAGCGGCTGATTTATGAGCAGTTGGCGCAGGCCTATGCGCTTGATGGAGAAGCCGCGCTGAAAGCCACGAGCTGGGGTCGATTTCAGATTTTAGGTGAGCATTACCAGTGGCAAGGCTTTGCCACCGCTCACGCCTTCGTTGCCGATTTGGCGGCCGGGGAAGTGCAGCAATTGGCGGCCTTTGAGCGGTTTGTGGTGCGCAACGGCCTAATGGGGGCCTTGCGCAGCAAGAACTGGCGCGTGTTTGCGCGGGGCTATAACGGCCCTCGCTACGAAGAGAACAATTATCACGTCAAAATGGCCGAGGCCTACGATCGGCTGAAACGCAATGGCGTGGCGGGCGTTTGAGCTAGGCTGGGTCTTTATCGGCGGCGCGGCGCAGGCGTTCGCGCAGATAGGCTTGGGTTGCCTCTGGCTGCGCGGTCATAAGCTCATCAAAATAGAACGCATCTTCACTGTCGCGGGGTGCCGGCGCTGGGGGTAGTTCGTTTTTGGTTGGGCCAAAGCGTGTTTCGAAGGCGCTGCGTAACGCCTGATCCACCATCGCCATGTCTGTTGTTTTGCCGAGGGCCTCGAGGCTTGTGACGCCAAGGTTCGGCGCGGCGATGCCGCACGGGGTGATCCCTGAAAAATGGGAGAGATCCGGCGCAACATTGAGCGCTATGCCATGGAAGCTGACCCAGCGCTTCAGCCGGACGCCAATGGCTGCAATCTTTTCTTCCCGCCCGCCCGGCCGCACGACCCATACCCCGACGCGGCCTTTTGCGGTGAAGGCTTCGACGTCCAACAGCGCCAATGCCTCGATCAACCAGGTTTCGAGACCTTCCACAAAGGCATGGACATCGCGCCCGCGGCTGGTGAGGTCGAGCATCACATAAGCCACCCGTTGGCCCGGCCCATGGTAGGTAAACTGGCCGCCGCGTTCGGTGCGAAACACCGGGAAGCGATCTGGCGCTAACAGATCTGCCTCTTTCGCGCTTACCCCTGCTGTATAGAGAGGCGGGTGTTCCAGGCACCAAACCAGTTCGCCGGCGCGCCGGTCTGCGATGGAGGCTGCGCGGGCCTGCATCAGGGTCAATGTTTGCGCATAGGCCGCAAGGCCTTGGCTTTTTGCCCAGCCGACCGTGGTAACATTCCTATGTTTAGGCGAGGCGTTCACCGGTGATCAACCCTTTCAAGGCCCTTTAGGCGGATAATGAGTCCCTGAAAGGCCATGTGGGCATGGAAAGAACGCAAGTCCATTCGGTCAAGGTGGAGATTTCAGTGCTGCTTGGCCGCTCCAGCCTGCCAATGCACCAGCTTTTGCGCATGGGTCGGGGCGCGGTTATTCCGTTGGACACCCGCGAGGGCGATGAGCTTTGGATTCTCGCCAACAACCATCCGATCGCGCGGGGCGAAGTGACCATCCGCGGCGATCGCCTGTGCATCACGATTACACGGACGGCGGATGTGAACGAGTTCTTTGCTGCAGCGTAATGTGGCCAGCCGTGCTGGGCGGTAGCGCTCGCGTTTTGGGCGTGTTAACCGTGCTGTAACGAGCAAGGGTGTCACGCGTTGGCAAAGCGGAAGACCGGAAAAAACCGCAATTTTGGCCGCGTGGCGATGATGGTGGTTGGTGCGGGCGTGATGTTCGCCGGTGCGCTCCAAGTTGCGCTGATGTTGAGCGCAGCCGAACAAGCGCACGGCCAAGGGCCGCGCTTTGAACGGGCCCCGCTGGCGGCAGCGCTTGAAGCGGCAACCATCGGTGAAGCGGCTGCGGCCACCAGTTCGACGCCCGTTGTTTACCCCACCAAAGCGCGCAATTTGCAGTCTGGATGGGGCTGCGCTGCCTTCGACACGGATGTGGAGACGCCAGGCAGGCTTGCCGGGACGCAGGCGGCGCAGGTTGAGGTGTCGGCCCGCGCCCCGGCACGGGGGCTTGTGGGGTATCGGTTGGTGAGCGGGGAAGCCACTGACACACTGATCCCAGATCTCGACTATTTCCAATCCTGCCTCGAGACAGGGCAGCCGGCGCAGGCGGTGGAGGTGCCGGTGCGGCGGTCTACTGCTGGGTATCCCGGCAGTCGCTGGACGATGGACGCGGTGGACTTGAACGTTGCCCTGGCGTCCCAGTCCGAGGCAGCGGAAAAGCCTGAACGGGTGGTTCTAGAGATCGTTCGTTCGCGTCCAGACAGGTCTCCTTATGTGGAGGTGCTGAGCGTGCAGGAGCCGTTCGGCGGGCTGTGGCTGCTGGATCACGGAACCGGGGTCAGTTCTGCCATGTCTTTGGTGGGGCAGGTTTATGAAGCGGCCTGTGAGGCGCGCCAGAGCGGGAATGAGCGGGCGCAGTTTGTGCGGCTTGCATTCCAACCGGACGCGGCCGCCCCGGCGCGCGATGCGCCTGCCACCGATGGCCCGCGGCGGCGCTGGTTTGACCTGTCCAGCGATATCGTCGCTGTGCCGCAAGCGGGTCCGGCGATCGCTTGGCGCACCTGTTCGGAAACGGCATGCACCGCGGATGCGGCTTATCAAGAGCGCCGCCGGATTGCCGCCCTGTCTGACTATTGCGACCTTGATGCGGGCGGGATCTGGCGGATGCGGGCGGACGGTCAGCTGCGCGTGGCTGAGGCAAGTGATGGTCGGGTGCTGTTGTCCACATTCACCGCGCTGATTCCGCTGGAGCCGCCTGGACCATTGACCGCGGCACCGGCCTATCGGCCGCCCAGACCAGGAACCGTTGGTCTGCAAGCGCGGTCTGAGGCCCCTTACGCGATTGGGGCTGCGGTGGAGCCTGGCGCGCAAGCAGGGACGTGGCAGGTTCGGCTGCGCCTTGCGCCGCCTGAAACCTCCACGCATTTGGTTCGAATCGTTGCGCAAAATGCCAACGGGGTGGAGATCGGGGCAAGCCGTTGGATCCATTTGCTAGCCTTTGTGCCGCGGGCGAGCGCGCCGGAACCAGTGACTGCAGACGCCAGTTCTGGGCCGGCCGCGGCCTCTTCTGGAGCGGCTTTACCGTTGCTGCAGCCGGCTGCGGTGCCAGCTCGTGGCGGCCCCAACCGCGACACACTGGCGGATGCGTCAAGCAATGGCGCCGGGACGCTTCCCAACCCGTAACGAACCTGCTATTCGCGGCCCCCTCACGCGATGCGGTCGTGGCGGAATTGGTAGACGCACTACCTTGAGGTGGTAGCGCCGCGAGGCGTGGAGGTTCGAGTCCTCTCGACCGCACCATCGGTGAGATAAAGATCCGCGGGCCCGGCGGACGCTTGCGGCCTTTGTGCTTGCTGGCAGCCCGGGGGCCTTCGATGGCTGAAACTGGACGCTCCAACATCGGGGAGGCGCAGACGCGCGATCCCCTGTTCATCGCTCGCCTGATCGGCGCGGCGGGTGATCGCGATGGTCCGTTGCTGCGGCGGCTGTTGCTGCCGCTCGCAGCGGCCGATATCGCCGAGGCGCTCGAACAGCTGCCGGGGGAAAGCCTGCGAAGTGTCGCGCGGCTGATTGGGCAGGACTTGCCCTCTGACCTTCTGGCCTTCCTGTCCTGGGACCGCCGCGAAGAGGTGCTGACGTACCTGCCGTCTGCTTTTGTGGCCAAAGCGCTCGGTGAAATGGACACCGACGACGCCGCCGCGGTCGCTGCAGATATCCCCGAAGCGCAGCTTGATGCGGTGCTGGCGGCTGCGGACGCCGACACGCGCATTGCCGTGCAAGAGGCGCTTTCGTTCGACGAAGAGACTGTCGGGCGGCTGATGCAGCGGGAATTCGTTGCAGCACCCGACTTTTGGACCGTCGGTCAGGCCATCGACAAGATCCGCGCGGAAAGCGACGAGCTGCCGGACGTGTTTTTCGAGATTTACGTTGTGGATGTGCGGATGCGGCCGGTGGGTGCGGTGCCCGTTTCGCGCTTTCTGAGAGCCGCCAGGGACCGGCCCTTGGCCTCCATCATGACCGCGCCGCAGGTGCTGGTGCGGCCGGAAATGGACCAGGAGGAGGTGGCGGTTCTGTTCCAAAAGTATCACCTGGCTTCGGCACCAGTGGTGGACGACGCCGGGCGGTTGACCGGCATGGTGACTGTCGATGACATCGTGGATGTGATCCAGGAAGAAGGGCAAGAAGACTTGCTCAAGCTATCGGGGGTGAGTGAGGCAAGCCCTACGACAGCCACCGTTTCGCGTTCGGTGGCGACGCGGGCTCCCTGGATTGCGGTGAACCTTGGCACTGCCTTGATCAGCTCTTCAGTGATTTCTGCCTTTGCGCATTCGATTGAAGAGCTGGTGGCGCTGGCTGTTTTGATGCCGGTGGTTGCTTCGCTTGGGGGAAATGCGGGGACGCAGGCGTTGGCGGTGGCCGTTCGGGCTTTGGCCTCGCGGGAGTTAACCGGAGCCAATGCGGCACGGATGGTGGTGCGCGAGGGATTAACCGGCCTTGCCAACGGGGCCATCTTTGCTTCTGGCCTGGCGGTGATTGCGCTGATTTGGTTCCACAGCGGGGGGCTGGCTACGGCCGTGGGGCTAGCGGTTTTGATTAACTTCATGTGTGCGGGCCTTGCGGGCATCCTGGTGCCGTTGGCCTTGAGCCGGTTTGGGGCAGACCCTGCGGTTTCATCTTCGGTGTTTGTTACCTTCATCACTGACCTTGTGGGCTTCTTGTCCTTCCTGGGTTTGGCAACCCTTATTCTCCTCACCTGAGCGTCAATTCGCGTCGCTGGGGCGCGGCCGGCATCGAACTTGCCTTTGACGTGTCAACTGGTTGTTTTGTTGCCCCATCCAGGCACATCGTGACGCGATGGTTCGCCTGGGGCGCTCAAGAACCGGTCAGACATTCTGGGTCGATGAGGTTTGGCGATGACGCGGTTAACTGTTTCTGAGCGCGGAGTGGCGCTGATTAAACGCTTCGAGGGCTTCCGCGCTGAGGGCCTCGAGTTGCCGGACGGCCAAAGGTTGATTGGCTACGGCGGGACCAAAATGAGCGCGCCCGAGCCGGTGACGGCTGAGCAAGCGCACAGCGAGTTGCTGCTTGATCTCGTGCCATATGAAGATGCGGTCCATGAACATATCAGCCAGCCCCTGACCCAGGCGCAATTCGATGCGTTGGTGTCGTTTGCGTTTTCGGTCGGTCTGGCCGCGTTTGGACGCAGCGATGTGGTGCGGCGGGTGAACGGGGGCGACTTCGCGGCGGCTGGGGCTGCTTTGGAAGCTTGGCGCAAGAGCGGCGTTTTGGGCGAGACTGTGGTGCTTGATGCATTGGTGCGTCGACGCGTGGCAGAGCGCGCGATGCTCTTGGAAGACGATGATCCGCGGCCGATCCCATCGGTGTTTGTGCGGCCGCAAATCGATCATGCCGCGGCGATTTTGGGCGCTCCGCTCACGATGGGCGTTATGCCTGAACTGGAAACAGCAATTGCTGCGGCCAATGGGGCTGCCTTAAGCGCTGTGTCCGACGATGCGGATATGGCCCCGGCTATGGATCCGGTTGCAGCGCGGATCGCTGCGATCTTGTCAGGCGAGCCGGCCACCGCGAGTGCCTTGATGGTTGCTGCAAAACCCGCCGAGCCGGAGCCTTCGGTGATTACGACCATGAACGATGCCGATCCCGCGGATGCGTCAGAGTTGCCAGCAGCCACGTTGATCCCGATCTTTGCGGCTCCAAAGGCCAATGCGCCGCATTCGGCGACACGGTCTTACAACGCGGACTGGATTGCGCTGGGCGCGCTTTTTGTGTTCGGGATGGGCCTCTTGCTGCTTGCGGGGTTGTCGGTCAGCCAGGCGGCGAGCAGCCCGGATGGCTGGCTGGCGGGGGCCGTTCTTGGGGCCCCAGGCCTGCTCGCGATCAGCATGGGGCTTTATCAGGTGATGAAGGGATTGCCGCCGCGCGAGATCGAGGCAAAGACGACGACGACTTGAGGCGAAGGGGAACTCCTCCTACACAGGGGCATGCTGACCAACACGCCCCACATGGATTTTGATCTCGGCGAGACCGCCGATCAGATCCGCGACCTGACCGCTCGCTTCGCTGACAACGAGATCGCCCCGATCGCCGATGCGATCGACAAGACCAACACTTTTCCCAGACACCTGTGGCCCAAGCTCGGCGAGCTTGGGCTGCATGGCATTACGGTGGAGGAAGAATGGGGCGGTGCCGGCCTTGGGTATGTGGAACATGTTGTCGCGATGGAAGAGATCTCGCGGGCGAGCGCCTCTGTGGGGCTTAGCTACGGGGCGCACTCCAATCTTTGCATCAACCAAATTCGCAGCTGGGCCTCACCAGAACAAAAGCAACGCTATCTGCCAAAGCTGATTTCAGGCGCGCACGTTGGGGCGTTGGCCATGAGCGAGGCAGGGGCTGGCTCGGACGTTGTGTCGATGAAGCTGAAGGCCGAGAAGAAGGGCGGTCGCTACGTCCTGAACGGGACGAAGTTCTGGATCACCAACAGCCCGGAAGCCGATACGCTGGTGGTGTATGCCAAGACCGACCCCACAGCCGGGCCGCGCGGGATTACCGCCTTCTTGATCGAGCGGGGCATGCGCGGGTTCACGGTTTCGCCGAAGCTCGACAAGTTGGGCATGCGGGGTTCTGACACCGCTGAATTGGTGTTTGAAGACTGCGAAGTCCCAGAGGAAAACATCATGGGCCCCTTGAACGAAGGGGTGCGGGTGTTGATGAGCGGGCTCGACTATGAGCGCGCGGTTTTGGCTGCGGGGCCGCTTGGGATTATGCAAGCCGCGCTGGATATGGTTTTGCCATATGTGCGCGAGCGCAAACAATTCGGTCGGCCGATTGGGGATTTCCAATTGATGCAGGGCAAGCTTGCGGACATGTACGTCGCGCTGAATACCTCCCGCGCCTACGTTTACGCCGTGGCCAAGGCCTGTGACGCAGGCAAGACCACCCGCCGGGACGCCGCTGGTGCCATCCTCTATGCCGCGGAACAGGCTACCAAAGTGGCGCTGGAAGCCATCCAGGCGCTGGGGGGCAACGGGTACATCAACGATTACCCGACAGGCCGGCTGCTGCGGGATGCAAAGCTTTATGAAATCGGAGCCGGGACCAGCGAAATTCGCCGGTTTCTGATCGGGCGCGAGTTGATGGGCGAAGGCTGAACCACACGCCTCACCGGTTTAACGATGGGCAAGGACGTCGGCAAAAACGCCTGGATCGACGTTGCCGCCGCTTGCTACGATGGCGACGGTTTTGCCTGTCACGTCGATGCCGCTGAACAGCGCGGCGGCCAAGGCGGCAGCGCCGCCGGGCTCTAGCACGATGCGCAAATGGGCAAAGGCAAAGCGCATCGCCTCGCGGACTTGATCGTCGTTGACCGAAACCGCGCCCATGCCGATGGATTGCGCTAGCGCCCATGGCAGCGCGCCCATTTTGTCGGCCATCAAAGCATCGCAGATGGAGCGGACCCCTGGAGCGTTAGAGACGCGTTCGCCGGCTGCTAGGCTGCGGGCGATGCGCTCGTGGCCAACCGGTTCTACGGCATAGATTTGGATGGCAGGATTGAACGCCCGCAGCGCGAGGCTGATCCCACTGGCGAGGCCACCGCCGGAGGCGCAAACGTAAGCGACATCAGCGGCGAGCCCAAGCGTTGAAAGGTCGTTGCCGATTTCCAGGCCAGCGGTGCCCTGGCCTGCGATGACGTTGGCGTTGTCGAACGGGGGCACGATTGGGGCGTTGTGTTCGGCGGCGATGGCTTTGCCGATGGCTTCGCGATCTTCGGTGAGGCGATCGTAGAGGATCACTTCGGCTCCTAAAGCCTTGGTGTTTTCAATCTTGGCGGTGGGAGCGTCCTTTGGCATCACGATGGTGGCTGGCACCTTGAAACTGCGCGCGGCACCGGCGACGGCTTGCGCATGGTTGCCAGAGGAAAACGCCACCACGCCGTTTCGGCGCTGTTGCGGCGACATCGCCGCGAGGGCGTTGAACGCACCTCGCGCTTTGAAGGCACCGAAGCGTTGCAGGCACTCTGGCTTGACGAAGGTGCGCGCTTGAAGCGCTGCATCGAGGGCCTCATGGCGCAGCAACGGGGTGTGGACCACGAAGGGCGCTATGCGGCGCTGTGCGGCGAGGATGTCTTGTAGCGATGGCAGGGTCATGGGCGTGCCTGTTTATGAGCTGGGCTTTGGTTTAACGCGTCTTGTGGGCGGTTCGGCAAGGGGATCTTCGGGCCAGGGATGTTTGGGGTAGCGGCCGCGCAGGTCTGCCCGGACGGCGCTGTAGGAGCCCTTCCAAAACCCTGGAAGATCGCGGGTGGTTTGAACCGGTCGGCCTGCGGGCGATACCAACAAGAGCAAAAGTGGCGCGCGGTTGTTGGCCACTGTTGGATGGCGGTTCAGGCCAAATAGCTCTTGCAACCGTAGGCTCACCGCGGGGCCATTGTCGTGGAGGTAGTCGATCGGGTGCACGCCGCCTGCAGGGGATGTGTAATGGATCGGTGCAAGCTCGCTCAGGGTTTTGCGCTGGGCATAGTCCATCAGGTTTTCGACCGCGTTTTCGATGTGGGGGGCCACAGCGTCCAAGCGCGATTGCCCTGCCAAGAGCGGGGTGAGCCACGTGTCAGCTTCGTTCAGCAAGCTCGCGTCGGTGATGTCTGGCCAGCGCGCCTCGCCATCCAGTTTGCGCAGCAGGGCTACCCTGGCTTGAAGGCGGCGCAGCTCTAGCAGGGGACCAAACAGATCAAGCCCGCCCGCTTGAATGGCTTTGGCCATCGCCGCTTGCACCTGGGATGGTGCGGGATTGGGCAGTGGCGCATCGGTTAAGGTCAGGCGCAGATACCGGCGAGTGCGGCGGGCCCGCACAGTGGCCGTTGCGGGGTCATAGCGGACATCTTGCGTGTCTGCGATGGCGTGCGGGAAAAGGGCCTCGATCTCTGAGAGCGCCAGGGGCGCGGCCAGCTTGATGAGGGCGCGGTCGGCGGCACCGACAATTTCGCCAACGGCCAGGAATGCTTCCTGGGCGAGGGGATCGGCGGGGTCCAATTTGGCTTGCCGGCCATTGGCCATCTGAAAGGTGCCCTGGCCCCGTGCTTTGGCGACCCGATCTGGGAAGGCGCGCGCAAGGGCAGTCCCGATGCTGCCCTGATCGATGGCGGTGCTGCGGCCACCCGACCGATCGGCTATTCGATCCGCGAGGTTGGTTGCGGCTTTGGCACGGGGGGAGCCGTCCCGGCTCAGGCGCTCGATGCGGGATCTGGCGTCGGTGTCACGACCGCCGAGGCCCTCTTCGGTCATGGCAACGGCGAGAAGCGCTGCGCTCCTGCGCGCCTCTGGCGGGCTGGTCAGCACCATATGGGCAAGCCGCGGGGGCAGCGGCATATCGGCGAGCGCCTTGCCGTGGTCAGTGAGGGCACCTTCAGGGGTGAGCGCGCCCAGCGCCTCCAGGTGGGTCAGCGCTTGGGTCCAGGAGGCGGGCGCGGGGGGATCGAGGAAAGCAAGACTGTTTGGGTCCCGCACCCCCCAAGCAGCAAGGTCTAAAACGAGGCTTGAGAGATCGGCGTTGAGGATCTCTGGGGGATCAAAGGCCGGCCGCGCACGGGTCTCGCCTTGGGCCCATAAGCGGATGCATAGGCCGGGTTCAAGGCGGCCAGCGCGGCCTTTGCGTTGCTCGGCGGAGGCTTGGCTGGCGCGGACCGTTTCCAGCCGCGTCACGCCCACATCGGGCTCAAAGCGCGGTTGGCGCGACAGGCCCGCGTCGACCACGATGCGCACGCCTTCAATGGTGAGGCTGGTTTCGGCGATGGCGGAGGCAATCACCACTTTGCGTCGCCCGGGTTGGGCTGGGGCGATGGCTGCGTCTTGGGCGGCGGGCTCGAGGGCCCCGTATAGGGTGCGCACGTCGATCGGGTGATCGGCAAGCGCGGGCAAAAGCTCTCTAGCGCACCGTTCGATTTCACGGGCGCCGGGCAAAAACACCAACACGCTGCCGGTTTCGCGTCGGAGCGCTTGGCGCACAGCGGTGCCTGCGGCAACGGCTGGTTCTGTGCCATGGGGGGGCGGGAGGTATTCGGTGGTGACCGGGTACATTCGGCCAGCACTTTCGATAACGGGCGCGCCGTCCAGGAGGTTTGCGATGCGGGCGGCGTCCAGGGTGGCTGACATCACCAGAAGGCGCAGATCCTCGCGCAGTCCCTGCTGTGCATCCCTGGCCAAGGCCAACGCCAAATCGCCTTCCAGACTGCGTTCGTGGAACTCATCAAAAAGGACGCCAGCCACCCCCTCCAGGCTGGGATCAGCCAGGATCTGGCGGGTAAAGACGCCCTCAGTGACCACTTCAATGCGGGTGCGGCGCGACACGCGGTTTTCCAGGCGAACGCGAAAGCCCACGGTTTCGCCGACTTTTTCGCCATAAGCTTGGGCCATGCGTGCGGCCGCCGCCCTTGCCGCGATCCGACGGGGCGATAAAAGGATGATGCGTTTTCCGATGGACCAGGGCTGGTCAATGAGGGCCGGGGGCACTCGTGTGGTCTTTCCCGCGCCGGGCGGGGCCACGAGCACAGCTTCTGGGCGCGCTTGCAAAGCGGTGCAAAGCGCAGGCAGGACCTCGTCGACGGGAAACACGGGTGTTATAGTTAACTCGGGTTCAGATGGTCGCCAAGCGACGCTGGGTGCAAGGAGATCACGATGAGCATACGACAGGTTCTCATGACGGGGGCAGTGTTTCTAGCGCTGACTGCTGGGGCGGGATGCGCATCGCGCGGGGAAAAGGAAGAAGAAACCGGGCCCACCACTGGCGAACGGATGGACGCCGTGCGGGCGGGGATCGGCGATGCGGCCGTGACGCCCTTGCGCGATGTGGGGCTTTTGCGGCCCGAGATCCCCGATATTCTGGAAACGATCCGGTACCCGTATGACACCTCCCGGCTCGCGTCTGGCTGTCAAGCGGTCGCCTATGAAATTGGGCAGTTGGATGCAGTTCTGGGGGAGGAAAACTTCCAGCCCGGGCCTCGTCGGGACACGGGCGACCGCGCCGCTGATGCGGCTCAAGACGCCGCAATCGGTGCTGTGCGCGGGGCAGCGGATGTCATCCCGTTTCGCGGTTGGGTGCGCCAGCTGAGTGGCGCCACGCGGGCCGAACGCGACGCCATCGCTGCCTTTGAGATTGGCCAGATCCGGCGCAGTTTCCTGCGCGGCTACGGCGCTTCTCTGGGCTGCCGGGGGGTGCTGCCGCAACCCCCACCTGAAGAGCAACAGACGCGGCGTTAAGATCCGCGGCGGAGATCTTCCCGGATCCGGATCGGTGCAGGCTCTGCGCTGATCCGGTTGCGGTAGACCTGAAGGTTCTCCATGACTCGCTGGACGTAGTTGCGCGTCTCGGAGAAGGGGATCAGCTCCACCCAGTCCACAACGTCGACGCCGCGCGCACGGGGATCGCCGAACGCGGCAATCCATTCCCGGGCCCGCCCGGAGCCAGCATTGTAGGAAGCGATCGTCAGAACATAGGAGCCGTTCCACTCGTCCAGCAGGTCCTGCAGGTGGCGAGAGCCCAAGTTCATGTTGTAGGCGGGGTCTGCGGTGAGATTGGATCGCACATAGGCAATGCCCTCTCGCCGGGCGGTGAGCTGGGCGGTCGCGGGCATCAATTGCATGAGGCCAAGGGCACCGGCCCTGGAGCGCGCGTTGGTGTCGAACTCGCTTTCTTGACGGATGATGGCGTAAACCAGCGCGGCTTCTGGCCTGCCGGGTTGGCGGGCGGCGGAGGGAAGCTCGATCAGAGGATAGGCCGCGTTTGGCGCGACGACGCCGCGGAACAGGCCCGCCTTGGCGCTGCGCAGGGCGCTTTTCGCATAGTTGTTGCGCCGGGCCATTTCCGCCAGCAGCTCCAACTCGTGTGGATCGTTGATGGTGTCATCCAGGTAAAAGGCGACGCGCTCAAAGTCTTGCTGGTCACCCATGCTTTCCATCAGCCGCAGAACTTGCACCAGCTCCCGGGCATCAAAGCGCCGGCGCGCTTCTTGAGGGATGGTGCCCAATTCGGTGAGACTGATGGCCGCGTTGGCGTTCAGCTCTACGGCGGCGAGTTGGCCATAGTAGGCGTAGTCATACTGTGCGGCCCGGGACAGGGCTGCCTGCTTGGCGGCGGTGTCGTTCAGGGCATCATTGGCCTGCCCCAGCCAATAATAGCCGCGAGCAAGGCTGATCGGCGAGGAAACGCCGTTGGCCAAAGTTTCGAAGTGGCGCTTGGCGAGGTTGGCATCGCGCAGATAGCGCAGCGCGAGCCAGCCGGACAAAAACTCCGCATCGGCAAAGGATTCGCCAGAGGTCATGGCATGGGACTGGGCGAACGCGTAGGCGCGACGGCCATCACCTGAACGCAGGGCGTTGTTCAAGTAAGCGCGCTTTTCGCGGAAAATGTCGTCGCGGGCGATCGCTGGGGCGGCGGCGGCGTCGATCCGGGCTGCAAAGCGGGCTGCGTCTTCCAGGCGACCACTGGTGCGAATGTAGCGAGCGCGTTCGTACAAAAATCCGGGGTCGTCCTGGCGGGAGGCCGGTACGCGGTCAACCGCGGCTTGAAGGCCGCGTCTGGGGCGCGTCTGCAAAGCGATCCGCGCTTCGGCCAGAAGGCGATCGGCGGCCCCGATCTCTGGAAAGAGGGCGCGGGCCTCGGTGCGCTCGCCGCGCCACAGCAACATATCCACCCGGGTTTGGTGATCGCTGCCGGTGAACGAAGCGCCAAACGATGAGCGCGCAACCGCTGCCGCCCGTGATGACAGGCGATCTTCGCGCCAGGCCCGACGGGCGAGTTCGGTGGCCTCTGAGGTGCGGCCAAGGTTTTGGTACGCAACGGCAAGGGCGATGCGCCCGTCCCCGCTGATCGGCCCGCCATCTTGGGTGAGCAGCTCCACCAGCTGGGCCGACGAGATGCCGGCGTTGAAGGCTTGGCGCTCCAAGCGCTCGCGCATGGTGACGCGGCCTGGCCAGCCCGTCAGGTCCTGGAGGGCGGTGCGGGCAAGTTCAAAATCCTCTGGCGCGTTGGCATCGGCGGCGCGTCGCCATTGCAGGATTTTCTGGACGAGGGGATCTGAAACGTTGGCGCGGATCGTGTCTAACTCCGCCCAACGGCCGCCATCTGCGGCGGCGATGCCTGCTTGCAAACGGCCGAGTTCGGTGGCGGGGGGAAGGGCTGGGGCAATATATTCAGACGCAGCTGCGGCGGACACAAGTCCGGTCGGGGTGGCGTTTTCGCGGGATTCTTGGGTGAAGGCTGCCACAGAAACAGCCAGGACCATGATCGCAGCGCAAACCAGCAACGGCCTGCGCCAGCCGGGGGCGTCTGCGCTTTGGTTGCGCGCGCTGGATGGGCGGGTTGCCTTGGACTGACCTTTTGGCATCACTGCCTCCGCTTGTAGAGTCGCCGGGCTCGGTCCTAAGTACACGAACGAAGACGGTCGCGTCGACTCGGTGCGGTGTTTTAGCTCACATTTGCGTGTCGGTCTGGGCCTTGGGGTGTCAATGTTGCGTTATCAGGGATGCGGTTGCGTGTCTTGGGGCGCGGCGTGGAACGGCACCCGGGATTTGGAAGGCCAGGATTGAGAAGGATTTTGACTGCGCCATGGGACGTCTTTGATGTTTAAAGGCTCGCTTCCTGCCCTTGTGACGCCGTTTCGCGATGGTGCGATTGACGAGGCGGCTTATGCCGCGCTGATCGAACGCCAGATTGCAGCCGGCGCGCACGGCCTTGTGCCTTGCGGCACGACCGGGGAAGCCAGCGCCCTTTCGCACGCCGAACACACCCGTGCGATCAGCCTTTGCGTGGAGACCGCTCGGGGCCGGGTGCCGGTGATCGCGGGCGTGGGCGGGGGGCTTTATGAGGGCGTGGTTGCGCGGATGGCGCATGCCAAGGCGGTAGGCGCGGACGCGGCTTTGGTGGTCACGCCCTACTATGTGCGGCCCAGCCAAGATGGGCTTTTTGCCTATTTTTCGGCGCTCAACAAGGCCGTGGCTCTGCCGATGGTGGCCTATAACGTGCCCAGCCGAACGGGCGTTGACATGAGTGTGGAGACGGTGGGGCGGATTGCTGCCCTGCCAAGCGTGATCGGGCTGAAGGATGCCACCGGGGATTTATCGCGGGTGGCGCGCCATCTGCGGCTGGTGCCTTCGGGATTTGCCTTGCTGTCGGGCGATGACCCCAGTGCGGTTGGGTTCATCGCGCACGGGGGGGTGGGCTGCATTTCGGTGACGGCTAATGTGGCACCAGAACCGATGGCGCGCCTTTTGGACCTTGCGTTTGCCGGTGATTTTGACGAAGCGCGGGCGCTTGATCAGACGCTGGCGCGGCTGCATCGGGCGCTTTTTTTGGACGCCAGTCCTTCACCGGCAAAGCGGGCGTTGGCGCTTTTGGGCCTGTGTGAGGATGGCGTACGGTTGCCGCTTGTGGCCCTTGGCACGCGGCTTGATGAAGAGTTGAAGGCGGCCATGGCCGAAGCGGGCGTTGCATGAAGCTGATTGCCGACAACCGCCGGGCGCGGTTTGATTATTTCATCGAAGAAACTCTGGAGGCCGGTATCGTTCTTTCTGGCACCGAGGTGAAGGCGTTGCGCGCCGGCCGGGCTACGATTTCGGAGAGCTATGCTAGCCCTGAAAAGGGCGAGCTGTATCTGATCAATGCCTACATCCCCGAGTACAACCCCGCGAGCCAGTTCAACCACGAGCCGCGGCGGCCGCGGAAGCTGTTGGTGCACAAGCGCCAACTGAACAAGCTGTTTGGGGCGGTGGAGCGGGAAGGGCGCACGCTGGTGCCGTTGAAGCTCTATTTCAACGATCGCGGCCGCGCCAAGCTTGAGATTGCGCTCGCCAAGGGCAAAAAGATCCATGACAAACGCGCCGCTTCCAAGGACCGCGACTGGAAAAAGGAGCAGGGCCGCTTGATGCGCGACAAGGGCTAAACATTGGCCTCCGGCAGAATCGCGCGAGGGTTCATGATGCCATTGGGGTCTAGGGCGTGCTTGATCCGTTGCATCATGCCTATCGCCAGCGGGTCGGCGAAGGCTGCAAAGTCTGCTTTGCGCGCAACGCCGATGCCGTGTTCGGCGGAGATCGATCCGCCCATCGCCACGGCAATCGCGTGAATGGCATGGCTGACCGCGTCGCGGGGGAAGGCCTCTGGTGAGAGACTTGGAGGGGCCATGACCGTGAGATGGGTGTTGCCGTCGCCCATATGGCCGAACGCCACAATAGTGGAACCGGGCACCAGCTCTTGGGCCTTGGCATGGGCCGCGCTCAGGAGGGCGGGCGTCATGGAAACCGGGCAAGAGATGTCGTGATTGGCCTGCGGTGTGCCGGTGCGGTGGCCGGCCGATAGGCTTTCGCGGAGCTTCCAGAACGCTTCTTCTTGCGCCTTGGAGCGTGCAATCACGCCATCAGTGATCAGACCATCTTGGAGCTGGCGGTCGAGGAAGGTTTCCAGGCGGTCGGCAAAGCCAAGCCCGTCCAGGCTCTCAAACTCCAACAGCGCGGTAAAGGCGGGGGCGGTGTCGAACGGGGCTTTCACGTTGGCGACGTTGGCCACGGCAAAGGCAATGCTTTGGGCGTTCATGATCTCGAAGGCGGAGAGCGTTTCGAAGGACTGTTTGGTGCGGGCAAGCAGCGTCAAGGCATCGACTGCGCTGGCAAGCGCCACCAGGACAACATGGCGGCTGAGGACCGGTGCAAACAGTTTCAGCGCCGCGGCTGTGATCACACCGAGGGTGCCTTCCGCGCCGATAAACGCCTGTTTCAAATCATAGCCGGTGTTGTTTTTGCGCAGAGTGCGCAGCAGGTTCAGAACCTGCCCATCGGCCAGCACCACTTCCAAGCCGAGCGTCAAATCGCGCATCATGCCAAAGCGCATCACGTGCACGCCGCCGGCATTTGTGGACAGTAAGCCGCCGATGCTGGCGCTGCCTTGGCTGGCTAGGCTCAAGGGGAAACGCCGGCCGGCTTCGGCTGCGATCTGATGCACGCTGGCAAGCGTTGCGCCCGCTTCGACAATCAGGCTGTCGTTGTTTGGGTCAATAGCGCGAACGGCCGTCATGCGATCGAGGCTAAGGAGGATTTCGCCGGCCGGGATTTGCCCGCCAACAAGACCGGTGTTGCCGCCTTGCGGGGTGATGGCGGCCCCGGCGGCTGCGCAGGCGGCAACAACCGCGGCAACCTCGGCGGTGGATGAAGGCCTTGCCAGAAAGGGCGTGTGGCCGCGCCAGCGTTGGCGCCATTCAACAAGCTTGGGGGCGATCACATCGGGGTCTGTGGAATAGCCGGTTGGCCCCAGCTGTGCCGACAGACGGTCTAGGAGCTCTGGCGTTACCGGCATTGGGGGTGCTTTTGACGAGGCTGCATTTGGCTAACTTAGCGCGGGGCGCTGGCGCGGGCGAGGCGGTCGTTGATGGCCTCGCCAAGGCCGGCGTTGGGAATGGGTGCAATCGCAATACCGGCATGGCCCTGCGCATCAAGGGTGCGGAGCATCGCATAGAGATTGGCGGCCGCCTCTTGCAGGTCTCCTGCAGGCGAAAGCGAGGGCCAGCCAGGCAAAGTGTTCGTGCCAAACCCCAAGAAGGCCTCCTTGGGCAAGGGGCTGGTGGCGTTGAGCCGCACCGCGGCGCGCGGGGCATAGTGGCTTGCCAACATGCCCGGGGCGGTGATGGCTTCACCCTTGGCGCTCGCGAGGTGCCCGACCAGCGCTTCAATGGCGTCTCTGGCAAGGGCTCCGGGTCTTAAGAGGCGGGGGGGCGCATCGGGCATCACCGCAATGATCGTGCTTTCGATGCCCGTTCGGCAGGGGCCGCCCTGCAGGATTGGAAGGGCGGTTCCGAACTCGCTTTCGACGTGAGCCGGGGTGGTGGGGCTTGTCTTGCCGGACCGGTTGGCGCTCGGCGCGGCCAAGGGAAACGGTACCGCTGACAGCAGGGCGCGGGCAACGGGATGATCTGGTGCGCGCAGGGCGATACTTGCCAAACCGGCGCAAGCCAAATCGCAGACGCTAGCCCGATCGCTGCGCGGCACCACGAGAGTAAGCGGGCCTGGCCAAAAGGCCTGTGCCAGCGCCAAAGCAACTTCTGAGAAAACCCCCTCACGCTGGGCCGCTTCCAGATCGAGCACATGGGCGATCAGTGGGTTAAACTGAGGGCGGCCTTTGATCGCGTAAATTCTGGCGACGGCGTGTGGGGCGGTGGCGTTGCCGGCCAGCCCATAGACGGTTTCGGTGGGCATCGCGACCAGCTGGCCTTCGCGCAGGGTGGCCGCAGCCTTGGATACACCGGCCTCGTCCGGGGGCAATAGGCTCACGGCTGACGCGTCGCCCGCACGTTGATGGTGACCGCGATCTGGCGGGACACCCAATCGGCGTCAGGGTCTGAGGACAGACCCAAACCGTAGGCGATGCGATCGAGGTTCACGGTCGCTGACATGGTGGCCGTGTTGCCCGTGATCTGCAGGCGGAAGGGCAAGGTGATCGGGATTTCTTGGCCCTTGATCTGCAACGTGCCGATGGCCTCATAGCGATCGCCGGAGATCGCGCGGAAGCGGTTGGCCCTAAAGCGGGCCTCTGGGAACTGGTCGGGTCCGAACCACTCCGCTTCGCGCAGGGTTGCGGTGTATTGGCGGTTATCGACCTGCGCTGAGCCGGTTTGGATCCGCACGTCAACGCTTGAATTGGCCAAGGCGTCTGGGCCAAAGCGGATATCGGCGCGCCATTGCGCGAATTGGCCCGAGAAGGCGGTGGTGGTGTGGGTGCCGGCAAAGCCAATGCTGCTTGCCGATGTGTCGACAAGCCAGGTCGATACGCTGTTGGCGGCAGTCGGTGCTGCGGTCGGTTGGGCGGTAATTGGCGGGGGCGGGGTGGCGGCGTTGCTTGGTTCGGCCATGGCTGGCGCACCTGGTGTTGGTGCTGGCGTTGGCGCTGCCGTTTCAGCCACAACTGGGGCGGAGGGCTCGGAAACCGGCGGGGTTAGGGCTGTTATCGCAAGCGCGACAAACGCCAAAACCACGGTCCCTAGGCCGATCGACAGGGCCAAGGACCGCGCTGGCGCGGCGGGCGCTGTTTGCACTTGCTCTGGCAGGCCCGGCACCATTCGCGCCAGCACGCCGTCTTTGTTGAGAAGATGGTGTTTCAGCGCCGCGCCAACATGCAGGGCTGCCAGGGCCAGCGCGCCCCAGGCCATGGCGCTGTGGGCGCTCATGGTGAGTTGGGCGGCGTTGCGGCGCACCTCTTCGGAGGCGTTGGCAATCGGCAGATGCGGCACTTCAAAGAGGCCGAAGTAAAACGTCGGAATATTGAGGGGATGGCCGTCGGTGGTGAAGCCGGTGGAGACATACGCCCACCCGCTCAAGGGCATAGCAATCATGATCGCGTAAAAGCCGATGTGGGTGGCCTGAGCGGCCAATCGCTCCCACGGGGCCATGCCGGTTGGCAAAGGTGGCGGCCGATGTGTCAGCCGCCACCCAAGCCGAACGAGGCTCAAGACCAAGATCGAAAGGCCAATCGATTTGTGCAGTTGAAACGCTGCGACCGCGTGCGCCTGGGTTGCCGGCACTTTGATCGCGTCGGCCATCCACCACCCGAAAGGGATCATGGAAAGGATAGCGATCGCTATCGCCCAATGAAGGACGATAGCAACCGCGGTGTAGCGAGGCGTTTCCCCTGACATGGCCTGGTGCCGTTAAGGGGTTGTGGCGGCTGCGGGCGCTGCCGGAGCGGCTGGCGCGGCAACCTGTTGGAATTCGACTTCCAAGGTCAGCTGCACGGCGTCTGAGATGTTCGGCACAAGGTGGGTCATGCCAAACTGTGAGCGGTCAAAGCTGCCGGTGGCGGAAAAGCCCACCGCGCTGCGCCCGCCTAACCACGGCGGCTGTGCTTCACCGTTGAAGGTCACGTCCAAGGTGACGGGATGGGTTTGGCCCAGGAATGTCAGATTGCCAGTCATGGTGCCGGTGCGCTCGCCGGTTACCGTGATCCCGGTGGATTGGAAGGTGATCGTCGGGTTGGCCGCGACGTTCAGGAACTTCTCGTCTTTTTGCAGCTCTTCGTCCCAGGAGCGGTAAGGGCTGCCCTGGTGGGTGGCGCGATAGTCGCCGACGTAATCGCTTTCGATCGATGCTGGGTTGATCGTTGCGGAGACGGTCGACGCCGCGACGTTGGCGGGATCGAAGTTCAAGGTGGCGTCAAAGTCGGTGAAGCGCAGGGTGTAGTTCGACAGGCCCATATGGGTGACGCTGAACAGCAGGCTCGCGTGGCCCTTGTCCAGCTTGTACTCGCCGGCCGGTGCCGTGATCGCGACGGGCGCTGCCACTTGGGCTTCGGTGGCGGTGTCTTGGGCTGGAGGGGCGGTGGGGGTGCAACCGGCGGCCAGAACCAAAGCGGCTGCTGCAATCAAAAGACCTGACTTCATCGAGGGTGTTCCTTGTTCAGAAGAGAGCGGCGTTACTGCCGCTGGAATTCGGCCTCGATGATGATTTCCACATCATCGCCAACGGCCGAAGCCCAGTTGGTCACGCCAAAAGCTGACCGCTGGATCGTGGTGCGGGCCGAAAAGCCCAAGGTGTATTTTTGAGTGAGCGCCACAAAGCGCCCACCGTTGAAGGTGACGTCCATGGACACCGGACGGGTGACGCCGTTGAAGGTCAGGTCGCCGGTGACGGTGCCGGTGCGGCCATCGGCGCTGGCGATCGCGCCCGACACAAACCGGATCTCTGGGTTCGCCTCGCTGCCGAAGGCGCGGGTCGCAATCGTTTGATCGAAAGAGGGCGCGCCTTGCGCGTTGCGGTAGCCGGTGTCGACACTGGCGGTGGGAATCGTGACGACGACGCTGGAGGCGAGCGGGTCTTCTGCGTTCAACGTGAGGGTGCCGGTGACGGTGGCGAAGCGCCCCGTGTACATCGAAAAGCCCATGTGGCTGACACGCCAGGTAACGCTCACATGATGGGGGTCCAAATCATAGGAGCCGCTTGGGTGTTCGAGGGGCGCAAGCCGGCTTGGGGCGGCGGTCGCTGCGGCTGGTGCGGGCGAAGGCTGGGCGGCGGCGGTTGGGCTGGTGGTGGCGCAGCTTGCCAACAGCAGAGCGGTTAGCACGACGCTCGATGCAAGGATCTTTGTGGACATCATATCGGCTCCAGCTCAACGCTTCGCAGTTTGATCTAGCACAGGTATGCGGTTTGGGCAGGGTTTGAATTGTGAAACCGAGAGTTGCCGCCGATGGCAAAGCGGTATTCACGGGCCACATAGCACTCAGATCGAGCCGATACGGCCGCCGGGAGAAACGCCATGACCTACGCTGCACCGATCGCTGACATGCGGTTTGCGCTTGAGGCTTGTGCCGATGTTTGGCGGGTTCGAGCTGGGGGGGGCTTCGGCGATTTGGACGGCGATCTGTTGAGCGCCATCCTGGAGGGAGCCGGCGCGCTAGCAGGCAATACGCTCGCGCCGATCAATGCGGTGGGCGATCGCGAAGGGGTGGCGCTGGAAAACGGTGTGGTGCGATCGGCGCCTGGCTTTGCCGATGCCTACCAAGTGTTTGTGGATGGTGGCTGGCAAGGGTTGGCAGCCGGCACTGCACACGGGGGCCAAGGCCTGCCGCGGGCGGTGGCGTTGGCGGTGCATGAAATGGTGCATGCGGCCAACATGGCGTTCGGCTTGTGCCCGATGCTGACGCTGGGGGCCATTGAGGCTTTGGAGGCTCATGGGACGCCAGCGCAGCAGGAAACCTATCTGCCCAAGCTGGTGACCGGCGAATGGACCGGCACCATGAATTTAACAGAGCCGCAGGCGGGCTCAGACGTTGGGGCGCTGACGGCAAAGGCTGTTCCGGCTTCGGACGGCAGTTACCGGATCACCGGGCAAAAAATCTATATCACCTGGGGCGAACACGACATGGCGGACAATGTTGTCCACCTCGTGCTCGCGCGATTGCCGGACGCGCCGGCGGGATCGCGGGGCGTTTCGCTGTTTATTGTACCCAAGATTTTGCCCGGCACACGGGTGCGCAATGCGCTGCGCTGTATTGGGCTTGAGCGGAAAATGGGGATCCACGCCTCGCCGACGTGCACGATGCAGTACGACGAAGCGACCGGTTGGTTGATCGGAGAGCCCAACAAAGGGCTTGCCTGCATGTTCACGATGATGAACTCGGCGCGGCTGAATGTGGGGTTGCAAGGGGTGGCGGTGGCGGAAGGGGCCTACCAAAAAGCGCTGAGCTACGCCCGCGATCGCCGCCAGGGCAAAGCCGACGGCGATACCGGAAAGGGCCCCTCGCCCATCCTGATGCATGCGGATGTGCGCCGGATGTTGTTGGGGATGAAGGCGCGGATCCAGGCTGGGCGGGCCATCTGCTACGCGACCGCGGTGGCGGCGGATTTGGCCAAGTTTGGCCCAGAGGATGGGCGCGCGGTGGCGAGGGCGCGGGAGGACCTGCTCACGCCGATTGCCAAAGCTTGGTGCACGGACATGGGCGTGGAGGTGGCAAGCCTTGGGGTACAGGTCCATGGCGGGATGGGCTTTGTGGAGGACGGCGGTGCCAGCCAGTACTATCGCGACAGCCGGATTGCGCCGATTTATGAGGGCACGAACGGGATCCAGGCGATCGATTTGATCGGACGGAAGGTGGCGGGCGACGGCGGGGTTGCGATGCGGGCCTTGATCGGGGAGGCGCGCGAGATTGCGGTGGCTGCCCAGAATGGCGGGCGGGTGACCTTGGAGCAGATGGGCAAGCGCTTGTGGCAAGCCACGCAAGCGCTGGATGAGGCCACGGACTATATCCTGCAGGCGCAGGAGGCTGATCGCCGCGATGCACTTGCTGGCGCGACGCCGTTTCTCAAGCTTGCCGGTGACGTTGTGGGCGGGATGCTGTTGGCGCGGGGCTGCCTCAATCCGGGCAACACCGAGCCTGCGGTGCGCCAGTCGCAGGAGGCGCTGGGTGGTTTTTTCGCGGAAACGGTTTTGGCCAGCGCGGCGGCGCAGCTGGCCACCATCATGGTGGGGGCGGCGGCCCTCTACGACGACGCTTTAGGCGAGCTTGCCGGTTAACCAGAAGCGATGGCGAGCATCGTGAACCACTGAAGGCCGACGGGCGTGCTGGCGGCTTTAGCAAAGGCCAACATCAATGCGATCAGCGCGGTTGTGGTGAGGACAAACCAGGCCATTACGCGGTGGTCGGTGATCAGGTTGTTGACCTCTTTAATGGTGTCTGACAGGCCGACATGCAGATTGATGGTTGGAAATGGGCGGAGGTGACCTTTGGATGCGTCAGCATTTGTGACGGATCTGCCGTCTTTTTCCGGCGGCAGAATTTCGAATTTGGGTCTGGCGTCTTCGTCCTTCATCTGACCGCCCTCCGTTTGCCTCAGGCATGGGGAGAGTTTGGTTACGAAAATGGGGCGTTTCTGGGGTGATGCCGGGACATAATTCGCCATTAAAGATGGCGCAATTGAGATTAAGGCATATCTTCTGCCCTTTCCGTCTAGAGGTTCAGGCGTCGATCCGGCTTGCGTGTTGGGCTGTGCTGCCTGCATTGGATCGGGATCAAGCCGTGAGCGGTTTGGGAGGCTTTTCATGTCTCATCTGTTAATCACGCACCCGGCCATGTTGGCGCACGGGGTGCCGGCGGGCCATCCGGAGCGTCCGGCGCGGCTGGAGGCGGTGTTGGCGGCGTTGCGGCCGCTGGGGATGGGGGAGCGGCTTGCGCCTTTGGCCACACACTCACAGCTGTTGCGGGTGCATCCGCCCGCGTTCCTGGCTGCGATGGCGCAGGCTTTTCCCGGCCCTGGAGAGGGTGTGGTGGCGCTTGATGCGGGGGATACGTTTGTTGATCCGGGGTCGCAGGAGGCCGCGCTGCGGGCGGCCGGGGCTGTCGTGGCGGGCGTTGATTCGGTGATGAGCGGGGAGGCGCGGTCTGTTTTTTGTGCGGTGCGACCGCCCGGCCATCACGCTGAACCGGCGCAAGCGATGGGGTTTTGCTTGTACAACAATATTGCCGTTGGCGCGCTGCATGCCCTTGAGGTGCATGGTCTGGAGCGGGTGGCGGTGATCGATTTTGACGTTCACCACGGCAACGGCACCCAAGCGCTGGCCTATAAGGAGGCGCGACTGTTCTTTGCTTCCACCCACGGGAGCCCGCTTTATCCAGGGACCGGACGGCGGGATGAAACTGGATTATTGGGCAATGTGGTGAATCGGCCACTATCGCCGGGGACTGACGGCGTGCGCTGGCGTGCGGTGATGGCGCAGGAGGTGCTGCCGGCATTGGAGGCGGCGGATCCGCAGCTGATCCTTGTGTCGGCCGGGTTCGATGCGCATCGCAACGATCCCCTCGCGGATTTGGCGCTTGAAGAGGCCGATTACGCCTGGATCGGTGCGGAACTGGGCAATCTTGCATTACGCGTGTGCAAGGGGCGTGTTGTGTCAGCACTTGAGGGCGGATACGACTTGACGGCGCTCGCTGCTTCGGCCGCGGCCTACGTGTCGGGCTTGACGCGGGCGTTGGACGCTTAGGGGACAGTTTCCCGTCTGCGGTGCGAGGGGCATATGGCGGAAGTAATGGCGCTGCGAGAGACAGGCGCACGGCCTTCGGGTCGCGCCGGGTCAATCGTGCTTGCCCGCCATGGCCGGCCGCGGGGCGACCGGACCGTGAAAATCACCTGGCAAGAGTACATCGACTGGTGGGCCGCCTATGACCGTGATGGACTGCACCCAGACCAGACCCCTTCGGAAAAGTTGAAGGAGCGGGCCAGCGAGGCCGATGTAATCTTTGCTTCCACCTTGCGTCGGGCGATCGAAACGGCCGAGGCAGTGGCTGGCGGCAAGACCATCAGTACAGATCTGGTGTTTATCGAGGCCCCCTTGCCGCCGCCGCCGGTGCTTGGGCGGCGAACGCCACGGGCCTGGGGGGTGTGGGCGCGGGTGTTTTGGTGGTTTGGCCGGCATGCGGGACAAGAGACTCGGCAAGAGGCAGAGCAACGGGCTGAGGCCGCAGTTGCCACTGTAACCGCACGGGCCCTGCGGGGGGATAACGTGCTGGTGTGCGCCCACGGATGGTTCAACCGGATGATGCGGCCGGTGCTGCGCGCCCAGGGCTGGAAGTGTGTTGAAGACCACGGCGACGGCTATTGGAGCTATCGCCGCTATATCAAGGCACACTGAAAGCGGCTGCGCCGTTTGCCGGAATCGCCGGTTGCCTATAACTCTGTGGGACTGCACCCCGGAGGCTTTGGTGGCGTCCGGGGTGGCTGATCGCTCTTGGGGTGGGCCTGATCAATCGAAGATATCAAAGATATCAAAGCGCTTTTTCTTTTTGTATTGGCCGGTGCGCGGGTCATAGCCGCCTTCGCCATACTCGCCGCGCTCACCGTATTCGCCGCGTTCGCCATACCCGTGTTGGGGATAGGGGGCCTGTTGCTGCTGGGGCGGGTAGGGCTGCTGGGGCGGTTGGGGCGCTGCCAGCGGGGCCGGTGCGGGGGCTGGGGCTGGTGCTGCCTGTACTTCAGCTTCGCGTTGCACGGCGGAAAGCAGTTTTTCCAGCTCGCCTCGATCGAGCCAGACGCCACGGCACTTGGTGCACACGTCGATTTCGATCCCGTCGCGTTGGACCTGTTTCATCGGGGCCATTTCTTCGCAGGGGCAGGTGAGCAGGGGCATTCGATGTCTCCGTTTCTTGTGGGCGGTATGTGGTGTCGGGGGCGGATTCGCCAACCAGGGGTGACGAAATCGTGTTCGCGGGATGGCTTGCCTTGCTGACTTTCCAAGTCTTGCTTGACGAGTGGGGGATGGCCGACTAAAGACCAGCGGCTCGCGTGTCAGGTGTTAACACTTTGGCGCGGGATCCATATAGCCCTGAGGCGTGACCGGCTGATCTGGTTTTCCAGATCTAATCCCTACTGTGGGGTCGGCGCGCCTGAAGTCGTTGGCGCATCGGGAGGGTCGATTTCGGCCGGCCTGGCGCGCCAGAAAAGCCGCCGGAAACAGGCCAAAAGCCGAAGGACGATAAAGCGAACCTTATGCCGACGATCAATCAGCTCATCCGCAAGGGGCGGCAAGACAAGCCGGTCCGTAACAAGTCG
The DNA here is from genome assembly GCA_049314555.1 of Caulobacterales bacterium. Taxonomy (GTDB): domain Bacteria; phylum Pseudomonadota; class Alphaproteobacteria; order Caulobacterales; family Aquidulcibacteraceae; genus REEB509. The sequence continues at coordinate 25,514 of JBMOEW010000037.1, forward strand.
CCGGCCCTGAAGGCCTGCCCCCAGCGTCGTGGCGTTTGCACGCGCGTTTACACAACGACGCCAAAGAAGCCGAACTCGGCTCTGCGGAAGGTTGCCAAGGTGCGCCTGACCACGGGCATCGAGGCGGTGTGCTATATTCCAGGCGAAGGCCACAATCTGCAGGAACACTCGGTGGTGTTGATCCGCGGCGGCCGGGTGAAGGATTTGCCGGGCGTTCGCTATCACATCCTGCGCGGTGTGCTCGATACGCAAGGCGTGAAAAACCGCAAGAAGCGCCGTTCTCTGTATGGCGCCAAGCGTCCAAAGTAAGCTCCAGGCAAGGAAGAGACCATGTCACGCCGTCACCGCGCCGAGCCGCGCGAAGTCCTGCCCGATCCCGCTTATGGTGATCTCGTGCTCACGAAGTTCATGAACTACGTGATGTATGAAGGCAAAAAGTCGATTGCTGAAACCATCGTCTATGGGGCGCTGGAAAACGTGGAGCGCAAGCTGAAGCGTCCGGCGATTGAAGTGTTCCACGATGCCCTTGGCAATGTGGCGCCCGCGATCGAGGTGCGCTCGCGCCGGGTCGGCGGCGCCACCTACCAGGTGCCGGTGGAAGTGCGCCCGGAACGGCGTCAGGCGCTGGCCATCCGTTGGCTGGTGAATGCGGCGCGCTCGCGCAATGAAAACACGATGCAAGACCGGCTCGCGGGCGAGCTGGTCGACGCGGCCAACAACCGTGGCTCGGCGGTAAAAAAGCGGGAAGATACGCACCGGATGGCGGAAGCCAACCGCGCCTTCTCCCATTATCGCTGGTAATCAGCCCTATTTTTCGCGGGGCCATGTCCTAGATCGGGTCCCTGGATCTGTCAGAGAGAGACGCGACCATGCCGCGCCAGTACGCTATCGAAGACTATCGCAATTTCGGCATCATGGCTCACATCGATGCCGGCAAGACGACCACCACTGAGCGCGTCCTGTATTATTCCGGGAAGTCCCACAAGATTGGGGAAGTCCATGATGGCGCTGCCACCATGGACTGGATGGAACAGGAGCAGGAGCGGGGGATCACGATTACGTCCGCTGCCACCACGTGCTTCTGGAACGGCAAGCGACTGAACATCATCGACACCCCTGGGCACGTCGACTTCACGATTGAAGTGGAGCGCTCGTTGCGGGTGTTGGACGGCGCGGTGTGCGTGTTGGACGGCAACCAAGGCGTCGAGCCACAAACAGAAACCGTGTGGCGCCAGGGCGACAAGTACGACGTGCCGCGGATCGTGTTTGCCAACAAGATGGACAAGTTGGGCGCGGACTTCTTCCGCTGCGTGGAAGACATCAAGACCCGGCTCGGGGCCAAGCCTGTGCCGATCCAGTTGCCAATCGGGATCGAAAACTCCTTCCGGGGCATGGTCGATCTGGTGGAAATGCGCGCGATCATCTGGGTGGAAGAGGGCCTCGGCGCAAAGTACGAGTATGCCGAGATCCCGGCCGACATGATCGAACAATCGAAGGAATACCGCGCGGCCCTGGTGGAAGCGGCGGTGGAACTCGATGATGCGGCGATGGAGGCTTACCTCGACGGTAAAGAACCCGACATCGCGACCCTGAAGAGCCTGATCCGTAAGGCAGTCGTGGACCGGAAATGGTACCCGATCCTGTGCGGGTCGGCGTTCAAGAACAAAGGCGTGCAGCCGTTGTTGGACGCGGTGGTGGACTATCTGCCAAGCCCGCTCGACCGGCCCTCGATCAAGGGGATCGATTTCAAGACGGAGGAAGACACCGTGCGGATCGCCTCCGATACGGATCCGTTTGCGATGTTGGCCTTTAAAATCATGGACGACCCGTTCGTTGGCACGATCACGTTCTGCCGTATCTATTCGGGCGTGCTGAACTCGGGTGATGGGTTGTTGAACTCGACGCGGGACCGGCGCGAGCGGGTGGGGCGGATGCTGCTGATGCACGCCAACAACCGCGAAGACATCAAGGAAGCGTTCGCGGGCGATATCATTGCGGTGCCGGGCCTGAAGGAAACACGCACCGGCGACACGCTGTGCGATCCACAGAAGGCCGTGATCTTGGAGCGCATGGAGTTCCCGGAGCCGGTTATCGAAGTGGCGATCGAGCCCAACTCGAAGGCTGACCAGGAAAAACTGGGCTTGGCCTTGGCCAAGCTCGCGGCGGAGGATCCGTCGTTTCGGGTGTCGACCGATCACGAGAGCGGCCAGACCATCCTGAAGGGGATGGGCGAACTGCACTTGGACATCAAAGTCGATATCTTGCGCCGGACGTACAAGGTCGATGCCAAAGTGGGCGCACCGCAGGTGGCCTACCGTGAAAAGCTCGGCAAGGCGGCCACGATCGATTACACGCACAAGAAGCAAACCGGCGGTACGGGCCAGTTTGCGCGGATCAAGCTGGAGTTCACGCCGGGCGAACCGGGCACGGGCTTTGTGTTTGAAAGCGCGATCGTTGGCGGCTCGGTGCCCAAGGAATTCGTGCCCGGCGTTGTGAAGGGGCTTGAATCGTCGAAGGAAAACGGCCTGCTGGCTGGCTTCCCGATGATCGATATCAAGGCCGTGCTGGTGGACGGGGCCTACCACGATGTGGACTCCAGCGTGCTGGCGTTCGAAATTGCGGCGCGGGCGGCTTTCAAGGAGTTGGCGGAAAAGGGCGATCCACGCCTGCTTGAGCCGATGATGAAGGTCGAGGTTGTGTCGCCGGAAGAGTATGTCGGGTCTGTGATCGGGGATTTGAATTCCCGGCGCGGGATGATCCAGGGCCAAGACATGCGCGGCAACGCGACGGTTATCAACGCCATCGTGCCGCTGGCCAACATGTTCGGCTACGTGAACACGTTGCGTTCCTTCTCGCAGGGGCGCGCCAGCTTCACGATGCAGTTCAGCCATTATGAAGAAGTGCCGCGGGCGGTGAGCCAGGAAGTCCTGGCAAAGCTGCGCGCCTGACCCTTAAAGACCTAGAAGAAATCTGAGGAGCCAAGAGATGGCCAAGGAAAAGTTTGAGCGGAACAAGCCGCACTGCAACATCGGCACGATCG
>JBMOEW010000038.1:0-26997 GCA_049314555.1 Caulobacterales bacterium
CCCCTTTCGCACGGGGGCTTACCCTCGATGTGGTCTGCCTACGGACCGCTTCGTCCCTAGGTTTTCCACCAAACCGTTCCACACCCTGAAGGGACAGCGCTTCATCCCCGATGTCGGTGTGGATGAGCCCATTATGGGTCCGGCGACGCGACCGGGGATAAGTTTTGTGTGGGACGGGGTTAGGCGTCGAGGGCGGCGAGGGCTTCGTCCGACATTTCGAAGTTGGCATAGACGTTCAGCACGTCGTCCAAATCGTCCAGGACATCCAGCAAGCGCAGCAGGGTTTGTGCCGCTTCGCCTTCGATCGGAATGGTGGTGCGCGGACGCCAGACGATCTTTGCCGCTGCTGCGGGGCCAAAGCGCGCCTCCAGGCCCTGCGCCACTTGCGACAGCGAGCCGATCGCGCAGGTCACGGCATGTTCTTCGCCTTCCAAGGCGCAATCATCCGCGCCCGATTCAATGGCTGCTTCCAGCATCGCGTTTTCTTCGGCCGCGCCCAGGGGATAACGCACTTCGCCAACCTGATCCCACAGGAAGGACACAGAGCCGGTTTCGCCGAGGTTGCCGGCAAAGCGGGTGAAGGCGGCGCGGACTTCGCTGGCGGTGCGGTTGCGATTGTCGGTGGCGGCTTCGACAATCACGCCAACGCCGCCGGGGCCAAAGCCCTCATAGCGCATTTCCACGAGGTCTTCGGCGCCGGCACCGGTCGCTTTGTCGATCGCGCGTTGGATATTGTCTTTGGGCATGCTTTCGGCGCGGGCGGCGACGATGGCCCGCGAGAGGCGGGCGTTGGTGTCTGGATCGGCACCGTTTTTTGCCGCGACCTGGATTTCGCGCGCAAGCTTGGTAAACAGGGCGGCCTTCTTCTTATCGGCGGCACCTTTGCGGTGCATGATGTTTTTGAATTTTGAATGGCCGGCCATTGCGGGCCCCTTCTTGGCTGTCAGCGGGAAATGGGGAGGCGGCTATTTAGCGGATAAGCGCTTTAGGCTCAACGGCGTCGGCAGCGGAAGGATTCGTGCTCGGTGACGATCCAGTCCAGGTGTTCGTCGAAGGGGCCAGTGGGGATCATCGGCATTTCCTGGGCTGCGAAGGCAAGGCCCACGGCAATCGCACCCATCGGCTTCAAGCGGGCCAAGATCCGATCATAGTGACCACCGCCCTGGCCAAGACGGCGGCCGTCTCTGTCGAAGGCCAAGAGCGGCACAAGGATCAAGCGCGGACTGATCGTTTGGGCATTTTCTGGCGGGCTTGGCACGCCAAACGCGTCGGCGGTGAGGGTGACGCCAGCTTGCCAGAGGTGAAACCGGGCGGGGCCCTGCCTCGTGCTCATGCGGGGCAGGGCAATCTGTGCGCCGGACTTGGAGAGGGCGGCCATCAGCACGCGGGGATCGAGCTCTGAGCCGACCGGCCAATACCCGCCGACAACGGGGCTCGGGGTGGCCAGTTCGAGAGGGAAGGTGTCCAGGATGCGCAGGGCTGCGTCTGGGGTATCTGCTTGCGCCTGGGCGCGGATCGCGCGCGCGGCGCGCCGGACCTGGGCTTTTTGGCCGTCGATGTCTGGCGCGGCGGTCAAACGGCTGCCTTTCCTGGCGGGACCTGGGGCGCAACCAGGGAGAAAGCGGGTGGGCGGCACCGCTATGCGCCGTCGAGGCTGTTCACCCCCTCGGACCCTAGCAAGCTAAGGTGGGCGCCAGGTGCGTCAGGCCACAACCTGACACAGAGCCAGCTCCCGAGAGAAATGATACGGTCCCCGGGATGACAATGCTCAACGTACGGAGCAGGAACCGCCCGAAACCAAGGTAAGGATTCTCCGCCGGCGGGGCAAGACGGCGGATTTTGCTGCGGCGGATTTATCGGCGGGTTGCGGCGGGCGGGGGTGCGCGTTTTTGGCTGCCATCCTCTCGTTAAAACCAGTAGCCACCCTTGCAAAACGCGGGCTAGTCTGGAGGTTGAGCCCGACATTAGATCGGTGCCGTAAACTGCTGGCCTGCGTGCTGGCTGGGAGGAAGCTTGTGACCGATCAGACCGCTCCTGCGCAGGGCGCAGCCGTGAAGGTGTCCGCCGATCCTGCCTATGCCAATTATGCGCTGGGCGTGTTGTTTGTGGTGATGCTGCTGAATTTTCTGGACCGCCAGATCATGGCGATCCTGGTGGAGCCGATCAAAGAAGATCTTGGCCTTAGCGATACCCAAGCTGGGCTGATGACGGGGCTGTCGTTTGCGCTGTTTTACACCACGCTTGGGGTGCCGATCGCCCTGATCGCAGATCGCTGGCATCGGCCGAAGGTGATCGGGATTTCGCTGGCGCTGTGGTCTGCGTTCACGGTGCTGTGCGGGCTTGCGACCAATTTCTGGCAGATGTTTGCGGCGCGGTTGGGCGTGGGCGTGGGCGAGGCAGGGTCTGGGCCGGCGTCGCACTCACTGCTTGCAAACCTCTTTCCACCGGAAAAGCGGGCCGGGGCGCTGGGCATTTATGGCATGGCGGTGCCCTTTGGGGCGTTCATCGCGTATGCCGCCGGCGGCTGGGTGGTGCAGAATTTTGACTGGCGGATGGCGTTTTTCTTGGCGGGGGTGCCCGGGCTTTTGTTTGCTTTGGTGGTTTGGTTCACGATCCGCGAGCCGCGCCCGCCGACACCTTTGTCTCAGGTTTTTAAGCCTGTGCCTGGCCAGCTCTCGTTCCTTGAGGCCTTTCGGGAATTGGCGCTGAAGCCAACTTATTGGCAGCTGATTTTTGCCGGTGTGCTCGTGCAGTTCGTGGCGTATGGCTTTGCGGGCTTCCAGGTCAGCTATTTTGTGCGGGTGCATGGGATCGGGACGCCCGCCGGTGAGTGGGATTTCGCCACTATGGGCGTGGTGTTGGGCATCATGATCGGCGTTTCAGGGATGCTTGGGGCGTGGAGTGGCGGCTGGGTGGCAGACCGGGTACGCAAGTACGGCGTCAGTTGGACGCTGATCGTGCCGGCGATCATGATGGTTTTGTCTGTGCCGCTGTTTATCCTTGGATTGCACCAGGACAAGCCGATTTGGGCGGTGGTGCTGTTTGCGGCGCCGACGATCGCCGCCACGTTCTACTACGGGCCGACGTTTGCGGCGATCCAGCAGCTTGCGCGCGACGAGACGCGGGCGGTGGCGGTTTCTGTTTATCTGCTGATCGCGGGCCTTGCGGGGATGGGGCTTGGACCGGTTTTTGTGGGCGTTCTGTCTGACATGTTTGCCAAGCAGGGCAATAGCAGTGGCGATGCGCTGGTGTTGGCGATCTCGTTGTTGACGCTGTTCAACGCGTGGGCCGGCGTGCACTTTTTCCTGGCCGGGCGGGCGCTGCAGCGGATCCCTGGCTAAACTTGGGCTGCGGGCGAAGGCGTTAGAGGGCGCGGGCCAAGCGGCGCTTGCGTTCCACCGAGGAGGGGATGCGCAGGCTTTCGCGATATTTTGCGACCGTGCGACGGGCGATGTCGACGCCGGCTTCCCGCAGGATTTCCACGATCCGATCGTCGGAGAGGATGTCCATCGCGGACTCACCATCGATCATGGATTTGATGCGATGGCGCACGGCTTCGGCGCTGAACGCTTCGCCGCCATCAGAAGCAGCAATCGAGGCGGTGAAGAAGTACTTCAACTCAAACATGCCGCGCGGGGTGGCCATGTATTTGTTGGAGGTGACGCGGCTGACGGTGCTTTCGTGCATGTCGATCGCGGTGGCGACGGTCTTGAGGTTCAAAGGCCGCAGGTGCGCCACGCCAAAGGCGAAGAACGCATCTTGTTGACGCACGATCTCCCGCGACACCTTCAGGATGGTTTTGGCACGCTGGTCCAGGCTTTTGACCAACCAGCTCGCATTGGCCGCGCATTCTGAAACGAAGGCCTTGTCTGTTTCGTTGCGGGCGCTTGCGGCGACGCGGGCGTGATAGCGCTGATTCATCAGCACTTTTGGCAGCGCGTCAACGTTTAGCTCCACGTGCCAGCCGCCATCGGAGGCGGGACGCACAAAGACGTCGGGGGCGACCGTCAGAGCTGGGCCACCGCCGAAGGCAGCGCCAGGTTTGGGGGTGAGGGAGCGGATCTCGCCGATCATTTCGGTGAGGTCTTCGCGGTCAACGCCGCAGAGCGCCATCAGCTTATCAAACTGCGCCCGCGCCAGGAGTTCCAAGTTCTGGATCAAGACCTGCATGGCGGGGTCGTAGCGGTCGCGGTCTTTCAGCTGGATCGCCAGGCATTCGGCGAGGTCGCGGGCCATGACGCCGACTGGCTCAAAGCCCTGCATCACGGCAAGGACCCGTTCTACTTGCGCTTGCGGGCAGCCCAAACGCTCGGCCACCTCCAGGACGCGACCGCGGAAATAGCCGGCTTCGTCCATCTCATCGAGCAGCACACCGGCGATCAAGCGATCAGCGGCGGGCAGGGCCGCGCGCATCAGCTGGCCTTCCAGGTGCTCGGCGAGGCTAACGTCTTGTTTCGCGCTCGATTCCAGATCTGGCATATCCTCCAAGGACTTGCCAGAGCCAGCTTTGGACCAATCGGTGAGGGGCTGGGCACCGGCGTCGATCAGATCGCCTGCGCTCATGTCTGGGTTGAGGCATTCCGCGTCCACATCAAGGCCGCCATCGGCGTCTGCCGGCGGGCGATTTTCTTGAATGACGCCGGTTTCTTCGCGGGCCACAGCCTCTTCAGAGCCTTCTTGGCGCTCCAAGAGGGGGTTGCGCTCCAGCTCGGTCTCGATGAATTCGGCAAGTTCGATGTTGGACAGTTGAAGCAGCTTGATGGCCTGCTGCAGCTGGGGGGTCATGACCAGGGACTGGCCCTGGCGCATCTCTAAACGGGGTGCAAGTGCCATCCTGATGCCCCGTTAATGACTGTCGAACCGTTCCCCCAGGTAGGTCTCGCGCACGGCTGGATTGTTGAGGACCTCGTTTGGAGTGCCCTCGAACAAAACCCCACCATCAAACATGATCGCGGCACGATCGACGATTTCCAAGGTCTCGCGGACGTTGTGATCGGTGATCAGAATGCCAAGTCCTCTTTGCTTGAGGAACAAGATCAGGTCGCGAATATCGCTGATGGCGAGGGGGTCGATGCCGGCGAAAGGCTCGTCGAGAAGCATGAAGGAAGGCCGTGTGGCCAGGGCGCGCGCGATCTCTACACGTCGGCGTTCGCCACCCGAAAGCGCTCCGCCTGGAGCGTCTCGCAGGTGGTCGACCCGCAGATCATGCAGCAGTTGATCAACAGCTTCCTTGCGTTTAGCCCGGTTGGGCTCGACCATTTCGGCCACGCACATCACGTTTTCTTCGACGGAGAGACCACGGAAGATAGATGGCTCCTGGGGGAGGTAGCCAACACCCAATCTTGCCCGTTGATACATAGGCAGGCCGGTGACGTCTTGGCCGTCAATGGTGATCTGCCCGGTATCCACGCGTACAAGCCCTGTGATCATGTAGAAGCAGGTGGTTTTACCTGCGCCGTTAGGGCCCAACAGGCCGACGATCTCCCCCTGGCGCAGATCGAGACTGACGTCTCGTACGACCTGACGGCCGCGATATCCCTTTGCCAGGTGGCGTGCCGAAAGGCCTTCACCGAATGATGAATGCTGTTCGGGTCGGTTTGATGCACCCTGATTGGTCATATGCCCTTCGTCGCGCTAAGAATTCGTGAAATGGGCCGTGAAATCGCACGCGTTAGCGCGCGTTAACCGCCATTGGCGGGCGAGCGGCGATTTTGCGGGTTTACAACGCCTTGGACGCGCCGGCCGGGCTGGGCGCGAACGGTGGTGCTGCCGGTGGCGACTTGAAGAACCAAGGTTTGGCCGCGGATCACGTTGTCTTCATTGGTGACAATGACGTTGCCGGTGAAGGTGACTGTGTCTGAGGCCGTTTCATAGACGGCGCGATCGCCGCGGGCCTGTTGCAGGGGGCGCACGTAGTACACGTCCCCTTCGGCAATCATGCGTTCGATGTCGTTGGAGCCGACTCCAGAGGTGGCACCGCCTGAGCCTGCGGCGAATATCATGGTGAGGCGATCGGCGCGCAGGCGGGTGTCGCCTTGAAGCACGTCCACATCGCCGGTGAGAACCAGCTGGCTGGCGTCCTGGGAATATTCGAGATTGTCTGCGCTATAAGAAATCGGGCCGCCGTTCTCGGCGAGCTGGGCTGAGGCCGGCGTTGCCACCAGCGCCAGCATCGCGACTGTCAGGGCGAGGGCCGCCATTGGGGTGCGGGAACTTGCCATCGCGGTTCTCTCCTCAGGCCCACAGGGGCGGATGTTACGGCGCCGGAACAGGCGGGGCGGACTCTTGTGGTGCGGCGGCGGGTTGAGCGGGGCGACCCCGTTCCGGCAGGACGCCGCGCACATTGCCGCGGAACACAAAGCGTCCGCCATCGGTGTACAACTCATAGGCGTCAGCGCGGACAACGCCAAGGGGGCCGTCGCCGATGATCTCAGCGTTGCCCCGCAGGACGCGGTTTTCCACATCAATATCAGCGTTTTGACTGGTGAAGCGGTTGCCGCTGCCATCGGTGAAGGTGACGCCGCCCGTGAGGTTGATGTGGCCGGCGGCGGCGTCATAGGCACCGCTGGGCGCCAAAACAATGCGGCCGGAGGTCTCGCGGTAGACCGGCGCGTTCAGGGAAATTGGGCCATCGTTAGGGCCATCGCGGGAGGCGTCGTCGGCGGTGAGTTGGAAGGTGGCGTCTTGATCCAGGCGGCCGGTGAAGCGGGGCTGGACCATGGTGATGCTGGCGGTGGCTTCGGCGGGGCGCTGAAAGGTAAAGCCGCCGGCCATCGAATATGCCGTGGTGTAGACAAAGACAGACGCCAACGATGCCGCCGCCAAGCCCACAAAAACAAAGCGCATGGTGTGCACAAGGCGCGAGCGCGCGTTGGCCTGCTTCAAGGACAAGCGGCGCGAAGGCCCCCAGCCGGCAGCCGTGGCCGGCAGGCTAGAGGTGGCGGTGGCGGTCGTCATGCGCAAACGGTTTCCATCGTGGCACGGTCTTAGGCCGGGCAGCGGGGCAGAAGCAAGGCGCCAGGGCATTTCGCACGGGGGAGGGAACGGACCTGGCGTCTAGCTGTGCGCGAAAATATCCACCGGTTCCCAGCCTGCCAGATCGAGGGCTGCGCGCGACGGCAGGAAGGAAAAACAGGCCTGCGCCAAATGCACGCGGCCTTCACGCTCCAAAATCGCATCCAGTTTTGCGCGCAGTTCATGCAGGTGCAGCACATCGGATGCGGCATAGGCGATCTGTGCGTCGGTGAGGTCTGGTGAGCCCCAGTCAGAGCTTTGGCTTTCCTTGGAGAGATCGCGGGAGAGCAGCTCCTTCACGACATCCTTGAGGCCGTGCTTATCGGTGTAGGTGCGGGCGAGCTTGGAGGCGATCTTGGTGCAATACACCGGCACGCAGCTGGCCCCCAAATCGCGGGCGATCATGGCGATGTCGAAGCGACCAAAGTGAAACAGTTTCAAGCGCTCTTGGTCTGACAGCAGCGCCTTCAAGTTTGGCGCGTCATACGTGGCGCGGTCGAGCTGAACGAGGTGGGCTTCGCCGCCGCCATCGGAGATCTGGACCAGGCAAAGCCGGTCGCGGGTGAGTGAAAGGCCCATGCTTTCGCAGTCCACTGCCACAGGGCCATTGAACACGACATCGGAGGGGAGGTCGCCCCTGTGCAGGAAAACCTGCACATTGCGGCCATCGACGGTGAGGGAAAGCTTGCGAATTGCCATGGCCGGGCTTCTCGCGCGATGGGGAGGGGCGGTCAAGGCTGTTGGCGCAGGTGGCGGGCGGCGGCCTTCCTAAAAGGACTGATTGATCTGGATGTAGCTGAACAGCGTGTCGCCGGTGCGCGGTGCGTTTGGGGCTTCGCGCGCAAACCGGCCCAGGAACAGGGCAGAAGACCCAATTTCCAGGCTGAGGCTGTCTGGGCGGAGCTGGAAGCGGCCGCGAAACTCGACCGTGTGGTCAATGAAACGGCCGGACTGGCCCGTGGCGTCCTGCAGGCCAGCATCGATCCAGGCATCGCGGGCTTGCGCCAGGGACGCCGCCTTATAGGTGAACCGAAAGTCCATCTGGTTGTTCGGGCGGACTTCCAGCCGGGCACCGGGGGCGCTGATGTTGGCGGTGGTTAGGGGGCCAAAGATGCCGGTGTTGCCCAGATCGCCGCGACGGCTGCCAAAGAGGCGTTCAAACTGGTTGTAGTTGGCGTCGGTGGGGTCTTGGTCGCCGCTGGCGAAGAAGTGGTGGATGGTGACGCGGGGTCGCAAGGGGGCATCGAAGGTGTAGCTGAGCGATGCTGCAAGAAAATGCGCATCGACGTGCAGGTCGCGCGTGTCGCTTTGGGCGCTTGTGGCGCGGCGGGTGCCGGTGCGCAGGGCTGTTTCAATGTCAAAGTCGAACTGGCCCACTCGGGGGGCGCGGAAGAGGCGCACGCCCGGCTGGATGTAGTCGCGATTTGGGGTGGGGACACTTGCGGTGTCGCGCTCCTGCAGGCCATAGACATAGGCCTCTGCCCAGACGTTTGGCACACGGGTGCCCAGTGCGTTGGCGGCGCGCGCGTGCAGGCCCCAGGCGCGGCGGCCCCATTGTTCTTCATCGCCGGAGAGGTCGTTGCGCTCCAGGGCGTTGCGGTCTGCCGGCGCGCGGGCAGTAGGGACAAACACAAGGGCGTGGAGTTCGCTGCCATTGGCGGTGGTGGCTTGCCAATAGGCACCGGTGTAGCTGGAAATCACGTTGGCCATTTCCACCCGCTCCAGCACGCGCCGGCTGCCAACGTCCAAGGTTTGACGGCCCAGCTTCAGGCGGTTGGTGGTGAAGCCTGGTGTGACAGGCAGTTCGATGGTGGCTTAGGCCTGCAGGACGTCCAGCGGGTTGACGATGGTGGTGGTGAGGGGGGTGCCGGAATCGTCGAGGTAGGCGCGGCTGTCTTGCAGTTCGAGGCCAAGGGTGATCGGGCCGGTATCGGCCTCTCCAAGGGCCAAGGTGCGGAACACCAAAATCTGATCGCCGCCGGTGCCACGGGCGCGGAACTGGCCGCTCAGGGTTTCATAGCGGGCGCGGGTTTCGCCGCGGATCGAGAGCCAATCGGGGGCGCTGAGGACTTCTTCCAGCCGGAAAGGGCGTTCTGGCGGCGATGTTTGGGCTGCGGCGGTTGTGCTGAGCAGAAGCGCCACAACGCCGATGGGGCCGGTTCCTTGCCAACTCATTGAGGCGTGCGCTCCAGGCCCTGCGGATGGCGCGGCTGATCCCATGCTTGGGCGGGAATCGCAAGCTTTCGCATCGAAGCTGTACTGGGCGGCGTCACGCCAGGATTGCGCCGGCCAAATGGTGGCCGGAGAGCCAAGCGCTTTCGACCCGCGGCCCGATCCGCCAATCGCCGCAGGCCCCCAGCTGGAGCTGGTCGTTCCAGGCGTAAGGCTGGGGGGCGGCCTGCTCGACCTGGGCGTAGCGCCAGCGATGCGCCTTGGCGAAACTTGGGGTACTTGGGGTGTCGAAAAGATCCGTCAGGGCCCTCTGCAGCAGGGGGGCAATTTCTTCTTCGGTCTTTTCCAGATTGGTCCTGGTCCAATCGCTGCGCGCATGGGCCACCCAGCACACGGAATTGGCAGTGCGGCCGGGCTTTGCGCTGTCGCAGGCAATCCACGCGAGGATTGGGTGATCTTCCAGCCGCAGCGCCGGGAACGGGGTTGGCGTTGGCTGGTCGAAGGCAAAGAGCCCGGCCCAACAGGGGGCGGCCCGGGCGGTTTGCGCTTCAAGGGCCATGTCTGGGGCATGGGGCAAGAGCAATGCGCCTGCTTGTTCGGCGGGCACAGCGACAATCACGGCGCTGAAGGGGCCCTCGGTTTGGCCAGACTCCAGGGTGAGGGTCCAGGTCGGTCCGACGCGTTCGATGCCTGTTACCCGGCTGGAGAGGCGCAGCGAGAGGCCATGCGCCATCGCCTTTGGGACTGCGCTCATGCCGGGGGTGCCGATAAAGCGCGGTTCGGCCGTGGCAGTGGTGGTCTTGCCGTTTGCGAGGGTTGCGAGATCATCCGGCCACGGTGCAATCGGTGAGGGCGCGATTTTGGTGAGGTCTGTGAGGGCTGCTTGAAACGCTGCGTCTCGGGCGGTGAAAAACTGCGCCCCGTGGTCGAACTGGTGGGTGCCGGTGGGCGTTTCGACGCGGCGCGTCGCCATACGGCCCCCTGGGGAACGCCCCTTGTCAAAGAGGACTACTATTCCGCCGGCCGTCTGCAATCGACGCGCGCAGGCTAGGCCCGCGATACCAGCGCCGATGATGGCTATGGGGTTACTCATGCGGGGTATACGGCCAAAACCAGGATCCAGATTAGCTTGTGGCTGATTTGGTATGCATCCGGCAAGGCGTCTTTGCCTTGCGTTGTTGGGGCGCGCGGCTATAACGACGACAGGACGGTGCCTTGGCGCGAGCCAGGGTGAAAAGGGAACATGGTGAAGACGCGTTGCGTTTGACTCCATGGCTGTGCCTGCAACCGTAACCGGGGAGCATGTCCCTCTTGTGCGCCACTGGCGGGCCGATTTTGGTTCGCTGGGAAGGCCAGGGGCGTGTGGTGATCCGGGAGCCGGGAGACCTGCCGTCCGCGTCGCTCTGCTTGTCGGCCAGGGTCAGCCGGAGGCGCGGGGTTTTCCTCGAGAAGCGATGTCGCTTGCTCGCTGATACGGTTGGTCCGGATCGGCGTGATGGGAGATATCTGCATGCTTCGTTCCGTTTCAATTGCTGCCCTCTTGTTGTTTTGTGGAGGGCAGGCGGTTGCGCAGTCCACGGATCAACGGGCTTTACAGGACAACCCAGACATCATCGTCACCGCCACCCGTGCGCCAGTTGCGCGTGCAGAGGTTGGCAGTTCGGTCACCGTGATCACCGCTGAAGATCTGCAACGGCGGCAAGCTGTTTCAGTGGTGGATGTGCTGCGGGACGTCGCGGGGGTGACGTTCAACCGAAACGGGGGAATTGGCACCGTCAGTTCGGTGCGGATTCGTGGCGCTGAATCCGATCAAACCGTGGTTTTGATCGACGGTGTGAAGCTTAACGACCCCTCATCGCCGGGCGGTGGCTTCAACTTCGCCAACCTCTTGGTGGGCAATCTGGAGCGCATCGAAGTGCTGCGCGGGCCGCAATCGACCTTGTATGGCAGCCAAGCCATTGGCGGCGTTGTCAATCTAATCACGCGGAGTGGGGCGGGGCCGCTGCAGTTTGCTCTGGATGCGGAGATTGGCGAGCTCGAAGCCCGGCAGCTCCGGGGTAATCTTTCGGGGGGTACGGAGCGTTACAGCTATGCTCTGGCGGCGGGCAGGTTTGAGAGCGACAGCATCAGTGCGTTTGATGAGCGCCTTGGCGGGCGGGAGCGCGATGGCTACGAGAACTCTGCCGTCAACGGACGGTTCACGTTTGCGATTACGCCGTCGCTTGAGGCAGATGTGCGGGGTTGGTGGTCTTCGAGCGAAGTGGGGGTTGATGGCTTTGCGCCGCCGACGTTCGCTTTGACCGATGTGGGCGAGTTTTCGGAAACGGAAGAGCAGGTTGGCTATTTGGGGTTGCACTGGCGGTTGTTGGATGGGCGCTTAAGCAACCGGATCGCGGTGACACGCTCGCAGATCGAGCGCAGCAGTCTCAATCCGCAGTTGGCAGTTGCCACGACCTTCGAGGCTGAAGGCACGAACGAGCGGGTGGAGCTGCAGTCGACGTTCGATGTGACGCAGCGGCTGCAGCTGATCGGCGGTTTTGAGCGCGAGGACGCTCAGTTGCGTACGCGCAGCCCATCGGTGGCGGTGCCAAATCCAACGCCTGTGTCGAGTTCAGCCGTGCTGGAAGCGGTCTATCTGCAGGCACAAGTGCGGCCTACGGACGGATTGACAGCAACGCTTGGTGTGCGCCGTACGGACGATGATCGGTTTGGCGAAGCGATTTCGTTGCGAGCCACGGTTGCCTATACGCCCAACGACGGGGCTACCGTGCTGCGCGCGTCTTTGGGTGATGGCTTCAAGGCGCCAACGCCGTTCCAACTGTTTTCGGACTTTGGCAACATTCGGCTTGCGGCGGAGGAGTCCTTTGCCTGGGACGCGGGCGTTGAGCAAAACTGGCTTAACGGTCGGGTGCGGACCGGTCTCACGTACTTCCGGCGCGACACGAAAAACCAGATCGACTTTGTGTCTTGCTTTGGCAGCTCCAATCCGATTTGCGTGGGGCGGCCGTTTGGCACCTTCGACAATGTGGCCAAGACGTTTGCAGACGGAGTGGAGGCCAGCCTTGCCTGGCAGCCTACGGATAATTGGCAGATTGACGCGAGCTACACCACACTCGATGCGCGAAATCGGGTGGCGGGAAGCGCCAACTTCGGACGGGTGTTGCCGCGTCGTGCAGATCAAACCGCGACGCTTTCCGTGCAGTATGCGTTCGATGGGGGGCATGACCTGGGCGCATCGGTGGCGCAGGTGGGCGACAGTTTCGACAATGCGTCCAACTCTGTGCGGCTTGAGGGCTACACCTTGGTATCGGTGCGGGGATCGGTGCAGCTGCGGGAAGGGCTTTTCTTGTACGGACGGGTGGAGAACGCCACAGACGAGGCCTACCAGACGACGTTCCGCTATGGATCGCCGCCGCGGCAGGCGTTTTTCGGCGTGCGGGCCAACTTCTGATGGTGGCGTGGCGGTGCGTTGTTCTTGCCGCGGTTGCGGCGGTCGGGTGTGCGCCCGCGCTTCAGCCGCAAGAGCGCGCGCCGCCCGCCCTGCCACAGCGGATTGTGAGTTTGGACTACTGCGCCGATCAGTTCGTGTTGAAGTTGGCTGATCGCAGCCAAATCGCCGCGGTTTCGACCGACGCGGATCGGGAGTTCTCTTACATGCGAGCGTCTGTGGGGGAGATCCCGCAGGTGCGGGGGCGTACGGAGGATGTGTTGGCCTTGGGGCCTGATCTGGTGGTGCGGTCTTATGGGGGTGGGCCAGGCGCGGTCGGGTTGTTGGAACGGGCCGGGGTTCCGGTGGCGCAGCTTGGTTATGCCGAAGACTTCGACGGTGTGCGTGACACGATCCGCGCCATGGCCCTGGCCGTTGGGCACCCGGCGCGGGGCGACGCGCTGGTGGCGGAAATGGACACCCGCTTGGCAGCCGTTGCCGGTCCGCAGGCGGGGCTCAATGCGCTTTATGTGACGCCCGCGGGGTATACTTCCGGATCTGGATCATTGGTGGATGCGATGATCAGAGCCGCGGGGCTTGAGAATTTTGAGCAACGGGCTGGCTGGCATCCGATACCGCTGGAGCGGTTGGCCCGCGAGCAGCCCGATGTGATCGCAGCGGGCTTTTATAATCAGCGTACAAATCAACAGGATATCTGGTCTGCTTCGCGCCATCCCCTGGTGCGGGCCCAGATTGAGGGGCGACCGGTGGCGGCGCTGGATGGCGCGTTGGTATCTTGCGGGGGGTGGTATTTGGTGGAGGCGGTGGAGCGCCTTGGGCAAACCGCGCGCAGTCTTGATGTGTCGCCATGAAAGATGCTGGCCTGAACAGCGGCTTGGCCGGCCTTGCGGCGCTGGCGATGTTTATCGCTTTGTTGGTTGGCTCGACGCCGATGTTGCCGGTTTTGGCGTTGCATGCGTTGCTGGGTCAGGGCGATGCGGCGACGCTTTTGATCGTGTGGGAAATTCGGTTGCCGCGGGCGATCGCTGCGTTTTTGGTCGGCGGCGCGCTTGGGCTTTCGGGCGCGGCGCTGCAGGGGTTGTTGCGCAATCCCCTGGCCGATCCTGGCGTTTTGGGGGTGTCCGCCACGGCTGCCCTTGCGGCCACGGTGACGCTCTATTTTGGGGTTGCGCAAGCGTTTATTTGGGCGATGCCGATCGCTGCTGTGGCCGGAGCAATGGCAGCGACGGGCCTGCTGGCGGTGACATCGATCCGTATGCGGTCTGTTGTGACATTGATCTTGATCGGTGTTGGTTTATCCAGCCTTGCAGGCGCGCTGATGGCGCTGATGATGAACTTTGCGCCGAACCCGTTTTCGTTATCGGACATGGTCAATTGGATGCTGGGGACGGTGGCGAACCGCAGCCTTGTGGACATTGCGTTTGCGCTGCCGTTTTTGATCGTGGGGGCTGGATTGCTTTTGTTCGGCGCGCGGGGGCTTTCGGCGCTAACGCTCGGGGAAGAGGCGGCGCACGGAATCGGGCTTGATCTGGCGCGGGCACGACTGGGTGTTGTGGTGGGAACCGGCCTTGTCACCGGTGGCGCAGTGAGCCTTGCGGGGGCGATTGGGTTTGTGGGGCTTGTGGCGCCGCATGTGGTACGCTCGTTGGTGGGCCACGATCCGGGGCGGACCCTTGTACCGGCTGCCCTGCTGGGGGGGCTGATCCTTGTGGTGGCGGACATCCTGGTACGGATTATCGCTACCGATTCAGAGTTGAAGCTTGGGGTCGTGGCAGCCTTAATCGGTGCACCCGCGTTTATCTGGATTGCGGCGCAAAGGCGAGGCGCGGATGGATGAGCTGAGCTTTACCGATGTTGAGGTGCGCCTTGGCAGGCGCACGGTGTTGCGGGACGTGTCGCTGCAGGTGCCGGCCGGCGCGTTGGTGGCGCTGGTGGGGGCCAATGGCGCGGGAAAGACCAGTTTGCTGCGCGCCGGCATTGGGCTTTGCGCGCCGGTTGTGGGTGAGGTGCGGCTCGCTGGCGGTGATCCACGGGCGCTAACGGCGCAGGCGCGGGCGCGGGCGGTGGCATATCTGCCCCAGTCTCGCCCACTCGCCTGGCCGCTGAAGGTTCATGACGTGGTGGCGCTGGGGCGATTTGGGTATGGTGTGGGCCTTGGGCGGCTCAGGTCCCTCGATCTGGAGGCGATTGCGCGCGCGGTGACGGCGTGCGACCTGGATTCGTTCGTTGATCGGCGTACGGATGAACTTTCCGGCGGCGAGTTGGCGCGGGTGCATGTGGCGCGGGCGCTGGCGGCTGAGGTGCCGCTGATTTTGGCCGACGAGCCGATTGCTGCGCTTGACCCGTTGCACGCGGTTCAGGTGATGGGGGCGTTGCGGGCGTTCACGCAGGCGGGCGGGGCAGCCCTTGTGACGCTGCACGATTTGTCGCTGGCCGCGCGCTTCAGCGACCGGGTGTTGATGCTCAAGGAGGGGCGGCTTTTGGCGAGCGGCCCGCCGCTTGCGGTGTTGACGCCGCAAACGATTGCCGATGCCTTCGGCGTGCGGGCGAAGGTGAGCGCGCAGGGCGGGATCACCGTGATCGGGCCGGTTTGAGGTTGATGGGTGAGCGGCCAATTTCATTGGCAATTGGTCATGCGACTTAAGTCTTAGTGCCCTTGAGCGCGAAACGTTGTAATGCTTTTTTAGAAATCGCTCCGGCAATAGGTGCGAGGCCGCGTTGCGGCGCGATTTAGCATGGAGAGTCCTATGAGAGAGCAACCGATTCGTTGGCGGAGCGGCTGGGTGCTTTTGCCACTGGTGGCGGCCATGGCGCTGCCCGCCTATGCGCAGGACGCCGAGGATACCGATATCGTCGTGACAGCCCGCCGCACAGCGGAAAATTTGCAGGATGTGCCAGCTTCGGTTTCGGCCTTTACAGCGCAGAGCCTGGACCGCGTTGGCGCGGTAGACCCGAGCGGACTGCAAGGGGCCGTGCCGAACTTGAATATCGTTCAAGGTCGCGGCTCCGGCAACGCGCTCAACATTTACATCCGCGGTGTTGGCCAGCCAGATGCGCTGCAAACCTTCGATCCTGCTGTCGGCTTTTATGTTGACGATGTCTATTACAGCCGGATTCGCGGGACGCAACTTGAGCTGTTTGATATCGAACGCGTCGAAGTGTTGCGAGGTCCGCAAGGCACTCTGTACGGCAAAAATACAATTGGCGGTGCCTTCCGCGTGGTGACGCGGCGGCCAGGTCAGGACCCGCATGCGGCTGCCAGCGTTGCATTTGGCGAGTATGGCCAGCTTGAAGGTCGGCTGTCTGGTTCTGGTCCAATCAGCGATAATTTGGCGATTGGCGCGGGCGTGTTGATGGCAACGCGGGACGGCTACGTCAGCAATCCGACCACAGGAGAAACCTATAACGACCGCCATGTGGGCGCGGCGCGGGTGGCTTTGGCTTGGGATCCGACGCCTGGGTTCAGCGCTGACTTTGCTGCGGATTTTTCGCAGGAAGAAAACGCCCTGCAAATGGGTCAAGCGACCAACACGCTGACCACCATTTTCGGCGTTCCGTTGCGGGTTCTGCCGGCGGTGCAACCGGAGTTCAACTTCACAGCGTCTGCCACGCCTGGCTTGCCAAACCGGCAGGAATTGGAGCAGGGCGGTGTGTCGGCGACGCTAAGCTGGGACCTGTCTGATGCCTTGACGTTGAAGTCCATCACCGCGGCACGCCAACTCCAGTACGACGATTACATCGATATCGACGCCACCACCCTGGAGTTGGGTGACGTGTTTGTCGGCGTGGATCAAAGCCAGGTTAGCCAAGAGCTGCAAGCCACATACGAGGGTGATCGGCTGACGTTTGTGGGCGGGCTTTACTATCTGAGTGAAGATATCGAATCGGATCAGATTGCCTTTGCGGACAGCTTTACGCTTGGATTTTCGCCCGGCTTCACGCGCACGATCGCCGATGACCTTGAGACGACAAGCTGGGCGGCCTACGCCAATGCCAGTTGGGCGCTGACGGATCGCCTGAATCTGTCGGCCGGTATTCGGTATACTGAGGAAGAGAAGAACTACGCGCGAACCACGTCTGTGTTCTTGGTGGGCACACCTTTGCCGACCGGGGCGTTGCCGGCACTTGGAACGCCGTTTGCCTTCAAGGCCACCGAAACCTGGGATGATGTTTCGCCCATGGCGTCCATCGACTTCCACGCCTCAGACAACGTGTTGCTGTATGGGCGCGTGGCACGGGGCTTCAAGTCTGGCGGTTTCAATGGACGGGCCAATAACCCAGGCGAAGAGCAACCGTACGATCCCGAAACGTCCTTGAGCTATGAGGTCGGGGCCAAAACTGACTGGCTGGACAATCGGCTGCGTGT
Source organism: Caulobacterales bacterium (assembly GCA_049314555.1). Taxonomy (GTDB): domain Bacteria; phylum Pseudomonadota; class Alphaproteobacteria; order Caulobacterales; family Aquidulcibacteraceae; genus REEB509. The sequence goes on from JBMOEW010000038.1 coordinate 17,001, forward strand.
GAATTTGGCATTGTTTCAAACCACGTATGAGGATTTCCAGGCCCGCGTCGGTCGGGCGGTTACCTCGCCGACGCAACCGCTGCCGGCGATCGACTTCGCGGTGCTCAATGCGGGTGAACTTGATATCTCCGGCGCTGAACTCGAAGTGTCCTACACCCCCATTGAAGCCTTGCTGCTAGACGCGCAAATTGGCTATTTGAGTGCCGAGTACGGATCATTCTTTGAGCAACGCGCTGCAGTTTTCCCTGCAACGGGCTTCACGACCCTAGACCGCAGCAAGCAAACGCCAGCGTTCTCGCCGGAGTATACGGCTCGCTTTGGCGCGCAGTATCGCTTTGGCTTTGGCGACGGGTCTGGGCTTGTTGTTGGGGCCTCAGCGCGATTCCGCAGCGAGCATGCCTTGGCGGTTGATAATGCGAACTTGTTGACCGGGGCGCGCTTCCCGGGCATGTGGCAAGACGACTACTGGCTGTATGATGCGCGGTTGGTCTGGGAAAGTAGCGACGGCGGCTTCACGGCCGGGGTTGTCGGCCGTAATCTGAGCGATGAAGTCTATAAGACGGACGCCCAGGAGTTTTCGTCAGTCGGCGGTATTCGGACTGCGTATTTCGGTGCGCCGAGCACCTGGACGGCGACGATTGGTTGGCGCTTCTAGGACCAAATAGCGCTCTATCGCAGGTTGATATCAACCACCCCCTCTTGCCTGAGAGGGGGTGGACGTCTTTTACGCCTTGCTTTGCCAGCCAAGTGAAAGACACTTCCTCCCTCCAGAGATTACTCGGAGGTCATGAGTGGACGGTTCGTAACTAGCTTCTCATGCTGCGGTGCAGCAAAATGTGAGTCACGCTCGACGTGTGGGGCGAAGAGGGGATTTTCCATGGCAAGCGAACGCGACACTGTCGCCGCAACGCGGCGCTTGAAGCCTCGTGCTGTCCAGGCAGCCGCATCGGATGCATCCGCTGGCGAGGGGCTGGTGGAGACTTTGGCGTTTGGGGACAACCCCGGCGGATTGCGAATGTTCAGTTATGCGCCAAGCGCTTTGAAGCCGCACGCGGCCTTGGTGGTGGTTTTGCACGGATGTACCCAAACCGCCGACGCCCATGCGCGCAATGCCGGTTGGATGGCGCTGGCGGAGCGGTGCGGGTTTGTTGTGCTGGCTCCGGAACAGCGACCGGCCAATAATCTCCATCGCTGCTTTAACTGGTTCAAGCCGGACGATGCCGCGCGGGAGGCAGCCTCTGTTGTTGCGATGATCGCCCATGCGGTGCGCACGCAGCGGTTGGATGCGTCGCGTGTGTTTGTGTGCGGACTATCGGCTGGCGGAGCGATTGCCTCGGTGCTGCTGGCGACCTATCCGCAGGTATTTGCGGCGGGTGGTATCGTTGCCGGCATGCCGTTTGGCGTTGCCGATAGTGTGCACAGCGCCTGGGGGGCCATGACGGGACGACGCGCCAGTGCGGCTGATCTTGCTCAGTTGGTGCGGCTGGCTTCGCCGCAGGTGGCGGAGTGGCCGCGGGTGTCGATCTGGCACGGGGATGCGGATACCACCGTGCACGCCGCCAATGCCGTTGACAGCATACGGCAATGGGTCGGGGCCCACGATCTTGCGGTGGAAAGTGGTGAGCCTGAAACGCACGGGCGGTGTGTGAAAACGGTTTGGCGATCGCCGAAAAGCGGGCAGATCGTCGTGGAATTGAACCTCGTTCAGGGCCTTGGCCACGGGGTTCCCTTGTCGACGCTGAGCGCGGAGCCGATCGGCACGGTGGGGCCTTTCATGTTGGAGGCCGGCGTTTCGGCACCCTATGAAATGGCTCGGTTTTGGGGGCTATTGGACAAAGCCAAGCCCAAATCGCCGGCCGCGGCGGTGCCGATGCTGGAAGGCCGGTCGCGCCAGGATCAGCGCCGCGGCCCGCAGCCACGTGGGTTGTCTGCGTTGGTCAACCAGGTGCCCGCGGAGGTGGGGGCGATTATTGTCAAGGCGCTTAAGCGCGCGCGGCTGACGCGCTGACGCATTGGCGGGTTTGCTTGCGGGCGCGCGTTAGGCGGGCTTGCGATCCTGGAATGCTGCCAGTCGATTGATCCGTGCACCATCTAAAGGGTCGTCGTCGCCAGCGAACATGGCGCGCAGGTCCAGGGTGGATTTGACGCCCACGTCTTGCAGGTTTGCGTTGAGCCAGCGATCGGCTGCGCCGCGGCCTTTTTCAAACAGAAAGTCCAGGAAGCGCGGCTCGGTGTTGAGCTTGGAGGATGCGCCGAGGCCACCCAGAGTGGCTTCATCGGCAATGGCGTGCACCAATACGCGGCGATAGCCGGTGCCATCCATGCGGCCATCGGCGATCAAGCGGGTGATGAAATCGATCGCGCGCAATTCCCGCATCAACGACGCGTTAAAGGTGATTTCGTTCAGGCGATTGAGGATGTCGCGGGCGGATTTCGGCGCGCCTTTGTGGTGCATCGGGTTGATTTCGACGATCACGACATCGTCGCTGTCGCAATGATCAAACAGCGGCCAAAGCGGCGGGTTGCCCATGTAGCCGCCGTCCCAGTAGGGCACACCGTCAATCTCCACTGCTTGATACATGTAGGGCAGGCAGGCCGATGCCATGACATGGGTTGGCGTGATTTCGGCGCGCTCGAAGATTTTGGGGCGACCGGTTTCGACATTGGTGGCTGAAATGAAGAGCTTCAACGGCGACGCGCGCACGCGCTCGAAGTCCACCAGGTTTGAGACCATGTCTAGGAGCGGGTTGAGTTTGAGCGGGTTGAAGTCGTAGGGGCTCGCCAAACGCGACATCATGTCCAACCAGACGTAGGCTGGCGAAGAGTCGAGATTCCAAACGCCGCGCCATTTATCGAGGGGCGTAGGTCTTAGCGGGCTTCTGGATGAGGCTTCGGCAACGCCCTGCCAAAACCCTTTGAGCCTTTCGCGGGCTTCGCGCTTACAGCCACCGGCGAGGCCGTCTGCCAGTGCCACAGCGTTCATCGCGCCGGCGGAGGCACCGGTGACGCCTTCAATGACGACGCGATCGTCCTCCAACAGACGATCCAACACCCCCCAGGTGAACGCGCCGTGTGAGCCCCCGCCTTGGAGGGCGAGGTTGATGGGCTTGGGTTTCATGGGGGATGCTCCGGTGTGCCCCGCCGCCTTTGGGGTCTTTGGTGCGGGCGGGTTCATGTGGCGAGATAATCGAAAAGAACTCGACCGTAAGGCAACGTGAGATCAGCGATCAGGTGTTCGCCGCCGATAATCCGGCGCACCGGAAAGTCTGCAACCGGAGCATTGACATGGGGCACCAGGTGCAGGCGCGCAGGGCCACTCCAGGCCCCCTTCAAGGTCACGTCGGTGAGGTTGTAGGCAACCAGCTGGGCGATAGCCGGCTCGCTGGTGACGCTGGGGATCAGCTTCAGATTGACTTGCGTTTTCTTGAGCCGCTCTGCGCGCTCTTTCAGGCAATCGGCATAGCTTTCATACTTGTAGGCCATGGTGCCGAGCGCGACGCGCTGGCCGGCGTATTCGAGGGTGCCGGTCAAGGTGTCGCGCGTAACGGCCAGGCGGGCCTCTCCCCAGCGCTTTGGAAAGCCCCAGATTTCGCGACCGGCCGTGATCGGTGGTTCGTCGTTGAGGTACATTTGGGCCGTGAAATTCACCGCTTCGCCGTTGAAGTGGGCGGGGATGACGAGGCCGCTTTCCTGATACGATCCGAATCCGGAGCTATCGGGCATGTTGATCCACTCATAGAGAACCTGTTTTGATCCATCGGGCTCTAGGGGCTCTGGAAGCGACGCGCGGATCGCATCTGGATCTGTTTCGTAGCGGATGATGAAATATTCCCGGTCGACGAAGCGATAGGGGCCGCGGGGATAGCTCGGATTGCCGGGCGGCATCGAGGACAGGGACAACACGTCTTGCGCGCGCATGGGGGCCTCTTGTGATGGGTAATCTGAATTACGTTGCGTTGCAGCAAATGGTTACGGGGCTCCCGCCGGGCGAGGGGGTTCCCCCACCGATATTTTAATATTGTATATTGTATATTATATATTGTATGATATTTCCGTCGAGGCACTCACGCCAAGCGTTTGATGGAGAAACAGAATGTTTACACGGACAACTCTCATTGCGGCGGCAGTCTTTTTGACGCCGATGGCCGCCGCCGAGCCCCTGGCCCCTGGGCAATGGGGCGGTTCTTTCAGCATCGGGGCGGATTTCCCGGTGGGTGGTGATGTTCATGGTGGTGCTGTTGCGCCGGTGGCGTCCCTGGCGGCGCTTAACCCCAATCTCCCGGCGGCCAGCGCGGAACTGCGCATTCAATCGCGCTCGTTTGACGACATCTATGGCGAGGCGCTCACCTATTCGCTCGAGGCAACCCGCGGCCTGACCGGCGATCGGGAAGTGTTTGCCACGATCGGGCGTACCGAAGCGAGCGAAGGTCGGGTTCAGGTTGGGACTGCCTTCGTGCCAGCGCTTTCGGCAAGCCTGCCGGTGTTCGGCAAGTTTGGCGATTATAACGCGACCAGTTTTGAAGTTGGCGTGCGGCAGTATTTTGGCGAGACCGGCGGCGTTCGGCCTTACGTGGCCGGTCGGATTGGCGCGGCGCGCACCGATGAGATCCGTGCAAGCTTCACCGTGCCGGTGCCAAACGGGGTTGGAACTGAGCCGAATGACATCGCCTTGAACAATGTTCCCTTCTACGCAGACAACACTGCGGTGACGGTCGGGGTTGATGTCGGGTTGTCTTATGCGGCCAGCGATCGGTTGGTGCTGAGTGTCGAGACTGGCTTGCGCTACACCGGCGATCTCGACGGGGACGATAGCGCCATTGGCGGGCTTGGTCTTGGCGGGATCAACAACACCGGGGCGCGCACGTCTGTGCCGATCCGCGTGCGGGCGCGTCTGGCGTTTTGAAAATCACACACCTGAATTGTGCTCAGCGTTGCCATGCGGCGGCGCTGAGCTTTTCAGTTCGCCCTCATTGCTGCTGGTAGAGGCGAAAGCGGACGCCTCCCGGCGCTATCAGTGAAACAAACTGTCCGAACCCGGATTCAACTTCTGCGGTGATCTCCACTTCAAACTTCATTTCCGGCCACAGCTGGCTCGCCTGACGGCCGATCCAGCCGCCCGCTACCGTCCAGACAAGGAAAGCGCTAGAAGGAATTAACTCTCTGATCGGGCGTGGGACCCGAGGGGGGCACCTCACCACCCGCCGCCCCTCAGCGGTGCGCCGGATAAACACCACCACACCCACCGCCCGTCGAATTTGTCGAGTTATCCGCAGATCTTTTCAAGGGAGGTCAGCGACGTTGATGCGGCGCGCCCGCCGATGGGGTGCCAGAGCGTGCTGCCTTCTAAGTGTATAAAATTATTATGGCCGTATATCAACCCATTGCTATACCCTCATAAACTCCTTATACTTTGGACATGGATGCGGTCCGCAACCCCTTTGCCCCAGGCGCTGGCTCCAAGCCTCCCGAACTCGCGGGGCGCGATGAGATCCTCAGCGAGGCAGAGATTGCCCTCCAACGGGTCATCACCGGCCGCCACGACCGGTCGCAGATCCTTTTGGGCCTTCGCGGGACCGGAAAGACCGTTCTGCTGAACGCCATCGAGACCCTTGCCCAAAAGCACGGCCATATCACGTCGTTTATTGAGGCGCCGGAAACGGGGCGCCTTGCTGACCAGGTTTACCCAAAGCTCCACCAAGCCCTCCGCAAAATTTCAAGAATTGAGGCCGCGAAGGCGACGGCGCACGCTGGTTTGCGCGCTCTCCGGGGCTTCGCCAGCGCGTTCAAGATCAAGATCGGCGACGTAGCGATCTCGGTTGATCCCGAGCCCGGCGTGGCGGACAGCGGAAACCTGGAGTTAGACCTGGTCGATCTGTTCCAAGCCTTAGGAAAGGCCGCACAAACGGCGCAGCGGGGCTGGAGCCTGTTCATCGACGAACTCCAATACCTCGACGAGCCGGAATTGGCAGCCCTGATCGTCGCTATTCATCGTTCCAACCAAACAGGCCTGCCGATCCTCTTCTTTGGCGCAGGCCTGCCCCAGATTGCCGCCTTGAGCGGCGATGCGAAGTCCTACGCCGAACGGCTCTTCAATTTTCCGGCCATCGGCGCCCTTGACGACGCGGCCGCAAGCGCGGCCATTCGCCAGCCCATCGAAGAGGAAGGCGAGAGTATCCAAGACAGCGCGCTCGCCAGCATCATTCGCGCGACCCACGGCTATCCCTATTTCCTTCAAGAGTGGGGCTATCAGGCTTGGAACGCGGCCGCGGCTTCCCCCATCGCGGATGGTGAGGTCGTTACCGCGTCGAGTAACGCTTTGAAACGCCTCGACGCGGGCTTTTTTCGCGTGCGCCTGGACCGACTGACCCCAAAGGAACGCGACTACGTCGTCGCCATGGCGCGCTTGGGTCCAGGCCCCTATCGCTCTGCCGACGTGGCTGACGCCTTGGGCGAAAGTGTGCAATCGCTTGGCCCTCGCCGCGCCTCCATCATTAATAAGGGCATGATCTATAGCCCTGCGCACGGCGATATCGCTTTCACGGTGCCCATGTTCGACGATTTTTTGAGGCGAACGTTCGCTTAAGCTCAGAGCTTGTACGCGGCGCCCCAGTCATGGGCCACAGAGGTGCCGTTTGTTAACGGCGCGTGGCGGTCCAAAAGCCGGATGGGGTAGTGGGCCCGGTCGAGATCAATCTGCCGAATCCGCCAAGCCTGACGTGGTGGGCGGCCCCCAGATCAACCGCGCGGCGAGAAGGCAAGGGCCGCCTTGAGGCGGCCGTAGGCTTGCCCTTGGCCTTGTCGCCGCGCGGGCGCCAGAGTGGCGCTCGGCGCGGGCTTTCATTCGCCTGCGACATCCGCCTCAGGGATCGCCGCCCGGTAGGGGCGATACGCGGCGGGCGCCGCGGCTCGACGCGGAACGCGCAAGAGCCCGACCGCCTTTGGCGGTGACGCCCAAACCGATCCAATCCAGCGACAGCCGCGGCAGTCCTCCAGTCAATTCTCGATCTATAGGCCCCCAGGGAGGCAAGCTTGCAGGACGCAAGACCGTTTCGCCATGCCCGCTTCGTATGCTGCCGATCAGAGGGTCAGACCGCACGGCCGGCTTTGGAAGTCTCCCAAGCCCTTAGCGCCTGCGGGACAAAGATCTCCTCCACCTTTCGCCCCTCTGCTGTCCGCCGGATATACACCACCACATCCACCGCCTGCTGAATGGTTCGCGTCGGCGCTGCGGCAGCCACTTCGGCAATCAGATCTTCCAACCGCTGAAACGCTTCTGCAGCGGAGTTGGCGTGGATCGTCGCAGAGCCGGCGTGGCAGGCTTGCAACCCGTCGGTGCCAATCTTGTGATCCGCCGCACGGCTGCCCTCCCTTGTTGCGCCAGACCGCCGCCTTATGTCTTGGATCCAATAGACAAAGGGGCGCGACCACATGAAACCATTCCTTCTGGCCCCGTTGCTGCTCACCGCCGCGTGCAGCCACACCGGCATGTACGCCCTTTCGGACCGCACCCCTTCGGATCAGGCCATGACTTTCAACGGCACCGAGCTGTCGGTCGAGGCGGACGGCGACTTTCTGCTGGAAACCAACGGCCGGCTGCTGTTCGTCGACGTCGGCGACACCGGTGCAGAGGTTGAACTGGGCGATCGCGTGACCGTTTCGGGACGGACCGACAACGACAAGGACGAAGCCGAAGCGCCGGAACTGGATGCGGAGTCGGTAATGGACTGGCTATCCCCAGCCGCGCCCACGAAATAGGGGCCGTCACGACGGGGTGAGAATCCGCCACGGCCGTTTTGACATCAGCGATCGTGCAACTAGGCTTCCGCTCAGCGCCAAGGCGGCGATCAGCATCTCATCGGCGCCCGCTCATGCGGACGCGCGAGCAGATAGCGCGAGCAGCTAGCCGCTCGTCGCGCTGATCGTCTTCAGCAGCGCCAAGTTCGCCCAGGCACCGCGTAAGCGCTTCTCATCTAACGAAACAACGCGTCCAGCCTTCTTCATGCGACATCCTGCCCCTTCGTCGCCAATTGTCGTTCCTGAACGCAATCCTATCTGACGGTTACGGGCCGGGCCCCTCTGGCGCAGCGCGAGCAATCGCGGGCGCGATGTCGGACCGTCGAGGGCTTTATTCAGGCCTTCGGATCTCTGACACGGGAGCCGCTTTTACCATGACATCGATTTCCAACCCAAAACTCTATCGCCATCGTCCGCCGCAGGACCTGTCCGATCGCATCGCGCTCGCGCTCACGAAGACGTTACGTTTCGTGGCCGATCGGTTCTTTCAGAAGCGCTATGGCCACCGCGCCGTGGTCTTGGAAACCGTGGCCGCAGTCCCGGGTATGGTCGCCGGCATGCTCAATCACCTCAAGTGCTTGCGGCGCATGGAGGGCGATCGAGGATGGATCAGGACGCTGCTCGAGGAGGCTGAAAACGAGCGCATGCACCTGATGACGTTCGTGGCGATCGCGAAGCCAAACGCCTTTGAACGCGCGCTGATTGTTTTAGCGCAGGGCCTATTTTTCAACGCGTTTTTTCTTCTTTACCTTGTCTCGCCGAGAACAGCTCACAGGCTTGTAGGCTACTTCGAAGAGGAGGCGGTGATTAGCTACACCGCCTATCTGGAAGAGATCGACGCTGGCCGCCTGCCCAACAGCCCCGCGCCAGAAATCGCAATCACCTATTGGGGGCTTCCGCTGAACGCTGGCCTGCGCGATGTCGTGATTGCTGTGCGCGCCGATGAAGCGGGTCATCGCGACGTTAACCATCAGTTTGCAGATGAACTCACGGCGTTGCCGCCCGCCCCGGCGAACGAAGTGGCGATGACAAGTTCGTGAGACGCTGATGTGCAATCTTGGAAATGCGCACGTCAGTCCCAAATAAGGCATAACGAACCGGGCCCCTCTGGTGCCTCAGGCCCTCACAGCCGAAGCGCGATGTCGGTTCACATCGGGATCGCCGACAAACGTCGGCGGGACAAGGCCGCTTCAGTGTTCATCCTGAGATAGGGCTTGTCCTTCCTCCCGAAAACAACAGGAGGAGCATATGATCACCAAAAGCATCGCTGCGATCAAAGACCGGCTTGTGCAGGTTGAAGATCGGTCGGCTACCGAACGACGGCGCAAAGATCCGTACCCGGCTGTTGTCGACTCGCTTTGGAACGAGCTAGCGGCACTCAGAGACGAAATGTGGGCTCTGCGGCGTGAGCGCAGGGTGCGGGTTTCAACGCAGGCGCGCCCATGATGGACCGCCGTATTCAAGCGCTTCGCGCGCGCCACGCCGAACTGGAGCTTGCCCTCCACGAAGAGGCGAGCAGACCCCGGCCCAATCTGACAGCGGTTCGCAAGCTGAAGCAACGCAAGCTCGTCCTCAAAGACGAGATCGCAGCACTCAGCGTTCAAGTCGAACGCGCCTAAACTTCAGTACGCGTCGCCATCCCCACCCTGCAGGCGACGCGCGCCGGGTCTCGCCTGTGCCCCCACCGCGCGGGACCCGGCTCTTTTTCAGCGAGTATGTTGCATGATGAGCGCCCTTCAAGCGCACGACCCTGTGTTTCCCCGCGAACGAAAGGCGGCGCAATTCGCGCCGCCTCGGTCAACGTACAAACAAGGGCTAAACGCCCCCTACTTCTCAGCCGTGATCAATATCGAGGCTGGCGGGCTGTCTTTGAACAAAAGGCGTCGTATCGCCGAGCTATTAGGTACAATCGAGGGTTTGGCACCGGAGCGTATTCAGTATGTCGATGGGGCTAGCCTCACGCGCACATTGCACAATCTGGCCGCGTTGCGGCCAGATGCGGTGATCGTGTGCGGTGGCGACGGCACGGCGCGCACGGCGATCGAAACCCTTACGCCTCTTGGGGTTGCGACTGTGCCATTACCGGGTGGCACGCTCAATCGGCTGGTATCCGCCGTTTTCGGCCACAGCCGAACGGACGAGATCATTGTGTCGTGCGTCATGTGAAATTGCCCCCTCGGCGTCACGAGGAATTGCCCCCTCC
>JBMOEW010000039.1:0-26180 GCA_049314555.1 Caulobacterales bacterium
ACATCCTGCCCCAGGAAAGACGACATTGCGTCGGTGACGGTCATTCTGGCCCCCCGGCGTTGTGGAGCCGCACGAATCGTGTGCGGCGGCGAATCGATTGCCCCAGAAACAGCCGATTTGGTTACCGAGAGATTGCCAGATTAACCAATTTGGGGCCGTTGGCGCGACCCTAAATGTCTTTGCGCATGATGAATTCATGGTCGCGGTGTTGGCCGACCATAAAGGTGTAGCTGCCGATCTGGCGGAACCCGTGGCGTGCGTAAAAGCGCAGGGCGCGATGGTTTTCGCTGAAAACCCCCAACACCAGTGCTGAGGCGTGAGCTGTTTTTGCCTGCTCGGTCGCGAAGTCCATCAAGGCGTCGGCAAGGCCGGTGCCTTTGCTGGCCGGGGTGAGGTAGAGGCGGTGAAGTTCCCAGAGTGCCGCAATGTCGTCGAGCGGGAGTGTGGCGCGTCCGCCTTTGAGCGCTGCGCGGAGGCCCTCTTGGCCTTCAACCAGCACATGCACGAAGCCTGGGTCACTGATTTCGCTGGCGATACGCGCGGGATCGTAGCTTTCGGCCAAAAAGGCTTCCAGGTCTTGTTTGCGATAGAGCGTGCCGAAGGTGTCGACGTAGCGATCGCGCCAAAAGCTGGCCAGGGTTGCTGCGTCTTCGATGTGGGCGCGGCGGAAGCCGGGGTCGCTGCTCATCACCCCCCCGTTCAGGTGCCCGCATGGGCGGCACGGAGAAAGGCTTGGCCACGTCCCTGCTCATACGCGGCCGTCTGGGGGCGTACGGGGTGTCTGAAACCGCGTGGCTTCATGGCTTGGCCGCCTCCAAGGCCGCCCGCACCGCGGCAAGGGCGTCTTCGGCCTTTGCCGCCTCTGGGCCGCCGCCTTGGGCCATGTCGGGGCGGCCTCCCCCACCCTGGCCACCAAGGGCCAGAACGCCTGCGCGGACCAAATCAACCGCCGACACCTTCTTTGAGAGCGCCTCGGTTACGCCCACCGCCAAGGCTGCCTTGCCGGCATCGATGCCAATATAGGCAACGACCCCTTCGCCGAGCGTGGTCTTGCCTTCGTCCACAAGACTGCGCAGATCTTTTGCCGGAACCCCTTCCAGCACGCGGGCAATCAATTTGATGCCGGCGACAACTTCAGGGCCCGCGGCGGGGCCAGCGGCGTCGCCCACGAGGGCCAGACGTTTTCTGGCCTCTGCCAGCTCGCGCTCCGCCTTGCGACGTTCCTCCATCAAGACAGCAGCGCGGTCTGGGATATCGGCGAGGGGTGCCTTCAGCACTCCTGCCACCGCCTTGGCCAGGTTGGCTTGCGTGCGCCAATGGGCGATGGCCCCGGCACCGGTGGTTGCCTCGATCCGCCGCACACCGGCGGAAACGCCGCTTTCGGACAAAATCGCAAAGGCTGCAATGTCGCCGGTTCGGCGCACGTGAGTGCCGCCGCACAATTCTACGGAAAACGGCTTGGACGCGTCGTCCAGGCCAAGTCCCATCGTGAGAACGCGGACGTTCTCGCCATATTTTTCGCCGAACAGCGCCAACGCCCCTGCGGCGATGGCCGCTTCTGGGGCCATCTCGCGGGTGTCAACGGCTTCGTTTTGCCGGACAACCGCGTTCACTTCGTCTTCGATGCGTTCGAGTTCTTCTGGGGTGATCGGGGCGTTGTGGGAGAAATCGAAGCGGAATCTGTCGGCTTCGACCAGTGACCCCTTCTGGCTCACATGCGTGCCAAGCACGCGGCGCAGGGCGGCATGGAGCAAGTGGGTTGCGGAGTGGTTTGCGCGCAAGCGGGATCTGCGGTCCGGATCGACGGTGAGGGTAGCGGAGTCCCCACTCTTGATTGTGCCGGCGACTAATGTGCCGCTATGGGCATGGAGGGTGCCGGGGCGCTTTTGGGTGTCTGTGACCTCGAAGATGGCACCGGACGCAAAGTGGATTTGGCCTTTGTCGCCCGCTTGACCGCCTGATTCGGCGTAAAACGGTGAGTGATCAAAGACAAGTTCGGCTGAGGCTGGGGCCTTCAGGCCCTGAACGTGGCCCTTTTCGGACACGATCGCCGATAGTTTTGCCTGGGCCTCTTGCGCGACATAGCCAAGGAAAGTTGTGGCGGGCGTGGTGGAGGCGAGGTCGTGCCAGACTTGCTCATCGGCACCGGCGCCGGCACCGACCCAGGACTCCTGGCCTTGCCGGCGTTGCTCGTCCATCGCCGCGGTATAGGCCGCTTCGTCGACCTTCAACCCGCGGGCGCGCAGGATGTCTTGGGTCAAATCCAGGGGGAAGCCGAAGGTGTCATAGAGCTTGAAAGCCGTGCGGCCGGACAAGGATTGGTTGGGGCCAAGGCCTGCCATCTCCTCTTCCAAAAGCGCCAATCCGCGACCCAGGGTGCGCCGGAACCGCTCTTCTTCTTGGCGCAATTGATCCACGATCACCGGTTCGGCGCGGCCGAGTTCTGGGTAGGCCTGCCCCATCAGCGCGATCAAATTGGGCACGAGGCGGTGCATCAAGGGGTCTTTTGTCCCCAGAATGTGCGCATGGCGCATCGCGCGGCGCATAATCCGGCGCAGCACGTAACCGCGCCCTTCATTGGCTGGTGTGACGCCGTCGGCGATCAGAAAACATGAGGCGCGCAGATGATCGGCGATGACTCGGTGGCTCGCGGTGTGGGAGCCTTGGGCTTCGACGCCGGTGAGGGAAACGCTTTCGGCTATCAGCCGCTGAAACAGGTCGGTTTCGTAGTTCGAATGCACGCCTTGGAGGACGGCCGCGACCCGTTCCAGGCCCATGCCGGTATCGATCGAGGGTTTGGGGAGCGGCTTGCGCGTGCCATCGGCAAACTGCTCAAACTGCATGAACACCAGATTCCAGATCTCGACGAACCGGTCCCCGTCCTCTTCTTTGCTGCCGGGCGGCCCTCCGTAGATGTGGGCACCATGGTCATAAAAGATTTCCGAACAGGGGCCACAGGGCCCAGTGTCGCCCATCGACCAAAAGTTGTCGCTGGTGGCGATGCGAATGATCCGGTCCTCGGGAAGGCCAGCCACTTTTTTCCAGATGGCAGCCGCCTCGTCGTCATCATGATAAACTGTGACGCACAGCCGGTCCTTGGCTAAGCCCCATTCCTTCGTGATGAGCGCCCAGGCAAAGGCAATGGCCTCGTCCTTGAAGTAATCCCCGAACGAGAAGTTGCCCAACATCTCAAAAAAAGTGTGGTGGCGGGCGGTGTAGCCGACGTTGTCGAGGTCGTTGTGTTTGCCACCCGCGCGGACGCACTTTTGAGAGGTTGCGGCCCGCGGCGTCGCGGGGGCTTGGGCCCCAGTGAAGTTGTTCTTGAACTGCACCATGCCTGCATTGGTGAACAGGAGGGTGGGATCGTCGTGCGGGACAAGGCTCGACGAGGCAGGCGTCGCATGGCCGTGGGCGCGAAAATACGACAAAAAGCTCGCCCGGATGTCTGACACACTGGCCATCGCCTGATCCATCTCCCCTGGAGCGCTACCGTCATGGGCGCTTCGCGGTCCATGACGGTATAAGAAGGCTGATGATCCGCGCCAAGGGCGGTCATGCGAGAAAAGACCGATCGCCCACGTCGGCAGCAGGGGGCTGGCGTTGCAGGACGTGGGCGATCGGCGCTCGGCGGAGCGCTTGCGCGCCGCCTACCCTAAGCTCAGTCCGCGTCGTCTTCTTCGGTGCGAGGTGCCGTCATTGCTTCGGCAACCAGCCCAGACTTCTGGCGCACGGCGGCCTCTATCTCGGCGGCGATATCTGGATGTTCCTTCAAAAAGCGGCGCGCGGCTTCCTTGCCCTGACCCACTTTTGTGCCGCCATAAGCATACCAGGCCCCGGACTTGTCCAAGACGCCCGCCTTCACCCCCAATTCGACCAACTCGCCGGTCTTGGAGATGCCCTCACCGTAGATGATGTCGAACTGGACCTGCTTGAAGGGCGGAGCGACCTTGTTCTTGACGACTTTTACGCGGGTTTCAGAACCGATCACCTCATCGCGGTCTTTGATCGAACCAGTGCGACGAATGTCCAGGCGCACGGAGGCGTAGAACTTGAGCGCGTTGCCGCCGGTGGTGGTTTCAGGGTTGCCGTAGACCACGCCGATCTTCTGACGGATCTGGTTGATGAAGATCACGAGGGTTTTTGAGCGCGAAATGGAGGCCGTCAGCTTGCGGAGCGCTTGGCTCATCAGGCGAGCCTGCAAGCCGGGGAGCGAGTCACCCATTTCGCCTTCAATTTCGGCCCGCGGGGTGAGGGCCGCCACCGAGTCGATGACCAGGACGTCCACCGCACCGGAACGCACGAGCGTGTCGGTGATTTCGAGGGCCTGTTCTCCGGTATCGGGCTGAGAGATCAACAGGTCGTCCAAGTCTACCCCAAGTTTTTGAGCGTAGATGGGGTCCAGGGCATGCTCGGCGTCCACGAAGGCGCAAACGCCGCCGTCTTTTTGTGCCTCGGCGATGCAGTGGAGCGCCAAGGTGGTTTTGCCGGAGCTTTCTGGACCATAGATCTCAACGATCCGCCCCTTTGGCATGCCGCCAATGCCTAACGCAATGTCCAGCCCCAGGGATCCCGTTGAAATTGCTTCAATTTCAACGGCAGGGTTTTTCTCCCCCAGGCGCATCACGGAGCCCTTGCCAAACGCGCGCTCAATCTGGCCAAGCGCGGCGGCGAGGGCTTTTTGTTTATCGGTTTCCATCTCGTCGACGAGCCTCAAGGCGGACATAGCAACGCTCCACTTAGGTCGAGTCCGGCCCAAGGGATAGGGGCCGCGTTCACCGACCCTTTGTACATGATATGTTCCATGGAACGCAAGCAGAACGGATGTGACGTTTTTGCCGCTCTTGCCGGAGTCCTTCGTACGAACGGCCTGAGCACCGCTTATGGACGGCTAATGAGCTGCGTGGCGCGGACAGCGCAACAGACTACTGAGCTGCATCTGAAAGATGCGCGCCTCAAATCGATCTGCCCGCGCAATCGCTGCGCGGCGATTAAGCTTACTGCGCGAGAAGTTCTTTGACCCGGGCCGCGAGTTCTGGAAGGCCTACCGGCTTTGACATGTAGCTTACCGGGTATTGCTCCAACAGCTTGGAGAAGCTCTCTGGTGCGTACCCCGACAAGAACAGGACTTTGGCCGCGCCAAGCATCTCAGGCGTGGCGGCGCGCAGCATTTCCGGTCCGCCCATCAAAGGCATCGACACGTCCGAAATGATAATGTCGAATGCTCCAAGATTTTCGCCAAGAATTTCAAGCGCTTCTTCGCCGTTTTCGGCCTCCATCACTTCAAAGCCGCAGTCTTCCAGATTCCGCGCCGTGGAGCGTCGCAGGGGCTGGATGTCTTCAACCAGAAGGATACGGCCCCGGCCAGCAACATCGGTGCTTTTTGGCGGTTCTAAAGCTTGGCGTGAGCGTTCTTCGAGTTCCGCTTCTTCTTCGACCGAGGGCTCGTAGGTCGGCAGATAAATGCGGAAGGTGGTTCCCTTGCCATAACTTGATGAGAAGAAGATGTAGCCGCCGGATTGCTTGACGATCCCATAGCAGGTGGCGAGGCCAAGGCCTGTCCCGTGGCCGCGTTCTTTTGTTGAGTGGAAGGGCCGGAAAATCTTTGCTTGATCTTCGGGCTTAATGCCGATCCCGGTATCTTCCACTTCAATCAGCACATAGGTGCCGTCTTCGATTGGCGCGTGGCCGTGTGCGCGGGCCTCTTCGGCGTTGACGCACAGCGTGCGCACGGTCAAGCGGCCGTCCCGCGGGATGCCGGCGTCCTTGGGAGTCATGGCGTCGCGGGCATTGGTGGCCAGATTGACGAGCACGCGCTCCAGCTGGGCCTTATCGACTTTGACCCGCGGCAAATCGCGGCCGTGGACGATGTCAAAGCTGATGGTTTCGCCCAGCATGCGGCGGATCAACTCTTGGGTATGGGCGATGAAATCACTCACATCGACCACTTCGCGCTTGAGCGTTTGCTGGCGCGAGTAGGCCATTAGCATGCCAGACAATTCGCGCGCCACGGTGGCGCTATCTGCCATCTCCTTGAGCACCGGATAATCGGGGTCGCCGACGGGGTGACGCCGCAGGAGCCAGTCGCACATTTGCATCACGGCCATCAGGCGTGAGTTGAAGTCATGGGCGACGCCGCCGGCCAACATGCCGATCTCGCGCATTTTTTCCGCCTGAGCCAAGCGCTGCTCAAGTTCGCGCTGCTCTGACACGTTGATCAGGTAGGCCACCGCACCGCCGTTTGCGCCCTGGGCGATGGTGAGGTGTGCGGCGATGGCTGGGCTCGTGGCGAGTTGGAGTTCCAGGGCCTGGGCCCCAGCACTGCGCAGTCGTTGTGCCAGGGCGTTGGGCCCTTCGGAGGCATCGAATAGATGGGCGAACGCGGCCCCTGGCACGGCCCGCCCTTGAGTCATTTCGATCAGGGCCGGGTTGGCATCGAGGATGGCAGCGCCTGCGGGGTCTGAGGCGTCCAGGACAGCCACGCCAACAGGCGCCTGCTCCATGGCAAACAGCGCTGCTGCCGGTGCCTGGGCGATGGTGGTCAAGGACATCGGGGCTGCGGCGGTTTGGGGCTTGTGGCCCGGCTGGTCTTCCGCTGCCAGAAAAATTACCGTCCGGCTTGCGGCGTCGTTTTGATCGGCGGACCAAAACGTCATGGCCGGCGCGGACTTTTCCATGCCGTCGCGAGCCCGCAGGGTGATTTGCGTGCGGCTTGCGCCAAAGGAGCGGCGGTCGCGCCGGACGATCCGGGCGGGATCTTCGCGCACAATGTCCTTGAGGCGCATTCTGGAGGCGTCTTCGCCAACGCCCAACTCAGCGCGCAGCGCGCGATTCATATAGATGATGGCCCCGTCGGGGCCTGTCACGAGGAAGCCAAACGGTGCGTCTTCAAGGAACAAGTCCTGCGCCTCGGGCACGCCCTGCTCGCCCTGTGCGGCCATGCGCCTCAAACGCCAGAGGAGTTTGCCGCCTGGCATTGGCCCGACACTGGCCTCAAATCGCATGGGTTCGCCCTCCGCGGAAAGCCGCGTAGGTGGCAAAGGTTCCCGGCGATTTTGCATCGCCCCCGCGGCCTTTGAGAGCCGGAACATTGGCGCTGACAGGGTTGGATCTGCGCCGAACACGCGGCTCATCATGGGGGGGCGGTCGCTATCGCCGAGCACGCCTGCGGCTTCTGCCAATTGCAAATAGGCTGCGTTGGCTATCAGCGGGGACTGCGCGCGATCTGTGACGAGGGCTGCTTCGTCCAACGCTTCAATCAGCAGAAAATCATGGCGTTGCGCTTGAAGGGTGGAAGCTTCGATTGCGCCGTGTTGCGGGAAAATGCCGTGGCGGCGGCCGGGCCCACGGGAGACATACACAAACCAAACCAGCCCGCATGCCAATAGCAAAATCATCAGCATGGCCCCGGCTTGGCCAACGGCCTGACCGGCCGTGACCGCGATGCCTGCAGCCCCAAGGCCCACCGCCAAAGCTGCCCAAAAGAGCAGCTGCGGCAAGTCCATGCGCGCAGCTGCCGGTCGGCCGGCGTCGCCCTTCGGAGTCGTGCTCGCCGCGACCGTGTTTCCTAAATCCGTCATGCCTGTTTCCACCATCTCAGCCGCATCCTTCACCGATTCGGCCGCAAAGTGCGTGAACGTCGTCTTTGGGCCAGGCCCAACACAAACCCGATGACCTTGGCAACGGCTTCATATTGGGCGCGCGGAATGGGTGCGTCGATCTCAGCGGTCGCAAACAGGGCGCGCGCCAAGGGCGGGTCTTCAACGATCGGGATTTCGTGTTCGCCGGCCACTTCGCGGATTCTTGCGGCAACTTCATCCACACCTTTGGCCAAACAAATCGGGGCCCCGCCCTCTTCCGGCACGTAGCGCAGCGCAACCGCGTAGTGGGTCGGGTTGGTGATAACCACTGTGGCTTTTGGCACCTGCTGCATCATGCGCTTTTGTGACCGCTCCATGCGGATTTGGCGCAGCTTCATGCGGATCATGGGATCGCCTTCGGACTGGCGCATCTCGTCCTTGATCTCGCGCCGGCTCATCTTCATGCGCTCCATGTAGGAGATGCGCGTGGTGATGTAGTCTACCCCCGCCACGCCCACAGCGGCGATCAAAAGCGCGATCATCAGCGCCACCGACCGCTCCTGTGCCAGGGGCAGAATGGCCGACACTTCCAGAAATGCAGCGGTTTCGAAAATCGCATCGCGCGGCCACAACGCCCAGGTCATGGCACCGCCAACAATGCCGAGCTTGGCCAGCGCCTTGAGGAAGTTGGCAAATGCTTCTTTGCCAAAGACCCGGCCAAAGCCTTTGATTGGATCAAGCTTATTGAGATTGGGGGTTAGCCGCGCGGCGGTGAAGGTGGGTTGATCCTGGAGGTAGCGGGAGGCAACGCCGGCCACCATGAAGGCGGCGGCTGCCAAACCGATCGCGCCCAGCAGCATCATGAGGATGTTGGCTGCCAGGCGGCGCAGCGATTCTGGATCCATCGCGACAGCGTGCGCATTAGCCAGCATGCCCGCCAGGTAATGGGCCAGGGAGCTCGCAATCGGGGCCGCCATCAACGAGACAAGAAGCGTGATCGCCAGCAGCGACAGGGCTGAACCCACCTCTGTCGAGTAGATGATGTCGCCCTTTTCGCGGGCTTGTTCTAGTTTTCGGTCCGTCGCGTCTTCGGTGCGATCGTCCTTGTCGTCCTGTTCGCCTGACATCGGTGCGCCTTAGGGAAAGGACACGGCTTGCTGTTGCAGCCGGTCGAGCCAAACAATCATTCCGCCGGACAAGCCCATGGCGAAAATGACAAACCCGCCCAACAGGCTGAGCGGCATCGTGACAAAAAACACTTGGATGTTCGGGATCAGGCGGGACAAAACCCCAAGGCCCAGCCGAAAAATCAAACCAGCCAAAATCAGCGGAGCGGCGATTTGAACGCCGATCGCGAACGACTGGCCAGTAACTGTGACGGCCATTTCGGCTGCGTCGCCCAGGTTGGGCAGGATGCCGGCTTGGAAAGTGGCGTAGCTGCGCACGATCCCGGTCAAAAACACATGATGGAGATCGGTGGCAAAGACCATAGCGACGCCAAGGATCGACAGATAAACGCTGAAAATCTGGCCGGCCTGGCTCATGGTGGGGTCTGCGACCTGCGCGAACGCCAAGCCGATTTCGTTGCCCACCACTTGGCCGGCGGTGGCTAGCGCGGCAAACATCATGCGGGCGATGGAGCCGATGAATAAGCCGACCGCGACTTCGTTGGTGATCATCGCGGCTGCTTGCCACGTCTCTTGTGGCGGGGGCGGCACATTTGGCGCGATCGAGGGCACCAGCGTGACAACAACAAGTAAGGCGAGCGCCAAACGAAAGCGTTGCGGGACAGCCGGCTCACCAAACCCTGGCAGCAGCGAGATAATCGCCCCAACGCGCGCAAACACGAGGGCGGCCCCCCAGATGTTCACGCCGTAGAGCGTCAGTTCCACGGTCAGTAGGCCGCTATGCGCAGAAAGACTTCCTGCGTGAAGGACCCTAAAAGCCCGCCCATGATCGGCAGGAACAGGATCAATGCCAGGAAAATGGACAGAATTTTGGGCACAAACACCAAAGTCTGTTCTTGGATTTGTGTGAGCGTCTGGAGGAGCGACACCACGAGGCCCACTGCTAGGCCCACCAACATTGGGCCGGCTGCAATCAAAATGGTGATCCAGATGGCCTCGCGGCCTAGATCCAGGATTTCCGCGCCGTTCATGGCGGCCTCGCTCGAATATGCGCTGCGCGGCAATTTTTGCCGAGCCCCAAAACGCACAAAGCAGCGGGTTGGTTAAGGAGTGGTTAGCGTTGTTAGCTGGCGTCCGGTTGGGCTATCTGATGGCGACCTGGCTGTTAGAAGGAACCGTCCCTATGCTCACGCGTCGCACTTTGCTTGCCGCAAGCTCAGCGCTGGCCCTTAGCGGGTGCGCCACCACCTCCGGGCCACAGACGGATCAAGGCCCCGAGCTCGCCGCTTTTTTTGAAGCTGCGTTTGAGGCGGAGCTCGACCGCTCGCCACAATTGGCCACCGCGATCGGAGACAAGCGCAATTACGACAAGTGGGACGACGCCAGCGAAGCGGCGGAAGCGCAAACGCTGCAGGGCCTGCGCAACAGTGTGAACAGCCTGCGCACGACGTTTGACCCCTCGCGGCTGGGCAGCGCCCAAGACCGGCTCTCTTACACGCTTTATGAGGCCAGGCTGACGCGCGCCGAGGCGCAGGCCCCATTCCGCAATCATGGCTATCGCTTCAACCAGATGTTTGGCGCGCAGTCTTCGATACCAGCCTTTTTGATCAATCAGCACCGGGTGGGCAGTGTTTCTGATGCGCAGGCCTATGTGGCGCGGTTGGAGGGGGTGTCTGGCTATCTAGGGACGATACTAGAGCGCAGTGAAGCGGCGGCGCGGGTAGGGCTTTTGCCGCCCCGCTTTGTGTATGACTACGTGCTGGAGAGTGCCCGCAACGTGATCACCGGCGCGCCGTTTAGCACCGGGCCGGACAGTCCGCTGCGGGCGGACTTCATTACCAAAGTGGACGGCTTGCAGGTGAGGGATGGAGTGCGGGCGGGGTTGTTGCAGGCGGGGGACGCTGCGCTTTTGGCGCATGTGGGGCCAGCCTATGAGGCCGCCATCGCCGCGTTGCGCCAGCAGCAGGCCCGCGCAGGCGCAAACGATGGGGTTTGGCGGCTTGCGGAGGGGGAGGCCTATTATGCCGAGCGGCTGGCCACCCAGACGACCACATCGCTTTCCGCAGAAGAGATCCACCAGATCGGATTGCAAAACGTTGCGCGGATCCACGACGAGATGCGCGCCATCATGCGCACGGTTGGGTTTAGCGGCGATTTGAGTGGTTTCTTTGGGTTCATGGAAACCGACGCCCAGTTTTATTTGCCACAGACCGAAGACGGCAAGGCCGCCTACATCCAACGGGCCACCGATGCGATCGCGGCGATGCAAACCCAGGTGCCTGCATTCTTCAACCTCACACCGCGGGCTCCGATGGTGGTGCGGCCGGTGGAGCCCTTCCGCGAGCGATCGGCGGGGCTTGCGTTTTACCAGCGCCCCAGCGCGGATGGTTCGCGACCGGGGGTTTATTATGCCAACACGGTGGATATGCGGGCCCTGCCCCTTTACCAGCTGGAGGCCTTGGCCTTCCACGAAGGCATTCCAGGGCACCACTTCCAGATTGCGCTGCAACAGGAGTTGGACGGTATCCCGCGGTTTCGTCGGTTCGGCGGTGGGTTTACCGCCTATGCCGAGGGCTGGGGCCTCTATACGGAGCTGCTGGCCAAGGAAATGGGGTTCTACAAGGACCCCTACAGCGACTTTGGCCGCCTGACATTAGAGCTTCGCCGCGCGATCCGGCTTGTGGTTGATACCGGATTACACGCCAAGCGCTGGCCACGGCAGCAGGCGATTCAATATGTGTTAGACAACCAGCCGGGCGACGAGGCCCAAGCCCGACGCGACATCGATCGCTATATCGTGATGCCTGGCCAAGCCACCGCCTATCTGATCGGCAGCCTGGAAATTCAAAGACTTCGCCAGCAAGCCCTTGCGCGACTTGGGCCGCGCTTCGATATCCGCGGCTTCCATGATGTTGTGTTGGGCAGCGGGCCTGTGCCCCTCGATGTTCTGGACACATTGGTGTCTGGCTGGGACGGGGGGCTGGCGGGCGTGTGACGGCGGTCACCGCTGCGATCCCTTGGGGCTGCGAAACAGGTTTCGTCGAAACGAAAAGCAAACGTGTGTTTGCTAGTGTTGCGGTCTGGAGCCTTGCGATGTCTGCCTTTATCCGAAACATCATGCGCTTGTTTGCGCGCCGCGACGATGACTTCGGGCTGCGGCTGCTGGCTGATCTTGGCGTCGATTGAGCGGGCGAGAGATTCTGATTAGCGGAGGGTGAGGCCTTCGCGGGCCAGGGTTTTGGAAACGGCTTTCGCGGCACCGGCGGAGATCAGCTGCAGCGTCGGATCTTGCGGGGAAGCCAGGGCCTGGCGCATGCCGGCAATCAGGTTGTCTATCACCTCGCGATGGATAGGCTTGTTGTGGCCAAGGGCGTCGATGTAGTTGCACGTCAGGGTTGCCAGCTCGCCCATTACATGGAACCCAAATCCGCCGGCCAACCCGCGGATATCGTGCGCGTGCGCGTAAGTGGCCTGTGCTCCCTTTGTGAAGCTTTGCTCCAAGAGGTGCATGCGACGGGCGAGGTCTTCGGCGGCCACGTCTTGGAGTGCGTTCCAGCGCCGTTCGGCGGCTTCAAGCACAGCGGGATTGGCGAAAGCCTTGGCAACGCCACCATCAGTCATCGCCATGCGACGAAATCGGGCTTCGCGTGCCATGGTTGCAGGGGATCGATTTTTCATTGTTATTCGACCTCCCAGAAATCGCCTTTGGCCGATTGTCGTTCGCTGGCGCGACGACGTGGGCCTGAATAGTCGCCACCTTTACGCCGGCGACGGTCTGGCCCCACGAAGGAGGGATCCAGCACAAACGGGCGCGGCCGATCGATGACAGCGCCCACTTTCTGCAAGAGCGTGGCAATGGCCACCGGTTTTGCAACGATCTCGGTTGCGCCGCCGTCCCTTGCACCGGTCACTCGGCGGCGATCTGAATGACCCGTCAAAACGATAACAGGCAGCTCGCGATCTGGGCTGGTTGGGTCCCGGCGAATGCGATGGAGCAGCTGCATGCCGTCGTGGGGCATGGACAAATCCAGGATTGCAATGTCTGGAACCCGGATCTTGATTTCGTCCCATGCCGCGTTCGCGTCTTCGGCTTCGCGCAGGCTTGCAACGCCCGCCGAACGCAAGACTTCCGCCACGATTCGTCGGACCAGCGCGTGGTCGTCGACGATCAGAACACTGAGACCCTCAATCGCCATTGCTCTTCCGAATGAAAACTTTATCATCAAATGGTTACGAACAGGTCACCAGAGGCGGCCCTCACCTTGGCGATGACGCGTAACGGCCCCAAATCTGCGCAACCATCATCGATTTCCCCCGATCAAAGGATTGTTTCATGCTGCTGTCGACCGCCGCTTGGCCCGAAGTCGAGGCGTATTTGGCCCGGTCGCGGGGGATCGTCGTGCCGATTGGCAGCCACGAGCAGCATGGCCCCAACGGCCTGACCGGCACTGATGCCATCTGCCCCGAGGTGATCGCGCAGGAAGCGGCGGCAGAGGACGGTTTTTTGGTGGGGCCGACGTTTAATGTTGGCCAGGCCCAACACCATCTCGGCTTTCCGGGGACGATTTCGTTGCGGCCCAGCACCATGATTGCGGCCCTCAACGATTGGATCTCCAGTCTCTCGCGGCATGGCTTTGAGCGGATCTATTTCTTGAACGGTCATGGGGGCAATGTGGCGACGATCACAGCGGCGTTCTCTGAGGCGTACGCGGGTTGGTCGTTGCGGGGCCAGCCTGCCCCGTTTGTGCTGATGCAGCGCAACTGGTGGGACTTGCAGGGTGTCGGCGAGGTCTGCCGCCGGATTTTCCCCAGGGGTGATGGAAGCCACGCGACCGCCAGCGAGGTCAGCGTCACGTATTATCGCTATCCAGAAGCGGTGAAGCGGGTTGCGATGAGCCCGACGATCGCGCCGGACGGCCCGATTCGCGACGCAGCCGATTACCGCACGCGATTTCCTGATGGGCGGATCGGATCAGACCCCTCGCAGGCCAGCTCGGCCCACGGGGCAACGATCGTCGCGGCTGCCAAGTCGGCCCTCATTTCGGACGTGCACCGGTTTTTCGGTGCCAACGGCTGACAGCCGGTGCCCTAGCAGGTGCGGCGCATGAGCCAGCCGCTGGAAGCGCCGCCAACGCCAGGAACCGCCTCTACCGCACGGCACTGACCTTCGCGGGGGGCTGGACCAGGGGCGCGGGTGTATTCGGCGTCCCCCTCGCCGCCACGCCCTTCCCCAGCGGACTCAGGCACATACTCAAAACTGCGAACTTCAGTCCCATCCCGGGTGGCCAGGCATTCGCGGCGGGTTTGATCAGCTTCCCGCAGGCGGACGGTGACCAGTTGTGCGCCGTCTTGTTCCGGCGGCAGCAGGCTTGCCAGGGTAACCGTTGCGCGTCTGCCTTCTTGGCGATCGAGGCAGGCGTTTATGGCGGGCAACAACTCCGGGAGGGCCACCGCCCAGGTGAGCCGCTCGCCAGGCGCGGTGACGCCGCGTCGGGCGCAGCCTTCATAGACAATGTCTTCAAAGACGACGGAGGCCGTATAGTCCAGCGCTGTGCCGTTTGGCAGGGCGCAGGGCGCTTGGGCGAGCGTGATCGTCAAGGGGCCAGCATTGGCGCGCGCGCCTTTGGCAAAGATCTCGCGGGCGACCGAATAGCTCACCACATCCTGCAGGCCTGGGCGCACGAACTGGGCAAATTCATCGGACAGCACCAGTTCCCACGCGCCTTCATCGCCTTCGCCGACGCCAGAAAGGACGCCAAAGGATTGGAACTCTCCCGCGTAGAGGGCGCGCACATCGGCCGAGGCCGGGCCGCCCAAATCTGCCAGCTGCGGGGGCGTGGGCCCGGACTGGCTGGCGACGCTTTCACCGGTTTCAGCGTTGTTTTCAGCGGCATTTCGTCCGCACGACGTGAGCACGGCGAGTGCGCACAGGGCAAGGGCTGCCCGCTTGAACAGCGTTGGCTGGTTTAGCTTGCCCGTGCGCACATTCCCCTCCCACTGGCCCCTCCCACTGGCCAAGCCCTACCCGGCTCGGCTGTGTTCCTGCCTAAAGACGCCCATCGACGCCCAACTTGATGGGTGCGTCTGGAGCGTGATGACTTAGTATACACAAATGACGCATGATTCCAGCGTGCCCATGTATGAGTTTTTCGCCGGTGGAGGCATGGCGCGCTTGGGTTTGGGCGAGGCCTTTGAGTGCGTGTTCGCCAACGACATCAGTGCGGCAAAGGCGAAGGCCTATAAAGACGCGTTCGGCGGGGACCATTTTGTTTGTCACGACGTCTGGCAGATCCGTGCCAATGCCTTGCCTGGGCGAGCTTTGTTGGCTTGGGCTTCATCTCCGTGCCAGGACGTTTCTTTGGCGGGCGCACGCCAGGGCCTGAACGCGCCGCGCAGTGGAGCGTTTTGGGGATTTTGGCGGCTGATTGAGGCGTTGCACGCCGATGCGCGCCCCCCGGAAACGATTGTGATCGAGAACGTGTGCGGCCTATTGAGCGCCAACAGCGGGCAAGACTTTTCAACCCTGTGTTCGGCCCTTGCGCGGGCTGGTTACGCGGTGGGGGCGCTGGAGATCGATGCCGCGTTGTTTGTGCCGCAGTCGCGCCCGCGTTTGTTTGTGGTGGCGAGTTTGGCTGTGACCAGCGGGCGATTTTGCGCGGGCGGTCCGCAGATGCCGTTTCACACGAAGGCGGTTGTCCAGGCGTTTGCACGCCTCCCCGCCCCTGTTCAGGCGCGTTGGCATTGGTGGCACGTGCGGCAGCCGCCGCAGCGCAATACGACCCTGCGTGATATGCTGGATTGGTCTGCCCGTTGGGATGATCCGGCAAAGTCTGAGGCGCTGGTTGCCATGATGGCACCGCACCAACAGGGGCGGCTTGGCGATCTGTGCGCCGAAGGTGGCACGCATGTGGGTGCGGGGTTTCGCCGGATCCGCACCGAAGCGGGCCAAAAGGTTCAGCGCTTCGAAGTGCGATTTGACGGGCTTGCGGGGTGTGTGCGCACGCCGGGGGGCGGATCGAGCCGGCAGACGGTTGTGTTCGTGGACGGCGGCACGGTGCGATCCAGGCTGCTCACGAGCCGCGAATGTGCGCGCCTGATGGGCCTGCCGGATCACTATCCGCTGCCCGGCGGCCAGACCGCGGCGCTACAGCTTGTTGGCGACGGAGTGGCGGTGCCGGTGGCGCGGTGGTTGGGCGAGAACCTGTTGGGGGCACTGTGCGGGCTTGCGCCGCCGACGCAGGGGCTCGTTGGTGCGGCTCCAGGACCGCTCTAGCGACGGCGAACCCGAAACAAACCGGCCACAATCGCTGCCAATAGGGCAATGACAACGGCAAAGGCGATCCAGGCCACGGTCCAGTTGGTTTGCAGCACAGCGTGCCCTCTTTTGGCTGATCCCATAGCGGTGACTGCCGTTACGGAATGCAGCACAGGGGCTAGCAAAAGACGACCGCGCAGCGTGCCGCGCGGCGCTGCGTCGCAGCTCTATGGTGGCGGCAACTGGCCTACTGGGTCCATCGCCACAACCGCCGGCGGATGAAGGTTATGTCATTCCGGCTCCCTGCCTAAAACTTGCCCTAGATGCGGGGTCTACCGCGCCGTCAACTGCGGCAAAGCAGGGATGAAGAACGCATTCATCTGCCGTTTGGCGTGCGTGTGGGACCACTCAGGTCGATCGCATCAAAGAACTTGATATAGGGGATACCATGACTTCGAAGATCTTTCTTGCCACGCTCACGGCTGGGGCGTTGGCCTTGAGTGGATGTACCACTGTGGACCCACAATCGGGCGAGCGCGTGCCCAATCGCACCATGACCGGGGTGATTGTCGGAGCGATCGGCGGGGCCGCGGCCGGCACCATGGCGGGCGGTGATGATGGCCGCAATGCCGCGGTGGGCGCTGTGGTGGGCGCGATCGCTGGGGGCGCGGTGGGCGCTTACATGGACCGCCAGGAGCGTCAGCTGCGCGAGCAACTTGCTGGCTCTGGGGTGCAGGTGGAGCGCGTCGCAGAAGACCAAATCCGCCTGGTGATGCCATCTGACATCACGTTTGACACCGCTTCAGCCGATATCCGCGGCCAGTTCCGGCCAATTTTGGTGGATGTCTCTTCGGTTTTGGAAGCCAATCCGTCGAGCATGATTGACGTGATCGGTCACGCAGATTCGCGCGGCTCTGATGACTACAACCTCGACCTTTCCGAGCGGCGGGCGATGGCTGTTTCGTCGCTGCTGCTGAACAACGGCGTGCAGCGGCAGCGGGTGCTCGCCTACGGGCGGGGCGAAAGTGAGCCTGTGGCAGACAACTCAACCCCAGAGGGTCAACAGCTCAATCGGCGCGTTGAGATCCGCGTGCGGGCTGTGACACAGGGCTAAGTCTTCACCAAATCGTAAGGTGGCGCGGCAATCGTGAATGGCATGAGCCTTTCTGAATCTGCCGCGCCGCTTCGTTTTGTTCCACGCCTTGGGGCGTCGGAATGGTGGGTAGGCAATCCCGCCTCGCTGGCGTTGGTTGATTTGCACACCGCCCCGCCGGCACTTGTCACCCAGAGGCACCTGCTGGATGCGCGACAGTGTCAGCTGCTAATTGCCGCCAGTGAGCGGATCGCACCGCGCAGGGACGCTAATCCCTTTTGGGACGGGCGATGCGCAACGCTCGACATGATGCCGGACTCTGAGCGAGAAGCACGCGCGCTTTTGCAGCAAGTGCGGCTGATCACACAATTGACGATCATCCAGAAAGTGCGTCCGCCCTATGTGACGTTTGGCGATACTACGCAGCTTGTGCGGTGGGATCCGGGCCAGGGGCTTACACCGCATGCGGATAATATCGAACCGGACGGTCGGCCGAACGGGACGCCGCATCGGGCGTTCAGCGCGATCGTTTATCTCAACGACGACTACGGCGGTGGTGAGACCTATTTCCCTGGCCTTGGTGTGCGCCTCAAGCCGGAAGCCGGCGGCATGGTTGCCTTCGGTTCTGGAGCGTCGCACGTGCACGGGGTAACCCCGGTTCGCGATCTGTCCCGCTTCATGATCGCGATGTGGTTCACGTTCGACAAGAGCAAGGTCGATCCGGTTCAATTTCGCGCGTTTTGATCCGTAACCGCCAAGGCCCTGCGTGCTTGAATTGGCGGTTCTTCAACTTTTGTCGAGACAGGCTTTTGACTGCGACGCGCGTAGCCGCGGTGTGGGAGCTGAGGCATTTCGCTCCCACACGCTTTGCCGTTTTTTTGACGCCAGACCTTAAGCCGCTTGTTTCGCACCGCTGCCGAAGCGGGCGTAGAAGCTCTCGCCGTTCGCCGCCATTTCCCGCAGCAGCTTGCCTGGGCGGAAGCGTTCCCCGTACTGATCAGCCAAACGGTCCGCTTCCTTCACAAAGGCTGGAACGCCCCAGAAGATGTCCATGTAGCTGACGCAACCGCCCGAGTATGGCGCAAATCCCCACGCCAGAATTGATCCGACATCGGCATCGCGGGGATCTGTGATGACGCCCTCTTCAAAGCACCGCGCAACCTCGATGCATTGACGGAAGAGATAGCGCTTTGTCAGTTCCTGCTTCATCGCCGGAGGGCATTCGGTGACTTTAGGTGTTATCCGTGTGCTGATTTCTGGCCATAGGCGCTTTGGCTTGCCGGCTTCATCGTACTCATAGAAGCCCTTCGCGGCTTTTCGTCCGAGCCTGCCCTTTTCTTCGACCATCCACCCCATCAGAGCGCCACGTGGGTCTTGCAGATAGTTTTCGCCAGCGGCTTCGGCCATTTGCCGACCCACTTTGAAGGCTGTGTCCAGGCCCACGGAATCAGTCACTTCAAGGGGGCCCATCGGCATGCCGCACTGGCGACCGACGTTTTCGATGATTGCCGGTGCCACACCCTCCATCAGCATTTCCATGCCTTCGGTGGTGTAGGTTCCAAAGCAGCGCGAGGTGTAGAAACCGCGGGCATCGTTCACGACGATCGGGGTCTTTTTGATCTTCAAGACGTAGTCAATCGCCTTGGCGAGCGTTTCTTTTGTGGTCTGCTTACCCATGATGATCTCCACCAGGCCCATACGCTCGACCGGAGAGAAGAAGTGAATGCCGATGAAGTTATGCGGTCGTACGGACGCTTTTGCCAGACCGGTGATCGGCAAGGTTGATGTGTTTGATCCGAACACGGCATTTTCGCCAAGCACCGCTTCGGCCTTTTTTGTTACTTCGGCCTTCAGGTCTGGATTCTCAAACACCGCTTCGACGACAAGATCGGCACCGGCGATCAAGGCGTAGTCCGTCGTCGGTGTTATAAGGGCCAGAAGGGCATCGCCTTTTTCTTTGGTCAGCTTGCCGCGGGAGACGTCTTTGTCCACGAGCTTGCGGGAATAGTCCTTGCCCTTCTCAGCGCCTTCGACGCTGACATCTATCAGGATGGTTTCGACCCCCGCCTTGGCTTGTACGTAGGCAACGCCCGCACCCATCAGGCCAGCGCCGATAACCGCCACCTTCTTGATTTCCGTGATCGGAACATCGGCCGGGCGATTTGCGCCCTTGCCCAGGGCCTGCATGTTCAAGAACAGGGTACGGATCATCGCCTTGGCTTGCGGCGTTTGCATCGTCTTGACGAAGTACCGCGTCTCGATGCGCAGGGCTGCATCGATCGGCACCTGGATGCCTTCGTAGATCGCCGAGAGAATGTTCTTTTGAGCCGGATAATTGCCGAAGGTTGACTTGGAGGTCAGGGCGTTGCCGCCGATGAAGGTCATTGAGCCGCCGGCGCTATAGGGACCGTCCTTGACGCGGAAGCCCTTCACGTCCCAGGGGGCTTGCGCCTTTGGGTTTGCCTTGACCCACGCTTTGGCCGCTTCCACCGTTTGTCCTGGCGCCACCAGTTCGTTGACGATGCCCAGGCTTTTGGCCTCGGCTGGCTTTTTGGGCTCGCCCTGCAGGATCATCATCGCGGCGCTCTGTACACCGATCAAACGTGGCAGGCGTTGCGTTCCGCCGGCCCCTGGCAACAGGCCAACCTTGGACTCCGGAAGGCCGAATTGGCTTTTGGGATTATCGGCGGCCACGCGATAGTGGCAGGCGAGCGCGATTTCCAGACCACCGCCGAGGGCTAGCCCCTCCAACGCGCAGGCGACGGGTTTGCCGCAGGTTTCAAGGGCGCGGAGGGTTTTGTTCAAGGTGAACGCATTGTCGAATGCCGACTTCAGGGCCGCTTGCGGATCGGTGCTGTTGGCTTGGCCGGCGTTTTGGTTCATCTCGCCCAGATCAGCGCCGGCGCAAAACCCGGTTGCCTTGCCGGATGTGAAGACAACGCCTTTGATCTTTTCGTCCGCCTTTACCATATCGGCGATCTGGGCGATTTCTTTCATCACCGTGGCCGTGATTGTGTTCATCGTGCGCCCTGGCACGTCGAACGAGAACACCGCGATGCCATCGGCGTCCAGCTCATACTTGAAGTTTTCCATTACGGTCTCCCTACGGATGTTTGGCAATTGCTTGACTGGATAGGACGGCACGAAGCTCGCCGGCGAATTCCTCGACCCGGCTGGCATAGAATTTTGTCATCCCCGCGCCTTGCTCGGCCCCGGCTTGCTCAAAGGTTGAAGGCGGCGCTGGATCATATTCCAAGGCTACTTGAACGGCATGGGCCGCGCGGCTGCCTGCAACCTTCGCAAGAACGGCCAACGCGAAATCGATCCCGGCTGTGACGCCGCCGCCGGTTATGGTGTTACCGTCAAACACCACACGGGACTGCGTGGGGAGTGCGCCGACTTCGGACAACAGATGGTGGTAGGCCCAGTGGGTGGTGGCGCGCTTGCCGCGCAGCAGCCCTGCCGCGCCAAGAATAAACGCACCCGTGCAGACGCTTGTGACGTAGGTTGCGGTCCCCCCTGTTGCGGCCACGAAGGTCAGGGTTTCTGCGTCTGCCATTGCTTGGGAAACACCGAATCCGCCAGGCACACAGATCATGTCCAGCGGCGGGGCTTGGGCAAACGTTCCAGTGGGAACCAACGAAAGGCCACAGTCTGAAGGAACGGGGTCTAGGGTTTTGGCGAGGATATGGGTTGTTGCTCCAGGCATGCGGTGCAAGACCTGGAGCGGCCCGGTGAAATCGAGCTGCGTTACATTTGGAAAAAGTACGAAACCGATGTTCACCGCGCCGCTCCGTGGACTGAAGATCAGACGCGTTCTATGATCGTGGCTGTGCCCATGCCGCCGCCGACACACAAGGTGGCCAGCGCCGTGGACTTGCCGGTGCGCTCAAGCTCATCAAGCACGGTGCCCAAAATCATCGCGCCCGTGGCACCCAGCGGATGGCCCATCGCGATGGCGCCGCCATTGACGTTCATCTTGCCGTGGTCGATGTCCAGGGCCTGCATCATCCGCAAGACCACAGCGGCAAACGCTTCGTTCAGCTCATAGAGGTCGATGTCACCCACCGCCATGCCGGCCTTCTTGAGCGCCTTTAGGGAAACAAATTCCGGTCCGGTCAGCATGATAGAGGGCTCTGAGCCGATCGACGCCATCGCTTTGATCCGTGCACGGGCTTTCAGACCCAAGCGTTCGCCCATCTCCTTTGTGCCGATCAAGATGCCCGCGGAGCCATCGACGATGCCTGAGGAGTTGCCGGCGTGGTGCACGTGGTTGACGGCTTCCACTTCCGGGTAGCGTTGCATGATAACCTGGTCAAATCCCGGCATCATTTCGCCCTGCATCTTGAAGGACGGTTCGAGCCCGGCAAGGCTTTGCATATCTGTGGACGGACGAATTGTTTCGTCTTGGGCAAGAATTGTAACGCCCAATTGGTCGCGCACGCCCACAACCGACCGATTGAAACGCCCTTCAGCCCAGGCGCGTGCGGCGCGCTTGTGACTTTCGACAGCGTAAGCATCCACATCATCGCGGGAAAAGCCATACTTGGAGGCGATCATGTCTGCGGAAATGCCCTGGGGCACAAAGTAGCTGCGCAGCGCCGAGTGCGGATCTGTTGGCCAGGCGCCGCCATCAGATCCCATCGGTACTCGGCTCATGCTTTCAACGCCGCCGCCGATGGCAAGTTCCGCTTCGCCGCTCATAACCTTTGCAGCCGCCATGTTCACCGCTTCCAGCCCGGACGCGCAAAAGCGATTGATCTGCACACCACCGGTGGTTTCGGAATAACCCGCCGCCAACACTGCGGTTCTGGCAATCACACTGCCCTGCTCTCCGACCGGCGAAACGACCCCCAACACCACATCATCGACGTGGGCGGTATCGAGACTGTTCCGGTCGCGGAGGTTTTCCAAAACCTGCGTGGCCAGGGCAAGGGCTGTAACCTCATGCAGGCTTCCGGTGTTTTTTCCTTTGCCGCGCGGGGTGCGAACTGCATCAAAAATATAGGCGTCAGCCATGGAAGTCTCTCCAACGATTTCGCCCACAGGGACCGGAGGCGTCCGTAGTTACCATCCGCTGTCCGCACGCTGGGCCCTGCATGCGGCGGTGACATAAACTGGTGTCAATGACCTTCGATGACGATCTCACCACGGAACGAATTGGCAATGAAGCACGCCTCGTGACTCTTGTGGTGGATGGCCTCGATCTCTTCTGGGCTGGGCCGCTTTTCACCCGACCAGGCAATCTGGGGCTTCAGGGTTACCTTGGTGAGCGCCATGCGCCCGCGTTCGTCCTTACCCAGAACACCTTCGGCGTGGTCGACGTAGGAATCTATCAGGAAGCCGCCGCGACGGGCGAAATCCAAAACAAACAGCATGTGGCACATGCTCAACGAGGCAACCAGCATCTCTTCGGGATCTGCTGCATCTGACGCCGACAGCGGAGCCCGCACGACGCTTGGCGCTGCGGACCCGTCGATGCCCACGCCGCCATCAAAAGTGATCCGGTGTCGGCGCGAATATTGGCCGTCCAGGAAGGACTGATCGCCCCGCTCCCAGGTGACGGTTGCAGTGTGAGCGGCCATCAGAGCGTCCTTGCGATCAAGAGTTTCATGACTTCATTCGCCCCGCCGTAAATGCGCTGGACGCGGGCGTCGCGGAACATGCGACCGATTTCCATTTCGTTCATATAGCCCCAGCCGCCGTGCAACTGAAGGCACTCGTCGACCAGTTTGCACTGTATATCGGACACCCAGTATTTGGCCATCGATGCGGTGGCGGCGTCGAGCTTGCCTTCAAGCAGGAGATCGGTGCAGTAGTCGCAAAACACCTTTGCCACCGTGGCTTCGGTCTTGCACTCGGCCAACTTGAACTGCGTGTTCTGGAAATCGGCGATCGATTTGCCGAACGCTTTGCGGGTTTTGACGTAGTCGATGGTGAGCGCCAAAGCGCGTTCCATCATGGCAACGCCTTGGATGCCGATCTGCAGGCGCTCTGAGGCTAGTTGCTGCATCAATTGGATGAAGCCTTGGCCTTCGTCGCTGCCCAGCAAATTGGATGTCGGTACACGGACATCTTCGAAAAACAGCTCGCTGGTGTCTTGGGCATCTTGGCCAACCTTGTCGAGGTTTCGGCCGCGACGAAAGCCCTCGACTTCGTCGGTTTCGACGATGATGAGGGAGGTGCCCTTTGCGCCTTGGGTGGGGTCGGTTTTGGCGACCACGATGATCAGGTTGGCGGTCTGGCCGTTGGTGATGAAGGTTTTGGAGCCGTTGAGGACGTAGTGGTTGCCGTCCTTTTTGGCGGTGGTTTTGACGCCTTGCAGATCAGAGCCTGCGCCCGGTTCTGTCATGGCGATGGCGCCGACTAGTTCGCCGGTGGCCATGCGCGGCAGCCATCTGGCTTTTTGTTCGGGCGATCCGTAGTGCCAAAGATAAGGGGCAACAATCGCGTTGTGGAGCGGCAGGCCGAACCCGTCGATGCCCATCTCGCCCATGGCGTACATGATCACTGCATCGTGGCGGAAATCGCCGCCGGAGCCACCGTATTCTTCGGGCGCGGCGACGCAGAGAAGGCCAGCCTCCCCTGCCTTCAGCCACATCTCACGATCGACGATGCCGTTCTCGCGCCATTTGGCCACTTTCTCAGGCGGCGCTTCGCGGGCAAAAAAGTCCCGCACCGCTTTGTCGAAGATGTTGAGCTCTTCGCTTTCACGCCATTTGGGGGTGGCGACGTTCAGGGCTTGCATCTTTGGCTTCTCCTCAGAACGCGTCGACGGGAATGGACATCATGAGATTTGCACCGGTCTTTAGCTTTGCCAGGTGGGCGGCGGCTTCTGGCAAACGGCGCTCGATGAAATAGCGGCCGGTGAGAAGCTTTTGGTCGTAGAAGGGATCGCCGGCCCCTTTGTTGGCTAGGGCCGCCTTGGCCATCAAGCACCACATGTAGGTGAAGGCGGTGAGCCCAAACAGCTGAAGATAGTCGTGGCTTGAGGCGCCGGCGTTGTCGAAATTGGTCATGCCGTTTTGCATCATCCACATCGTGGCTTCGTGCAGCTGGGCCTTGGCGGACTTGAGGCCTTCCACAAATGGGGCGAGGTCTGGATCGCCTTCTGCCTCGCCGATAAA
This sequence comes from Caulobacterales bacterium, assembly GCA_049314555.1. Taxonomy (GTDB): domain Bacteria; phylum Pseudomonadota; class Alphaproteobacteria; order Caulobacterales; family Aquidulcibacteraceae; genus REEB509. The sequence continues at coordinate 24,180 of JBMOEW010000039.1, forward strand.
GGCATCCATTTCGTTGAAGAAGGTGAAGATGGCGCGGCCGCCATTGGCGCCGAGCTTGCGACCCACCAGGTCAAGGGCCTGGACGCCGTTTGTGCCTTCATAGATCATGGCGATCCGGCAGTCGCGGAGGAACTGGCTTGCGGGGAAGTGCTCGGTGAAGCCTGATCCTCCGTGCACTTGCATACCGTCCGAGATGTGGCGGAACCCCTCTCCTGTCAGGAAGGCCTTCAGCACGGGCGTCATCAGCGCCATATAGTCGCCGGCTTTTTCCCGAACTTTTTCGTCCGGTGAATTGTCCAACAGATCGCCGTACAGGGCAGTCCAGAAGAGAAACGCGCGGGCACCTTCGTTGAAGCATTTTGCGTCCAGCAACATCCGGCGCACGTCGGGGTGAACCATGATGCTGTCGGCGGGCTGGTCTGGCTCCTTGGCCCCGGTGAGGCTGCGTCCCTGGCGGCGATCTTTGGCAAAATGGACCGCGTTTTGGTAGGCGATTTCGCTCATGGCGAGGCCTTGCAGGCCCACCCCCAAACGGGCTTCGTTCATCATCACGAACATGATGTTGAGGCCCTTGTTGGCTTCGCCAATCAGATAGCCGGTGGCGTCATCATATTGCATGACGCAGGTGGCGTTGCCGTGGATGCCCATTTTCTCTTCCAGGCCGACGCACTTGGCGCTGTTGCGCGCGCCGAGGGTGCCATCTCGGTTGACGAGAAACTTCGGCACGATGAACAGGCTGATGCCCTTCACGCCGGCGGGTGCGCCCTCGATGCGCGCAAGCACGAGGTGGATGATGTTCTCGGTGAGGTCCTGCTCGCCGCCGGATATCCAGATTTTTTGGCCAGTGATCTTGTAAGACCCGTCCGGCTGAGGCACGGCCTTTGAACGCAGAAGGCCAAGATCGGTGCCGCAGTGCGGCTCCGTCAGGTTCATGGTGCCGCCCCACTCGAAGCTCACCATTTTGGGAAGGTAGGTGCGTTTTTGTTCGGGCGTTCCGCCATGGTGGATCGCCAGGTGGGCACCATGGGTGAGGCCTGGATACATGCCAAACGCCATGTTGGTGGCCGAAACCATTTCGTTGAACGCCACTTTCACGACGTTCGGCATGCCTTGACCGCCGTACTCCGGATCCGAGCTGAGGGCGGGCCAGCCGGCTTCCACCATCGTCTTGTAGGCCTGCTTGAAACCGTCTGGGGTTTTTACGCCGTCCGGGCTCCAAACGCAGCCTTGGGTATCGCCCACATGATTGAGCGGCAGGAGCGTTTCGGTGGTGAACTTTGCGCCTTCTTCCAGGATTTGCTCCACCAGATCGAGGGACGCATTTTCGAACCCCGGCATATTGGCGAACTTTTCGATGCCAAGGACGTCCTTGTAGAGAAAGCGATAGTCACGCAATGGCGCAGCATAAACAGCCATGATGGCCTCCCCAGTTTTGCCTGTACGTCTCTTGTCGGTGGTCTTCGGCCTTAGGAGGCCTCTTCCATGCGGCGGCGGGCCTCTTCTTCAAAGGCGCGAGCGGTTGCCATGCCGTCTGGCGTGGCCAGCCGGTCCAAGCGGCCCTCCAGATCGCTGATGCCTTCGCGAAGGGACTCGATGGCATCGGCAATATCGCGCTTTTGTTGCTCCAGCGCGACGATCTGACCCTTAAACTTCTTTAGGGCGACCTGCATTTGGGCGCGTTGACCGTCGCCGATATCGTAGAGATCCAGAATGTCTTTGATTTCCAGAAGCGAGAGCCCAACCTTCTTGCCGCGGATGATAAGCTGCAGTCGGGCGCGATCGCGGCCGCGATAGACCCGGTTGAGGCCATCACGCAGGGGGGTAATGAGGCCCCGGTCTTCGTAGAAGCGCAATGCGCGGGCAGTGACCTTAAACTCGCGAGCCAACTCCGAGATGGAATAGGTGCGTTCCGGCTTCGCCATAAAGGCTCCCCTGCGCAAAGTGGATGGGTGTTCGTAACTGCCCTTGACGTAAACGTCAAGATCAGACGGCAAGCCTGCC